>CAYRAM010000008.1:0-102487 GCA_964422295.1 uncultured Planctomycetia bacterium | reverse complement strand
CAACAAGAAGAACTCCAACAAGAAGAACTCCAACAAGAAGAACTCCAACAAGAAGGACTCGGACAAGAAGAACTCCAACAAGAAGGACTCGGACAAGAAGAAGCGCAAGGATGCCGTGAAAAAGTCGGAATCTGAAAAGTCGGTCGAAATCCGCATCCGTGAGCTCACCCGATCGGGTTTGCCGGTCCTGTAATGGTTGACCTGAAAATTTGGGTGCACCCTCATCGACGAGGATTCGTGTGAGAAGCGGGTCCCACACGGGATTCTCAGGTTGCACTATCGCCTCCCCTGGATGGTCCGGGGGAGGTTCTTTTTTGCCCTGATAAGTCATAAGTCATTATAAAACTTATGGTTAAGGGCTTTTTGTGGCGATTTGAGGCAGTGTCAAAATGGCGTGGAGTCCCGATCCGGGTATTTTTTCTGAAAAAGTCCTCAAGTAGACTCCAGCCACAGCCGATGACGAAGGTACGCGTGAATCTCTCACCAAGATTCCAACCCCGGGGGGGGGAGCGTCGCCTGCAGGGACTCGAGACACCCTGTCAGTCGTTATCGAAGCGGTCTCAAAGGGAAAGTAGGGATGGATGAACGTCGATCAAATCGATGGTGTTGGCGGAATTGAGGGAGATGGGCCTGACGCTCCAGGCAGGACCGAGAAGCCTGACGGTGGCCCAGAGCAATCGGAAGGACTCAAAGGCTCTGAAGAAGCCGGGGGAGTGGACGAAGCGGCTGGCGCAGAAAAAGCAGATGGCCCAGGAGAAGTGGGTGACGCTACTGCGAAACCGGAAGTGGACCCCAGTGATCACGGAGTTCTGAGGCCTGAGGACCAGATCGATACTCCTTCGAGCCACCTGCCTCTGCTTGAAAGGATCCATGAGTTACCCGGGGAAGGATCCCCTCTGGAGAAAAAATCAGAGGAACGGATCAGTGAGATGAGCGAGGGCTTTAAGGAGGGTGACGAGGGACCCGTCAGGGAGATGCTTGAAAAGCTCCTGAATGACGGATTCTAGTGTCAATTCACCCGCGCATTGAAGAAGACTTTGATTGAAGAAGACTCGAAACCCCGCTCTTGAGAGCGGGGTTTTTTTATTTCCAGGGTGAACGGTGAGACGTTGCAAGTCCCATCCCGGGGGTATTAGATGTTCCCGCAAAGTGCATGCTCAGAGCGAGCGATAATCCGAAAATCCGGGCCCGGGAGGGGTATTCCATGGCTGAAGAAGAAACAGTTGCCAACCAAGAGTCTGAAATGATCGCCCCCATCTCATTTGATGACTTCATGAAGGTGGAATTGCGCACCGCTCGAGTCGTCGAAGTGGAGCCTCATCCGAAGGCTGACAGATTGTGGTTGTTGAAAATCGACGGGGGTGATGAGCAGCGCCAAATCGTCGCCGGCGTTCGATCACACTACACCGCAGATGAGTTGCTGGGAGCAACCATCATCGTCGTCTGGAATCTGCAGCCGGCGACGATCAGGGGGGTCGAATCGAAGGGAATGCTCTTGGCAGTACAGGATGGGGAAGTGGTCCGATTGTTGGGCCCTAATGGGAAAGTCGCTGCCGGCTGTAGGGTCGGCTAAGGAGAGCATCGCAAGTGTTGGTTCATCTGTCAGTGGAAGATCTGGGCTTGATCGAACAGGTCGAGTTTGACCCCAGTGGTGGGCTCCACGTTTTGACCGGGGAAACGGGAGTGGGGAAATCGATGCTGCTGGCATCGATGCTGATGTTGCGCGGGGAACGCGCCCGCACCGACATGATTCGCAGAGGTGCAGACAAGGCGACCGTCCGTGGAATCTTCCAGTTGACAGGTGAGCTCACCGAAAAGATTGGCGAAGAGCTGGGAACCCCCGTCGAGGATGATGAATTGATCATCGAAAGGGAAATTTCCCGGGAAGGGCGCAGCCGCTGTCGCATCGATGGCCGTGAGTCGACGGCGCGTGTACTCAGGAGGATCGCCCCGCTGTTGATCGAGGTCATCGGACAGGGGCAGGCACTGACCCTTCTCAAGTCGGAAACTCAATTGGACCTTCTCGATCGTTTTGGCGGTCTGCTGGAATTGCGCAAATCCCATTCTCGTTCTTGGCATGAAGCGAGGGATTTGGAGCTGCGAATCGAATCTATCGAGGCGAATCAGCGTGACCGAAAGGATCGGGCGGTTTTCCTTGAGCATGTCATCGAGGAATTGGAAGAAGCTCAATTGGTCAGTGGACAGCGGGTAACTCTTGAGCAGGAGTTGGATCTTCTTGAAGAGAGGGATCGGGTCCTGGCAGTGATTTCCAGCGCCAGAGAGTCGATTGTTGAAGGTGACGGTGCTGTGATCGACACTCTGGGGTCCACTGAGCGCGACCTTCAGGGATTTGATGCACTCCACCCCGGGATTGCAAATCTGCGTGAGGCAAGCCTCCATTCCCGGACTCTCCTCGAAGAAGCGATGCGCGAAGTGGCGGCCCTGGAAACGGATCTCGACATCGATCCGGTTGCTCTCGATCGTAAACGTCGCCGACTCGACACCATCGTCACATTGGAGGAGAAGTTCCACCGACCGGAGGAGGATTTGATTCTCTTTCTTGAGGAGTGCAAAGAAGAATTCACCCGCATTTCGGGGGATGCCGAAGAGTTGCCCCAGCTGCTTTCCGGGTTGAAGCGCTGCATTCAGCAGTTGACGGATGGTGCGCATCAATTGAGTGAAGCCAGGCAGTCAGTCATCTTGAAATTGACACAACAGTGTGCGGAGGAACTGGCAGATCTCGGTCTTGAGAAAGCCGAATTGACCGGTGTTCTCGATCAGTTACCAGATTCGGAGAGCTGGAATGGCATGAATGAGTTTGGCCAGGATCGATTCCAAATCTGTTTCAGCGCAAATCCAGGGGAGCCGGTTCAACCACTTGCCGCGGTCGCCAGTGGGGGAGAGTTGTCCAGGGTGATGTTGGCTCTGCAGAAAACCCTTGCAGGAGTGTCTGGAACAGGAACCCTCGTCTTCGATGAGATCGACAGCAATGTCGGTGGCCGCATGGGTTTCTCGATCGGACGGAAACTCCGGGAGATCGGGGAGAATCATCAGGTGATGTGTGTGACCCATCTTCCCCAAGTGGCGTGTCACGGCGAGCGACAACATCGTGTGGTCAAAAGCATCGATTCGGGGGTCACCCGTACCTTCCTCGAAGAGTTGACCGGGGAAGACAGGATCGAGGAGATCGCCTCGATGCTGCGTGGAGATCGGGCAACCACCAGATCCCTGGAAGAGGCGCGGGAGATGTTGACTGAGGCGGAGAGTATGGAGAACGCTTGAACAGCCAGCAGCGAACTGTTCTGAAGTTATCCGCCACGCCTGTCGAGAAACCTTGGGGTGGCAATAAACTGCAGCGATATCTCACCGAAAGCGATGCATTCCACGGCAACCTCGGTGAAATCTGGTTGGTCTCTACCGTCGGCGACGAAGAATCGCATTCAAAAATTTTGAGCGGTCCCTATGCAGGGAAGTCCCTGAGCCAATTGATTCGCAATAATCCAGAGATGGTCCTCGGAAGTGAGTTTGGCTCTGTTGCTTCTCCGGTGAGCTTTCCATTGTTATTCAAGTGGATCGATGCCCGCAGTGACTTGTCGGTCCAGGTTCATCCTGGAGATGACCTCGCAAAATCCCTGGGACTCGGAGAGACCGGCAAAGAAGAGACTTGGCTGATCCTGGATGCGGAACCGGGCGCGACGGTCATGGCAGGGTACTCGGCGGGATGGGATATGGAGCGACTTCTCGGGGCCATCTCATCTGGGAAGGAAATCAGTGCAGCTCTCGAGAGGATTCCAGTTGCTTCCGGCGATCTCGTTCACATCCCTCCCGGTACGGTTCACTCCATCGGTGGGGGGATCCTGTTGGCCGAAATACAACAACCCAGTGACGTCACTTTCAGGATTCATGATGGGGATACTGTCGGTACGGATGGGAGGCCGAGGGAGTTGCATTTGGATCAGGCCTCAAAGGTCTCTTCGGAGGAGGCTCCCACATGGATTCAGGCTGATCCGACCGACACCGATTCCTGGCGGACACGGCTTTCTGTGGAGCCGTATCAAATCATGGAGCTCCAAGGGAGTTGGTCAGGGAACCTGCCCGCGCCCAAGGACCGCTGCAGCATCTTCTGTACCCTGGATGGCGAGGCTCGACTGCACGGCTGTGAGGGTCCCGAAGGAACAGTGAAATCGGCAGAAGTCCGCCTGATTCTTCCCGGAGAAGGCGAAATCACCATGGAGACGGTTGAAGAGGGGTGGTTTGCCATCTTTGCACCCTCGCTCAGGCCTCGTTGACCCTTCCGTGCCAAGTCGCTACCATCGAGCCTTACCCAATTCTTCACGGGGAATAACCTGCCGGCATGTCCCGCCGGGGGTTGTTGAAGAAGAGGGAACCCAGGGAGGAGTGATCCCATGAGCAGAGTCCGCCGCCGCCCGCAGAGGGGCCGCCCCAGTGCCGATGACGGTAATGGGACCGGAGCAGAAGAGAAAAAACCTTATCGTCCGCAACCAAAGAAGGGGGCCCACCCCGCTGTAGTCATCGTGACCCTGGTTCTGCTGGTGGGGACCGTTGCGATGTTCGCCTGGAGTTTCGTCAATCGTCCAACGGAGCCAGCAATCGTCGTCGAGAAGACCACCAACGACAAGGAGTACCGGGCAATTCAGAGAGACATCGCCAAATCACGTTCCATGTCCAGGGAAGTGGTTCAGTTGCGAAGCGACGAAGATTCGCGGGAATTTGCCCGAAAGTGGCAGCGTGCGATGGATTTTTCGAGCGCAACCCAACAAAAGTTGAGGGAGATGTTGGCAGACGTTCGCAACGAGGATGGAACCCTTCCTCCAGAATACTCTGGATACAATTCCGATTTCACGACCATCCAGACCGTCATCGGTGATCTGGCCAAAGTGGCTCCCTTTTTCACCGAGGATGAGGAATAGTCTTGGCGCAGCGAAAAGTTACTCGACCAACGAAGTCAGCACCCAAGGCAACTCCCCCGCCAAAGTCGCAACCCAATGTCGTGCGTGCAGAGGATGACGATTTCGACCTGGGTGATCTGATCATTGGAATCTGTGCGCTCGTAGGATTGCCTGTTGTCACTTTGGTCGTCCTTTCATTTTTGGGGATGCCTTTTGGCGGATCTGCCGAGATGAATAGTCAGCAGGCAGATGAGTATCGGGGGCTGGACAGCATCGTGCCTACCATGACCGAGGACGAAGCACTGATTATCCTCACCAGGGTCAAATTCTGGGTCGACGATCGTGCCAAGGATTACATGAAGCGATCCAGGGGGACCGGTGACAATGCGATCAAGAGATACTGGCAGGAGGTGGCCAAGGGGGTATTGGGCAAAGCGGAAGCAGACCTGAAACGGGTGCAGTCCGATTTCCGCAACAATCCTTCGGCAGATGCGGGCATTCTTGACAGTGCCCAACAGTTCCTCTCCCAAATCGATATCCTCCAGGTGCAGATTCAGCAGGAGGACCCCTTTCGCCAGGTGAGGTGAACGGGAAATTTCCGGTGTCCTCACAAATCCCTCTATAAGTGCATTAAACGGCACTCCTCGCCGCTTGAGCGGCCAAATTTGGCATCTCGTCGTATTCTTATTCGGGAGCGGTAGGCGCATCCATCAGCGTCCATGAAGCCCTGTTCCCGGGGAATTACGATGGGTTCTGTCCAAGCGGGTGAAACGATCAATGGTCGCTATCGCATCCTCCGTCAACTCGGAGAAGGTGCCATGGGAACGGTGATTCTCTGCGAAGATCTCACCCGTGTTCGTCGCAAGGTTGCGCTCAAAATTCTCCGCTCTGACCGGCTCGAAGATTCAGAAGAATGGTCCAAGGTCGAATACGAGGCCCTGACCCGGCTCCGTCATCCGAATCTTGCCAGAGTCCATGACTTTGGCCGGATCCATGAAAGTCATGACTGGTTTATCGTCAGCGAATTTATCAGGGGAGATGATTTTCTCGGAGCAGCAACTTCATTTGAAGAAGCAGAGTTACTTGATGTGGTCGTGCAAATTTGCAGGGCCCTGGAGTACATCCATTCACAAGGTTACGTTCACTTCGATATCAAACCGGACAACATATTGGTCACTCGTACACGCCAACTCGGTTCGGATCAGACCTCCAAGGTCATCCAGGATGCCACAGCGGACGGATCGACTGATCGTTGCTTGGGGCCTCCTGTTGCAAAACTGATCGACTTTGGATTGGCAGAAAAGATCACCGGCACATTTGACTTCGCCATCAAAGGAACCTTGCACTACGTTGCACCCGAAATCATCGACGGGGGAACACCAGATCGCAGAGCAGATCTGTACTCCTTCGGCGTTACCCTGTATCAAATTCTCACAGGGAGGTTGCCATTTGTCTCTCCCGATGGAACAGCAGTGGGAAGGGTCGATGGGCGTTGGCGGGAAGACCTGCGAAGAGACCTCGCCGGGGAATTCCCATGGCTGATCGAGATTATTCTGCGACTGCTGGAGAAGGATCCTGAGAACAGGTTTTCCACTGCACGGGAAATCATCCAGGCGGTCAGTGCGGGTGCGGGTAGGCATTGGCAGGTGGAGACCGCAGAAACCCAGATGTCTTACCTCCACAGCAACCGTTTGATCGGTCGCCGGTTTGAACTGGAGCATCTGAGGGATGGAGTTGAAAGAGCAACCGGGTTGGCGCTGCGTGAGGGTGGAGAAGACAGAAGTGTCGATAGGAGTCATCCCCTATTGCTCGTCTCTGGAGAGATTGGAATTGGCAAAAGCAGACTTCTCGATGAGTTTGCTCATCATTTGAAACTGCGTGAAATCCCCCTCTTCACTGGGCATTGCATCGAAACGTGTCAGGAACCATATCAGCCATTCAAAACGATTTTTGAACAAATGGTTCTCTCCGTGGGCATGGAATCTGATCTATACAAAGAGAATGCACCACTGTTGAAGAGGGTATGCCCTCGTCTGCAGGAATCGGATTCTTCGATCGATAAAGACCAAGGCTTCGGTTCACTGGGAAGGCAGTTGATCGATCAGCTTGCCAGCTTCATGGAAAGGTGCTCTGAGGAGCGTCCTTGTGTCCTTGTTGTCAACAATCTTCATTGGGCAGATGATTCCACTGTCAGTTTGTTGCAACGATTGGTTGAAAGGATTCGTCAAGAGGAGTCCAAGAGTCGCTTGCTTCTCGTATTGACGATGCGTGATGACGATCAAAAGTCTCCTGCCTTGAAGGAATTCCTCGACCTCCATGCCGAAGCAGGAATCATCGATGAGCTGGCATTGAAAAGATTTGGTCGACCTCAGATTGCTGAATTGATTCAGCACGTATTGCAGGTAGATGCGGTTCCGTCGAATTTTTTGGACAGGCTTGAGGAAAGAACAGCGGGTAACCCCCTCTTCATAGTCGAGATGCTCAAGGTGCTTCAGGAAGAGGGGATCATCTACAGGGATTCTGATGGTTGGAGTATTCGTGGAGGTGGGGAATTGTCCAGGGTGGAACTCCCCGCCGGTATTCACCAAGTACTGCACCGTCGTGTAAGAGTCCTGCAGGAGAGACCCCGGAGTTTGCTCAGGCTCCTCGCTCTGTATGGGCGCCCTGCCCCGGTCAAACTTCTTGAGTCAGTGGGGGGGCTCAAAGCCACACTCAGGGATGATCTCAGGGAGCTCGATGCCCGCGGCATGGTTTCGCGAAGCCTGGAATCTGGAAGACCCACCTACGCCATCATGCAGCCCAAATTGCAGGAAATCATATGCCGAGATATTCCACCTGCGGAGGCGCGAAGGCTTCACGGGTTGCTGGCCGAGGGATTGGAGAGTTACCACGGAGAAGACCTTTCTCCGATTCATGAAGAACTCTCATTTCACTATCAGAGATCTGATTGTCCTGGCAGAGCCCTGAACCACCTCTTGGCAGCGGGTGAGGCGATGCAGGAGATTCATGCCGATGAGAAAGCCTTGGAGCATTATCAACAGGCACTGGAGAGGCTGGACTCGGTCGAACTTCAACTCTTGGAGCACTTGGCTGTTTGGGAAAAAATCGGTGATGTATCGATTTTGCTCGGCCGCCATGATCTGGCGAGTGAATCATTTCAGAAGGTGGTTTCCCAATCGGTCGAGAATGAACAGCGCAGTGTCGAAACAGATCTCTACCGGATTCGAGCATTGCGCAATCTGGGGAAAATCGAAGAAATCCTCGGGGATTATCCAGCAGCACTCAGGTGGCTCAAGGAGTCTGCAGATATGGTGTTGCGACTCGAATCGGATTCCCGTGAGCAGGAGCAGCGCCGTGTACTCGGATCATTGGCATGGATCCATCATTGCACCGGAGATCATGAGAAAGCGATGAGCATCAGTGCCGAAGGGCTCTCACTCCTCGACGATGCTGATTCGACTTCTGAGAAAGCCCAATTCTTGACGACGATTGGGCATGCTTCCCACTCCCGTGGTGAGTTTGACCAGGCTATCGATTACCAGCAAAAAGCATTGGAGATTTATGAAGGCCTCGAAGATTCCCCCGGGATTATTCGTACGCTGAATGCGATCGCAGGATCTCAACTTGCTGCAGGGCACATCGATGAGGCTCTTACCCTCATCGAGCAGGTCCATCAGGCGACGGAAGAGACCGGAGACCGCGCTGGCCGGGCGATGTGTCTTCATCAACATGCCGCTGTCCTCTTCCGCTGTGGTGATTTGGAAGATGCACTGAGGAAGATCGAATCATCCGCGGAGATCAGTGGCCAATTGAACATGCGCTTTCTTCGTAATAGAAATCATTTCCTCAGGGGAAAGATTCGTCGCAAAACCGGGGATCTGAGGGAAGCGGAAAGTGACCTTTTGAGGGCATTCGGAGTTTATTCAAGGGGTGGTATAGGGTCGTGGTTGATCGAATGCATGATCGAGTTGGGATGGCTGCATCTTGATCGATCTGATGCAGTCAAAGCAGGGGAAATCCTCGATAAGTTACAGAAAATTGAGGGACTCGCCTCTTATCACCACATGTCATTTGAGGTCAGTCACCTGGGGAATGCCATCGATCTTCTGAATGGGCGCGACCATGAAGAGGTTCTTGCGTGTTGGGAATCCTTGGAGAAGCAAGCAAGAGATCGTTCCGCACTCGAACTTCGCATACGAATATTGACCCAGATTGCTGATTTGCAAGTCGAGGTACGCCAGTTGGAAGAGGCTCGCCAGAGTTATCGTCTTTGCGACCGTTTGCATCAGGCGTTTTCCGAATCTCTTCCCGGCCCGTTGCGACCACTATATTTGGCGAGCCAAAAGGTGTCGACACCCCTTGAGGGGGGGCATGAGGTCCCCGAAGTGGTTAGCCCCGAAGAAGCTGCGGAAGAGGATGCCGACCATCTGGAAGCCGCAGATTGCTCAGGGAATCCCGATAGCGTTGTCACAGTTGTGGAGGATTCCCACTCCGCTGAGTTATTGAGAGTGAGCCGACTCTTGGCAGAAGCATCCTCGTTGCCATTGCCCAGAGTGCTGATCCCCAAGTCGATGTCGGCATTGGTACGAGCGCTGGGTGGGGAGCAAGGCTGGATCCTGACGCGCAAAGGTGATGCGATTCACGTCGCATGCGGAGTCGATAGTCAAGGTCAAACCCTGAAGAGCCACCAGGAAAGAATCGCCCTACCTCTGGTGGAGGAGATTTGGAAGAGTGGCAAAAGCTTGCTGACCCCCCGAATCGTCGATGATCCCAGAACACAAACTCTGGAATGCCTGTATCGAACCGGGGTCAGAAGCCTCTGTGTGAAGCCATTGAAGTCGGAAGGCAAGATTCGGGCACTGGTTTATGTGACGGATCCGGATGTTTCAAGGATGGAATCTGCCGAAGGCAATGATGTTCTGGAGGCCTATTGCGGTCTTTTGGGTTTCCTGTTGCCCAGAACCGATCAGGTTTCCACGAGTCCCTGACCTCCACGACTGCAGCGGTTATCTTGAGGTCATGAGAGTCGCATCTTTGACCTGCTCCAATACCGAAATCGTTTGTGCGCTGGGCATGGCCCACGTTCTCATCGGAATTGACGATCATTCTGATCACCCCCAAGGTCCCCTCAAGAGTCTTCCCAGGTTGGGACCTGATCTCTCAATAGACATCCCACTGCTTGCAGAATTGAAGCCCGATCTCATCCTCGCTTCATTGACTGTTCCCGGCCACGAAAAGGTTGTTGAGGAGATTGATCAAATGGGAGTCGACTACATCGCTCCTGATCCCCGATGCCTCAGAGACATTTTCAGGGATATTGGCAAAATCGCAGAATTGTTGGGTGTGCCACAGAGAGGAGAGGCTCTCGTCGGTTGGATGCAGCGTGGATTGGATCAGCAGAAAGTGGATATTGCTCCGATCCCGGTTCTCGTGGAGTGGTGGCCAAAGCCGGTGTATGTGCCGACACGGCACTCATGGGTCAATGAAATGCTGCTGCTTGCCGGCGGATACAACCCCTGGGCCGATGACGATGGCCATAGTAGGGAAGTCACCGCGGAGGAAGTCACCTGTCATGACCCGGCAGCGGTGGTGATTTCCTGGTGCGGGGTAGCATCCCACCAGTACAAAACAGAGAAGGTGATTCAGCGGGGGGGTTGGGAATCTGTCAGCGCAGTTCGCCAAGAGCAGGTGTTTCCGATTCCTGAAGCCTACCTGGGGAGGCCGGGCCCTCGAGTGGTCGAGGGGGTCCGGAGACTCAGGGAAGTCATCCAATCAGTCAATCAGGGGTAGTGGCCAAGGGCCTGTGGGAAATTAATTTTCACGGGGCATAATGGATCCATGGCGCTGATGGAAATGTGCCAAAAGCCTTAAGTGAGTTATCTGGAGAATCGCGAATGAAAAAAATTGATTGGTGGTATCACCGCAACGGCTGAACCTCCTGCAAAAAAGCCCAAGAGTTCTTGGGTGACGGGGTGAAAATCAAGGAGCAAGTGGATGCGAAAAAGGTTCGCATGGGTACCAACGAGGCCCTCGAACTGGCAGCAACAGCCAATAAGGTGATCGTCGCACGCGGGAAAAAATTGGTGGAGCATGACATGAAAAAGGATCGTCCATCCAATGAAGAGTTGGCCAAGGTCATCATCGGCCCGAGCGGCAACTTGAGAGCACCGACACTGATGGTGGGCAAGAATATGCTGGTCGGCTTCAATGAAGATGCCTACCAGAAAGTAATCGTCAACTGAGGGCAGGTTTGAGTGGGAATTTTTGATCGTGACTACATGCGTGACGGCGGTGGCGGTAGCGGAGCATTGAGCCGTCTCTCAGGTTTGCAGTTGGTATTGGGGATCAATGTCATCATATTCATCGCGTGGCATGTCTTGCCACGGGAAGTGATGGCATTTCACTTTATGACCAGTATGGCGCACCTTGAGGAGGGTTATTATTGGACACTCATCACCGCTGCATTTTCCCATTTCGGCTTGGTGCATTTCTTGATCAATATGTTGGTTCTCTGGTCCTTCTCCGCTCCTTTGGAGGCTCGCTGGGGTAAAAAGCGGTATCTGCTCTATTATCTGGGTTCCGCCCTCTTTGCATCCATTCTTCATTGCAGCATGTCATTTTTTAATTTCCCGGATTCACCTGCCCTGGGTGCTTCCGGAGCGGTCTGTGCGATGACGGCCGCCTTCGCCATCTACTATCCCAAGGCGGTCATCTATTTTTGGGGGATCCTCCCGGTTCCTGCATGGTTGTTGGTTGGTGGATTCGTTCTCTTCGACATCAAGGGACTGATCGATCAGGCGGGGGGTGGAGGCGGCAATATCGGTCATGCGGCTCACCTTGGTGGGACGATCTTTGCCCTCTTCACCATCGGGCTGGTGGCGGGTCGATTGGTCCCGGGTGGCAGTCGCAAGGAAAGTCAGGTGACCTCGGCAACCGGCAGGGCACCATCGGATTACTACCCGCAACAGCGATCGGCGAATGATGACAGGGATATCTCTGAAGAGGTGCGGTTGGATGAACTGTTGACCAAGATCAACAGATCCGGCATCGATTCCCTCACCGATCAGGAACGGGATGATCTGCGACGCATCGGTGAAAAACGCAGGGGCAGTTCTTGACCTGGTTTGATTCACTGAAGGGATATTTCAAGAAACGTCGCCTTCGCCGCCAAGCTCGGCAGCAATTGCTATTGCTCTTTGAATCGCAAGAGAATCTGCGGGGGACATCGCTGAAGTTGCATCACCGAGGACGCTGTGACATCGTCGAACTGGAATCGCAGGGGGATGAGCTGACCGCCTTTATCTTCCAGATCTTGCGCCATCCGCGACCACACCCCTTCTCGAAGCAGCATCATTTGGTTGCAGAGAGGTGGAGGTACCAATTGAAAGATCAAAGCATCGAGAGAGCGGGATCGGTCAATTTGAGTCGGATGAAAGGTGAAGATGGGCGTCCTCCGGGGTCTTTCCCTTGACCCGGAAGGGGTCAGAGGGGGACCATGGACTGTCGGTGTATGGTCTGTCGGTGTATGGACTGTCGGTGCATGGTGTTTCGGGGGTAGTGATCCCCTGCGGAAATCACGCCATCGCTGAAATCAATACTTCCTGAAATGAGGACCCATGGAATTGCTGAAGGAACTGTGCGAAGCCCACGGAGCTCCCGGTTTTGAAGACAACATTCGTGCCATTTTTCGCCGTGAAATCGAACAGTACGTTGATCGCATCGAAGTGGACGGCATCGGCAACTGTATCGCAATCAAGGAGGGGCAGCCCGGCAGTCCAAAGGTGATGCTGGCAGGCCACCTCGACGAAATCGGCTTTGTCGTCAAGCATGTCGACGATCAGGGTTTCCTGAGGTTGTCGCCTCTTGGCGGTTTTGATCCGAAAACCCTCATCGCCAAAAGGGTTGTCGTCAACACCAGCCATGGGGAACAGATCACCGGGATGATCGGTTGCAAGCCGATCCACGTCATGACCCCGGAAGATCGCAAAAAGATGCCTACGGTGCCGCAACTGTTTGTTGATGTCAGTCTGACCGCAGAGGAAGCGCGCCAGAAAATTGAAATCGGCGATCCGGTGACATTGAAGCAAACCTTTGAAACTCACGGGACCCGTTGCTCCGGCAAGAGTCTCGACAACCGGGTTTCCATCTACACCCTGATCGAATCGGTCAAGCGCTTCAGTAACGAAAATGTATCGGTCTATGCTGTGGCGACGACCCAGGAAGAGGTGGGGCTGCGGGGAGCGATGACTGCCTCCCACAAAATCGAGCCTGATTGCGGGGTCGCTATCGATGTGACCCTCGCCTGCGATATTCCCGGGGCGACAGATCATGAACAGATTTCTGCTCTCGGCAAAGGGGTAGCAATCAAGATTCACGACAGTTCCAGCATCTCTCATCCGAAACTGGTTCGCGCGATGAGAAACATTGCGCGCGAGAAAGAGATCCCCTTCCAGATGGAGATCCTGACTTCCGGAGGAACCGACGCCGGGGGAATCCAGCGGGGGGGCTCGGCGGTTCCGGCGATCACCCTGTCGGTTCCTTGCCGCTACGTTCACAGCGTGGTGGAGACCATCGATGCGGGTGATTTGGAAGCCACGGTGGTTCTGTTGACCGAGTTCCTCAACAATGCTCAAGAGATCGATCTCACTTACGATTCCTGAGATTCACCGGGAGTCTCTTCGGGGTTGGTTTTGAACCAGAAGATCAGGCTGGTCTCACCGTAGCGCCGCCCCTCCCGCGCTTCGACGCCCGGGGGAGGTGGCGCTGTTTCTTGCCGGGACGGGTGTTCCATCACCAGCCAACCCCCCGGCTTGAGCCAATCTCCCGCAGCCAAATCCCGGGCGAGAGTCCACGGTTTTGATTGGGGTCCCTGATAATCGGGGAAGGGGGGATCGATGAGGATCAGATCGAAGGGGGGACCGGGAGGATTGGGACCGAGGCGGTAGGCATCTTTTTCGAGGACTTTGCACTGGGCTTCGATGCCCAATTCTCGAAGATTGCTCCCAAGCAGTGAGAGCACTTCGCGGGTGTTTTCAACATGGACCGTTTGCCGGGCACCCCGCGAGACCGCTTCGATTCCGACTGCTCCGGAACCTGCGAAGAGGTCGAGAACCCTGGCCGCCTGAAGAAAATCTTGCAGGCGATTGAAGAGTGCTTCCCTGACCCGGGTACGCATCGGTCTGACGCTCAGCCCCTCGGGAACCCGGAGACTCTTGCCTTTGAGGGAACCACTGCTCAATCGGATGGCTCCGTGACGGGGCATGATCCGCAGTGGCCTAACTGACGAGGCGGTTGTCGGAGGCGGCCAGTCTCTTGGCCAGGATCCTCGCCATGTTCAGGATCACCTTGTAGGCGACGATGTCTCCCTCTTCGAGCAATTTGCGGAAGGGTTCGGCGGGGACTTTTTTGAGCCTGCCGTCTTCGACGCACATCACGGTCGCAGAGCGCTTCTCGCTGCTGATCAGCGACATTTCACCGAAAAAGCTTAATTCTTCGAGACGGCCGAGGACCTCATTGCGGTTCCCTGACTTCAGGACCTCGAATGCTCCGGCACTGATGATGTAGAAACCATCCCCAGGCGTATCCTGAAGCACGACCGTATCACTTTGTTTGGCTTCGATATCTTCCGCAATTCGCAGCAGCCCTTGGATTTCTGTGGGTGACAATCCCTTGAAGAGTGGGACCTGCTCGAAACTTTCGGTGTATTCCTTCATGAACTTCTCCCGTTTGACTTCAGGATGAACATTAGGGGGAAACCCTTCAAGATGACCGCAATCGCCAAGGGTTCATCTCCATCCGATGAAACCACAGAGTATCCGCGCACCGTCGAATCTGCAACGGCAGCAACGTACTGGAACAGTGAATTTGGTGCTTCAGGACTCGATTTGATCGGCTGCTTCCCACCAGGGAAGCATATCGGCGGGAAGGGGAGCCTCAAATTTCATCGATTGGCCACTGACCGGATGGCGCAGGTGCAACTTCCAGGCATGGAGTGCGTGCCGCTTGAGGTGGGCTTCCATTTGTTTTTGACCCAAGTCGGCGAGATCCAGCGTTCTTTCCCTGCCGTACAGGTAGTCACAGAGGATGGGATGGCCGATGGCACGCAAGTGAACCCTGATCTGGTGGGTTCTGCCGGTTCGGGGGAAGCAGTGAATCCATGAGATCGGTTGGCGTAAATCGGCGAATTTCGCTTTGATCTTCCATGCCGTGAATGCCTGTCGAGCATCCCCGTCATGGCGAACCGTCCATTTTTTGGTATCGGTGAAGGAACGAGCGAGGGGCAGATCAATCTGGCCAGAGGGCTCTTCAGGGATCCCATGGCAGATCGCCAGATACTCCTTGGACACTTCCCGGTCATGAAATTGCCGTGACAGTTCACGGTGGGCGGTAGGGGTTCGGGCAATCACCATGACGCCGGAGGTTTCCCTATCGAGACGGTGGACGATTCCAGGCCGATCCGATTCTCCCACTTCAGCGATCTGTCCCGAGTGACCGAGGAGCGCATTCACGAGAGTTCCCTCCGGTGGTGCACCGGGAGACGGGTGGACGATCATCCCTGCTTCCTTGGAGATCACCAGAATCTCATCATCTTGATGAAGGATCTGCAGGGGCACGTCTTCGGGCAAGGGGATCACTGACGGTGGCGCGGGAGGAGAAAAGCGAACTTCTTCCCCTGAGTGTAGTTTTCGCGAGGCTTTCAGGATGGGGGCTCCATCGATGGTGACCGCACCTGCTTCGATGCACTTGCGCAATACCGAGCGTGAAAAATCGGAATGATATCGGGCGAGCCAACTGTCGAGTCGTTCACCAGCTTCATCGGGGGCAACCCGGGATTCCCTGATCGGGGGGGGATCCGGGTGTTCGGGAAGCGGTGATCCCTCAGCGACCGGAGCCACCGGTCTCTTCAGGATCGGAATCGGGCTCCTCTGCAGAGTTGCCCGAGGGCTCTTTGGCTTTATCCGCACCTTCGTTTTGATCCTTCGGTGTGCCGCCGGGATCGATGGTCAGTTTGTCGGCAGGAACCACCTCAGGGGCACCATCGGAAGGAACCACGACAGGAGCAGCATCGGAGGGAACCACCACAGGAGTCACGACAGGCGTCACGACAGGTGTCACGACAGATTCCACGCCCCCTGCTTCTTCGCCGACCTCTGGAGCACTATCCGGAATCTCCGGAAGTTCAAAGGTTTTGCTCGATTCGATGACGCCGAGGAATTCGATACTCCGGGTTTGCAGGAGGAAGTCCTCTGGGAACTTTTCCTGGGCAGTCGCCAGCAGCGCAGCGACCGGCTCCCAGAGATTTTCATCCTGCTGATCCCACATCCAATCAGCAACTCGTGAGTATGCGTATGCTTCCACGGGGGTTCCCTGCAGGGTGGACAACAGGGTCGGGTAGTCCTGGAGGACGGCATCGTGGTCCTGATTCAGACAGGCATCGATGTCGTCATTGAACTTTTGCAACTTCTGTTCTTCAACCTTGCCCAATATCGACGGCAAGGCGAGCAGCCCAACGATGCAGAGGACGACGAAGACGATGAGGTTTGAATTCTTCTGTGCAACCTCAACGACACCGGTCGTGGCATCTTCAAGAGTCTTTTCAAGTTCTTGAGGATCTTCCACCCCGGTGTGAGAACTTTTGTCTTGCGGGCGACCAGGTCCAGTTTTTGCCATTTTGGGTGACTTCCCCTCAACTCCGGTTGATTGGAGAGTCAGGAATCGACACCGATCCTGACTATGAGCCTCGTGATGTAGTGCTTTCCATCCTGATCAGGTATGCGGCGAACGAGAACTTCCGCATACTCGTCCCTTTTAGAGTACCGCAACTGGGTTTCTCCTGCATCGATACTGTCAGAAACGAATTCCCAGCCGTGGAACGGCATCTGCTCCTTGTACCAGGAAGCAATCTCGTTTATCGGACGATCACCCCAGTAGATCACCTCGACAGAGCGCATCGGCAGGGGGGCATTCTGAAACTTCAAGTATGACCAGGAATTGGGGTCCAGCTCAAAACCGAAAGGGGCGGGGATGTCATCGGGCTGATGCTGTTCCACGACCGGGATGGAATCTTCCGGGGGAACCAGTCCGGCACAGCCACCGATCGATCCGATCAGGGATACGGAGATCAGGAGCATGGCGGAAACCCCTGCAATGGGTCGAAGACGATGGATCAACAACGTGGTGAACTGGGTCATGAAGACCTCCTGAAGATC
Source organism: uncultured Planctomycetia bacterium (assembly GCA_964422295.1). Classification (GTDB taxonomy): domain Bacteria; phylum Planctomycetota; class UBA8108; order UBA1146; family UBA1146; genus UBA12191. The sequence continues at coordinate 85,368 of CAYRAM010000008.1, read as the reverse complement.
TAACTAAACAGGCTTCCCGAATGGTCCCGGCGAGTGCGGTTGCCTCCGCACGATCCCGGAGGATAATCCGAATATGTGTCCGAGGCGAGAACCCGACTGAGGAATCGATGAACCTTGTCGGTCGACTCAATCCGCCTTGCATGCGAGCCCCCAAAACAGTGGAGGATGGTGGCATGATCGGTGCGATTCGAGAATTGATCCGCCATCCGATCAGGTCCCTGCTGATTTGCCAGGGGATCCTCTGGGCGGTGACCTTGATGGTCGTTCCTGCGGCGATTCTGCAAGGATCCCGGAGTGCGGCGGTCGAGAGGTCTGAAGAATTGGGGACAGACCGAATCCAGTTGGAAGCCCAGGATGGTTCTCCAAGATTCCTCGATGAAGCCGATCTGAAAGCCTTGAAGTCACGGCTCCGATCCACAGATCCGGCAGGAGGTGTCAGCGGAATTTCGGCGATAAATGCCCGATTCACATCGGCTCGTACCGTTTCCGGCTGGATCCTTCAAACCGATCCCGAAGAGCCTTTCGTCAGATCTCTTGAGTTGACGGCGGGTCGTTGGTTGAGGCCAGGGTCTAAGCCACCGGAATTAGTTGTGGAATCAGATTTGGCCCGGATGTGGCTCAAGGAAGGGGAGTCGGAAACAGATCTCCCCGGTCGGGAGGTTTGGATCGCACCCGGATCCTTCAACAGTTTCAGGGTTGGCCTGGGGACGGCCTCGCCGGAGGGGGCGACCCGCTTCATCGTTGCCGGAGTGATGGCTCCGGTGGCGGCCATCGACCCCCTCGGTTTTGGCAAGGATCACTCTTTCTCAGAGATGATCGAGGGAGTCCTCAAGATGTTGGGTGTTGCCCCTGACTCGGCTCCATGGCTTGAAGCGGGTACTTCCGTGCATGTCGATCGTCAGGATCTTCCAGTGGCCACTGAAGAGGTGGACTGGATCGTGATCAAGACCGATCCCGCCCGGGTCCAGGAGATCGGTGATCTCGCAGAGGAAGTGCTATTGAGAAGGGGCTGTGCCCCCCTCGTCTACAGCAATGCCGCCTGGGCGATTCTTGCGAGCCCTGAACTGGATGGCTACCTGGTTCTCCATGAGGTGTTTTTTGCCATCTCTGCGGTGACGGGATTTGTGGTCCTGGCCAATCTGTTGCTGTTGACGGGGCGTCGCCGGCGCGGAGAGGTCGGCTTGAGACGGGCGGAAGGAGCGACACGCTTTGATATCTTCCGGCAGTTTCTTTGGGAAGGATTGGCGATCGCCCTCTTTGGCGCATTCTTGGGAACTTTGGTGGGAATGGGGCTGGCAGAGATCAGGGTCTGGCTCGATCCTTCTGCACTGCTGGCAGTCACGTGGCCATGGGCGACGATTATAGAATCGGTTCTCATCGTCAGTCTCGGGGCCGCCGTCGCTTCAGCAGGTCCTGCATGGTCGGTCAGCGGTGTCGATCCCGCTGGTTTGCTCAGTGAGAAGCGGTAATCGAATCATGATTCTTTGGGATGCCTTTTCCAGAATCCGAAAACACAAGGTGAGATCCCTTTTGGTGACACTCACATTCGTCTTCGGCCTCTCTTCGGTGATCAGTATCGTCGGCACTTTCGAAGGTGGGCGTCGAGCCATCGAACACGATCTTGAAGCACTCGGTTCGGACCTGATTGCACTGATCAATCCGCTCAAATTGGGAGTGGTTCCTCTGGGGACGATCACTGCCGGAGAAAAGATAAAAGCAGAGGACGTGCGATCACTCACAGCGCTTCTCGGCGACTCGGTCGATTCAATTTCACCTTTGGTGATCGATTTGGGATTGACCACCCACGGTGAGATCACTTGGCGCCACACCATGGTTTCGACAACCCCCGGTTTCCAGTCTGTTCTGCGTTCAGGGATGTTGGCAGGGAGATTTCTCACCGCGGAAGACCGTTGGCCAACGGATGGAGAGTCGCCGATTCCGACGGTGATCGATGAGGCATTGGCACTGAAATTTTTCAGTCAGGCCGAGGATGCCCTGGGTAAGAAGTTTCGTTCGATTCGGGATGCCAATTCCATCGATTGCGAAATCGTCGGTGTGGTCAGGGATCCCTTGCTGCTGCGTCAGCATTTGAGTTCTTTCGATGCCACTTCCCGGGCACGTTCGATTCCTGCCCGACGATTGGAATTCCTGAATCTGTACATGCCTTGGAGAGAAGGGAGCGACCAGCCATCGTTGGTGATTCTTGATTCGAAGGATGTTGATAGTGTGGAAGAGGTCCAGTCAAAGGTCGAAAATTGGGTTCGTTCCGGTGACAAAGGTGTGTATCTCCATGTCCAGAAAGAGTGGACCGGTGTCGTCATGGAAATGGTGGATCGATTCCGCGGATTGGCGCACTTCATCTGGATCCTCGATCTGGTCATCGTCTTGATTCTCACGGCGACCATCTCCCTGTTGGCCATCGACGAAAGTATGGAAGAGGTTGCCCTGAGACGAGCTGAGGGTGCGAGGGTGTTGCAAGTGACGGGTCCTGTCTTTCTGGAGGCCGGAATACTTGCACTGTTTGCCCTGATCCCGGGGTATTGGTTGGGTTTGAAAATTATTAGCACGGGGATCGAACCGGTTCTCGGTTGGCAGGCATGGCTTCCCCCCTCGACCCTTGCCGGAACCTTTGTTGCAATGATATTGACAGCGATGCTGTCCGCAGTGTTGCCTGCCTGGCGTGTGGCGACCCTGGATCCCGCACCGGTTCTCTGTGGACGGAGAGATATTTGAGTTCATCTGCTTCGCAAGATCTGATCGTGGATATGCAGGGGATCGAAAGATCCTTCGGTGATGGTGAAACCGCCGTTCGGGCATTGGCAGGGGTCGATCTGCAAATCTCTCGTGGAGAGTTTGTCGCCATCGTCGGCGCATCCGGCAGTGGAAAGAGCACTCTTCTGCAAATACTTGGTTGTCTCGATCGTGCCGACTCAGGGAGATATCACCTGTCGGGGAAAGACGTTCTTTCCCTGTCCGAACGCGATATGGCAAGGGTTCGCAATGAGACCATCGGATTTGTTTTTCAATCGTTCCATCTGCTCGGAGATCGGGATGCGTTGGCCAATGTCAGGTTGCCCCTCGAGTACCGCAGAGGAGGCAAGGAGCACGGGAATCCACAAGATACTTTGAATCGCGTCCATCTATCTGACCGCATGCACCATCGCCCATCCCAATTGAGCGGGGGAGAAAGACAGCGTGTGGCCATCGCCAGGGCCCTGGTCAAAAATCCGGATCTTCTCCTCTGTGATGAGCCGACGGGGAATTTGGACAGTGAAAATGGCCAGCAAATCCTCGATCTGTTGTCAGAGTTGCGGGAAGACTACAAGACGACTCTGATCTTGGTGACCCATGATTCACAAGTTGCGGATCGTGCAGATCGAGTTCTCGCCCTCAAGGATGGCCGTTGGCTGGAGGACCCCTCTTGAATCGCTTCTTGCTGATAATTCTCTGCTTGATCGGGTGCCAGGGAGAGACTTCTCCGGTGGTGACAATTTATTGTGCCCATGACCGGGCCCACGCAGAGAAGGTCCTCGATCTCTTTGAGAAGGAAACCGGAATACGAGTCGAGGCGGTCTTCGATACCGAGGCGAGCAAAACTGTGGGCCTTGCTGAAAGGCTGCGTGCAGAGCGGCAAAGGCCTCGGTGTGATGTTCACTGGTCGAATGAACCACTGCGTTCGGTGCGATTGGCCCGTGAGGGAATCTACCGCCCATTGCCACAGGACATCGCTCCCGGAATCGATTCTCGTTGGAAAGATCCTTCCGGCTTGTGGTGCGGCTTTGCCGGTCGTGTCAGAGCATTGGCTCTGGCCCCGGAATCCCCCGCTGCCGAATCTGGCGCGCCGGGTTCGGTGAAGGAACTGGTGCAGGATCGTTGGCGTGGCAAAGTTGCGATTGCAGATCCCCGTTTGGGAACGACGGGAACTCACATGGCGATCCTCAAATGGGTATGGGGTGAGGATGAGTTTCTTGGTTGGTTGGATGCACTCAAGAACAATGACGTCAGGGTCGTGGCCTCCAACTCTGCCACCCGCGATCGGGTCATTTCGGGGGAAGTGTGGATTGGGCTCACAGATACGGATGATATCGAAGTTGTGCGGAGGCGAGGGGTAAAGATTGGCGAGGGCTTCACGGAGGGGGATGGGGTGATCCTGCTTCCCAATGTCGTCGGATTGGTGTCCGGTTCACCCAGGCCCCAACAGGGAGAGACCCTTGCGCGCTGGTTGCTCAGTCCCCGTGTGGAAGAGATGCTGGCAGCATCTTCCAGTAGGCAAATCCCGCTCAACAGAGATGCCAAAGTTCCTGTTGGGGGGCTGGCATTGGAGGATCTCGGGCGAACTTTGCCGGTGAATTGGGATGCTGCTGCAGACACACTTCCCGGAGCGATCCGGGATGTGGAAAGGGCTCTACTGGATCGTCGATGAAAAGTTATGTTTCCCGATCCTGGCCCTTATGGGTCGTCGGATTGGGTTTTTATCTTCCGGTGGCGATCACATTGATCAGCGATGCCCGGTTGGGGTCCTGGTCCGTCGCCATCTCAAGCACTTGGGCAGCACTTCCTCTTCTCTTTTCCACTGCGGTGCTGGTCTTCGTCGCTGCCTTCCTGTCGACTCTCTTGGGATCGGCAGACGCACTGATTTTTTCGGCGTTCAGGCAACCGCGGGGTGCGTGGCTGTGGTTGATGCCTTGTCTGTTGCTGACCTTTACCACTCCTCCTGCAGCCATCGCATCGGCGATCCAGTCTTCGTTTGGCTCGACGATGTTGATCGGCGGAGCCAGGGATGAAATCGGTACGATTCTGCTGCTGACCCTGCGTTGGGCACCGGTGGCTTTCTTGATTTTGACCGGTTTGACGCTGACGATCCCCGATGGCCAGGAGTTGGCACTGCGACAGCTTCCTCCGAGGACCGCATTGCGATTGCGATGGCAATTGCAGGCACCGTGGCGTCGAGCCTGCTTTCTATTGATGTGTTTGTTGATGATGCCTGCTGCTGAAATTCCTTCGTATACCGGAGTTGAGACGATTTCACGAAGGATCATGGCCCGACTGACGATCGGGGATGGACTGTCCGGTTGGTGGTTGGCGATGGGAATGGCGTTACTGCTATTGCCGATCCTCGTTTACTGGTTTCCATCGCAGAAACTGATGGGCAGAAATTTTCAGGCCAGGAACTCCCGTGGTTTGCCCCGATCCAATTGGCCATTGCTTTGGTGGTTGCTGAGGCTTGTCCCAGTGGTGGCCTTGCTCCTGATGTTGTTGGTGACCGCCTGGCCGCAGGCCTCAGACAGCGAGGCTGCCAGCAGCGAGTTTCTGGGAGCATTGTGGGGTGGTCTCAAGGAGATACCGAGGGCGGTGGTCGTCGTTGCGGTGTCATTTCTCGCATGTTGGTCTCTGGCTCAGCATCACCGATTCAGGTCACTGATGTTGTGGTGCATGCCGACCTTTCTTCCTGCGAGTCTGATCGGACTTGCCCTCGCCTCAGCGGTGAGACCTTGGTTGCCAGCGGCATTCGATCGCTTTCCGCTCCTTCTGTCTCTTGCCCAAACAGTGCAATTGGGAGCTCTCGCGGTCATCGCAGGACTGCTTTCGACGCGCATGATTCCAAAGTCCGAGTTGAATGCTGCTCAACTGCTACCCCCCGGTTGGATCCGCTGGAGGGTGTTGTTTCCAAGATCCCTTCCGGTGCTAATGCCGGCAGCGATTTTGGGCATCCTTTTGATTTTGGGAGAAGTTCAATCGACTCTGATCCTCGCTCCTCCGGGACATCCGTCGCCGGCCTTGGAGTTGCACCAATTGCTGCACTTCCGCAATGATGAGCAAGCTGCGAGGTTGGCACTTTCTCTGGTGGTGATCAGTTTGATGTGGACAGTGCTCTTTTCCTGGCTGGTCCGAAGAAAAGGAGATCCGGTTGGCAACTGAGGCATTACTCGAACTCAAGCAATTGGTGGTTCGTCGGGGTGAACGATGCATGGGTCCATTGAGCCTGTCACTCCATGCCGGAGATGGGATCGCCATCGTTGGAGCGAACGGTTCAGGGAAGAGCAGTTTACTCGAAGCGGTGGCCGGGTTTCTTCCTGTGGAGTCGGGCAATGTCCTGATTTCCGGAGTGGAGATGGAAAGAGCTGCTGAGTCCATCGACCTCCAGCCTCCCATTTCAGAATCGGTCGCACCTTGGCAGAGAGGAATCGGTTGGTTGGGGCAGCAACGGGGACTTTGGCCTCACATGACACTTCGTCAGCAGAGTGGATTGCACCCCGAAGCATTCTCAGGAACTGAACTCCTTGAATGTGCCCGGGATTTGAATCTGGAATCACTCCTGGATCGCAAACCGGATCAACTTTCCGGAGGAGAAGCCCAGCGCGGGGAGTTGCTCAGGGCCATCGGTTGTGGCTCTCCCTTGTTGATTTTGGATGAACCTTTCTCCGCCCAAAATGCCGCACACAAGCAGGGAATACTCGCCAGGCTGAAGGCAGAGAAGTCCCGTGGAAAAGCGATACTCATGGCATTGCACGAGCCATTGGAAGGGGTGGAATCGATCCCTCTGCATTCGGAAGAATCAGTTTGAACCAGCGGTTTACTGGCTGGCAGTGTCGCTCTCGAAGCGACCGTCGACCATTTGCAAGCGGCGATCTGCCAGCGAAGCCAAATCCGGATCGTGGGTAACCACCAGGATGGAAGTGGAAAGATCCTGATGCAGTTCACGCAGCAACTGATGAATGCTTTCACTGGTGCGTGAATCGAGATTTCCGGTGGGTTCGTCACAGAGCAGCAGTTTCGGTGACTGCATCAAAGCACGGGCAATGGCGACACGTTGACGCTCACCTCCTGAAAGTGTTCCCGGGGCCTGAAGTTCACGGCCCTTCAAGCCGACCCTCTCCAGTAGAGCCTTGCCTTTCTGCTCCAACATTGAGCGATGGCTATTCCATTCATTGGTTTTTTGGCTGACGAGGGTGGGTAGCAACACGTTTTCCAAAACGTCGAGGTCCGGCAGCAGATGGAAAAATTGAAAGACAAAGCCGATGAAATGATTCCGCAATCGGCAGCGATCATCCTCGGCGAGATCAGACGACCGCCACGCGTGAGCGTCATCTCTGTAAGTGATTTCCCCGCTGGTGGGAGTATCAAGAAGCCCCAGACAATGCAGCAGGGTGCTCTTGCCAACGCCACTCAACCCAACGACGGCGACCATTTCTGCTTCGTGAATCTCCACGTCGAGCTCTCGCAAGACCTTGAGTTCTGACCCGTTCGCCATGGAGAATGACTTCACCAACTTGCTCGCTGAGATCACCGGGAGTGGAGCGGACATCTCATTCATGGTGCAACGCCTTGATGGGATCTTGGCGGCCGGCACGGACCGCAGGAAGAATGCTGCCCAAAAAACCAAAAACCAGGGTGGGCATGCACACCAGAAGGATGTCCTGCCAGCGCAGGATCGCCGGGATCCTCTCCAGGTAGTAAACGTTGGGTGGGAACAGTCGCAAGCCGGTCATCTGGTAGACCCAGTCGTGGAAGGCATTGATGTTTTCAAGGAAGATCCACCCGCCTAACAAGCCGAATCCCGCTCCCAAAGTGCATAGAAACAGCCCCTGCCGCAGCACCAGTGAAACGATTCCACCCCTGGTCGCCCCCATGGCTCTGAGCACCCCAAGATCCCGTTGCTTCTCGATCACCAGCAGCATCAGGATCAGGAAGATCATTCCTGCCGCGAATGCAACGATCAAGAGCATCAACACTGAGATGATGCGCTTCTCGATTTCGACCGCCTGAATCAGATTGGCCCTCTTGTCTTCCCAGGTTTCGTAAGAGGGGCTGCGCAGGGGGATTTTCTGAGGGTTGTCACTGTCAAGAAGCATGCGGCGTTCGACCTCGCGGCGAATCTCGCCCTTGATTTCTTGCGCATCGGAATAGTCGTCCAGTTTCACCGAAATTCCGGAGAGACGCATGTCTTCCGCTTCGTCATCCCAAAGTTCCAGAGTGTTTTGCAGTGATCGGATATGCGTGAATGCCCATCTCATATCCTGCTCGTACACACCGGATTGGAAAGCACCCACAACCAGGAAATTACCGGAACAGGGCTCCAATGTGACGGGCGAATAGGAGGAAACCTGAACGACGTCTCCCATCTGTAGTCGGAAACTGCGCAGCGCTTCGATGCCGACGATGATCGCTTGGGGTGGAGAATCGACGGAAAACCCTGATCCGGGATCTTCCTCCAGACGCCAGCGCAGGATCTCTCTTCTCCTCTTCAGGGAGAAGAGTTGTTCGACCTCTTCCGACGGCATCGGTTCGCGGTCGGGGGGCAGGATCATATAGCGATTCTGCAGCATATTGTTGACTTCTTCATCGGAGAGAAGGAAGCGGGCCAGGTCGGAGACCTGACACTCTGAGATCGGATCGACACCCCGGAGAACGCAGTGGTCCATGACGCCGACTTTGTAGAGCGCGAGCGTTGTCACGTGGGGAGCCGCCGCAGCCACCCCCTCGACCCCTTGGATCGCTTCGAGGAGCAGGTCTTCACCGACCAGTCCGCGGAAGGGGTCTGCCTCAATGGAAAGATGGGACAGTGTTCCCCTGATCCTGTCTCGCATCTCGACTTTGAATCCCTCCATCACTGCCAGAACCGTCAAGAGGGAGAAAACACCCAAGGCAACTGCCATGGTGGCCACCCACGGAGCCCACCGACGTCGAAGGTATCTTTTTGTCAGGAAGTTTTGGTATTTCAACGGAACTCCGTGGCCTTGGGATCGTCTATGTCTACTTCCTGGATGGGTCGATTGCAAGGACTGCAAAGGGACAGGATTGATCTCGCAAATCCTTTATATATATGAACTTGTGATGAGGTTATCGGCTTCAGTGGCATATTTCGATTCACTTCATGACCTGTCATGCGGAGGTTACAATACAGGTTAGAGCCCCTGCATCGATCGAAGAATGAAAGATTGGGTGCAGACCAAAACTCCCCGCACCCCCGCAACGGCCCGGATTTCAGGATCGTTCCAGAGATTGCCCAAGGGGATAAGGGATTTTCTCCGGGGACCCTATTCTGGACGAGGGGGACGGGATTCCGAATCTATTCGGGAACTCTGCCGAAGACCACTGATCAAGGGGAAGATATGAAGATAGAAAAGATCGAAGCAGAAGGATACGAGAACGTCGTCATGGCCAGAGCCCCGGAATTCGGGCTCAGGGCGGTCATCGCTGTTCACGATACCACTCTTGGTCCTGCTCTCGGTGGATTGCGCATGTGGGATTACGCCACCGAAGAAGAAGCGATCTTGGATGTCTTGCGCCTCTCAAAAGGGATGACCTACAAGAGCGCCTGTGCCAATACCGGTCTGGGCGGTGGCAAGGCGGTCATCATTGGGGATCGGAACAATGACAAAAGTGAAAATCTCTTCAGAGCGATGGGCCGATTCGTCGATTCCCTCGGTGGCACCTATATCACCGCAGAAGATGTCGGTATCGGCATTCAGGAATTGGAATGGCTGCATGAGGAGACTCCCTACGTCACCGGATTGAGTCGCCAATCCGGTTCCAGCGGCAATCCCTCCCCCTTCACAGCACGTGGGGTAATCCGTGGTCTATTCGCCTGCACTGAAGAGAAGTTCGGGACGAGCCACCTGGATCGATTGCACTACTCTGTCCAGGGGCTAGGCCAGGTCGGTGGAGAAGTGGTTCGTTGTCTCTCGATGCTGGGTGCACGGGTGACGGTGAGCGATATCAATGCAGATCTTTGCACCGAATTTTCTGCGCTGCCAGGGGTCGAAGTTGTTTCGGGAGATGAGATTTATGATGTCGATTCCGATGTCTTCATACCCTGTGCACTCGGAGGGATTCTCAATGATGAGACGATTCCCCGCCTCAAGGTCAAAGTGGTTGCAGGTGCGGCCAACAACCAGCTCCTTGAAGAAGTCCATGCAGAGAAGCTCCATGACTTGGACATCCTCTACGCACCGGATTTCATCATCAACGCCGGTGGAATCATCAATGTGTCGGTAGAAGTGCGGCCCGGGGGTTACCATGAGCGGACAGCAGTTGCCAAGATCGAAAACATCTATGACGGATTGCGCGAAGTTTTCGAAACTGCACGCAGGGAAAGCCTGACCCCCGCAGAAGCGGCTTACCGGGTTGCTGAGAATCGTCTCGAGGAGGCCCGTCATTTGAATGGCCACTCGGTGGCTGATTCCACCACCTGAGGAGGTGGGAGGTACGGCCTTGCGCAATCATCAATTCCCCCGGTCCTCCAGGATCTGTCGCAAAGGCGATTTCCAAATCATCTTCGATCAAGGTGTACGCGCCAGCACCCGCCACATCCGGGCGGTGGTTCACGAAACAGATAGGGATGAATGCCGGCTGGGCCTCGCAGTCAGCCGCAAAGTCGGCAATGCGGTGGTTCGAAATCTGCTCAAGCGTCGTCTACGAGAGATTTTTCGTACTCAACGCGACTGTGCGCCGGCAATCAGGGATATCATTTTGATTCCGCGGCCAGGATGTTCCGAGTTGGATTTTGACACCTTGAAAAGTGAGGTGGTGGATCTCATCTCGAGACCCTTGAATCAGGGGAAAGTGCACTGATGGTGCAGGAAGGTCGCAGTATCCTGGCGCGGATATTTCTCGCCATGATCGGCTTCTATCGATCGGTGATCTCCCCGGTGCTTCCACCTCTGTGCCGGTTTGAGCCCACCTGCAGTTGCTATGCCAGCGAAGCGATCCGCAATCACGGAGCCATCCGTGGATTGGGCCTGACCGCCGCCCGTTTGGTCCGTTGCCATCCCTTTTCGCGGGGGGGGTACGATCCGGTTCCAGCACCAAAAGAGTGAGATCTGATCGCAGCAGGAGAAACTGGCCTTGAACTATGGTTTATAAAGTATAAAGTATAAAGCAGTTGAAGCGGCCAGGATGTCACTCCTGTTCGCAAGGGAGGGGAATCGACGCTTGCCCAAGCCTCCAGCAGGTCAGGTGCCCAGGAAACTTTTCAAGATCGGTGAAGTCATGGCTGCGACGGGGATTTCCCGGCAAACGATTCATGATTACACCGTTTCCGGTTTCATCGATGAAGAGGAACGCACTCCTGCGGGCCACCGCCTCTATGCTGAGTGGATCTTCGAAAGATTGGCTCGCATGGCGGAATTGCAGGATCAGGGGAAGTCGCTCAAGGAAATCAAGGAACTCATCGACGAGGGGGAAATCTAGATGTCCTGGACCGATCCATCCATTCTGACGACTGCGTTGATCGTTGCTCTCGCCATTCAATGGATCCCTGTTCGCAGGGGGCCTTCCGTGCCTTCCCGCATCCGTCTGTTCCCGGAAAGAAGCAAGAAAGAGACTTGCGAAAAGGAGTAGATGGGAGGTCGGTGAGAATTTTATCGATCCCCTCCCCGGACAAATCTGGGCACAGTTTTCGGGCATGATACTATCCTGATTGAGCAGCCGTTTCCTGGTGCCGCAAATTGCAGCAAATGCGATGGCCTCTGGATGAGCAAATCGGTAAGGCGGGAGCAACGTGTCCGACGAGAATTCACTCTGGGACTCCATGGGCAAGGTGGGGTTTGACAGCGGAGCATCTGAAGTTTCCGCTGGAGAAGATCTGTCGATCCTTCCCGATCGGCATGATATCGCCAAGCATCCCTATCGCGCCTTTCTCCATCGATTGCAGAAGCCCGGACGATATACCGGCGGTGAATTACATTCGGTGATCAAGAAAGATACACGCTTGTCATTTCTGCTCGCATTTCCGGATGTCTACGAAATTGGAATGAGTCACCTGGGGTTCAAAATTCTGTACTCCCACCTGAATAGCCTGGAAGGTGTTCAGGCAGAGCGGGTATACACACCCTGGATCGACTGCGAGAAGGAGTTGCGTGAGCGCGACCTCGAATTGGTCAGTCTTGAATCCTGGCGTCGGATGAGGGACTTTGATGTGATCGGCTTCTCGATGCAGTACGAACTGACCTTCACCAACATCCTCACGATGCTCGATCTTGGAAGGTTGCCGATTCGTTCCAGTGAGCGCGATGATGATTGCCCGTTGGTGATGGCCGGGGGGCCTGTGGCATTTCAACCTGAGCCAATGAGCCCATTTATCGATGCATTTTTGATCGGTGATGGGGAAGGGCACTTTCACAAGGTGGTCGACCACTGGAGAACGCTGAAGGATCAAGGGGTCACCAGACGCGAGCGCTTGATTGCGATCAGTCAGTTTGAAGGTGTCTATGTGCCGTCTCTCTACGACACTCGGGTGGAATCAGATACCGGTTTCACTGTCGTTGACAAGCCAGTGGATGAAAGGGTTCCCTCTTCTGTGACGAGGGCCCATGTCGCTGATCTTACCGAGTTTCCCTTCCCGGCCAATTCGCCGGTTCCAAATACGGAAGTGGTCTTTGACCGGGCAAGCATCGAAGTGGCTCGTGGATGTACCGAGGGTTGCAGGTTCTGTCAGGCCGGAATGATCTACAGGCCAGTCAGAGAGAGACCACCGGAGGAGATTCAGGAAGTGGTCCGCGATGCGGTCAAATGTGGAGGTTTTGACGAAGTTTCACTGACCAGCCTCTCAACAGCGGATTACAGCGCCATCGAGCCTTTGGTCAAAAAAATCATGCCCGAACTGCGGAAGAAAAATATCTCGCTCAGCGTCTCTTCTCTGAGAGCCTACGGATTGACCGATGAGATGCTGGATGAGATGTCCAGTGTGAGAAACACCTCCTTGACCTTTGCCCCGGAGGCGGGAACCCAAAGGATGCGTGATGTGGTCAACAAAAACATCACCGAGGAGGATATTGCCAAGAGCGCACACAGAATTTTCTCCAGAGGTTGGCGCCGCATGAAATTGTATTTCATGATCGGGTTGCCTACCGAGGATGAGTCCGACGTACGGGGGATTGCAGATACGGGCAAACGGATGCTCGATATTGCAAAAGAATATCTGCCAAAGGGTAGGGCTCAAGTGACGGTTTCTGTATCGAGTCATGTCCCCAAGCCCTTCACGCCCTTTCAATGGGCAGCGATGGATGACCTCCCCGATATCGAACTGAAGCATGAGGCATTGAGGAAATGGACCCGATATCCAGGGTTGCAGTTGCGTTGGCATGATCCCTCCACCAGTCATCTTGAAGGGATTCTCAGCAGGGGAGACAGAACGATCGCTGGCGTCATCGAATCTGCGTGGCGAAAAGGGTGCCGATTTGACGGCTGGTCTGATCGAATGCGTTTCGATTATTGGATGGAAGCGATCGAAGAGAATGAAATCGATCGTTACAGATTTTTGGGGACGATCCCCATTGATGCACGGCTTCCCTGGGATCACCTCGATTGTGGTGTGGAACCCAAGTTCCTGAAGCGCGAGTACCAGCGCGCTCTCAAGGACAGGACCTCGCACCCATGTGGCAAACCGGGCAAGAGGCTCACCCACTACACCAATGTGGAAGAAGCGAGTGAAGACAAGCGTCGCTTGGTTTGCTACGACTGCGGTATCGCCTGCGATCTGAGCCAAATGAAGGAAGAGCGGATAGAGTTCCTTGATTTCCTTGATGCAAAAAATCGCAAAGCCGGGAAAGAATCTTCCCAAACCGATGCCGATGTTGAGCAAGTCCGTGAAGAGGCGAGGAAGCGATTTGCGCAAAGAGCAGATCCAAAGATGCCACCAGAGCGCAAGGAACTGGAGCACGAGAGTTTCGGTTACAGGGCTCGCTACGCCAAATTGGGCCGTGCGCGGTATATGAGTCACCTTGACCTCAACAGGTTTTTGCCGCGGGCGATTCGAAGAGCGGGCTTTTCACCTGCGTATTCAAGGGGATTTCATCCGATTCCACAGATGTCATTTGGTCCACCGCTGAGACTGGGAATGGCGGGACTTGCGGAGGTGGTCGACGTCAAGATTCAGGAGCAAGTCTGTGCGGATGAAGTTCGGGAAAAACTGTCTCAACAGTGTCCCGATGGAATCGTCATCCGATCCTTGCATGCGCTGGGAGCGGACGCGCCGAAGTTGTCCGTGATCAGCAATTGGGCAGATTTCATGATCTTTACACCGGATCAAGTCGCTGATCGTATTCCGCAAGAAACTCTCGATCAATTTATGGCACAGGATGAGATATCTGTTGATCGATTGACCAAGAAGGGTAAACCCAAAGTCGTCGATATTCGTCCTGGAGTTCACCATCTCAAATGGCTCTCGGTCCTTCCCCCCGATTCAGAAGGTCTGCAGGTTTGCCGTCCTGAAGAAAGACTGCTTTCGATGAGGCTCTGCTTGCAAGGGGATCATCTCACCAAGCCGGAAGACGTCCTCGTGAAACTCTTTGATGGGGAGTTGCCAGCGGGAGTACAAGTCGTGCGCCGCAGGCTGTTGCCCGCTCCGAGTCCTGTAAAAGTACTTCAGGTTTGAGGGGTGGATGGACTTCCAGGGGATTCGTGTATGAATCACTCCTGTCGATCATGTTCATCCTGCGATGAATAAAGGGGAGTTCACCCGTTAGTTGGAGTCATCCCCAATGGCTTCGACGGGGCACTCTTCCTTGGCCTGCTCGCAGAGTTCCTCTTCTTCTTCAGATGCTGGCTGTTTGAAGACGTAGGAATATCCTTCATCTTCGTTTGCCCTGAAGTTGTCAGGTGCGGTGGTTCGGCATAGGTCACAGTCGATGCACTCTTCGTCGACATACCACTTGCCGGCAACGTTGCTCTCAACCTTGTTTGCGGGATCTGCCATCGTTGGCCTCCTGCTGATCAATCTCAGTTAAAGTTCTTGGGCAGCATTCAATTCCAGGAGCAGCTGCCGAATGGGAATCCCACTGCTGGGAATTCCACTGCCGGGAATCCCACTGCCGGGAATCCCACTGACTGCTCCCCGAAACGTTCAAAGAATAGGATCCTGATTTGTTCCTGGCAAGTCAACATTGACTTCGCTTCGCTGGCAGGTACTCGGTTTTCCCCGTATTGTAGGGCATGGACCGTAGGCTGAAGCCCCTGAAATTGCCCAAATTTCTGCCGCCGCAGTCAGTCTTGGAGAAAATTTGCAGAGGAGACCATGAAAATAGTGATCGCACACAGCCCTGATTCGGATGATGCCTTCATGCATTTCGCTATCGGTGAGGGGAAAGTTGACACAGGAATTTACGAATTTGACCACATGATGGCTGATATTGAAACGCTCAATCGCCATGCCGTTGAGGGACGGCATGAGGTCACTGCGATCTCAATCCACGCCTACGCCCACCTTTCTGATCGCTACGCACTGCTCAATCATGGGGCCAGCATGGGAGAGAACTATGGGCCAGTCTTGATTTCAAGAGAGCCAAAGACCCGTGATCAATTGGCTGGAGTTCCTATCGCAGTCCCCGGTGAATGGACGAGCGCAGCCCTTGCAACAAAACTTTGGTATCCGGAAGCAAGAACGACTGTTGTCGATTTCGACCAAATCATGGAGAGAGTGGGGTCCGGCGAATTTGAAGCCGGTGTCATCATTCATGAAGGTCAGGTGACCTACGAAGATCAAGGTTATTATCCCGTGGTTGATTTTGGGAAGTGGTGGGCAGAGACCCAAGATGGTCTGCCGTTGCCACTGGGTGGAAATGCCATTCGCAGAGATCTTGGAGAAGAACATATCCACGAGATTTCCAGGATTCTCAGGGAAAGCATCGCTTATGCTCTCGATCATCGTGAAGAGGCGTTGGAGTATGCGGAGCAATACAACCGAGGCTTGACCCGCGAGTTGACAGATAAATTTGTGGGTATGTACGTCAATCAACGGACCCTTGACTATGGTGATGATGGGCGCGAGGCAGTGCGTCGATTCCTCGATTTGGGAGAAAAATCCGGCGCTATCCCCAAGGTGGCTGACCCTGAGTTCATTCGCTGAACTGATCGCAGCGGACTTCCATGGTAAAACAGGTTCAGGCCTGTGGGTGGAAGGCAAGCGACGCCATGGTCGAAAAAAATTTCCAAAACGGAAATAGGTACCAGCATTCCTTTGCCGATTGGTTTGGATGGGCTGGAAGTACCCAGGCTGCTTCTCATCTCTACCGCTGTTTCCATCCCGAATCGGTCAAAGATGTGGTCCTTGGATCAAGGCACTGGTTACCGAGGGGGTCGGGTTTCAGTTATGGCGATGCTGCCCTGAGCCCAGGGGGCAGTCTGATCCAACCGGAGTTTCCTGCGAGACTGAAGATTTCCACCGATTCGACCCATGTACGAGTTCCAGCTTCCTTGCCATTAAAGGAACTGTTAGCCCAGCTGTCATTGAAGGGATTCACTCTCCCGGTGGTTCCGGGTGTCCTCGGAGTGTCGGTCGGAGGAATGATCGCTGCCGATGTTCATGGAAAGAACCATTGGAAATCCGGGAGTTTCGGGCGATCGGTAGAAGCGATGAAGTTGGTGCTCCCAAATGGAGAGGCCCTTTGGTGTTCCAGAGATCAGTTTTCAGAGATCTTCCAGGGGACCATCGGCGGAATGGGATTGACGGGGATCATCCTCGAGGTGGACCTGATGGTTGTCCCTCGATGTCAGGAGATTGCGGAAGTAAGTGTGAGGGCGACTCGAGACCTGGATGAAACCTTGAATCGGCTGGAAGAGACTTGCCTCGATGCGGATCACGCTTCGGCATGGGTGGATCTGTCACGCCTCAGCAGGAAGCCAGGCAGGGGAGTTGTCATCGGTGGTAAACTGCGTTCGATAGAAGCCGGGGACTCTGCGACTGAACTATGGCAACCCGAGTCCGGCCCTTCGATCCCGCCGTTTCCCTCACCGGGTGAGGGAATTATTCACATGCATAACCAGGTTTATCATCGAATGGCGAGCTTTCTCCCGCAGAATCGACTGTGGCCATTGCAAAAAATGCTCTTTCCCCTCGAAGGGTGGAGGGACTGGAAGCAGATCTATGGGAAAAGAGGATTTTTTCAGCACCAGTGTCTGATTCCCGAGGAAGTACTGAGTGAGGGAGTGGGTGCGCTCTTCAAAGTGGTCATGCAGTTTGAAAATTCACCTACCTTGGTAGTCCTGAAAAAATTGGGTGCAGGTCATGGTGGATTATCTTTCCCTGAACCCGGGATCACTGTTTCGATGGATTTCAGAAATCAACAAGGTGTGCCCGAGTTGATGCATAGTCTGAACTCGCTGGTGGCTGATTGGGGAGGGAGAGTATACCTGGCCAAGGATTCAACCTTGACGCCGGAGCTCCTTGAGAAGATGTACCCTGATTTGAATGAGTTTATGAAACTTCGGGATCAGGTCGATCCTGAAAGGAAAATTCGCTCAGAGCTCTCAAGCCGATTGGGGCTGTGAGTCTTCTTCAATTTGATGGGGATCTGTAATCAGTGGCAGCGTGATGGTAAAGGTAGTGCCCGCCCCATCCTTGCTATCCACTTCCACGTTTCCTCCATGTTTCAAGCAAACGTTTTTTACAATTGCCAGCCCCAGTCCAGTCCCGCCGATTTCCCTCGATCGCGCTTTGTCGACCCTGAAGAAGCGCTCAAAAATTCGACTGAGGTACTCTTCCGGGATTCCTATCCCGTTGTCACGAATTTGAATGATGGCTCTATCGTCTTTTGCGCACAAAATTGCCTGAATGGCTCCTTCTCCAGGTGTGTATTTGAGTCCATTGTCGATGAGGTTCCCGATCGCTTGGCGCAGGTCTTCTTCATCACCAAAAACATAGATCGGCTCTTGTGGGGACTCGAAATGCAGAGCTGCCTGGTTCTCGGGGGCGGTCACCTTGGAGAGGGAGTTGATGCGTTCATGAATCAGTGAGCGCAGGTCGATTTTTGTCCTGGGGGTCTTTTCTCTCTCATCCAGGTTGGCCAGAGCCAACAGGTCTGACACCAGATTGGACAATCTGTGAGACTGATCGGTAATCTTGCCGATGAATTTTTTTCTCAAGTGCTCTTCAATTTCGGGATCGTCCTCCAGTGTCTCAGCGATTCCCCGTATTGCAGTGATGGGAGTCTTCAGTTCGTGGGATACATTTGCAACAAAGTCTCGGCGCATGTTCTCCAACTGGCGAGTTTGGGTCAGGTCGTGGAGCACGATCAGCGCACCTGATACGTCTTGCTCATAGTCGATCAGAGGACTGGTGTAGGCTTTGAGAAATTTCTCTGACTGGCCCAGGCCCAAATCTATTTCTGCCTCCAGCGGTCTTTGCATGCGAACGGTGCTCAACAGTAGATCGATAATCTCTGAATCCATGATGACATCTGAAATGTAACGGCCCCTGGCTTCCCGGATTTCCATACCAAGCAATCGGCTCATGACCGAGTTGATCAGTACGATTTTCCCGAGTTCGTCGATCGCAATCAGCCCGTCCCTCATGCCTCCAAGAATGACCCTCATGCGGTTGTGTTCGAGGTGAATCTCAGACACTTGTTCTTGGATTTCATCCGCAAGTTTGTTCAGCGCTTCGCCGAGAAGATCGCTTTCGTTATCCAGACCTTTTGGTGCCCGCGCCGAGAAATCGCCTTCTGAATAGGCGACCGCAACCCTGGTCAAAATCTGAAACTGCCGATTGATTCTTCGGTACAGGAGATGCCCCATTATCATCGCAAGCATTGCGGCGATCAGCCCGAGCATGAAAACGCTCTCGAAGAGTGCATCAATTTGGGCAAGGACCACCCTGGGATCCCTCGACACTCTCAACAAGTACCGTTGTTCATTTCCTGCATCAAAAGCGATCGTCACTGCTGGAAAATTGAAGCGAGCCTGTTCCAGTTCAAACTGGGAGTTTGCCGACCCCGACTCGATGCAAGTGACGATTTCTGGATACAACTCCAGCGGCGATTTCTGTGTATTCTCGTGCGACGGATCCCTGAGCAGGAAACGGTTTCCGTCAGAGGAGATCAATTCGAGGCGCAATTGTTGGGTTCGATTTCCCTCGACGGCCGCGAAAAGAGCGGCTTCATCCAGATGACCCCACCCCTTTGTGAGGGTTTCTGCCTGTTCGTTGATTCGGTGATTGAAATTGATGAGGGAGTCCTTGGCAAATCTCTCACAGAGAAGGAAGCCAAAGAACCAACCACCTATGGCGATCAGTACTCCATAGATGGAGTAGATCTGCCAAAAGAAACGGGGTGAAGTTTGTTTCGGATCAGTATTTGAAGCGGTATCCGACACCACGCACTGTTTCAATCAAGTTTCTGTGGGTATCACCCAACTTCTTTCGAATCGATCGGATGTGAACATCCACATTCCTGTCAACCAATACCGTATCTGATCCTGCTACCTTGGAAAGAAGTTGTTCGCGGCTAAATACTCTTCCCCGGTGGGATGCGAGATAGTGAAGCATGCGAAATTCGGTTGCTGTCAAAGGTATGGATTCCCCTTCGATGGCCAGATCGTGGCGACTGTTGTCGAGAACAAATCCATCCAGGGTGATCCTGTCCTTGTTTTCTAAAGTTTCGGTGAGGGGTGCCCGGCGCAACACCGCCTTGACCCTGGCCACCAGTTCTTTGGGGCTGAATGGTTTGCTGACGTAGTCATCTGCTCCAACGCCCAGACCGAGAACCACATCACTCTCTTCTGTTTTGGCAGTAATCATGATGACAGGGATATCCCGGGTGAGGGGATCTTCTTTGACCTTCTTGCAAATTTCAATGCCGTCGATTCCAGGAAGCATCAGATCGAGCAGTACTAACTGCGGATTATTTTCACGAATTGCATCGAGGCCCCGCTCCCCATCCCGATAGCCATTGACCTTGTAGCCTTCACGGGAGAGGTTGTATTCGATGACTTCAAGAATGTCTGATTCGTCCTCTACGACGATTATTTTTACTTTGCTGATCACCCGAGGAGCTCGCTTTCGGGGTCTATGCCAGTTCATCAGAAAGAAGTGATTAAAAACTGAAAGTTACGCTCAACTCTATGCACTGAACTTCAAATTCAAGATCAAGGAGTTCCCCACCCACGCGGCGGTCAAACCCCAGATTTTTCCGGGATACCGTAAGTTGCGATCTCCACTCTTGAGCTGGAGCCCACTCCAAGGCTACACCGATATCCCTGTATTCTATGGGTTGTCCTCCTGAGTTCGATACCAGGGATTCTGTAAAGATTCCTTTAAGATTGCAACTCTTGCTGAGGCGCCATTGCAAAAGAAGTCCAGTGAAAGGGACGTGAACCAAATCATCCAACTTGATGGCGGTTTGAGGGGTTTCCAATGACTGGGTGACAAAACTGTAATCGACAAAATCGAGGCCGGCGAGCCAATGGATCTTTGGCGATCGCAACTCAGGCCACAGATCGAGGGGAAGATCTTGGCAAATTCTCGTGGAAGTGACCTCGGTGTTAAAATTGTAGGTCCCTTCGGGAAAAGTCAAACTTCCCGCCGTCACTTCGAAGGGGGATGTCGATTTCGATTGGCCATGGATTTGGTCCAGGGTCCAGGTTGCGGGACCTTGTCGGAGGCTGAGACCGGGGCGGTAGTTGATCTCGGGTGAGTCCAGACCCACCTCATCGAAGGCGACCAGCTGCTGGCTTCCCGCTGCGGTTTTGAGGTCGCCGGCGAGACCAACCCTGTTCAGTGAGTGAGTGTACTCCCAAGTGATTTGATCCACCTGCTGCTGCGTCAAGGTGCACCCGGAGATCAGAACTGAGGCAATGAGAACACATGCCAGTTTGTGCAGCGGAGGTTTCAGCGCCAAAGGGGACCTTTGGTCTGGTTCGATATCTTGATCCGGAGAACCGGGACTCTTCATGAAATACCTCGTTTTTCGAATTATTCGTACCATTTGGGCTGAAGCAAGGGTTGAAGGAGCTTCTGTAACTGGTCGGAGGTGAATTCGGCGGCTAAAATGCAACTTTGGGGCTTTCTTCATGGATCTCTGACCGGAGCCAGATGCGAATTCCGCCAAGTCGCGCAAAATTAATGGGGATACTAACATTCCTGGTAGTGATTCCCGCGATGACTCCGTCCTCATACTCCGGTTTGTTTGCGAAACAAAATGCCGGAATCGAGTCGGAGCAGAGTCAAAACCTGTCGGTTCACACGGCAGCAGATACTCACCTGAGGTTTTTTGAAAACAAGGTGCGCCCCTTGCTCGTGGATCGGTGCATTCGATGCCACGGAAGATCCACAGCCAAACAGGAAGCCGGCTTGGATTTGACCCACAGAGAGGGGCTCCTGTTGGGTGGTGGTCGCGGCCCTGCCGTGATCCCCGGAGATGCTGAAAACAGTCTGCTGATCCAGATGGTGGAGGGACATGAATCGGGCCTTTCGATGCCACCGGATGATCCCCTTTCACTTTCTGAGCGAGAAGCTTTACGGAAGTGGATCGATGACGGATTGACTGATCCGAGAGGGGGGGCAGAACCTCATTCCGGAGGCAACGTCGATGGCATCCCTCCGATGGCCGAGCGCGGCAATCACTGGTCATTCCAGCCGCTGAAGGATCCCGCCATTCCTCAAGTGAAAAAAAGTGATCAGGTTCGACAGGACCTGGATGCATTCATCCTTTCCCGATTGGAAGAGAAGGGCTGGGAGTTCGCTCCAGCTGCAGATCGATTTACCCTTGCAAAGCGGGCTTCCCACCTATTGACCGGGCTTCCTCTCGATTGGGAGCGTTGGACCCGCTTGCAATCGGACAAGGGTGAAGATGCATTCGACAGTTTTGTCGATGAACTGCTTGAGTCTGATGCTTTTGGCGAAAGATGGGCGCGTTGGTGGTTGGATTTGGCGCGCTATTCAGATTCAAATGGCCTCGATGAAAATTTGGCCTTCGGTGAAGCGTGGAGATACAGGGATTACGTCATCAGATCATTTAATGATGATAAACCCTATGATCGTTTCCTTCGTGAACAGCTTGCCGGAGATCTGTTGCCTGAACCTGAAGACGAGCAGCGATGGAGAGACCAGCGGATCGCAACCGCGTTTTTGGCACTTGGCCCAAAAATGCTTGCTGAGCAAGACAAAGACAAGCTGGCGATCGATGTGGTGGACGAACAGCTGGACGTGACCGGACAGGTATTCATGGGGATGACCATCGGCTGTGCGCGATGTCACGACCACAAGTTTGATCCTGTGACAGCACGCGACTACTACGCCATGGCTGGAATATTTCGATCGACGAGTACCTTTGAAGATCTCAATTTTGTTTCACGGTGGCGTGAAGTTTCTTTGGAGACGCCACCGGAGAAAAAGGTACGTGAGGAATGGGAATCAAACCGGTCAGAAGTGGATGAACGCCGAAAAAAGAAAATTGAGACGATTCAGAAAGAGTACGAAACAGACCTGATCACTCTGCTCGATCGGCAGTTGCTGGAAGCAGTGGAATTGGCTTCGGTGATTCCGGGCAAAACGGTGGTTGAAAACTCTTCGATGTCATTGGGTCTCAATCGGAGCATGTATGGCAATGCAGCGATTCCCCTTGCCCACACCGTTCAGGGCGGGGAACAGCAGGTAACCTGGGATCTTCATGTGCTCCAGGAGGGACTCCATGAAATCCAGGTTCGGTATACGGCTTTGGAATCACGGCCAATGAAGCTGTTCCACAATGGTGAACCTCTCTTTGATGGGATCCTGGGCGCAACCACAGGAACATGGAGCCTGGAGGGATTGCGTTGGGAAACTGTGGGCACGGTTGAATTCGCCGCTGGAGAGCACAGTCTGCAACTGGTGGGGGGGAGTGCTGTTCCCCACATCGATCGCATCAGACTTCTTCCAAAGGGGGATTCTGATGTTGTGGACCGGGAGCTGGGAGTTCTTGCCTGGCTCGAATATCTCCAGCGTCCTTCTACCCGCGAAGATCCGCTGTGGGGTGCGTGGGCAAATCGAGCGCTCGATAGAAGTTCTGAGCCTGTTCACGATTTGCAGGAGGACTTCCTCGGGCCTGAGCGTCGCAAAAAGTTGGCACCAGAGGTGGTTGAAATATTGGGTTCTCCACTTCGGGGAACCCTCACGGAGATGGCTGCTCTGTGGCAAAGTTTGATTCTTCAGGCTTCACAGAAGAGTGATTCAGAAGCTCTGAGCTTGGTCCTCGATCACGTCCGCGGAGTTTCCGGTCCCTGGTACGAGATTCTGCAGAGCTATGACCAATATGCCTCGCCCCAAATGAAAGAAGCATTGGACGAGGATCAGGAAATACTGACCGAGATGGAAAAGTCGAGGCCACCGACCCCACCCCGATCCCTGGGAGTGCGCGATGCGGACGTGGTTGATCTGCCGGTTCACATCAGGGGCAGCCATTTGCGGCTTGAAAAGGAAGCGACTCCCCGTGGTGTCATGTCAGTGATTCAAAAGAATTTTGCACAACCGCAAATGCCGAAAGAAGCAAGCGGCCGCCTGGAGTTCTCCAATTGGCTTTCCCATCCAGAGCACCCCCTGACCGCCAGGGTCATCGTTAACAGGGTTTGGTTGGAATTGTTTGGCGAGGGCATCGTCAGCACTCCATCCAATTTCGGATTACGGGGAGAAAATCCCAGTCACCCGGACCTGCTGGATCGGCTGGCAAGAGATTTCATCGCCGATGGTTGGTCGATCAAACGATTGATTCGCAAGATTTTGGACAGTACCGCTTGGCGACAACAGGTTGTGAGTGACTCAGAACGCCTGTTGGAGGATCCTGAAAATTGCCTGCTTTGGAGCCAAAATCGGCAGCGGCTCAGGGCAGAGGCGGTTCGCGACTCCGTCCTTCAGGTCAGTGGACAGCTGGAACGGGAGATGGGGGGGACACTGTTGATGACTCCCAATCGGGGATACGTCACCAATGATCAGTCCAATAATCAGGCCCGATACGATCTTCCACGCAGATCGATTTATCTCCCGGTGATTCGCAATGCGATGTACGAGTTGTTCAGTGCATTTGATTACAACGATCCATCGATCCACATCGCCAAAAGGCCATCATCCGTAGTGGCGCATCAGGCTTTGTATTTCCTCAACTCACCGATGGTGATCGAAGCCTCTGGAAAGATCGTCGACGAAGTTTTGGCTGGTTCAGAATCAGAAGAGCACCGAATCGATGAGATTTATCGCAAGATTTTGTGCCGGGATGCGACGAGTGTGGAGAAGATGAGGGTCACCCAGTATTTTTCCAAATTACGATTGGGACTTCCGGATACGGAAGAGGTGTCCGAGAAGCAGATGTGGCACAGTTTTTGTCAAACCCTGCTCGCTTCGAGCGAGTTCCTTTACCTGGATTGAGGCGATGAAGTGATCATACAGCCTGGACAGGTGGGCCCCGGCGGGCTTTCCAGGAGGAGTTTACTCAAGGGGTGCTGTGCCGGTTTTGGTGCATTGGCTCTCGAGGGCTTGCTGGGAACTTCAAAACTCTTTGCCGATCTGCCGGGTGGACCCCATCACACTCCACGGGCAAAAAGAGTGATCTTTCTCTTCATGCATGGCGGGCCATCCCAGGTCGATACCTTCGACTACAAACCACGTCTGATACAGGATCACGGGAAGCCCCTCTCCATCCCGTTGCCCAGAGTGACGTTTGCGGAGCCGAGCCAGTACGGGGGAGTACTGAGATCTCCCTGGGAATTTCGCCGTCACGGAGAGTCGGGAATGTGGGCCAGTACCCTGTTTCCTCACGTCGCCGAAATGGTGGACGATCTGTGTTTCGTCAAAAGCCTGCATGGCACCAATGATGCTCATGGCGGGGCCCTGTTGGCATTGCATACCGGCAGTGACACTTTCGTGAGACCGAGCATGGGAAGTTGGATCCAGTACGGATTGGGCGAGGAAAATTCCAATCTCCCGGGCTTTATCACCATTTGCCCCACACTGGGACATGGAGGGGTGAACAATTGGTCCAGTGGGTTTCTGCCCGCGAGGTATCAAGGAACCCCCATCGGCCATGCCGGAATCAAAGCTCGTGAAGCAAAGATACACCATCTCAATAATGAGCACTGGAATGCGGGTCTGCAGAGGATGCAGTTGGATTTGCTGGAGGACATCAACCTTGAACACCTTGGTCAACGTGAAACGGACGACGCACTTGAGGCGAGGATTCGATCCTTTGAGCTTGCTTTTCAGATGCAGACTGAAGCACCTGAAGTGATGGATTTGTCGGGAGAGTCGGCGACAACCCTGGAACTTTACGGCATCGATGAAGAGCCGACCGACAACTTCGGTCGCCAATGCTTGATGGCTCGCCGGTTCGCCGAGTCGGGGGTGCGATTCATCCAGTGCACCCATTCCTACAAATGGGATCAACATACCAATCTCGAAAGGGACCATTCAAAAAATGCCAAAGAGGTCGACAAGCCGATTGCGGGATTGATCAAGGATCTGAAGAGCCGTGGTCTCCTCGAAGATACCCTGGTTCTCTGGGGAGGTGAATTTGGGCGCACTCCGATGGCACAGGATGGAACCGGCAGGGATCACAATCCCCATGGCTTCACCATGTGGATGGCAGGAGGAGGGGTACGCAGCGGGTTCTCATACGGAGAAACGGATGATTTTGGCTACCATGCGGTCATCGACAAGGTCCATGTCCATGACCTCCATGCGACGATGTTGCACCTGTTGGGGATTGATCACGAGAAACTGACTTATCGTTACGCCGGGAGGGATTTCCGCCTGACGGATGTCCACGGCAGGGTCGTGCACGAAATCATTGCCTGAGCGGTGGCGTGAATTGAAGCCAGAAAAAAGGGCCCCTCACGCTCTCCGTGAGGGGCCCTTTTTTCTGGCATACCAAGCTTGTTTCTACCAGTTGATGCCGGTCATCACCGAAAAGTTTGAGCGATCAGAGATACCATCGTAGGTGGAGAAACGATAATCGAAGCCGACGTGGGCATTCTCTCCGAGGTGAAGAATCGCACCTCCATGGAAGTAGACTCCACTTTCCTCAGCCTCGAAACTGTACTCACTGACATCGAGTTGCGTGAAGCCGCCACCGCCGATCAGAGAGAAAGGGGTGAATGGCAATTCTGCAGTAACCCGACCACCGAAAAAGATTTCCTTGTTATCCACCTTGCCAAGAGAGCCGTCGTCTTCGGTCGCATTCAAGTAGCCGATTTCGGGAGCGATGTACCACTCGCTGGGACGGGCGCTGACCCAAAGTCCGAAGCCATCCACATCTTCGAGACCAAGGGGGTTACCTTCATAGTCACCGTAGGTTCCATAGATGATACTGACTTGGCCGGCGTAGGGCCGTTCAATTGGTTGCTCAACTCCCGAGAAGGGTGATTTCGCATCCGGACGTAGGCGGATCCAGTCCTCATTCCCCGCACAACCGGCGAGACAAACGAGGCAGAAAAGGGTGATTCCAATAGTCTTGAGACTGGACACTTAAGGTCTCCAATTCTTCCAGGGGCTCGGCGTCACCAAGGACGCCATCTGGGCTCTAAACAGAATCCACACACCGGAATCGTGTGATTCCGTGATTCTGTCAATTTGGACTCTTCGATTGACTCTCAGACGATCTGCAGGTTTCGGGGGCAGAATCTCATGGAAATTGGCAACCACCCCGATCACTGCAGAAGTGCGGGATTCTAGACCGTTGACCGCAGAGCGGCAAGGGTCACCGATGTGGCTTTCTTGAATGTCGATATCGGAGTCGTGGCCGATTCATCCCGGGGAGGGGCAAAAAACTCGCTTGGGGGGCTTTCTTGACTCTGAACGGGGATCTTTTACGATCACGGATTGACAGATCATTCCGCAGGAGTCCTGTCAGTCCCAGAGTGCCGGAGGAGGCGACCCGGGTCGTTTTTCACGGTTTTTTCAATTTCGGGGATGGGAAACCGATGTGCCCTCCGTCAGCAGCGACTGCCAGGGGGCTTTCGGCACCATTTCTTTGAAGGTTGTCCGTTTCGGCTCTTGGGCAGATTTTGGTGTGCGGGGGGTGTCCCATACCCCTGCTGCCATTGCAAACATCAGGATGACAAGAATTGTCGGGTGACCTGATAATTCTGACGCTTTGGCAAATTCGCCAGGGTATCCGGTTCCCCCGACCGTGGGGGCCGGGCTGTGCGGAGTGAGATGATTCCTCGGTCGATTTGAAGCCCTACAAGGGAAGGCCACGCATGAAGAAAAAAGTCGGAGAGATCCTGCGCGAAAAGGGTTGGGCCACCGAAGAGCAGATAGATAAGGCGATCGCTTACAGCAAAGCGGAAAATTGCCGACTCGGTGAAGCCCTTCTGAATCTCGAACTTTGTACCCAAGAACAGGTCACCAGAGCACTCGCCATCCATCACCAGTTGCCCTTTGCCAATCTTGGCAGGCATGTGATTGCCCAAGACATCATCGATCTTGTTCCAAAAGAAGTGGCCGTCGAAAATCAGATCATTCCGGTGGCAAAAAAGGGCGAGCGCAGGTTGGTAGTGGCGATTGGCGACCCCGATGACTACGCCTTCAAACTCGACAATATCCGCTTCATTCTCGGTCTTGATCTCGACTGCGCCCTGGCGATGCCTGATGCGATCGAGGAGGCGCTGGATGACTACTATCGTCTGGCAGGGGGGTACGACTCGGTTCTGGGTGAAGATGCCGGTTCTGACGATGACGTCGAATTTGGACGTGGTGATTACGCCGGGGATGATGGAGATGCCAACGAAGCTCCTGTGATCAAGTTGGTGCACATGATCATCGCCAATGCTCTCAAGTCGGGAGCTTCGGATATCCACATCGAGCCGATGGAGCACCACCTGCAAGTTCGGTATCGGATCGACGGCGTTTGCCAGGTGATGGATTCTCCGCCCAAAAAACTTCAGGGGCCTGTACTCTCCAGAATTAAGATCATGTCACGGATGGACATGGCGGAAAAACGGAGACCCCAGGACGGTCGTATCAAGATCAAGATTCAGGGTAAAGAGATCGACCTGCGTGTTTCGGTGATCCCCACGGTTCATGGTGAAAGTGTCGTCATGAGGATTCTCGACAAGGATGCCGGATTGGTCGACCTTGAGAAGTTGGGATTCGACGAGAGCGACCTCAAGAGATTTAATCGCATCATCAAGCGACCGAATGGAATCTTCCTGGTCACCGGCCCGACCGGATCGGGTAAAACGACAACCCTTTATTCCGCATTGATGGACCTGAACAAGCCCGATACGAAGATTATCACCGCCGAGCACCCGATCGAATACAACCTCACCGGAATCAATCAGTCCGAAGTGAGGCATGAGATCGGCCTCGATTTCTCGCGGATTCTGCGCGCCATGATGCGTCAGGCCCCAAATATCATCCTCGTCGGTGAGATTCGTGACCGTGAAACAGCGGATACCGCAATTCAGGCGGCTCTGACGGGTCACCTGGTCTTCTCGACCCTGCACACCAACGATGCGCCATCGGCGCTGACCCGACTCATCGACATGGGAGTGAAGCCCTTCCTCGTCGCCTCGGCAGTTTTGGCAATCATGGGACAGAGGCTGATTCGAAAACTGTGCCCAGAGTGCAAGGAGACTTACGAGCCCGCTGAGACAGAACTGCGCATGATCGGCCTGACTTCCTCGGAAGTTCAGGGCCAGCAGATTTATCGACCGGTGGGGTGCAGCAAGTGCTCCGCGGGTTACAAGGGTCGATTGGGAATCTACGAACTGCTTGAAATGTCAGGAGATCTTCGTGACCTGACCTTCAACAAGGCGGTAGCGAAAGACCTGCGCAACAAGGCTCGCAGCGAAGGCATGGTGACCCTGCAGGAGGACGCTGTCAGAAAACTGCTCTCGGGGATCACTTCGGTCGAGGAAATCCTGCGAGTGACCCACTCTTCGGAGTTCGCCAGCTAAAACCAGAACTGAATCGGTGCCGCCCCGTGAAGGCGGAGAGGTGAGAAATGGCCATTACATCCCAGCCACTCGGACAGATCCTCAAGGAGATGGGGAAAGTCTCTGAGTTGGATATCCAGGAAGCGCTTCAGACCCAAAAGGATAAGGGTGGAGCCATCGGCAAAATCCTCATCGACAAGGGGCTCGTCAACGACGAAGACGTTCGCCTGGCGATCGCCCGTCAATCGGGAATGGAGCCGGTGGACCTTTCCGAAATCGTGATGACTGCGGATCTGCTCGATATGGTTCCGGCCCATGTTGCTGAAACCTACCAGGTGATCCCCGTCGATTTCGATGGAAGTGTTCTGACCCTCGCTCTTGCTGACCCGCAAAATGTCAGTGCACTCGATGACATGAAGTTCATGCTGAACGTGGATGTCAAAGGTGCTCTCAGCGATCCCACAGCAGTGGAAGCAGCCCTGGAGAAGTACTACTCGGACAGGGCAGAGTCGATGGAGAGCCTCCTCGGATCGATGGACAGCGGCGAGATGGAAGTGATGGATGACAACCGTCACGAAATGATGGACATGGATCAGCTTGAGAAGGACGTCAATGCCGCTCCGGTGGTCAAGTTGCTCAACATGGTGCTACTGTCAGCAATCAAGGATCGCGCCTCCGATATCCACCTGGAGCCCTTCGAGAAAGAGTTCAAAATTCGCTACAGGGTCGATGGAGTGCTCTACGAAATGATGCCTCCGCCGATTCAACTAGCGCGGGCAGTGATCTCCAGGGTGAAGGTGATGTCAAACCTTGACATCGCGGAAACGCGCTTGCCGCAGGACGGCCGTATCGAGTTGAATATCGCCGGGCGCCCCGTCGATTTGCGTGTTTCGACTCTGCCGACGATGTATGGCGAGTCGGTCGTGATGAGGGTTCTTGACCGGGGCCAGGTATCCCTGGAACTCGAAAATATCGGTTTGCGTACCAAGGATCTCGAAGTTATTCGCAAACTGATCATGAAGCCGAACGGAATCATCCTCGTGACCGGCCCGACCGGCTCCGGTAAAACGACCACTTTGTATTCATGCCTGAATGAAGCCAATGAGCCGGAAACCAAAATCATTACCACCGAGGATCCGGTCGAATACAACATCGACGGTATCATTCAGATCCCCATCAATGAAGATATTGGTGTGACCTACGCTGCTTGCCTGCGGGCGATTCTTCGTCAGGACCCTGACAAGATTCTCGTCGGTGAGATCCGTGACTTGGAGACGGCACAAATTGCGGTTGAGGCGAGCCTTACCGGCCACATCGTGTTTTCAACCCTTCACACCAATGATGCGCCGTCATCGGTGATTCGATTGATTGACCTTGGAGTCGAAGCCTTCCTGCTGACTGCGACAGTCGAAGCGGTGGTTGCACAGCGTTTGGTTCGACGGGTGTGTGCGGATTGCAAGGAAGAGTACGAACCCACCGATGAAGTCCTGATGGAAATCGAACTGACCCGGTCCGATGTTCAGGGCCGCACCTTCTTCTATGGCAAGGGGTGCAAACTTTGTAACGGTTCTGGATACAAGGGTCGGATCGCTCTCTTCGAGATCATGATGATGACGGATCGAGTTCGCGATTTGATCATGGATGGTGCCAGTACCCAAGAATTGCAGACTGCGGCTCGTGAGGAGGGGATGCAGACCCTTCGCGATGCCGGACTGATTCACATTTACGATGGTGTGACAACGATCGAAGAAGTCGTCAAGGAGACCATCGTCAGTTAGGTGATCATCGACTAGGATGTCACCTCACCCGCCGGAGAATGAGATCCGGTTCAGAAAAAGGAGCAGCCCAAATGGCGGTATGGGAATTTGAAGCCATTGGCCCTGGAGGGCAAAAGAAGCGCAGTACGATCGAAGCCGCCAGCCAAGCGGAAGCGATTAAGCAATTGCGTTCCCGGGGAATGAAGCCAACCAAGATTCGCGAGAGCAAGAAAGCAGCAGCCGTTGCTGGTCCTGATGGAGCCAAGAAGACGAAGGCCGGGGGCATCTTCGGCGGCCGAGTGTCGCAGGCCGATCTGGTCCAGTTCACTCAGCAGTTGGCGACATTGCAGGATGCGGGTCTTCCGATCGTGCGCTCCCTGAAGATTCTCGCTGACCAAATGAAGCCGGGCACATTTCAGAATCAGTTGATCCAGGTTACCGAAGATGTCGAGGGAGGATCGACCCTTTCAGAAGCCCTCGAAAAGTACCCGCGTACCTTCAACACCCTGTTTGTGGCGATGGTCAAGGCGGGAGAAGCGGGTGGTGTGCTCGATACGATTTTGCAGCGCCTCTCAGATTTCCAGGAGAAGTCGATGAAGTTGCGCAAGAAAGTGCAAGGCGCGATGGTCTACCCGGTCGCAGTCATATGCGTTGCCGCACTGATCCTCGGATTCATCATGACTCAGGTGATTCCCCAATTCCAAAAGATGTTCGCTGACATGAATACTGCACTGCCAGCTCCTACCCAGGCATTGCTGGGATTTGCAGAAGCGGTACAAGGATATTGGTTCCTCGCACCAGTCGTCATCTTCTTGATGTGGTTGTCGATGGTGGCGATTGGAAGAACCGACGCCGGCGAGTTGATGATCGACAAGTCCAAACTGAACGCTCCCATCTTCGGCCAAATCGTCCGCAAATCGACAGTCTCCCGATTCTGTCGCACCCTTGGAACTCTGATCAGTTCCGGTGTTCCGATTCTTGAGGCCCTTGAGATTGTCCGTGCCGCGGTCGGAAACAGGGTGATTTCGGACGCCATCGAATCGGTGTGCGGATCGATCCGTGAGGGTGAAACCATCGCCGAGCCATTGGGCAATTCCGGTGTCTTCGATCCGTTGTTGGTCAACATGATCGATATCGGTGAGGAAACCGGTGAATTGGACAAGATGCTCAACAAGATCTCCGACAACTACGACCTCGACGTCGACGTTCTCGTCGATTCCCTCTCGAGTCTCCTCGAGCCGGTCCTGATCGTGGGGATGGGAGGGGCGGTCGGATTTATCGTCGTCGCTCTCTTCATGCCGCTGCTCTCGATCATTCAAAAGGTCGGATAAGTCTGATCACCTTTGCTCTCGAAGCGGGCCGTGTCGGGTATGATCCTGACACGGCCCGCTTTCCTTTTCCCATTTTGAAACAGGTAACCATTGAATCCGCAGAAGGAACTGATCACGGCGATCCGCACCTGGTACAGGAGTGATCAGTATCAGCCATTCAAATTGGCGGATATGGAAGAGTTTCCAGGGTGGGGAAAGGTCGATGCCGCCGAGTTGGAAGCTGCGCTGATCGAATTGGAAAGTCGCGGCGAGATGGTGTTCCTCTTCGCCAGGGGTTGGTTTGCGACCCACCGTGAGAATTGGTTCGTCGGCACACTTTCCATCGCTCGTCGCGGTTTTGGTTTCGTCAGGGCATTGGTGGAGGATCCCCGTGGGGATGTCTTCATCCCGATTCGTCGTTTGCGCGATGGCCATCACGGTGACCGAGTACTCGTCGCCCTGGAGAGGCCCCGCAGGGGCAGACCTTCAGTGGAAGGGGAGGGGCGCTCGGGGAAGATATTGGAGGTGATCGAGAGAAGCCCCAGGGTATTCCCGGGGCATTTCATTGAAACCGGAGGAGGAGCGGGCATCGTCGAGCCTGCCCGCCATGAGAGTGTTCGTGAAGTGTGGATCGATCCCAGATTTCGCAGTGGTGTCGAGGATGGGGATCGGGTGTTGGCTCGGCTCAGGGCTGGATCCGCAGTCGAAGGATTGCCGCCGGGGGAGGTGTTGAGCCACTGGGCTGCGGAAGGGACGTGGCTTGCAGATCTGCAGATGGTCTGTGCAGAACACGAGCTGCGGGAGGAGTTTCCCGCAGAGGTGGAAGAGCTCGCTGCGGCGTTTCCGGAACGGATTTCATCCCAAGAGCTGACTAACCGTGTCGATCGAAGGGATCAGCCGTTTATCACCATCGATCCCGTCGATGCCAAGGATTTCGATGATGCCATCTGCGCCATCGCATTGCCCGAGGGGAATTACCGCTTGGGGGTCGCCATTGCGGATGTCAGCCACTTTGTCAGTCAGGGTGACCCCATCGATCAGGAAGCATTGCTTCGTGGGACGAGCGTCTACATTCCTGGAAAGACGATCCCGATGTTGCCTGAGAGATTGAGCAATGGTCTCTGTTCGCTGCGTCCCCATGAAGATCGACTGGCGAAGATCGCCTGGATGGATGTGGACGAGGAAGGGAACTTTCTCGATATCCAATTGGAAAAGGCAGTCATCCGCAGTGCTCACCGCTTCAGTTACGAAGAAGCCCAATCGACTCTCGAAGGGAATTTGTCCAGTGAAGTCGATGAAGGGTTGAGGGAACAACTCGGTACTCTCAATCAGTTGCGGGAGGTTCTCCTTCGCAGAAGACTTCGTCACGGTGCGTTGCAACTGGAAATTGAAGAGATGAAGCTGATCCTCGACAGCGATGGAGAAGTCATCGACGTCGTTAGCCGCGAGCATCTGGAAGCCCACGGATTGGTGGAAGAGTGCATGCTCGCAGCAAATGAAGCGGTGGCGACCTTTGCTTCGCAACACGAATTGCCGATTCTGCGCAGGGTTCATGCACCCCCCGATGAATCGGAGTTGGAGAAGTTCATCAAGTTGTGCAGAGTTCTCGTTTCGGAGGCTCCGGTGAACTCGATCGAAGATTTGCCAAGGCTGATCGAAGTGGTTGCCGATTCCGATCTTGCACCGGTCGTGTTTTTCGCACTGCTGAAAAGTTTGAGTCGAGCCGAGTACAGCCCTGCCAAAGAAATCCACTTTGCCTTGCAAAAGCAGGAGTACTGCCACTTTACCTCACCGATTCGCAGGTACCCCGATCTGCAGGTCCACCAGACCCTCGACAGATTTTTCCTGACCGGGGGTGAAGGCCCGAAATTGAGTCATGAAAACGTCACGCTTCACGAGTTGGCAGAAAACTGTTCGACCCGTGAGAGAGCAGCGGAAGCCGCAGAGAGAGACATGACCCGCTTGAGAGCGATCTCCTGGTTGCGGCATCGGGTTGGGGAGCGCTTCCCGGGGATCGTGACATCGGTCAGGGATCAGGGATTTCATGTTCGCCTCGATGGAGTTCTCGTCGATGGGTTTGTTCATGTATCGAGACTTCGGGATGACCACTATGTGTTCAATGAAACGCATTTCGCATTGAGAGGGGTCAACAAGGGCAACATGATTCGCCTTGGGGATCCCGTTGAAGTCGAATTGGAGGGGGTTGATCCTCTCCAAAGAGACATCGATCTGCGGTACCTTCATACACGGCCGGGGGCCCGAAGGGGTCGCGGTACCGGCGGACACGCAGAGCCTCGGAGTGCAAGAGAGCCCAAAAAAGGCAAGCAGCGGTCGCACAAATCGAAGCGGACTGGCCAAAAGAGTGGTAGTCGTTCTCGTCGCAGGGACAGAAGGTAAAGGAAGAGAATGGAAGAACCTGATTTCCGAATCTGGACCGATGGTGCCTGCAGGGGGAATCCCGGACCCGGCGGCTGGGGCTACATCGTCCGCAATACGGCCGGGGAAGAAGCGGTCGAATACGATGCCGAGAAATCGACGACCAATAATCGCATGGAACTGATCGCTGTCATCGAAGCGTTGAAATCATTGCCAGCTTCCAGTTCCGTTGAGATATTTAGCGATTCACAGTATGTGGTCAAAGGCATGAATGAATGGGTCAAGGGCTGGCAGCGACGAGGCTGGAAGAAGTCGGACGGCAAACCGGTCCTCAACGACGACCTTTGGAAAGAATTGATCGAAATAGCCTCCAAGCATCAAGTTCGCTGGAGTTGGGTTGAAGGCCATGCGGGCCACGAAGAGAATGAGCGCTGTGACGATCTTGCGAACCGAGCCATCGACGAAGCATCGTGGACTCCCTGAGAGGAATTGAAATGAACGTTTTGCAGATCATGATCATTTTGATCATCGTTGCGATTGCTGGACTACTGACTGCGGCCATCGACGACTACACCAGTATTCCCCCCTCGACGACGGATCTCTTCGAAAGGGTGAGCGGTTCCGAAACGGACCTGGAGGAAGCGATCGTCATCGCCAAGGAAACTACCGGTGGGGCAGTCAATTCTGCCCGCTTTCTGAATAATACTTCGATGGTGATGATCGAGGTGGAGACGGTATCCACAGAAAAGCGTGAGCGCTTGCTGATCTCCTCCGATGGCAAGATCAGCAATAGGAAAGATATCGAACGGTTTCCAGGATTGGAGACCTCGAATCCGATTCAGCGAACGGCTTCAGGATTGATGTACATCGATCTCTCTGAAGGGACCGGGGAGACTCCTCCTTCCTCCAGTACCAGAGTCAAGGTGCACTACACCGGATACCTGGTGGACGGAACCAAATTCGACAGTAGTCTCGACCGCGGTGAACCGGCGACCTTTGGACTCAACCAGGTCATCAAGGGTTGGACCGAAGGCGTGGGATCGATGAAGGCCGGGGGCAAGCGCAAATTGATCATCCCTTACGACCTTGCCTATGGAGCCGCAGGACGCCCGCCGAAGATTCCACCACGGGCAACTTTGATTTTTGATGTCGAACTGCTGGAAGTGGTCGATAACCCGTAAACCACTGAATTGGGCCGGTAATCGGAAGTGAGAGGCCCTGGAGGAGATTTCATCGTATTCTCCTGTCAGGACCGCCCACCTCCTGCCCCTGTTCCGTTGCAGGATCATGCCAATCGATCTAGGATCTTCGTTTGGCCGCCCTGAACTTCTACGAGAGTTCTGTTCACCGATAATGTGGGTAACAACCCCACGCAGAGAGGAGTCCGGAATGTCCACCGGCTTCTTCAAAAGCAATGAGAAGGTCATCATGACCTTGCTCCTGTTGATTCTTGCGCCGACCTTTGCTGCCACCGGGCTGGTCGAGTCTTTCTTCAGTGGTGGAAATCGCGATAGCTACGTCGTCTTTGGCGAAACCGTGGATGTGGAAACGTTCATCAATACTCGAAGAGAGCTGTCGGAAGCTCTGTGGGTCAGCAACGTTCGCAGGTTTGGGCCCTATGCGGCCAATAACCTGGATCGTTTCGGATCTGCGACAGCGGATGATGTATTGAAGCACCTGGTCTTTGTCCATGACATTACTGAACGGGGCATCGAGCCCAGCATGGAAAGAAAGAAGGATGAGGTCCGCTCGGCGGCTCTCGATCTGATCGCCTGGCACAAGACGATGGAACAGGCAGGCTGGCTGGGCTCATACCAGGATCGCTTCCCCGATTGGAATGCGCTGAGAAACGACCCCAGTTTCCGATTTACCAAAATCGATTACGATGCTGTTTTCGTAGATGACAATTTTGGGATAGCCAGATCAAATCTCAGCAAGGGAGAGTTTGAGGCCAGTGTCATTCGACATCTTCGAACTCAGGAGTTGCTGAAAATAGTGACTTCCTCAGTGGCGGTCTCCGAGCAAGAAGTCTTCAATGATTTTATTGCGACCTATGAAAAGAGAATTCTGGAAATCGTCCAGGTTCCGGGAGACACCTTTATCGATGAGGCACGCGACAGTGTGAGCGTCGACGATTTTGAGAATTACTACAATGAAAACAGCGAGGACTTCATTCTCCAGAATCGACTGGATGTCGAAGTCGCAAGGATCAATCGCAATAACCTCATCGCCTCTTCCGATTATGAGCCGACTGCGGAAGAGATCGAAGCCAAATACGCAGAAGACCGCGATGTGCTTTACAGAGTCCGCAGGCCGGAAGGATATGTTCCCCCCGAGGATGGCAGTCCTGAAGATGAGTACCGTCCACTCCCGGAGGTTTTTGAGCGTGTGATTCGCTCGATCAATCAGGCGCAGGCTCAAGAGCGTGAGGCGGAATTGTTGCAAAGTGCACTCGACGCTCTGAAAGACTTCCGTGCCCAAGGGGAAGAAGTCGAGCTTTCACAGGTATTCCCCGAAAACCTGGAGTATGTCGAGTTCACAGAGGTGGAGCCCTTCACTCAGAGGGAACAGGGCCTGATCGATGCTCCTTATCGCAATCCGGCCGCATACAGTGAGTTCTTCACCCGCGAAAGAACTGCACCAGGCTCGGTCAAGCCCGGTGATCTTTATCAGTCCATCGCGACCAATAGCCAGGGCAACTTTATCATTCGGGTTCGGGAGATGTTGCCTGAGCGACAGAAAACCTACGATGAAGCCATCGAAGATGTGATCAAAGCCACTGAAGAAGCGAAGTCCAAATCGTTGGCAGCCGCTGCGGTAGAGGAGTGGGTCGGAGAAATTACTGCTGGTGAAAATGATGTTTCCATGCAGTCTGTCGCAGAGGACAACAACTTCACCGTCAACACACTCGAACCGCTGACCCGTACGCAGTCATTCAGTGTCCGCATCAATGGCAACTCTGTTCCCTCTGCGCGTGATCTGCTGACGGAAGCGTTTGACATCCAGGATGTGGGCTCCGTCATCGGTCCGGTAACCAGTGACAACGATAAGGCTGTTTACATGGTTCGACTTCAGGGAATGGGAGAGCCAGACTACGAATTGTTCGAGACTCTCAAAGAGAGCACCGAAAGAAGGCTGCTTCTTGACAAACAGAGGGCCCTGATGGAGGCGTACGAGGCTGATCTGATGTCTCGGGCGAATATCCAGACCTTCCAGGAGGATGGCGGAGTGATCTCAAGGGATGAACTTTTCAACGAGAACTCCGAAACTGATGCCGAATCGGAGACCGGGGAAGCCTCAAAATAGTTCGAGAATGATCGAAAAAAGGAGCCAACGGTATTCGCCGTTGGCTCCTTTTTTATTGCCCGAAGAAGGACGGAATCATCCCGGTACTTGATCGATTTTGTTGACCCGGGCCCCATGTCTCCCGCCCTCAAAGGGGGTATCCAGAAAGATCGTGAGCAATTCAGAGATCTTCTCTGTTCCTAGAACTCGCTCTCCAAAGCAGGCGATATTGGCATCATTGTGTCCACGGGACATTTCGGCGGTGAAGCGATCAGTGACGACCGCAGCTCTTGCTCCGGGGTACCTGTTGGCTGTCATCGCCATTCCCTGGCCGGTCCCGCAAACGAGGATCCCGATCTCTGCTTCTCCGGAAGTGACTCCTGCAGCAACGTCATGGGCAATGTCAGGGTAATCGGTTTTTTCTTCAGAATTTGTGGGGCCGAGTTGGTGAACTTCCCAGCCTCGATCGGTGAGTACTGCAGCGACAGCATTTCTGCCATCGATCCCAGCATGATCTGATCCAATCAACGCCCTCATGGCTTGACGATCCTTTCCAACCACTGCTTCTCAATGGCGTTCAGTATATCCGATGCACTATTTCTGTAAATTTCGAGGGATCCTCCGACAGGGTCAGCAACCCCTGCCTCATTGATGAGGAACAGTTTGTCTGAGATTGCCGGATCGCCATGACAGGCATAGCGGATCCCATCGAGGTGATTCGGTGCAAGTGCGATGATCAGATCTGCCGATTCCAGCATCTCATGAGTCATTTGGCGCGAAACATGGCTGGATGCGTCTGCGTCCATCTCCTGCATCACCGTGACTGTATTTTCACTGGCGGGCCCTCCTGCGGAATAGAGTGCAGCGCTACGTACATGCAAGCCGCGAGCGGGCAGGTCCTGTGCCGGCACGCCTTCCCTGTGTGAAAGAAGTTTTTTGCACAATGCCTCGGCCATGGGGCTTCTGCAGGTATTCCCGGTGCAGACGAAGAGCACCTCAAACTCACCGAGTGCTTTGCGAATCATGGATCGATTGATGAGGCCTTCGCGCAGAATTTCAAATGCGCCAGAAGAATCAAAACGAACGATGGTCGAGGCTTCGCCGACTTTGCAAGGTCCTCCGTCTACCGCAACGCCCACTTCAGAACCGATGTTCTCAACCGCATCCGCACATGTGAGGGGAGCGGCTGCCCCTCTTCGATTGGCGCTACTGGCGATCAAGGGGCCGGTCAGTTGGATCAACTCGCGAGCCACTTCGTGTGCGGGAAAGCGAACTCCAAGCCCCTGATCACTGCCGTGCCCCTGATTACTGCCGTCGGGAATGATGATGGTCAGAGGACCGGGCCAAAAGGTATCGATGACGCAGCGGACCTTGTCCGGGATATCAGCGATCAAACCATTGAACTGTTCCATCGATCCGATGTGGACCGTGAAGGGTTGTTCTGCAGATCTTTCTTTTGCTGCCGCCAGTTTCTCGCGTGCTCCTGCTGAACCATGCACTGCGCCAATCCCGTAGACCGTCTCAGTGGGGAAGATACCCAGCTCTCCACTGGAGAGGATATCTGCAGCCTGCTGGAGAAGATCAGGGCGAGCAACCTGGTCATCCAGATTCAATATCCTTGGATTCACCTACAACCACTTTTCATGGAGAGAGCCGCGATGGCATCGGTTCCACCAACCCCGGTTGAAGATGGTGAGTCCGAACTGCAGCCAATTCTGCCACTCCGTCGGGGGCAGGACAACCATGGGGGGGTCAGACTGAAGCGTGATAGGAGGAGCGCACCAGGGGTGCGGATTCGACTTTGATAAATCCGAGATCTGAAGCGAATTTCCCCAACTGGGCAAACTCCTCGGGGGTCCAGTACCTTTTCACCGGAATATGGCGGTCGGAGGGGGCCAGGTACTGCCCCAGATTGATCCTTCGCGCTCCTGCACGAAAGAGATCTTTGATCGTCTCCCTGACCTCCTCCTCCTTCTCTCCCAGTCCGAGAATCAAACTGGATTTGACACGCTCTCCGCCGATTCGCTGTGCCGCAGAGGCGAGCAAAGAGACGGAGTGATCGTAGTTGGAGCCGGGTCGGGCTGCCGGGTAAAGGCGCCGAACAGTTTCGACATTGTGGGAGAAGATCGTCGGATTCGCACCGAGAACGAGGTCGAGACCCAATTCGGGATCAGGCCTGAAGTCCGGGACCAGGACTTCGGTGGTCGCTTCAGGGATTTTCTCACGGAGGGCTTCAAGGGTTTTTGCAAATTGGCCTGCTCCGCCATCCTCAAGATCGTCCCTGTCGACACTGGTGATGACCACATGTTTGAGATTCAGGCTTGCTGCAGCCTCTGCCAACTCACGAGGTTCATCGGGATCCACGGGTGAGGGATTGCCTTTACTGACAGCACAGAATCCGCACTTGCGAGTACAGACTTCTCCGAGGATCAAAAAGGTGGCTGTTCCCATCTGCCAGCATTCATAAATGTTGGGACAGTGCGCCTCTTGGCAGACGGTATGGAGTCCGCCCTGATTCATCAGATCGCCCACCCGTTGCAATGAGTCGTCGCTCGGGACAGCGACTTTGATCCATGGTGGGCGTTCGAGTTTGGGCTTTTTTCCGCGGTACTCGACAGGGCTCATGATCCCTCCACCCTGTTCAATACAGAGAGCAGGTGAAGCCGAAGACGATCCTCCACAGATTTGAGATCGATCGGTGATCCCAGAAGATCCTCCATCGTTACGACGGGGCAATCCTGCATCCCACAGGGGACAATCCAGTCAAAGGCTCGCTGGTCGCCATCGACACAGAGAGCCAGTCCGTGACCGGTGACCCAACGGCGCACACTCAGACCCACAGAGGCGATTTTTTCGTATCCGATCCAAACTCCGGTGTGCCCGTCACGCCTTTCACCGACGATTTGCCAATCTGCCAGTGTGCGAATGATCGCTTCTTCGAGATTGCGCAACAGGCGATGGAGATCGCGCTCGTTCTCGCGCAAGCGAATCACCGGGTAGGCCAACAGTTGTCCTGGACCGTGGTATGTGGCCTCCCCTCCACGATCGACACTGAGAATCTCGATCCCCTGTTTTTCCAATTTTTCCTGGGAGCGGATCGGGGATACATCACCGTTTCGACTTCCAATGGTGACGACGGGGGAGGGTTCAAAGAGGAAAATCCGCTCTCCTGCGGATTCTTCAGGGTGCTCTCCCAGAGCGGCCTGGAGTTTCAGCATCTGGTTGTGAATCTGCGAAAATGAAACTTTGCCGGGAGTCTCTACCTTGATTTCGCAGAGGTCAGTTCTCACGGCTGCATTCATGGAGTTTCACTAACCAATCGCCGCTTCGTCAAAGTTCTCAAGGGTACTTTTGACGTGTGACATGAATTGATCCGCCAGCGCACCATCGACGAGACGATGGTCGTATGAGAGGCACATGTAGAGCATGTCGCGGATGGCGATCTTATCTCCATCGACGACGACCGGGCGCTTGATGATTCCACCCACTCCCAGGATGGCGACCTGAGGCTGATTGATGATGGGAATCCCGAAGAGCCCACCAAATTGCCCCGGATTCGTGATAGTGAATGTCCCTCCGGCAACTTCGTCGGGAAGTAGTTGTTTGTTGCGGGCCCTTTCCGCCAGGTCGGTCACCGACTTTTGAATCCCTGCAAGGCTCATGTCCTGCACATTTTTGACGACAGGAACGATGAGACCATTTTCAAGGGCGACCGCTATTCCGATGTTGACATCGTTGTGGAGCAGAATGTCATCCCCATCGAGGGAAGCATTGACGTGGGGGAACTGGCGCAGGGCATCACAACATGCTCTGAGGAAGAACGGCATGTAGGTCAACTTGGTGCCATTGCGGGATTGAAACTCGCTCTTCCACTTCTGGCGCATTTGTGCGATGGCGGTCATGTCTGCTTCGAAAACAGAGTGGACGTGGGCGGAAGTTCTGCGGGAATCGACCATGTGCTCGGCGATTTTGCGTCGCATCACCGACATCTTTTCGACCTGGCTGCCTCCCCTGGGGAGTCCCTGCGCTGCCAGAGCCGCTGGGGGAGCAGCAGCGGGCGCCGGTGTCGCTGCCGGAACTGCAGCAGGCGTAGCCGGAACTGCCGAAGGCGTAGCGGGAGCAGCAGCGGGTGTTGCCGGGGCGACGCTGCCACCGGAGATGAACTGAAGGATGTCCTCTTTGGTGATGCGTCCGCCTGCTCCGGTGCCGGGGATGACGGATAGATCGGCGATGCCGTTGTCGCGGGCGATGCGCCGCACCAGAGGTGAGGAGCGAACCTTGTGGGAACCGTTGGCGATCGCTGCAGCCGCAGGTACGGCCACTGCAGCAGGTGAGGGAGCAGGTGCCGGAACAGGTACAGGCGCAGGCGCAGGAGCAGGCGCAGGAGCAGGTGCAGCCGTGGTTACGGCAGTGGGTATGGAGGTTTCATTCGCCGCAGGTGTCGGAGTCGTTTCGGGGAGCGCAGCGGGAGTGGAAGCAGGGGAGGTGTTGGCACCGTCCCCTCCGATCCTGGCGACGATGGTGTTGACCTCGACGGTAGAGCCCTCCTCGACGAGGATCTCGGCGAGGACACCGCTGGCGGGGGCAGGGACTTCTGCATCGACTTTGTCGGTAGAGATTTCGAAGAGGGGTTCGTCCCTCTCAACCGTATCCCCAGCCTGCTTGAACCAACGGGTCAGGGTGCCTTCAGCGATCGACTCTCCCATCTGGGGCATCGGGACATCGATCCGTGCTCCGGAGGCAGCAGGGGATTCAGAAGCAGGGGCTTCGGCCGAGGGAGCAGGAGCAGCTGCGGGAGTGTCGGCAGGCGCAACTTCCACGACTGCCGGAGTCGCTTCTGCGACCGGCTCGGGTGCTGCTGCCGGGGCAGGAGTCGCTTCTGCGGCGGATTCAGCCGCTGCGCCATCTCCGGTGCCGAGAAGAGCGACCACGGTGTTGACCTCCACTGTGGCACCTTCTTCGACGATGATTTTTTCAAGAACCCCATCCGCAGGGGCAGGGACCTCGGCATCGACTTTGTCGGTGGAGATTTCAAAAAGGGGTTCATCGCGCTTGATGACATCTCCGGGTTGCTTGAACCAGCGTGTCAGGGTTCCTTCGGCGATTGACTCTCCCATTTGGGGCATCAGCACTTCGGTTGCCATGATGATCACTTCTTCCTGAGTCAGGGGGGCGGGAAACAACCCCCGCAGACCCCGCAATGACGTGATGGCACACTTGCCCATCACAGGTGGGTGATCATACCCGGGACCCCTTCAGGCAACCACTGGAGTTGGCCCTGCGGGAGGCTGAAATTTGGCGAATTCACCTGTTGAGAATGC
This sequence comes from uncultured Planctomycetia bacterium, assembly GCA_964422295.1. Classification (GTDB taxonomy): domain Bacteria; phylum Planctomycetota; class UBA8108; order UBA1146; family UBA1146; genus UBA12191. Next base: position 42,702 of record CAYRAM010000008.1, on the reverse strand, counting down.
TGAGGCAAAGCGTTTGCGCTGGCTTTGGGCCGCAAGGGACTACCAGGCGGAGAGTTGGCGAATCTCCTCGAGGATGCGCTTTTCATCGGGCAGGGAAGCGTCTTCCAGAGTGGCGGCATAGGGGATGGGAACATCCAGTGCGGCGATTCGACGAACCGGGGCGTCGAGATCCTCGAAGCAGTGTTCGACGATCCGGGCGGCGATCTCTGATCCGGCACCTCCGGTCAGGTTGTCCTCATGGATCACCAATACTTTTCCAGTCTTGCGCACAGTCTCATAGATGGCATCGAAGTCGAGAGGGCAAAGAGATCGCAGGTCGAGAATTTCACAGGAGATCCCAAGCTCACTCTCCGCTTTCATTGCCGCTGCGGTGCAACGGTGCAGCATTGCGCCCCATGTGATCACGCTGACTTTGTCTCCTCTGCGATGCAGCCGGGCTTTTCCTGGGGGGACCGCTGCGGGAGTTCCATCGATCTCCTCCTTGAGTGTGCGGTAGAGCCCTTTTTGCTCGAGGAAGAGGACCGGATTTGGATCTGCGACCGCTCCCAGCAGCATCCCGTGGACATCGGACACAGTGGCGGGGACCACGATCTTCAACCCGGGAGTATTGAGGAAGAAAGATTCGACCATTTGACTGTGGAAGGGTCCAGCGTGGACTCCACCGCCGGAAGGACCCCTGACGACGATGGGAACATTTTGACCCCACCGAAAATGGCATGTTGCGGCAAAATTGGTCAGTTGATTGAAGGTGCACGAAATGAAATCGATAAATTGCATCTCTACGATCGGCTTGAGTCCAGCCATCCCCGCACCGATGGCGGCTCCAACGAGACCGGTTTCGACGATCGGAGTATCGATGATGCGATTCTCGCCGTACTTTTGAAGAAAACCATCGGTCAATTTGAATGCACCGCCATAGGCACCGATGTCTTCACCGATGATGAAGGTTGCCGGATCTTCATCGAGCACCTGGGTCAAAGCTCTCTGTAACGACTCGAGGTAAGTGATCGTTTCTGCCAAGAAACCCTCTCTACATGTGGATGGCACCACCGACGAGACCGTGGGCGGCTTCCATCATGCCTTCACCCAATGTGGGGTGGGGGTGGATGATGTGGGCCAAATCAGCAGCGGTGCCTTCCAGCCCCAAGATGGCACAACCTTCACTGATCAAATCGGTGGCATGGGGGCCAACGATGTGAATGCCCAGAATTTCACCGTACTGTTCATCGGCGATGATCTTGAAGAAGCCGGGGATCGCCTTGCCAACGATGCCCGATTTTCCCAAGGCCGAGAGGGGAAATTTTGAAACCTTGAGTGGATGGCCTGCATCGCGCGCGGCGTTTTCAGTCAGGCCGACGCTGGCCACTTCGGGGTGGCAGTAGGTCGCATTGGGAACGCGCTCATTGACGATGGGCTGGGTGTGCATTCCGGCGATGGTCTCGACAGCAATGATGCCTTCTGCGCTGGCGACGTGAGCCAATTGCGGGCTCCCATGAACGATGTCACCGATGGCGAAAATGTTGGAACGGGTCGTACTTTGATCCGGGTTCACCGGGACGAATCCTTTTTCGGTTTTGATGCCGACCTGGTCCAGCTTCAATCCGTCGGTGACAGGTCTGCGACCGATGGCGCAGAGTAGAATATCGGCATGGATCTCTTCAGATTTGCCAGAGCCATCGGTGAGTACCAGATCGACACCCGAATCTGTGGGAGTCGCTTTCTCCAATTTTGTGGAGACCATGCTGCGGATGCGGTGTTTTTTGAAAGAACGCTGCAATTCTGCGGAGCATTCGTGATCTTCAATGGGAAGAAGACGATCCATCATTTCGACGAGTGTTACTTCACTTCCGAATGAGTTGAGGATGGAAGCAAACTCGCAGCCGACGGCACCCGCTCCGAGAACGACGACCTTGCCAGGGACCGAATCGAGCCTAAGGGCTTCGTCGCTGGTGATGATCTTGTCGGTGCTCCAATCGAGGAATCCCGGCCGGGCAGCGACAGATCCCGTCGCCAGAATGATGTTTTTGGCTTCAACCAACTGTTCGGTGTTGTCGTCGATCACGACCCTAATGGAGTTCAACCCGTCGAGACGACCAGTTCCGTGGATCGTCGTTACACCGTTTTTCTTGAGCAAGAATTCGACACCCTTGGCATTCTTTTGGACGATCTTCTTTTGGAATGAGAGGACGCCCTCCATGTCGACAGTGGGGTTATCCAGTTGGACTCCGAAATAGGATGACTCTTTTGCAACATCCAGAACGTGAGCACTCTGCAAAAGGGCTTTGGTCGGAATGCAGCCTCGGTGCAGGCAGGTGCCACCCGGCTGTGGATCCTTTTCGATCAAGACGGTGGAAAGGCCCAGTTGTCCTGCGCGAATTGCGGCAACGTAACCACCAGGGCCTCCGCCGATGACGGCGACGTCGAAACTGCCGATTTTTTCGACCATTGAAGTGTTCCTTCCTGCCTCGTCTGTCGGGCAACTCGATTCAGCTCATCCGGGGTGCACAAAGGAGGGTGTGATCTGGATCGACAACTTCCGGGCACGAGTTCCTGAACGATACCCGCAATGGCACCTCCGCATCCAGCGAAGAGAGAGAGCGGGTCTCGTTGTATGACCGGCCCGAGGACCCTAGAATGCCGTGAGACCGTGTATGCCCCCTGTGGGGCATTGCGCCCAGCCTTTCCGGTTCTCCGGGAAGTGGTCAGGACCTTCATGCCGACTCAAAAGAACAAGAAGAAGAAATCTCCCGGTCGCCCCCGGAAGGTAGAGGAGCCTAAAGTGGATCTGCATGGACTGGAGAAGAAAGACCTTCTCGATATCTACAGAAACATGTTCCTCAGCAGAGAAATCGATGACGAGGAGATTCGTCTTAAAGGCAAGGGCAAGATTTTCTTCCAGATCAACGGTTGTGGTCATGAAGCCATCAATACTGTTCTGGGCAGGGTTCTGGACCCGAAAAGGGACTGGTTTTTCCCCTACTACAGGGATCGGGCATTGATGCTCCAGTTGGGTTTGACTCCCGTCGAGATGTTCAAAATGGGGACCGCTGCTCACGACGAGCCTGCCGGGGCAGGTCGACAGATGCCATCCCATTGGGGAGCGAAGCATCTTCACGTTGTCAATCAGTCCTCTTGCACCGGCAGTCAGTGTCTTCATGCAGTCGGAACGGCAGAAGCCTGGAAGAAGGGCAAGGAAGATGCGTCCCTTCGCGAGAAGATCGCAGATTGGTCCGATGGTGAAATCGTTCACGTATCAGTGGGGGATGGCACTACCAGTGAAGGTGAGTTTTGGGAATCACTGAGCACCGCTTGCAATCTGGAATTACCGGTTCTGTTCGTCGTCGAAGATAACGGCTATGCCATCAGTGTTCCGGTGGAGGTAAATACTCCGGGTGGTTCCATCTCCAGTCTTGTTCTCGGCTTCCCGGGGCTCGATGTGCGAGAAGTGGATGGCTGTGATCCGATCGCTTGTCACGCGATGCTCTCAAAAATAGTCGCTGACATGCGTGGAGGAAGCGGGCCGGCATTGGTCCATGCGAAGGTGATTCGTCCATATAGCCACAGTCTCTCCGATGATGAACGGCTCTATCGGCCATCGAGCGAGCGCGAGGCGGAGGAACCCAGGGACCCGCTGAGTTCATTCCCACGCTTCTTGATCGAAAACGGCATTGCCGATGAAGAAACATTGGAAGCGATACGAGAACGAATCCGATCCGAGGTTCGAGAGGCTTCCGATATCGCAGTTGCGACTCCTCAGCCCGATCCTTCGACAGTACTGGATCATCTGTATTCGCCGACGGTGGATCCCACATCCGACCGCTTCGAATCTCCGGCTATGGTCGATGGAGGATCGGATCCGACAACGATGGTCGACCTGATAAACGCCTCGCTTCGCGATGAGATGCGTCGGGATTCCAGAATTCATGTTTTCGGTGAAGATGTTGCCGATGCCAGTCGCAGTGAAGTTCTCGATGAGGTCAAGGGCAAGGGTGGAGTTTTCAAAGCGACCTTCGGGTTACAGCGAGAGTTCGGTGGGGACCGGGTGTACAACTCTCCCCTCGCCGAGGCCAATATCGTTGGCAGAGCCATCGGCATGGCGGTTCGTGGCCTCAAGCCGGTGGTAGAGATCCAGTTTCTTGATTACATCTGGCCTGCATACCATCAGATTCGATCCGAATTGGCCCTGATGCGTTGGCGGTCGGCGGGTGCGGACAGTTGTCCGGTGGTGATCCGTGTTGCCAGTGGAGGCTACCTGCGTGGCGGCGCTGTGTATCACAGCCAATCTGCCGAGACCCTCTTCACTCACATTCCTGGTTTGCGCGTCGTCATGCCGAGCAATGCGACCGATGCCAATGGGCTCCTCCGCACTGCCATTCGCTGTCAGGATCCTGTTATTTTCCTGGAGCACAAACATCTCTATCGCCAAACTCACAACAAGGGGGCATATCCCGGACCCGACTTCATGATTCCCTTCGGCAAAGCTTGCCGGGTACGCGAGGGAGACCAGTTGACGATCATCACCTACGGTGCGCTGGTCCACCGTTGTATGACGGCAGCCAAATCCCTTGCAGAGGAGGGGATCGAGGCGGAGATCCTCGATCTCAGGACGTTGGCTCCCTACGATTGGGATTCCATCGAGGAGTCGGTAAAAAAGAACCACAAGGTCCTTATCGTTCACGAGGAGTCGCTATCATGGGGTTATGGGGCAGAATTGGCCGCCAGAATCCAGGACGAGCTATTTGACTACCTGGATGCCCCTGTGCGCCGTGTTGGAGCCATGGACTGTTTCGTGGCCTATGCACCGGAATTGGAAGAAGTCATCCTGCCCCAACCGGAGAAAGTGGCACAAGCAGCCCGAAATCTGGCATTATATTAAGTCCCGATCAGGTCTTGCTGAAGCGGAACTCAATCCTCGGACCCCTCGTTGAAGATGGGGCCGGTGGAGTCTTGTTTCAATGGTAGCCCTCGGGTTGGACGCCGCGCGAAAAAGTAGTGATAGAGGAGATTGTCTTGAGAGAATCTGATCCCAACGACCCCAATGAAATTGAAGAGGAGGAGCAGCAAGCTCCTTCTTGGAGTCAGCGCCCCTGGTTTTGGATGTTGGTGCTGTTGCTCGGTGTGTTCACCCTGACAAACCTGTTTTCCAACAAGATTCGCATGGGCGCAATTGAGGTGGAATCCACACGTCTCTTCAGTGAAGTCGAGCGTGGGAATGTCGATAAGCTGGAGGAAGCCGAGCAGGAAGTCTTCGTTGCTGTACTGAGAAGCAATATCAATGTTACGCAAGGTTCACTCGGTGCAGAAAACAGTGTTGAGGCAGAAAAAATCTTCGCCAATATCCCGGGCGAGATTCAGAAAAATCTTTTCGAGATGTGCACCGATCAGGGAGTTCCCGTCATCTTCCTGACCAACACTACACCTGCATGGCAAGTGGTTGTCACCGGATTTTTGCCGATCTTGATACTGGTCCTTTTCTTTTGGTGGATGAGTAACCGTGTCCGTCGACAGATGGGTGGACCGGGAATCTTTGGCAAGTTTGCCGGGAATCAGGCCAAGCGTTTCGAGAAGGGTGAAGGCTCGGAAACCTTTGATGATGTTGCGGGTCTTAAAAATGTCAAAAAAGAACTCCAGGAGTTGGTCGACTTCCTCAAGGAGCCAGAGCGATTCACGCAACTGGGCGCGAAAATTCCCAAGGGCGTTCTGTTGGTTGGTCCTCCCGGAACGGGAAAGACTCTGCTCGCAAGAGCTGTCGCTGGTGAAGCAGGCGTTCCCTTCTTTTCCATTTCTGGATCTGAGTTCATCGAACTGTTTGTCGGAGTGGGAGCATCCCGAGTACGGGAACTGTTTGAAGAAGCGAAAAAGAGTGCGCCTTGTATCGTGTTCATCGACGAAATCGATGCCGTTGGCCGATCCAGAGGCGCAGGCCTCGGTGGAGGGCACGACGAGAGGGAGCAAACCCTGAATCAGATTTTGTCCGAGATGGACGGTTTTGAATCGAATCAGGCAGTCATCGTTCTTGCCGCCACCAATCGACCGGATGTCTTGGATGCCGCACTGGTCAGGCCGGGGCGATTCGACCGTCAGGTGGTTGTGGAGCGACCGCAAAAGGATGGACGCAAGGCGATCCTCGGGGTGCATACCCGCAATATGCCTCTCGCTTCCGATGTCGACATGGAGTCCCTCGCCAGGGGAACCATCGGATTCTCGGGAGCGGACCTTGAAAATTTGGCCAATGAAGCTGCTTTGATGGCTGCCCGAAGAGGACATCAGCGAATTACCCACGGCGATTTCGAGCGCGCCAAGGACAAGATCCAACTGGGTACCCTTCGCGATGAGGCGATGAGTGAAAAAGAGAAGGAATTGACTGCCTACCACGAGGCGGGACATGCGCTCTTGGCGATGTTGCTTCCTGAAGCGGACCCGGTCCACTCGGTGACCATCGTCCCCAGGGGTAGGGCATTGGGTGTGACTCAGCAGTTGCCTATGGAAGACACCAATAATTACTCAAAGACATATCTTCTCAATCGGATCGCGATTCTTTTGGGAGGGCGCGCAGCGGAGGATCTCGTTTTCCAAGAGTTTACGACGGGTGCTTCCAATGATCTCGAACAGGCGACAAACCTGGCAGAACGCATGATCTGCTTGTGGGGCATGAGTGAAAAGATGGGCCCTGTATCGTTTAAGCGCGGTGAAGAACATATCTTTTTGGGCCGTGAATTGGGTGAATCCAAAAATTTCAGTGAACACACTGCCATGATGATCGACGAAGAAATTAGGGTAATTCTCGACGATGCATATCAGAGGGCACTGCGGATTCTTGGCGAATCCAGAGACAAGCTTGAGCTGCTTACCCGTGAGTTGCTTGAGAAAGAAGTCCTCAACGATCGTGAAATCTATCAATTGATGGATATCCCATTACCGGATGCGCTGTTGGATCCTGACACTCCCTCCAAGCCGATAGAGGAATCTTCATCCGACGATCGGAAAGAAGGCAAGACCCAGCTTCCTCCTGATGTGGATCCTGGTCTCTTGGGACTCGAAGGATCTTGAGCCTGCAGGAACGGGGTATTCGGTCCTGATCGACGGATGCTTGTTCTGACTCCATTCCCGATGCACCATTCCATCGGGAGGGGGTAGTTGCCATTGATCGACGATTTCACGTCTGACAAGTCTTTCCCCTCTGACAACGGTTCCTCCATGGGTGGGCAAAGCCCCGATGAATCTTCCGGGAGTCCATCTTTTTGGTTGCTGCATCTGCAGAAACTGTGCAGTGGAGACAGTGAATCGAGTCTCCACCGTGACCGACATATCGTCTTTGATGAAAATATCCACGATTCGATGATGACCCTTAAAGAGGGTATCGCCTTGACTCGATCCCAGCCTGACAAGAAGTGGGATGTGTTACTGGTCGGTGGATTTCATACTTTATTGAGTCAGTTTGCCCAATTGTCGAGGACATTGGGAAATCTCTATGATCAAGGCGCTTCCGTTGCCGTCGTCGAACCGGAGGCAGTATTGATGGGGAGTGACGGCAGGTTTTCGCTGTTGGCTCATCGCCTGAAGCCGAGGGAAAGTCTTGATCTAGATCTTGTTGCTCCCCGAGTCGCACCAGAAGTCCTGTTGGCGAACCATGAGGCGGAGATTCAGGAGGGGCAAATAGTCTATGCCGTGGCAGTTCTTCTTCATGAGTGTGTCCTCGGTTCACCACCCTGGTCTGGACGCGATGCCACTGAAGTTGCTGACAGATTGCTCTCAGGAAATTCGTTGCTGGACAATATCGATGTCTCCCTGGATCCTCCCGGACTCAAAGGGCTGCTGAGAGACGCTCTTTCCATTGATCCTGCACGGAGACCAGCAACTCTCAGGGGATTTGCGCGCATGCTAGAAGCCGTTCGCGATGGAGAACGTCCCCGCTCCAGGGTCAAGGCCGGAAGCTCTGGAGGACAGCCGTTATGGCGGATGAGGGTAGGTCTCTTTGCCATACTGATATTGGTCGTGACTCTCCTGGGTAGGTTTCTTGAATCGGGGAGTGACGTCTCGGAGATGGTGGGAGAATTACAAAAGGCGATGCTGGTCAGGCCGCTTCCGGTTCACGGAGAAGAAAAACCCTTCGCAGGCAATGCTCTGAGGTGGTTTCAACGTTATGAGCTGAAGGCACGGGGTGCCAGTCAAGATGCCGCCGTCCAGCGGCAGTTTGCATGGGTCTGTCTTCGTGCTGGCAAACTCGATCGCGCGAGAGAGGCGGCGAGGAACGCGGTGAGGGGATTACCGCAAAGTCCCGGTCCGTGGATTATTTTAGGAATCACGGCTTTGGAGCAAGGTGACTCCGGAGGAAGGGTCGAAATAGAGAATGGGCTGGGATTGACCTCCACCGATTCGTTCGATCGCTGGAGCAAAGTGGCAGGTCACCTCTATCTGCTCCAACCGATCAAAGCTTTGGATCAACTTCATGTTCTTGCTGTGGAGTTTCCCATGGACCCAAATGTCTGGTTCCACAGAGCTCTGTGCGAGTTGAGATCGGGACAACTCAATGCGGCCAGAAATTCCATCGACCGTTGTCGTAGTTTGAATCCCCTCGATGGGTGGGGAGATTGGCTGCACGCAGAGATCACCCTTGCTGAGGGACGGATGAAGATCACTGAAGGTATTTTGGAATCATCGCAACTACGACTGAATGAGGATATCGCATTGGCGATCAGAACTTCTTCACTCTGGTCCCGCCTCGGCCGGGAAAAAACTGCGAAAGAGTGGTTTAAACGCTCGCGTGGAGCCACAGAAGAATGGATCAATGTGGAATGGCGTTCTGGAGGGCGGTTAGTTCTTCCCGGTCGATCGGTGTTGTTTATGGGGCCTCCCGTTCCCCCCGAAAACTTTGAAAATACTCCTGAATAGAACCTGGACTGCTCCGTCATTGTTGGTGTGACCTATTCACTGCATCGGGCAGTGGTTGGGACCACTGGAAAGGAGCGGGCCATGTTGTCCCGAATCTTATTGGGTTGTGCCTGTTTCATCGCATTTCTTACTCTGGTTCCCCAATCGGTGGAAGCCAAGAATCCTGTAGGGGATCGCTTTCAAAGAAGCCGCGGGCTGAGTTTAAGCCAGGGTGGCTGCAGAACCTTTCCCCGTCGGGTTCATGTGACTCTTCCCCGCAGCCAGACTCGCTACTTTTGTATCGATGGGGTGCGTAAGCGAAGATTGCCCTGTGGAGTCGTTGAACGGTGGAAACCCGCTTTCTTCAAGCACGTCAACAAAAAGGTGAGAGTATCCGGAGGATGCAGAACCGAAGTGAGGTACAGAATCCGTTACCTGTGTGGAGTTCAGGTGAGAATCCCCTACACCGTCCAGATAGCGCTGCCGGACCGCTGGGAGTTTCGTAAACAGAGGGTTCATGTACCGGGGTGCTGGATTCCGGAAAAGGGCAGAAAGTGCCGAATCAAAAAGTGTTGCAACACCCGAAGAGACAGATTCTGAGCGAAGATGGTCTTCGTTCATTCCCCCGGAGTGGAAATGCGGGTCTCCACTCCGGGATTTTCCAATGGAGAGGTACCCACCAGGGGATTTCTTGAATTCAGACCCTTGATATCAGTAATTATCTTCGGCATAGTCCCGGTCGGAGAGCCATCCCGCCAACCGGCCCACCTTCAAGCTTCTCCAAGTTGGAAATTTGTCAGAGAAACGTTCCGTCTTTACTGAGCCCCACACGGGAGAGTCTCCCCCGTGACACAGAAATGGGTTCAATGGGCGTCCGCAGGCGCCTGATTTGGAGACTTCCAGGGGGAGTAGCCCAATACAACTGAAACAGCAAGTAGGCTGTTTCAGGTGAGGGGCTTGATCGGGACGGGGGTCCCGCCCTGCGCAGTGGGGGATGGCCAGTTACTGTCGAGAGTGAGGTGCTTCTCAGGGAGTGACCTCCATTCAAGGGAGTAACTTGGCAGAGCATTGGGGAAGCATGGGGATGACCTCTGGGTAATTTACCAGGGGTGGTTCTTACAGTTGAAATCGAAGGGGGTTGCCGAAGATCTCCGGCATTGGATTCCTGAATTTTCATGCAGTTGATCCAGTGTAGGCAAGTCGGCACCGTTCGAAGTAGCACCCTCTCCTCCACAGACGCAGGCACCTTTGAACCCCGTGATCGGGTTCCGTAAATTGCCACCTTGACGTCTGCCTTTCCCTACGCTCTTCAGGGCAGGTGCCTCGACGTACCGTCAAAAAGTCCAAGCAATCCCCGTCGTGTAGGGACGACGGGGAGTATTATAAGTCTTTCTTGGGCTTCAACTTCGGGAAATTCCTCATGAATTGGGTGTTCGCAAACTTTACGCCCTGAACTTCTCTCGATACCCTGATCGTCATCATTCATTACGGCTCAAAAGGTCGGAAATGTTGGAGGAACTCAGTGTTGGAGGAACTCAGTGTTTGAGGAACTCAGTGTTTGAGGAACTCAGTGTTTGAGGAACTCAGTGTTTGAGGACTCAGTGTTTGAGGACTCAGTGTTGGAGGAACCCCATGAGTGAAGATTCCCTGATGGAACGTGATGCAACAACAGAAGAGATCCAAGCCGGGCAGCAGCGCCAGCAGATTCTGGTTGGTATGCAGGGGTGGATCCACCAGGGTTTGGAACCGGGGCCAGGCCTCGATTCAGGATCTCACTGCTCACTTGCTCTCGTCGAGGGCGAGGCAGGAGTGGGCAAATCTTGGCTAATTGAGGAAGCACTCAAGGCGAGAGACACGACTGAATCTGAATCGATTCTTTGCTGTCGGGTCCAGTGCCACGATCGCCAGGGGATTCCGTTTCTTCCAGTTTTGCGACTGATCAAGGATCTTATTCTGCAGAGTGGAGAGGATTCCGCTCTGTGGAAACGCTATGCACATGTCCTTGCACGAGTCTTCCCCGAGCTCCGCAGAGAGTTGGGTGAGGAATCGCTCAAAGCTCCATTACCGGGTCGAAGCGGCAGGATCCAGTTTCATGAGGCTTTGGGAGAGATTCTCTTTGAGTTGGCCCAGGGGAGGACCTTGATTCTGGTTCTCCACGATCTCCATCGCAGTGATCCCGGGACCATCGAATTTGTCGAATTCCTTGCTCGCAACAGTTCACTTTCATGGAACACAGGCAGCAATGAAGGGAAGAGTGCGGTCGGGGGGGACGCCCGTGATTGGAAACACATCCGTGCTCGTGAAGGCCGCTCTGGAGAGTTTGCCTCTTCCATCATCGAAGCGGATTCCACGGATAGTGAGTTTCCGAAACCAGGAGGGCGATTGCTTCTGATCGCAGATCATGGGGAAGGAGATCAGGCTGGCCAGACGCATCAAGCGCTGAATCAACTGAAACAACAACCCTACTGTCATGTTGCCATCGTGCCACCCTTCACTGAAGAGGAGTCAAGACTGCTATTGGGCGGATTGCTTGGAGAAGATCTGGAGGATTCCATCTCTTCGGCGATTTGTTCTGCGTGTCATGGGAATCCATTGCTGATCGGAGAATTCGGGCGCTTGCTCATGGAAACCGGGGTCGCAACTCCCCCAGAGGCGGAAAGCGTCCAGGCATTGATCGAGAGTGCCGAGGGATCATCGATGGAAGAAGTCCTCATCGAGAGGCGTCTTGCTGCCCTCCCGCCGCTGGAGAGAAAAGTTCTGGAGCACTTGTCATTGCTGAGAAGGCCGGTCCAGTCAGCGCTGTTGGCTCGCTCCTGTGCAGTGACTGAGGAGCGCCTAATTGCAGCCCTGAATGAACTACGCCAGCGAGGTTATCTGCAAATCCAGGAAGTTCATGGGGTGACACGATACTCCGTTGCCCATGAGCTCTATCTTCACGGAGTGCGCAATTTTCTCGGGCAAAATTCAGCGGCTCGGCTGCAGCTGGAATTGGGGAAGACGTTAGCCAGTGACGATCGTAGTGAAGAGCCGGTTCGCGCATACGAAGTTTTTGAGATGTTTGATGCTGCTTCCCAATTCGCAGCAGCGATTTCACCTGGTTTGATCGCGATGAGGTTCTTTGCAGATGCCTATGCAGAGCCATTGGCGATCGACATCGGACGTAGATTGCTCACTTACGTCGATGGGGATAGTCATGTCGTTGAACGCAGGGAGATCCTGTCGACCCTCGCCAGGATCGAACTGGAGTCAGGACACCCACAAGCGGCCAAGACCCACATCAAGGCGCTCATTGCCGAACCAAACCTGGATCCGGGAATCAAGTTCGAGTCGCAATTGTTTCTGAGCAACATTTATTTGCAGATCAATGAGCCGCTGAAGGGGATCAAGGTCCTCAATCGAATTTCAAATGCGGAATTGGAGGCTGCAGGCCCACTTTCACACGCCCGGGTGAGTGTGCTGAGGGCCCGTTTGAGATTGAGGAGACTCGATTTCAAAAGGGCGATGAGTCTCTGCCTGAGAGCGCAGAAGGAGTTTGCCGGACTCGAAGAGCAGGACGATGCCGCTTCACTTCAGTGCCAGATCTACGAAATCACGGCGGAGGCTCATCTTGCAAGGGGGGATTCTGCAGCTGCCCTGAACAGTTATCAGAGGGTTCTGGAACTCGTCGAGCAGGGAAGTGACTCTGTGGCTCTGGGAGCAATACTGAGAACGATCGGCAGGGTGTATTACGACCGCGGAAAACATTTCCGTGCTGCGAGATACCTGTTCAGGGCGATGGAGGTAGTGGAAAAATCCCAAGACCTCAAGTCATTGGCAGCCACCTACGACCTATTGGGAAAGATATATCGCAACAGTGGCGATTTTTCACGCAGTCTCGAATATTTCCGTCGTTCCCTTCATCTCAGTGAAAGAATCGGTGATTCCACGGAGGTGTCTCCCACACTGAATTCCATCGGCAGCTTGCATGCCCACTCTGGGGATTACTCTCGCGCGGTCAGGTACTTCAAGCGCAGCATCTCCAACAGCGAGAAGCATGGAAGTACACGGGGAATCGTCCAATCGTTCCTTCACCTTGGTTGGACTTGGTTTGCACTTGGTGAGCGAAAACAAGTTGAAAACTTGGTCAGGCAGATATTGATCCTCTCCCAAGAGTTTGAATTGCCAGAGCATCAGGCGGAGGGGCATCGTCTCCAGGGGAATTTGGCATTGTTGCGTGGAGAGTGGAAAACAGCCGCAAAAGAATTGAAACGGGCGGAAGATCTTGCTCAAAAGCGGAGCTCCGAACGAGTGGTCGCGGCAAGTTGCTTTGACCAAGCACAGCTTTCACTTGAGCAGGAGCAGTTTGAGGCCGCATTGAAGGTGGTAACTCGGGGAATGGTGACGGCGGAGTCTCTTCAGTCTGTTCCCCTCTTGGTCAGGGGACTTCTCCTCAAAGGCGCAATCAGCCGACAACGGAGTGACGACGGTCACGAAAAGGCACTCGATCACTACGAAAAATCTCTCCAGATGATCACCGGTGATTCATTGCTTCCCCTGCAATGGCAGATCCATTACGCAATGGCAAGAGTTCTCCATTCAACTCATGAGATTAGTGGAGCCAGGAGCCACTACGAGCGTGCTTCTGCCCTCGTTGAAAGGATCTCACAGAGATTGCCAGAAGATATGAGGGTGGTATTCCGTGATGATCGCAGGCGTAAGGATTTCTTTACAGATTTGCTTCGATTCCGCAAGGAGACCGCATCCGTGATGCCGGTGCCACAAGTTTCGTTGCCAGAAGATCGGACCAATGTTGCATCTGATGGAGTCTCTCCTGTGGAGCAGGAAGTCCAGGCTGAAGGGGCCGGCATCTTTTTTGATACTCTTCGGTCCCTTGGGCAATACAGCGATTTGAGACCTTTTCTTTCGGGACTGCTCGATGAAATTCGCAGAGTGGTCCCCAGCCCCCGTGGTTTCATTGCAGCCCGTCGCCGCAGGCGTTGGCAAAGCCTTGCAGACGTGGACATGGGACCTGCGGAAGAGTGGTTGCCTCCTCACAACGCTTTGGGTGCTTTGGCTCAGGAGACTCTGTCCAGGGAAGCCCCGTTGCGTAGCGGAGATGCCGATTGGGAAGAATGGGTGGGGACGCACCCGGGGGGTGCATCGCTGCGGGGGCGAAGCCTTGTTGCGATCCCCTTCGAGGCCTCAGAGTTGTTCAGTGCGGCATTGGTATTGGAAAGACCGACTGCCGGCCATCCGTTCCAACAGCAGGAAATGGACAGGATCGGTGAACTGATGACTCTGATCCGCGGCCAATTGACTGCTCTTGCGAGGACAGCAGACCTACTTGAGTACGAACAGAGTGAAATTGGCTCAAGAGCAGCATTTGACGAAGATCTGGGAGATTTGCTCTTTCGACATCAGAGGGATAAAGAACCCCTCGGGTTTCTTGAAATCTGCCTTCCGGGTCTCGATCTGTTGTTGCGCGATCGCGAAGATGAGTTGTTTGTGGGTCAACTGATTGAAACCTTACAGCCGATACACGGTGTGTATCACACAGGTGGGGATCATCTCATTTGCGCTCTCATAGGTACTGGCGAAGATAATTTGCGCAAGCGCTGCAAGGATCTTCAACACGTCCTTCTCGATCTCAGGGAGAAGTTTAATTTGCCGATGGATGTTCCGGTCACGGTGTTGCCTCACTGGTTTGCGGTTGCCTGCCCAGAGATTTCTTCCCTTGCATCGAGTGGAAGTGAATACTTCAAGGCGGGTACAAAACCGGTTCTTGAGCAGGAGGTCGCCAGCTTGACTTCTGGAGAGTTATCTCTCAAGGAAGCCAAAACTGCCCTTGAGAAACGTTACATCATCGCTGAGTTGTTCCGATCCGGGGGTAATATCACGCGCGCAGCTGAGGCATTGGGGATTCACCGTCCCCAACTTTCAAACCTTTTAAAGCGACATGAGATTCGCAAAGAAGACTTCGAGGGGGAATCCGGACGCAGTACCTGATTCCGTCAACCTGCTTACGACCACGGAAGTCGAATCCGCTTGCCGAAAATAAAAGAAGGAGGCCTGGTGTTCGACACCAAGCCTCCTTCTTGTCTATCGCTTCGAGAGCGAGTCGATCACTAGCAGGTGAAGTCGTGTGCACGCACAGTCTTGCGACCATTTTGGGTGGCACGCTTGGCAGCCTGTTGAATGTATTGGTGAATGATTGTGTTCAGGCCATCGAGGGCATCTCCGCCCACATTGACATCATGTTCCTTGAGCGCAGCCTTGGCTTTGCTTCCTACGAGAAGCATCTCTTGATCTGCCATGGATTTCCTTTCCTGCCCTCTTTTGGGATCGAGAACCCTGATCGAGGACCCGTAAAAACTGTTCAAATCGGCGAAAATCGGCAATCAGAGTCTTCCGCAAACTCAACCGATACCACAGAAACATGAAGCCTGGCATGTTGCCCGCCACGGAATCGGGCAGGAATCACGTCTCATGACTACGAGGATAGCCCCGGTACGTCTGAAAAGGGAAGGGAGAATTTCGTGAATTTTGCCCTTCAGAAGGGTTTATTCCACAATTCCGCTCTTGAGCATGTGGAGGAGGAACTCGGGGATGGTCATCTCACGCACTCGGGAAGTTTCTTAAGTTGTTTTTAATTAAAGACTTATGCTATCCGTTCACGAATCGGGCAGGGGTGCGCGGCCCATTTTCGAGGAAATTGGAGACTCCGATGCGCATATCCTCGGTGGAGCAAACTTCTCCGAAAAAGCGAGCTTCGAGGGCGATACCCTCCTTCAGAGGAAGTCTGCACCCTTCGATGATCGCATTTTGGAGGATCCTGTCCACTTCTGTCGACAGGTGTCCGAGGTCCACGGCGGGTAACTCATCAGGGGTTTGCAGGGGGCCGGTCTCGATTCCCTTGAAGGGAGACTCCCCCCGGATGGCACCGAGGAGCAACTCGGTCGCCCTGCGTCTCAAGGCTCTCGGATCACCGGGCACCTCTTCCGATACGAGACCGATGGAGACCGCTTCCGAGGAGGAGATGGGGCGTCCCGTGCGCATCAGTTCTGCCGCTTTCTCGACCCCTACCCAGCGCGGCAATCGTTGGGTCCCTCCCGCTCCCGGGATGATCCCCAGATTGACTTCAGGTTGGCCGACGAGAACTTTGAGTCCTGCCCGGGAGATGCGCACGTCACAGGCCATGGCGATCTCATTGCCCCCCCCGAAAGCGAGACCATTGATGGCGCAGATGACGGGTTTGGGGCAATCTTCGATCGCTTGTACCGATGCCTGGGATCCGAGGGATGTCGATTCACCCATTTTGGAGGAGTCTATTTTTGCGAGGAATCCCACATCCGCACCGGAAACAAATGCTTTGATGCCGAAGCCTGTGAGCAGAACCCCCTCGATGCTGTCATCGGTGGTGATCTCCTTGAAGTGATCTTCGATCTGTTGAAATGCTTCATTATTCAAAGCATTGAGGTGGCGTGGCCGACGGACGACGACGTGGGCAATCGGCCCGTGATCCTCGCGAAGGACCAATGGAATGGCAAAGGGAGTTCCTTGGTCAGCTTGTGCTTGGAGGCAACGGGGAACCGGGAATCCGGGCTGATCTGCAGCGTATTTTTGGGCAAGAGAGAGTGATTCACCGATTCCCAGTGAGTTCATCAAACGGAATGGGGCTTTGACGTCGAGGGCGGTTTCCACAGCCATATCCATGTCTGCGATATTGGAGATGCCGCTATCGACGATTTCTCCAACGATGCCGAAGTATGCTCCGAGAAGAGCATCTCTGACCGCTGCAAAGGTGTCTTCGGGAACTTCTTCCCGTTCGCCACGGGCAGGAACATCCCATGAGGCATTGTCGGCGACGGCCTTGCGCAAAATCTCCGGTGTTCTGTACCAAGAGTGAATCTTCTCATTGTAGTTGTCCAAGCCCACCGCAGTGATCGGATTGCCACCGGTCAAATTCATTGCTGTGAAGGGGCCAACGGTGTAATCGAGGACATCGCAAGCAACCTGATCCACTTCCTTGCTGGTAGCCACCCCCTGCTCGACCAGCAGGGCTGCAGCCAGAAACATTCCTTCAAATACGGGATCGATGGCGTATCCATAGCGGCTCTTCACCTGGATGGGGATTTTTCCGATGGCCTCATAAAAGCCCATCATATCTGAGGTGAGTTCTGCAGAAGTTTTGTCTCCAGGGACGATCTCTACGATGGGGTTCCGCTCTGCTGGAAAGAAGTAGTGAACGACCATCGTTCTTTCGGGGTTTGAGATCCCCTCGAAGATGACCTCCGGTTCCAAGTGGGAGGAGTTTGAGCACAGAACGGCATCTGCAGAAACCAACTCCTGTACCTGGGAGAAGATTTTTCCTTTAAGGGCTTTGTCTTCGGTAGCGGCTTCTATGATGAGGTTACAGCCCGCCAACTGGGAATACTCAGAGGTGAAGAGAACCCCGGTTTTCATCTTTTCGCCCTGTTCAGCACGAAAAGCACCCGATTCCACTCCACGGTCCACTTTTTTGTTCAGTTTCTGACGGCCTTTATCGAGGGCTTCTTCAGAGATATCGACCACCACCACGGGAACTCCCGTTGGTGAGAACACCTTGGAAAAATGAAGTGCGATATCAGGGCCGATTTGACCCGATCCGATGACGCCAATGCGTTGTACAGGCTTTCCCAGGATGTCGATCATGGGGGCTTCATGACTCATCTTTCAACCTCCGATTCTGGCCGATCAGATCTGGGGAGATCGGCCAAGCCAAGGGATTGTAATCAATGTCATCCGGACAGGCACCCTTGCCGCAGGATTCTGTAAAAAAACAGGCGCAGTTTCAGAGAGCGGGTGAGTCTTCAGAATCGGTAGCGGGATCGCTTAGACGTTCCTTTAACCAACCGGATATATCAACGATCTGTTGTGGGTGAAGGCCGTGGGGAGCCATGTAATCGTGCCATTCCACTGGCCAACCCAATTCTGAGAGCCGTTCGGCAGATGATTTACCGAGGGCATGGGGAACCACCGGATCCAGATTGCCGTGGCAGCAAAGTAATGGAACAGAGCCCGGGCCACTCGCCACTTCAGGGTCAGCGAGGTAAGCGGAGAGCACCATCAATCCGGCCAGGGGGGGATCGTGTGGAATGCCCACGTGATAGGTCATCGCGCCGCCTTGGGAAAATCCTGCGAGGATGATCCTGTTTGCGGGGAAGCCTGCGGCTATTTGATTGGCAATCAAATTGCGAATGGCAGCAGAACTCTCTTCCAATCCTTTATGATCGATTTTCCGGTGGATATCGAGCTCAAGGATGTCGTACCAGGCCCTCATGACCGTACCGTGGTTGATGGTGACTGGGCGAAGAGGAGCGTGGGGGAAGATGAAACGTACTGGCGGAACGCCATCGAGGTCGAGTTCAGGGACGATCGCTTCAAAATCGTGACCGTCCGCACCCAGACCGTGAAGCCAAACGACAACGGCTGTTGGATCCGGGCCGGTTTCAACCTGAATGTAGTCCAGAGGTTCCTGGGGAGCCATGTCAGCCTCTTTCTGCAGAGTTGAAATTTGTGGTCGTTAGACTATGGGTTTGGAGTCAGTACTACTCAGTTTGCTGAAGAAGATCCAACAGGGGAATCAGTTCCTGAAGATTCTTTACCGAATGATCTCCATCGGGTTCAAATCGTTCCTGCCAGTGTTGGGAGTCCCCATTGTCGAACCAGACGGTCGTCATCCCCAATCTTTGTGCCCCGGGCAGTTCATGGGAGTTGCCATCGCCGACATACAGGCAATCTTTTCCCTCTACCATCAGTTGATCGAGGACGTAATGGTACATCTTTGGATCCGGTTTGCGGGTTCCGAGTTGAGCGGAGCTGGCTCTGCATGCAAAAAAACGTCCCAGGGGAGTCGTATCGAGAATTTCCGGTGCAGAGGAGGAGCAGTCGGTCACGAGTGCCAACTGTAGATTGCGTTCCAAGATCGCCTCAAGGGTGCTGACCGCATCAGGTTTCGGTTGAAGGGCCAGAGCCAACAGTCTCTTGTGGGTCTCCGAGGCTTGAACTCGCACCTCCAAGGAAACTTCTTGATCCAACTGGTGCAGAATTTCATCGAATTGACCGGGCCCGTCCTGAATGCGACCGATCATTCTATCTTCAAATCGTTCTGACCAAAGCCGGGAGTAGTCTTCAGGATCGATGCCGAGGATACGTGAGATCTCCTCACAACTGCCGGACCAGACCTCAGGGGCCAGATTGGGTACCAGCGTCCCGAAAAGATCAAACAGGACTGCTTTCATCCATCCTCCTTGTCAGAGGATGAAGTTCAGTTCCTCGGCAAGCAAGATCTGACGCATGCATAAAAAAACCCCCCGGAAACCGAAATTTCCGAGGGGAGATATCAAACAAGCTTAACTAGTACACACGCACTCAGTTCACTCGCTTGAAGTGGAGGTGTATCACCGGCGTGGAAAATCAGGCCGGTGAAGGGTATTCCAGCGAGTTTAACAATTGGTGTCGTCACTGTCGCAGACCGGCAACGTATCGTCGGCTGTTGCGTCAGGACCATCCTCGTACGGACCAGGGGCCGGAGGAATCTCACCAAATTTAAAGAGCCAATTGAGCAGGTGCACCGAATCTGCCAGGTTCAGCGTGCCGTCGTCATTGCTGTCGCAGGCGTCGGGACAGAGGATTGGCAGTCCACTAAACTGATTCGCCAGCATTGTGGCAGAGTCTGCCAGATCGACCTTGTCGTCACTGTTGCAGTCGCCACGCTGGAAAATCTCCTCGGGGACTACGTAGACGAAGGTGTCGTTACGCTCGTAGATCTGGATCGACTCGTAATCGATAACCACGTTGTTGTAGAGGAACACATCGCCGTTGCCGTTGATGTCATTGCACCAGTAGATCGGCTGTTCTTCGTTACACTCTGCAGTTTCATCGACGGTCACACGCATCTTGCCGACGAGGAGACGCTCTTCATTGAGGTCTGTGGTCTGCGGCAAGGTCTGTCCCTCGAAGGGGGGCAGTGCGTCCATCAGCAAGGCCACGATCAATTCGCCTGTCTCACCGTCGGAACAGTCGTCATCGACCTGGACAGCGAGATATTCGATGCCGACCTGGTCGAGGATCGAGCCATTGAACTCCCATGAATCCTCATGGATCGTCAGGTCACAGTCGTAGCAGATGGTGAAGGTGAAACCCTGGATGTAGTCGTCGTCATCTTTGTAGTAGAAGCAGAGATCACCGGTTTGACCGAGGTAGGCGTAGTTGCCCTCATCGGTGTCAAACTCAGTCTCCAACCAAAGCTTGGTATCTTCGGCGGGGACTCCCACAGGCTCACAGGTAAAGGTGCCTGAGGAGAGCAGAGGTTGCAGTGAGAGTCCGTTGATGACAAGAACATTGTCCAGAGGAGGATTTCCCAGTGCGCCACTGTTGAGTGTCAATGGGCTGGTAGCTGCTGGAGGAGCAGGCTCCCCTTCAACGTAGATATTCGAATCGTTACACGAGTAGGTGTAAGTAGCGATGTGTAGCCCATTGCCCAGAGGAATCGTCTGGCCGTCAAAGGGTGCGTCAAAGTCCATGACGACGCCCAATGTTCCACCATTTTCGTACAGGTTTGCAATCTGAAATTCCGCACCGTTGTCTGTGGAATCAGATCCGAGTGAGATCCCCTCAAGAGTGATGACAGCAGAATCATGGGTTACGACGGTCACAAATCCTTGTACCGGTCCCAGGCTATTGTCCATCGTCACCATGGCGTCACCTGTGGTTCCAAACCCATCAGCGGGAGCGGAAGCATCCATGGTGTACATGGTTGCCGGTGGCGGTTCGAGGAGAGACATCGTACCGGAGTTCAGGCCAAGGCCTTCACCCGCTCCAATGCTCAAGCCACCCTGAACAAGAATATTGTCCAGAGCAGGTGAATTGAGAGTGCCGTCAGTAAAGGCCACGGACGTGTCAGTATCAGCACTGACCACAGTGGTTGCGTTCACTGAGAGGGTCGCAATCAATTGGCCGGATCCTGCCCCAATGGTTTGCCCCTGAAAGGGGTCTTGCGCATCGAGGACGACTCCAAGCGTTGCACCGTCCGAAAAGATTTCGGCAATCGCCAGTTCAGCTCCCGCAGATGCAGTACTTCCTGCAATGGCGAGATCGGTGATGGCAAGAAGAGTATCGTCAATGCCAATGGCGAGAACGAATCCTTCTGTGTCAGCCGTGGAATCCATGGTCACATCCATAGTGTCAGACCCGACACCGAGGATAGATCCATCAGAAATGGTAAGAGATTGCTGTCCCCCAGCAGTTGTACTGAGGAGCACCGAAAGGGTGAGCAACACCCCATGTAGCATAAAAGTACGCATACCTGGTACCTCCATAAAACTTTGTTCTTTTCACAAGAGCCACTTGCGCCGCATACAACGGCTTGGTTTTGAATAGCGAAGGCGGGCGATGAGCCGGGCTAACAAAAGTTAACATGCGACGAGTGTTCGCCCGCTTCATCGCCTTAACTTCTATGAATGTTAACGTGGGAATTATTACTTAGCAAAGACAAGTGGCGTTGACTTAACTGACATGAATATATCAGTTTGCGTTTATTGCCCCATAGTTGCGCCAGAACCCCTTGGATCGCTGATTCCGACCCAGTTCTCTCTATACATTCTGCTTATCAGTTGAAAGTTTCCGATGGAATTGCGGGTGGCAATCGTGTGATTCATGACTTTCAAGGCAGCACGGGTGGGTTCAGGAACTCCTTTTTCCACGTCAATTCTGTCGGGTAAGCATTGGTGATGCATCTTTGGCATGCTGACAGCGAGCTCTGGAGAGATTCCCAGACGGTCGATTGCGAACAGAACCTGAAAGACATTGGTGATGATCGTGGGCCCTCCCGGAGTGCCGAGCACTGCGAGGACCTTTTGTGGAGAATTTTCGTTGTCGGAGATACATACAGTTGGGCTCATCGAGGAGAGAGGACGCTTGCCGGGCGCGATGGCATTGGGTTTTCCCTGAATCAAGCCGAACAGATTTGGTACGCCGGGTCTTGCGGTGAAATCATCCATTTCGTTGTTGAGGAGAAAACCAGCACCGGGAACCAAGACCTTGGAGCCAAAGGAACCGTTCAGAGTCGTGGTGACAGCAACTCCATTGCCATGGCTGTCGACAACAGAGTAGTGGGTGGTCTGCTCTGACTCTTTGGGAACACTCTCATCCGAAAGTAACGACTTTGACGGAGTGGCCATCTTGGGGTCGATCGTTGCGGCAATGGGATCCAGATATTCATCTGAGATCAATCGCTCCACGTTGCAGTCGACAAAATCCGGGTCTCCCAGGAGTGTGTTTCGATCGGCGAAGGAGCGGCGCATCGCTTCCGCCATCAGGTGCAGATGTTGCGGAGAACCCAGATCCGAAGGTTTCAACTGCGCATCCTTCAGCATTCGTGAGATTTGGGCGAGACAGACTCCTCCGGAGGATGGGGGAGGCATGGAGATGGCGTATCCAGTTTGTGTTTTGAATCTGATCGGCTCACGTTCGATGGATCGGTAATCCTGGAGATCACGGGGACCGATGATCCCTCCTCCCCTCTTCATTTCGGTGAGGAGGTGATCTGCGACTTCTCCCTCGTAGAATCCTGCGCGCCCATTTTTGGCGATCAACTCAAGAGTGTTCGCCAATTCCGGTTGTCGAAACAGGGAACCTGTTGGAATGGTTTTTCCACCGGGATAGAAAAGCTCTGAACTTGCTCTGTAAAGTTGCATGCGCTCCCGGGTCTTCGCCGAGTTGAGCATGCGATGTGTTCGTTCGGTAATGGTGTAACCATCACGGGCGAGCCGAATTGCCGGGGCGAGCACCTGTTCCCGCGGCAGCGATCCCCATTTATCAAGTGCGTGAAGAAGTCCATCGACAGATCCGGGAACTCCGGATGCCAGATGGCCTGTCAGGGAAGCCTCTTTCTTGCCTTGCTCGTGAGCATCGCTGTACATGGTTTCGGTGGCGGCGAGGGGTGCTTTCTCACGGAAGTCGAGTGCTACAGATACTTGCTCCGAATTTTCTCTGCCCACCGAGCCAACGAGAAATCCTCCACCTCCGAGATTCCCCGCGGCGGGATAGATGACGGCGAGGGCAAAACCGACACCGACTGCTGCATCGATGGCATTGCCGCCGGCATTCAAAAGATCCCTACCGGCACGTGCGGCCTCTGCTTCGGCAGCCACAACCATTCCTGATCCTTTGTCGGTTTCCATGATTTGGGTGTCAATCGCGCTCGCCATTGGGCGTCCTTTCCACGAATGAAGCAACGGGGATCACTTCGGTGTTTCCATCGCGTGTCAGGGCCTGATGAAATCCTGTCTGCATCGAACCGGCGCCGGTGACACCATCGGCACGGATTGCGACAAATGCAGCTTGAACATCCCGGCCGCGGGGAGATCGACGAGCAATCCGGTCGAGAGTTTCAGAGATGGCTTCCTCAGGAGTTGCACCTTTGCGCATCCATTCAACGACCAGGAAACTGCCACAAACACGGGTGATTTCTTCTCCGTCGCCGGTGGCGACGCAGCCCCCTGCTTCGTCGTCGGCGTAAAGACCATGCCCAAGGAGAGGCGAGTCTCCGACCCTGCCGGGGTGCTTCCAGGCCAGGCCGCTGGTGGTACAAGCCACGCAAATGTGTCCGTCGGAATTGAGCGCTACGAGACCAAGGGTATCGTGGCCTGCAGTGGGGCCCTTGCCATCAGGGTGTTTCTTGAGCCATCTCTCGTACGCCTCTTTGGCCTTTTCAGAGAGGGTCTCTTCCGTGGGGAAACCGTGTTCATTGGCAAACTCTCTTGCGCCTTCGCCGACGATGACCAAATGGGGAGAGTGGTCGAGAACCGCCCGGGCAACCCGCACAGGATGGCGGTAGCCTTGCAAGGAGCAAACCGCTCCACTTTCAAAGGTGCGACCATCCTGAATCGCTGCATCCAATTCGACCACTCCCGCCCGGTTTGGCAATCCTCCATAGCCGACACTCTGTATCGAGGGATCCGCTTCGGCGGTCATGACTCCTTTCTCGACGGCATCAAGGCACGAGCCTCCTGAAGCCAACGTGTCGAGGGCCACCTGGTTGGCTGCCTTGCCAAAGGGCCAGGTCGAGATGATGACGACTTTGCCAGAAGAGTTTTGCAGATCGGATTCTGCTCCCTGAAGTCCAGTCGAGGCGATAAATCCAGCCCCTGCGGCTGCTCCCCGAAGGAGAAAGTCCCTGCGATGCATCACTGAAGTCCTTTCCTGATCCTGGAATTCTGATCGAATCCGGCTTCCCGGGCGGGCCGAGATAAGGATGGTGAGGATAGCAGATTTTTGAAGGACATCCTGAGGGAAGGTGGTTCCCCGGGTGACCGGCGTGATAGGCAATCTCCAGAGGTGCTGTTGGCACGTGGACAGCGACACGGACGATTCAAGCTCGGGATGATTTCCCAAAAAAATGGAGATGCACCCAAGGATTGGGTGCATCTCCACTTCAGTTGATTTCTCCCGGCCCGGGTTAGTGATTCACGATTCGGAAGGCTCCGTCATTGTTGTCGGCAATCGCCTGGAACAGGAGTTCTGCCAAGATGTAGTTTCCTCCCACGAAAATCGTATCGATGGACACCCTTTCCCAATTTGCAAAGGTAATGTCATTGATGACTTGTTCATGAGCTTCTGCTGGAGGGGTCATGCTGCAGCCTTGGGCACCATCTCCCAGGAGTATCAACTTTTTCTGATCGGGATTCTTTGAAGATGTTCTCAAAATCGAGAGTCCATGAATGGTCCCAATATCGATGCAAGTACCCCCATAGGCACTCAAGGAGTGCACCCAAGCGGCACCGGATGCTTTGATCGCATTTGTGGCCCTCTGCATTACAGTGCTGTATTCAGACAATCCGGAGTTGAATGCCACAATGCCAAATTCGGCACTGGAAGAAAGGCTCATCAGAGCTTGAACCAATTCTTCCTTGGCATTCTCAAGTCTCCCGCCCCACGCCATCGATCCTGAAACATCAATGACAAACATGAAGGCATCCCCCTCAAATTCTGCGCCATAAAACTCAATGGTCTCCAGGGGATCTTCTTCAGCCTCATTTGCTCCCCGGCCTCCAGTGGGAAGGTCGAGAGGAAAACTGGATCGACCGTCGACTGCCGAAGTAAGGCAAATTGCCACGAAGAGAGCGCTAAATAGAAACCTCATAAATGTCCTTCCAGCCCAATACATTCCTGCTCAAGCAGGTTGTTGTATTCGGCGGCGAAGGCGGGCTCTTCCCGTGGGCGAGTTCACCCAAGTCAGATTCAGATCAGCGTTGAAGTACGTCACCAACATTGCCGGGCGCACTGGGATCTCCGGCGACCCCTTGCCCCAGCAATATCAACAATGCGGTGACAAGCAGAATCAGTCCCCAGCGCCTGACATGAGATATCTCAGAAGATTCTTCCTGGGCACCAGGAATGACTTGCGATGCATCTGCCGCGACTTGGGTTTCGTTACTGAGTCCTGGATTCGGTATAGGTGTCGTCTCGACCGGCAAGATCTGGGGCGGGTTATCGACGATTTCGCGCCACTGCTGCTCCCGGCTGGGAGATTCATCAGGCTTGGCGGGGGAGCTTGTGCCATCTCCGAGTGCTTCGGGGTTTTTGTCTGTGGCCATCGGTCCTCCGGGAAAATTCTGCACCTAGTGATAGATCGACACGATTTACGCCGGACTTAAGGCCCTTTTTCTGTCTTTCCGGGTGATATTGGGGCTATTTTTGTATCCAATGAGGGGCTGCATGACCCTTGCCATCAGGCGGGTCCAGGAAATGAGGATCGACGTGTCAGACTGCCTTCAAATAGGCCGTGAGGTGATCGAGCAGGAGGCCAGGGCCCTCGAATCCCTGGCAAAGTCCCTGGGTTCCGATTTCGAAGCGGCGGTCAGCTTACTGGCATCGACCACTGGCAGGGTGTTCGTATCGGGGGTTGGAAAAAGTGGCAGCATCGCGCAGAAGGTAGCGGGAACCCTCGCGAGTACAGGGACACCGGCACTCTTCCTTCATCCCATCGAAGCCCTGCACGGAGATTTGGGTGTAGTGGGGCAAGGCGACGTCCTTCTCGCACTCTCAAAGAGCGGTCATACAGAAGAGTTGGTTCGCTTTCTCAAGCACTTTCGACGCGTTGGTGGCGAAATCATCAGTGTCTGTGAAACCATGGATTCTCCCGCAGCCAGATTGAGTAGTGTCGTCGTACAGATTCCCGTCATCGGAGAAGCAGGACCCCTTTCGCTGGCACCCACGACCAGTGCGGTAATGCAATTGGCAGTGGCGGATGCCCTTGCGATGAGCGTCCTCGATGCACGAGGATTTACGGAAGAGGAGTTTGCCCGCTTCCATCCAGAAGGATCATTGGGTCGCAATCTGCTGGTTCGTTGTGAAGATTTGCTTCACGAAGGGGACCAATTACCCGTCGTCGAAGAAAGCGCCTCAGTGCCAGATCTTTTGGTAGAGATGAACAGCAAAGGGTTGGGGCTGGCGTGTGTGGTCGACGAACCAGGCGAGTTCAAGGGCGTATTTACGGATGGGGACCTTCGCAGGTTACTCACTCAGTGTGATTCCCCATTGCAACTCACTGTTCAACAAGCTTGGGCGAGCAGTCGCAGAGCTGGGATGGAGACGACCGTTCCAGTCACCATCGCAGCAGAGAGCCTGGCTGCTGAAGCACTGGGTCTCATGCGAGAGAATCGGATCACCTCTCTGGTGGTTCTCGGTGACGATCGAAAGCCGCGAGGAATCGTTCGCATGGTGGATTTGCTGCGAGAAGGGATCCAGGAGCCCACTGCCGGTCAGTGAGGCAGGGATCGGCGAGATCAATTCAGTCTTGTTGCAGCCAACGATCAGCCGGTGGGCAAATGAGCGATTTGGATGCGAAAGGCAAGCGGACTCAGGTCTGGCTGCGAGGCAGATATCGCCTTCCTCGAATCGTCGTGTGCTCTTGACCTTGTGCCTCGAGTGAAGAGGTGTCGCGGTTTTGTGCACTCTCAGGTCGATCGGTCCCATCCCAACCTCTGGTCAACTCAGCAATTGTCGTCGACTCCAACAACTTTTCTGAGAGGTCCCAGATTTCAGTCCATTTTTCTTCGAGTGGGAGAGGTGCACTGCCGCCGAGAAGGCAGTACTTCTTGCGCGCTTTTCCTTCGATGCCCTCGACCACATTTTTCAGGGTGATTTCGTCTGGGGGAACCGCAAATACAAACCCGCCACCCGGGCCGCGGTTGCTTTTCAGGTAACCTGCACGAACCAGAGGTTGCAGCATCTTGCGTGTGAAATGTTCCGGCAGTTTTGCCTCTTCACACAGATCTACCACGGTTCTGGGAATTGCCGGATTTTGGGCCATCAGTTGCAGGCAGCGGAGGGCGTACTCAATTCCACGGGAATACAAGTGAGTCATCGGGTTACCTTCAACGGGCATAGGAGAAGATCGCTGGCAAATCTCCGAAGGAGATCTGGCTACACACCACTAATTACACCGCTGGCCCCGTCGGGTAACGGACTTCTGGTGTGGAGGGGGGGAAATATAACGACAATAATGGACGCATAGGTCCTTTATTGGGCCCGTCCGCCTTCTTTCGTCCATCTGAACCCGAATGCTGCAAAGTACACTTTGAAGCGAATTCCTCGCTCTCCACCGCGAAAATCAGGGAGCCATATGTGGATAGCGGTGATCGGTCGGCGGAGAAAGGTTTTCCTTGACGGTCCGGGGGGCGATCCAGCGCAGCAGATTCAGTGCTGACCCTGCTTTGTCATCGGTCCCGGAAGCGCGAGCGCCACCGAAAGGCTGCTGACCCACGACCGCCCCGGTGGGCTTGTCATTGATATAGAAATTGCCTGCGCTGTAACGCAATCGCTGTGAAATTTTGTCAGCTGCGACTCGGTCTGAAGAGAAGACAGCGCCGGTCAGTGCATAAGGACTGGTTGAGTCGACAAGTTCGAGAGTTTCATCAATCTGAGCATCGTCATACACATGCACTGACAAAACAGGCCCGAACAGTTCCGTTTCCATCGTTTCAGATTTTGGATTTTGACATTCGATGATGGTCGGACTGACAAACCATCCTTTCGAATCGTCGCATTCACCTCCGCAGATGACTTCGCAGTCGGGATTCTCACGTGCACGCTCGATGGCATTGCGGTTGCGCTCAAATGCTCCCTGATGGATGACCGCTCCCATGAAGTTGCTGAAGTCGCGTACGTCACCCATCGGAATCGATCGGGTGGTTTCCACCAGAGACTCCTTCAATTGAGGCCAAAGGCTCTTGGGGGCATACATGCGGCTTGCGGCGGAGCACTTTTGTCCCTGGTACTCAAAGGCTCCACGGATGGCCGCTGCATTCAAGGCTTCGAGGTGAGCACTGGGATGGGCAAAGATGAAATCCTTGCCGCCGGTTTCACCTACGATCCTCGGGTAGTTGCGATAGTTTTCGAGATTCCCTGCGATCTGCTGCCACAACTGGCGAAAGATCTGCGTCGAACCGGTGTAGTGAATTCCGGCGAAGTCGACCGAGGAAATTGCTTCCCGAGTCACTGCGACCGGGTCCCCTGGTACGAAATTGATCACCCCGGGGGGAAGTCCTGCTTCTTCGAGGAGTCTCATCGACACCCAATTGGAGAGGACGGAGTGCTCGGAAGGTTTCCAAACTACAGTGTTTCCCATCAGGGCAGGCGCACAGCAGAGGTTCGCTGCGATCGATGTAAAATTGAAAGGTGTCACAGCGTAGACGTACCCTTCAAGGGGGCGGTGATCGACATGGTTCCAAATCCCGGGAGGGTTGATGGGTGGCTGTTCCCGCGGGATTTGTTCGAGGGCGTAAAAGTTGTTGAAGCGGAAAAAATCGATGAGTTCACAGGCGGCATCGATTTCAGATTGGAACACCGTTTTTGATTGGCCCAACATCGTTGAAGCATTGATTTCATTGCGCCAATGACTTCCTTGCAAAAGGACAGCTGCCCGCTCCATCACTGCAGAGCGAACCTGTTGTGAAACGGCGGACCATTCCTTCCACGCAAGTTGCGCTGCCTCAACGGCTTGTTGAACAACTTCCGGGGTGGCGCAGTGCCAACGGGCAATGACATGATTGCGATCATGGGGAGAGAACTGTTCACGGATTTCTCCGGTGAATACCGCTTCCCCCCCGACGATACATGGAATTTCAGGAATCTCTCCCGCCATCGAATCGAGGCGAGCTTCCAGAGAG
This sequence comes from uncultured Planctomycetia bacterium, assembly GCA_964422295.1. Lineage (GTDB taxonomy): Bacteria > Planctomycetota > UBA8108 > UBA1146 > UBA1146 > UBA12191. The sequence continues at coordinate 13,639 of CAYRAM010000008.1, read as the reverse complement.
GTGCGTTCAGCGGAACCTGGTGCGTAATCGAGGATCGGTTCATTATCCGGGGTTCCGGGGCTGAAAATTTGATTTTCCATGACTGTTCCTCCACCTGGGGGATTCGCTGCAGTACCACAACTCCCCAATTTTCGATTTGAGCGGGCATTAAAGCCTTCAGCGACCTGGGATGCCACTGTTCAATCTTCGGTTCGGTTGCCGAAGAAAGGCGGGCTGGTAACTTGTATCATGAGTGTAGTAGAACACCGGATTCTGGCCTGAAGTTCAGGCTTTGAGTTTCAGGTGCTGTGGAAAGCCGGAGGATTGAATGACAGATCGCATGAGCCGACTTCTGGATTCGGGAGATCTATTCAGGGATCGACACGTCGGGCCGAAGGATGCTGATATTTCAGAGATGCTCAAGGTCATCGGGGTCGATTCACTGGAGAGCCTGATCGATCGTGCAGTTCCCGATTCGATCAGACTCGGCAAGGATTTATCACTTCCTGATCCGGCAACGGAAGCGGAGGTGCTCAAGGAACTGCGCGATCTGGCAGCGAGCAATGAGCGCTTCAGATCACATATCGGAACCGGATATCATGACTGCATTACTCCACCCGCAATTCAGAGGGGAATCCTCGAATCACCGGGTTGGTACACTGCCTACACTCCCTACCAACCAGAGATCAGCCAAGGCCGACTTGAAGCACTGTTGAATTTCCAGACGATGGTTTGTGACCTCTCGGCAATGGAGGTCGCCAATGCCTCGATGCTCGATGAAGGGACTGCCGCTGCCGAAGCGATGACGATGTGCCATCGCATTCAGGACAAGGCTCGTCGGGGAAAGGATTGCGATCTCTTTTTTGTTTCAGAGAGGTGTCATCCACAGACGATCGAGATTGTCCAATCGAGGGCGGAGCCTTTGGGAATAGAGATCGTTGTCGGTGACCACGAGGATTTCACGTTTCCTGCACGATGCTTTGGAGTGTTGGTCCAATACCCCGATACCGATGGCAGAGTGGTCGATCTTAGCGGAATCAGTGACAGGGCCCATGAGGTTGGGGCGATGGCAGTGGTCGCAGCAGATCCACTTTCTCTGGCTTTGTTGACTCCTCCCGGAGAAATGGGAGCGGATGTTGTCATCGGCTCTACCCAGCGTTTCGGGATACCGATGGGCTTTGGTGGTCCCCATGCTGCCTATCTCGCCACTTTGGAAAAGCATCAGAGGCAACTGCCCGGTCGATTGGTCGGGGTCTCCAAGGATGCCGATGGGAAAGAAGCGTTGCGATTGGCGCTGCAAACTCGCGAGCAACACATTCGTCGAGATAAAGCGACAAGCAACATTTGTACTGCCCAGGTTCTGTTGGCAGTTTGCGCAGGCATGTATGCCGTTCACCACGGACCGGAAGGCTTAAAAAGAATTGCAGGCAAGGTGCGCTTGCAGACTGAGATTCTTGCGAGGGGATTGTCTGATCTCGGGCATGAAGTTCCGGAGGCAGTACGCTTTGATACCGTCAAGGTGATGCCCGTGAATTTGAGTGTCACCGAAGTGCGGAATCGCAGTAGCGCAGCAAAAAGAAACTTTCGCCACTACGAGGATGGATCTATCGGAGTCACGGTCGACGAAACAACTCTGCGAGAAGATCTGATTTCGATTCTGGAGATTTTCGGAGCGACAGCAGGGTCTGTCGACCTCGATCGATTGGCAAACTCGGTCAATTTGGAATTGCCGGAGATCCATTCACGCAAGAGCGCATATTTGGAGCACCCGGTGTTTCATTCCTACCGCAGCGAGACTGAGTTGATGCGCTACATGCATGCTTTGGAATCCCGGGATCTCGCACTCAATACGGCGATGATCCCCCTGGGCTCTTGCACGATGAAGTTGAATGCTGCCGCAGAGATGTTCCCGATCTTCCATCCTGGCTTTGCAGATTTGCACCCGTTTGCTCCGGAGGAGCAAACCAAGGGATATCAGGTTCTGATCGATCGCCTTGATCAATGGCTCTCGGAGATAACCGGATTTGATCGGGTTACGATGATGCCAAATGCTGGCTCCCAAGGTGAATATTCAGGCTTGATGGTGATCCGTGCCTATCACAATTCCCGTGGTGAAGGTCACCGTGATGTCTGCATCATTCCCCAGTCCGCCCACGGCACCAATCCTGCAAGCGCAATCATGGCGGGCATGAAAGTTGTGGTGGTCGGTTGTGACGATGACGGAAACATCGACTTGGATGACTTGAAAGCGAAAGTTGAGAGTCACAAGGAAGACCTCTCAGCATTGATGGTGACATATCCATCGACACATGGGGTCTTCGAAACGGCGATCCGGGATGTTTGTGATGTGATCCACGAAGCGGGCGGCCAGGTTTATCTCGACGGTGCCAACATGAATGCCATGGTCGGAATCTGCAGACCCGGAGATTTCGGTGCAGATGTCTGCCATCTGAATCTCCACAAAACCTTTTGTATTCCTCACGGCGGGGGAGGCCCTGGTGTCGGTCCCATCGGGGTTGCGGAACACCTGTCACCATTTCTTCCATCGCATCCGTTGCGCAATACCGGTGGAGATCAGGGGATTGGAGCGATCTCAGCCGCTCCCTTCGGCAGTGCAACGATCCTGCCGATCAGTTACGCCTACATCCGCATGATGGGGACAAATGGTTTGGTACATGCCACCCGTATCGCCATCCTCTCTGCGAACTACCTTGCTACTTCCTTGGAAGATCTCTATCCGATTCTCTACAAAGGTGAAAAGGGTCTCGTTGCTCACGAGTGCATCGTTGATACGAGGGTGCTGAAATCGGAAGCGGGAATCACGGTTGACGATGTTGCCAAACGACTTATCGATTACGGCTTCCATGCCCCGACGATGTCATGGCCGGTGGCGGGGACGCTGATGGTCGAGCCAACGGAGAGTGAACCGAAGAAAGAACTTGATCGATTCATCGAAGCGTTGCGTGGGATTCATGCAGAAGCAAAATCGGTTCAGACCGGTGATCTTCCTGCGGACAACAATCCCCTCTGCAATGCACCACACACGGCAGCGAGCGTGATTGCGGAAGAGTGGGATCGACCCTACTCCCGTGAGGATGCGGTATTCCCCAGCACTCACACCCGCACCAACAAGTTCTGGCCCGCAGTCGCCAGGATCGACCAGGCTTACGGTGACCGTAACCTGATCTGCTCGTGTCCACCGGTGCAGGAGTACACAGATAGTCCCTGAAGAATTGCAACGAACAGCTGAATTCTTCCGTGTTGTTCTCGACGTGCAGCACGGCAGGTATTCAGGAAGCAGCGTCGGTTTCGATCAATCCTTCATGGAGAGCACGTGTTCCCCGAACGAGGTCTTCCTCGGAAACCACACAGGTGATGACGAGATTGGAACTGGAAATCAGATCGAGGTTGATCTGTTGATCCGCCAAAATTTTGAAGATGGTTCCGGCGATTCCTGGCTCCCGAGAGATGCCTTCGCCGATGATGTTTAGTAGCGCGATTCGCTCATCGACAATCCAGTTCTCACCACCGACCTGCTTTACCAATTCTTTCAATTGGTGATCATCGAAGTGAGTATCTCCAGGAACGACAAAGGTGATGTCGTTGTTTCCTGCATGGCTTTGGGCCTGGACGATGAGCCGGACATTGACACCCAGTTCGCCGAGGACGCCGAAGATTCTGGCAGCGACACCAGGAGTGTCGGGAACCGACAATAGCGATATTTTTTTAACATTGCGATCGTCAGTGACAGCTCGGATTTCGACCTTTTCCATATCGTCCTCATTTCTGGTGATTCGCGTCCCGGGTGTGTTTTGCGTCGCAGAAGCAACGACCAATGGAACTCGGAATCGCCGGGCCAATTCGACCGATCGCCCGTGGAGTACCTTGGCTCCTAGGTTGGCCATCTCCAGCATCTCATCGTAGCCGAGTGATTTGATTTGATGGGCTCCATCGACGATTCTTGGATCAGCGGTAAAGACGCCATTGACATCAGTCAGGATTTCACAAACTTCCGCTCCGAGCACGGCCGCCATCGCCACTGCACTGGTATCGGAGCCGCCACGACCGAGGGTGGTGATCTCATCCTGTTCGTCGTGGCCTTGAAAACCAGCGAGCACCACAACTTCATCATTGGCGAGAGCGGAGACGATCCGATCGGGATCGATGTGCAATATCTTCGCTTCGGAATGTTGGGTATCGGTGCGGATGCCGCCTTGGGATCCGGTGAAGGACCGGGCTGGGATCCCCTTTTCATGAAGCGCCATCGACAGGAGAGCCATCGATTGCACTTCTCCCGCAGACAAGAGCACGTCCAGTTCACGGTTGGGAGGGTGCCGGGAAATCTCCCGCGCCAGAGAAAGCAGATTGTCGGTGGTATCGCCCATGGCGGAGACGACGCACACCACATGGACCCCTGAATCTCGTCTTTCCGCGATGCGGTTGGCGGCATTTTGGATCAGCGATGGAGAGGCCACGCTGGTGCCACCAAATTTCATGACTTGGATCGGCTTCTTCAACTCTGTGGGATTCATAAGATCGCCTCCCACTGAATTCCGGCGTGATCCACGGCCAAGCCGAGAATCCTCGATGAGATTCCTGCCCGGTCGAGTGCGGCGACAGCTGCACTCACTCCATTGCCATTCATCAACTCCGGAAAGTTGATGTGCGGTGCAAAACTGGCCAGCGTTGGACCCGCCCCTGAGAGCCAGGATCCGAGTAAGTGAGGGTCTTCCCGCAACGATTCAAGTGCTTCCTTGAGACCGGGGACCAGGGGGAGTCGATAGGGTTCGTGCAGAGTATCGCTGCATGCCGAAGAGAGGGCACTCGTGTCACCGCTCTCCATGCTTCTCAATAGCATCGCCAGCGAGGCCATGTTTGAGGTGATCGCAGAGATGTCATGGGCAACCGGGAGTGCGGCCCTTGCGGCGGACGTGGCGAGTTCATGCTCAGGGACGACGGTGATCACCCCGAGGGATTCGGGGCATGGGATCGTCCTGTGAAGAAATTGCCCGTCACCATCTGAATAACAGAATTGCAATCCGCCATACACGGTTGCTGCCGCATTGTCACCGTGCCCCTCACGGGAGGCGAGGTCTCTGAAAAGTTCAGATCGATCGTTGATGGTCCCATCCCGCAACAGGATACCGGCAGCCAATCCAGCACCGATCGCAGCAGCACTGGAACCGAGCCCGCGCGTCATCGGAATCCCACTGTCTATCTTCCAATGACATCCCAGGGCAGCGTCCCCGGCGATATCCCGAGCGGTGGCGACGATCAGGTGCTCTTCGTCTGCCGGGACCTGGTGCGCTCCTTCACCGCTGACCTCCAGCATGAAGGACTCCTCGGTGGAGACACTGACGCTCAAGTGGCAATCGAGCGCCAGTCCCAGGATATCGAACCCAGGACCCAGGTTTGCACTGGAGGCGGGTGCCTTGATCTTCCAATGAGTCATCAGAGACCCATTCCCTGGCGCAGGGCACCCAAGTCCGCAGATACAGGCTCGGGAATGTCGAGACCATCGATGGCTCGATCCGGATCCTTGAGTCCATGTCCGGTCAATGTGCAGACGATGGTCCCACCCTCGCGACAAATCTCCTGCTGAGAACGGATACGAGCGAGCAGACCGGCGACACTTGCAGCACTGGCAGGCTCACAGAAAACACCCTCTTTGGAAGACAAGTGGTGGTAAGCCTCCATGATCTGATCGTCGGTGACCGCACTGATTTCACCTTCCGATTGCTCGATGGCGTCTACGGCTCCTTGCCAGGATGCGGGATTGCCGATGCGGATTGCAGTTGCGATCGTTTCCGGATTTTCAATCGGCTTGCCGTGGACGATGGGAGCCGCGCCTGCGGCTTGGCAACCGAACATTTGCGGAGTCGAAGTGATGACTTTTTCATCATGATAGTGACGATAACCGCGCCACGTGGCAGTGATGTTTCCGGCATTGCCGACGGGGAGGAAGTGGGCATCCGGTGCTTCCCCGAGAAGATCGACGATCTCAAATGCGACTGTTTTCTGTCCCTCCAGTCGATAAGGATTGAGGGAGTTGACGAGGGTGATGCCTTCCTGCTCCGCAATCTCGACCACGAGCTGCAATGCCTGATCAAAGTTTCCTTCGATGGGGATCATCTTTGCTCCATGGACGAGGGCCTGGGCTAATTTGCCCGCTGCGACCTTGCCGGCGGGCAATACGACATAGCATGGAACGCCGGCGCGGGCGGCGTAGGCCGCTGCTGAAGCGGAGGTGTTCCCTGTGGAGGCGCAGATCACACCGCGACATCCGGATTCCATCGCCTTGGATACAGCGAGGGTCATCCCACGGTCCTTGAAGGAAGATGTCGGATTGAGACCTTCGAATTTGAGGAAGACCCTGCGATCTCCACCGAGAATTTGAGACAGTGCGGGGGCAGGGATGAGTGGAGTCGATCCCTCTTCCAAAGTGATCACCGGAGTATCGGAGGTCACCGGAAGTTGATCCCTGTAGCGTTCGATGATTCCTGCCATCTTTGCCTCGTCTCTTGCCTATTCTTCGATTCTGATACGGACCGGTGCGCAGATATTGCGCAGATCTTCGTCGAGTCGATCCAATGCGCGATCGAGTTGGGGAGTCTGGACCGGGTGTGTCAAAATTTGAACCGGGACACCGTCGTCGATTTCACTGAGATTTTCGCTTTGTTCGAGCGCTGCGATTCCCACTTCTTCCGATGCCAATGCGCCCGCAACTCGTGCGAGAACACCGGGGCGGTCAGGAACTTCCAGTCGCAGGTAATGGCGTGCAGGTCGCATGCCAGGATCGAGAATATCTGTTTTTTGCCCCGCTGGTGGGGTCGAAGTGGAATCTCCCCTTGCAGCCCTGAGGATATCCGCGACGACACTGCCGGCGGTCGGCTTTCCACCCGCTCCCTTGCCCTGAAGGACCAGGGAACCAAATGGATCCGCTTCAAGAAGGATCGCATTGTCTTCATTGCTCACATTGGCGAGGGGGTGATCGGAGGAGATGAAGCAGGGCATGACTCCCATGCAGGTTCCATTTCCATTGCGTTCGAGGATGCCGACCAACTTCAGTTTCAGATCCTGGGACCAGCCAAACCCGATGTCGATGGGATCGATCGACTCGATTCCTTCGACTCGCAAATCATTGACCGGCACAGTGTGTCCGAGAAGGATTCGCGCCAGCAGGATTAATTTGTGAGCAGAGTCCATGCCGGTGATGTCGAGGGTCGGATCCGCTTCTGCCAGACCTGCCTCCTGGGCTTTCTTCAATGCTTCATCGAATGAATGCATCTCCAACTGGTCGAGAATGAAATTACAGGTGCCATTGAGAATGCCGATTAGCCGATCCACGGGTCCTGCGGGGATGCCCTGTTGCATCACCTGGAGGACAGGGACTGCAGCCGCTACAGAAGCCTCGTAGTAGAGTCCGCGTTGCTTTTCATGGGCGAGGTTAAACAACTCTTCTCCATGAACTGCGAGAACTGCCTTGTTTGCCGTGATGACATCTTTGCCCGCTTCCAGTGCTTGCCGAATCCACAAGCGCGGGTCATCTTCTCCGCCGACCAACTCGACGATGGCATCGATGTCAGGGTCGTGGACCGCTTCCAGAGGATCATTGCCCAAGCGTTTCTGTCCGGGAAGGCTATCAGGAATGTTGCGTGTGCGGCTCACGTCGCGAACGACGATGCGATCGACGACGATCTTCCGGCCTGCCCGCGCGAGGCATTCCTTTTGCGTTGAGGAGAGCAGGTCTGCGACCGCTGTCCCGACATTTCCCAATCCCAGTAGGGCGATTCTGAAATCTTCCATCTCTCTGAAGATCGGATTTTTCGGGGCCTGACTGCAACAAAAAAACGGTGAGAAAGGTTATTTCTTCCGTGGAAGGTCGAGAATGAAGACGTAGGGCTGGCCCTTGAGTTTGAGGCGCTGGTTCACGATGACCAGCGGGAAACGGCTCGAACGGTACTTTCCAAGGCTTTTTCCCTGGGGATCGAGGAAGCGCACCGTGGCCACTTTTTTGGCATCGACCGATATGATGGCCTTGCCCAATTTCCCCGGTAGGGCGACTTCCAGGGGTTTGGTCCCCTTGAGACGAACCGCTTTTTCCTCCTGCAGTTTCCAGTGGTTGGCTCCCGCCCTGCGCAGGTAGTTGGAAAACTTTTTGAGTTCTGCCGGTACGCCACCACTGTCGTGACCACTGACGTGAAGGATTCGCAGGCGATCCTGTTTCGGGGCAGGATCGTCGGTGGCCGCAAACAAGGGGCTTCCTGCAAAAGTGAGGCACATCAACGACATCAACAGATAGCAGAAGAACGGTGTCGACTCTCCGGGCTGGCGGAAAAGCGACAGCGGGACGAGTGGGTTTTTGTGTCTGCAGTTCACCGTACGATCCTATCCATTGGAGAAGATGATCATGAGGACGCCGTCATCGTCACCTTCTTCTTCATGAAGAATGAAACTACCGTCACCCTCGGGCAAGTCCAAAACCTCGAAAACAACTTCATCCTCGATCGGCTCCATTGGGCCATTCAAGCCGTCCCTCAGGATCGAATAAACCACGCCGACGCAGATCAGCAAAGCTGCAGCAGTGGCGACAAGGGTCATCCCCATCGGTTTGCTCCTCTGTGGCGAGGGGAGCGCACCGGCCCTGCGCAGGCCCGTTTCGACCCGTGCCCAATCCAGCGAACTGGGGGGGGCAATCTCTTGCAGAGGGTCCTGGGAGACCCAGGAGTCCAGCGCTTCCGCATCGGCCTCAAGCCAAACCCGGCACTCTTCCGACTGGAAACCCATCCGTCCGAGGAAGGCGATCTCCGCTTCGGTCAGTTCCCGCATCGCCGAAGCTTCGACGAGCTCACGGAAGCGGTCAAAATCAGAATCATGGCTCATGATTCACCTCCACCGTCGGAAGATTTCCCGCGACGGGGACCTCCCGGATCCCAGTCGACGGGGAGAGACTCCCGCACCTTTTTGCGTGCGTGGTAGAGTCGCGACATGACGGTGCCGACGGGGATCCCCATCACCGCGGCAATCTCTCCGTAAGAGAGCCCTTCGTAGCAGTAGAGGGTGAAGACCATGCGGTGTGCATCGCCCAACTGTTCGACGGCATCACTGACTGCCTGGGCGACTTCTTCACGTTCAAGATCTGCTTCCGGAGGGGGCGTTCCGGATTTCCCTGTTCTCAGATCGCGCTGTTCCCCGACCGAATCCTCAAAGACCGCCTGCTCCCGTCGAACCTTGCGGCGCCGGATACGATCGATGCACTGGTTGGTGGCGATGCGATAAGCCCAGGTCAAAAAACGTCCTGAGGGATCAAAACCATCGAGGGCCTTGTGAATGCGGACAAAGACCTCTTGGGTGATATCGAGAGCGTCTTCGCGATTTCTCAACATCCGCATCGACACAGCGAAGATCCTTTCCCGGTGTATCCGGTATAATTCTTCAAATCCTGCCGGGTCTCCGGCGATGTGTAGCCGAATCAGTCGACGATCTTCATCATCTTGCTCGGCACTGACGTTTGCACCTGAGCCACGATTTCCGGGATGAGCAGATCTCGCCTGGCCAGGCACCGGGGATGACGATGAAGATTCGGGTTCATTCATGGGGAATCCCCGAATTTCGGTGATTTTTTTGGGGAGATTCCGCCGTCGGCGACTGTAGCCCTGCTGCGGTCAAATAGGCGTCGATGGTGCTGGCCAACTGCTGTCGGGTGTAGTCCATAGACCAATCCCTGCTGGCAGCAAGGCGGGCGATATCGGCGTGTTCGGGGCGTGCAGAGATCAAGTCCTTATCACACCACGCCAATTTGATCCGAATCGACTCACCGCAAGCTTCGACGCTGCGGGATTCCCTTCTCAACAGGCTCCTGCGCAGGGAATCGATGCGGATTCCGAGGGTTCCGGTCCACCGGTGTATCGATCGGCACAGGGCAGATTCGTCCTCCGGATCTGCAAGGACCGTCAGTTGATGACCGGGGCGTGATTTCTTCATTTGGATCGGGGACAAGAATGCTTCGATGGCACCCGCTTCGAGGCATCGATCGACGACCCCGCCCAGATCTTCACCGGAGATGTGGTCGATCACTGTTTCCATGCGGACGACCCGATCGGTCAGCGGCGTTTCGGTGGACTCCAACTGCAGCAATCGAACCGCATTGATGGGTTCATCATCCGCTGCCACCCGTTGACCGTAGCCCCAACCTTGTTGCAGAAGGGTTCCCGCTGGAGCGTCTTCCTGGACAGCGGCCAAACTCATCAGCAGTGCAGCACCGGTGGGGGTGGTCAACTCCCGGCCCGCGGGACCCGCATGAGCCTTGGCTCCGTGCAGAATTTCAACCACTGCAGGAGCGGGGACAGGAATTAGCCCATGGTCTGCACGAACCTGACCGTGACCCAAGGGCAGCGAGGAACAGGTGATGCGCAGTGGAGAAAGATAATTGATGGCGAGCAGCACACCGATGATGTCGACCTGTGCATCGATGGCACCGACTTCGTGAAAGTGAACCTTGTCTTCGGGGATTCCGTGGACCGTGGCTTCTGCCTTGGCGAGTCTTTGGTATACATCCTGCGCATCTTTGCGGACCGCTTCCGGCAATTGGGGGTGGTCGAGCGCGCCGAGAAGATCGGGGAGTGTCCTGTGGGGAGGGGACTCCTCAAGAGCGGTGACGTGGGCGCAGAGACCGACGATTCCGCGGCGACTCTCGTGCTGAAATTCCAGTCGATGGGGCGGCAAAACTGCGGCCAACGGCTCTCGAATCACTTCTTCCGGCACGCCCAAATCGACGAGTGCGGCCAGCAGCATGTCCCCGGCGACGCCACGGCTGGCGTCGACAAAGAGGTCCGTACTTTGGCCTCCAATTTGAAGAGTATTACTTAAGTCCTTTTGATTCATGGGCTTGTGAAAAATTCCCTTCAAACTGGACCACCCCCCATGTGCTAGCCGCGCAGAAGCCCGGATGCAACCTCTTTGCCGCTGATCTTCCCAGCCTGACCGAATCTCGGGGGTGCGGAGTTCTGGCGATGTCTCGACAACGGTGGAGTCCTGTGAGACAACATGGTCTGCTCCCGAAGGACGATGGAGGCTCGGAGTCGTTCCGAGGTCCGATTTTGGCGCGGCTGGGACCAGGTTTCCCGGGTGCCCCTGAAAATCGGGTCTTTCGTCATCCATTGGGGAGTGGAAAGAATTGAAGAGTCGGTCGATACCGCTGTGAAATTGTTGGTGGGCCGGTAGGGCTGCAAAGCTCTGTCTCGGTCCATTTGCATCGCTGGCATCGTGGAAGACTGACATGAGGAAGCCAAAAAATCTACAACAGACGTGCCATGCCGGGGAGGGACTCTCCGCAGCAGGGCACAGGAGGGATGAACGAGCATGAACGAGGTGGTCATGAAGCACCGGAGTTGCATGATTCTCAAGGGAATCTTGGTGGCATGCATCGCATTGCTGATCGGGGTGCCGGGTCTCACCGGCAAGGTGGATGCCCAGGTACGACCCGACGTTCGGGTTTTGCTGGATGAGGGTGTCAATCTTTTCCAGCAGGGAAAACTCGATGAGGCACGCCAGAGTTTTGAGCGTGCACTTTTGTTGGATATCACTTCCGAGGAAGCTCTCGACTGGGTTGACAGGGTCGGCTACGGCGAATTGATTCGCGTGATTCGTGCCGGCGATGAGACTCTCAGTGGTCAGATGGGGACGCTGTTGCGATTGACATCCCTTGAGACGAAGCGTCGCTCGATGGACGAAGATGCAATCAACACTGTGCTCGACACCTACTTCAGTGATGAAGATCTTCTTGAGCGCACCAAGTTGCTCTACCGCGCGATCAGTGATCACGGGGTATACCTGCTTCCAGGTCTGGTCGAGCGTTTGGGGCAGCCGGAGCAGAAATTGCGAGTGCTGGCAATCCAGGCGATCACCCGCATCAGTGACGATGCTGTATTACCGCTGTGCCGTTGCCTCCACGCTTCCGAGCAGGGGGTCGTCATGGGAGCGGTTGCCGCACTTCAGAAGATCGGTCACCCCGCTTCCGTTCCCTCCCTGCGCTGGCTCGCAGAGTCGACCGGTGATCCGCTGGTGCGTGCTGCTGCCAACGCAGCGTGTGACTCCATCATCCCCGGAAGCAGTGGTCGTGAAGCATATGGCCTGTTGACGGACCAGGCTCACGCCTTCAGCAATGATGGTGGCAAGATGGTTCGCACCTACCACGATCCCGTGATCTGGATGACGGACGCTGGAAGTTTGACTTGGAAGTCGGTCGAAGGCTGGGAGTTGAACGAACTGCGTGCTGAGCAGTTCCTTGCCGATGCCCTGACCCTGAATCCGACCGGTGCGGGTGCCATGGCCCTGAACGCTTGCAATCAGATGGCTCGCTGGAGTGAGTACCGTGATGTGAGTGCGGTCATCTCCAACCAGGTCGAAGCGGGGGATGCCGACGAATCGGAACTTTCAAACCTCCGTGGTCGTGAGTTGGAGATGCAGAGAGTTCGCTCATCTGCCTACACCATGACCCCCGAGGTCGTCGATGCCGCTGTCGAAATTGCCCTCACCGATCGCCGCCCCCAGGCCGCCATCGAGTTGATCAAAACCCTTGAATCCTTCAATCGCGGTACCGGTTCAGCGAATATCCCCGGATCTGTGATCCGGGCACTGACCTACGATCATCGTGGTGTTCGATTTGCTGCGGCTCATGCGATCGCCTACATGGATTCTGCGCCGGGATTCAGCAACTCGGATGAAGTGGTGCCGAACCTCGCAGAAGGTTTGTCTGATGCGAGCCGCAAGGTCGCATTGACCATTTTCCCCAATCAGGATGATTCGCTGCGTGTCGGTGCATTACTGGCCCGTGCCAACATCGAATCCTTCAATGACGAAGATCCCCTGCGCGGTCTTGAGCGCGCGGTTTCCTTCCCCAAGCACATCATCGCCATCTCCGCCGAGACGGGCTCGATGCCTGCAGGAGAGGTGATCGCACGTTTGCGCAAGGATTATCGTACGAGCCGCACGCCGATCCTGGTGTTTGCCGCAGAAGACAACTTCAGCCAAGCGCAACAGGTCTATGGCGATGAAGAGTCTGGAGTGTTCGTGGTGAACCGCGCCATCGATGCACTGCGCTTGCGCAATGATCTTCTCGTCGGCTTGCTCGCCGATGCGGATGCTTCCAATGGTCAAATGATCGCTGCCCAGGCTGCGAAGGCTCTCCACCGGATGGCTTCTCACGGCGGAGGATTTGACTTGGCAGGGGCTGTCGATGGTGCGATCAGAGCGCTCGATGATCCTTCCGATGCGGTCAGGGTTCCCTGCTGTTACGCACTTGCGAGTTTGCGTCCCGCCGCTGCCAGTGATGCACTGGTGCGCATCGTCGCTGAGGGAGATGCTGCCAGCGTCGACCTTCGCGAGGCAGCATTGATCGCTCTGGGCAACATCCACCGGGGTGCCGGTGTGGGCAACGTTGCTCCTGCGGTCAGCGAGGTGCTCAACGCAGCGCTGGAATCCTCTGAAGTGAAGCTGATCAAGGCTGCTTCGAGATCGATGGGACTGATCGGCAACTAATCATTGCGCAAAAGTTGTGTGGATTATTAGGAGACGGGGCGAGACTGCAACTGTGGTCTCGCCCCTTTTTCTAAAGACGGGCTTGAGGCAGACTGAGCACAGGAAGTGAGGGCGGATGGCG
>CAYRAM010000007.1:0-103878 GCA_964422295.1 uncultured Planctomycetia bacterium | reverse complement strand
CGTCCCTGGCGACGAGTGCTGTACAGCCCTTCCGCTGGTTGCAGGAGCCAACCTGTTGGATACCACAACCTTTACCAACAGCCCCCAGGCCGTCAACTGCATCACGGGCTCGCCGGGCTTTGGTGGAATCAACCTTGACGGCTGGTACACCTACACTGCGGCCTTCGATGGCATCATCGAGTGGGACACTTGTGATCCTGCAGGGTTCGACACCGATGTCCTTGTGTATGAGGGCGACTGCAGCAACCTCGTCGAAATCGATTGTAGTGGAGATGGAGCCGGCCTTGTCGGCTGTCAGGTTTTCTATTCTGCCAGCAGTTTCCAGGCGACCGCAGGTGAAACCTACATCTTCCGCTTGGGAGGCTTTGGAGCCACTACCGGTGGTCTGGTGACCCTGAACATCAACGACTTCTGCGGGTCTGCAATTACCGGTTTGACCGGATCCAGTGACTGTGCTGCGGATGAAGTCTTCTTGACTTGGGTTGACGCCGGCTACGACACCTACGACGTCAGTCGAAATGGAGTCGTGATCGCCACTGGTCTTCCAACGGGAACCGTGAGTTACTCCGACACCGGGCTTGCCAATGGTACCTACGAGTACACCGTCACCGGTGTTTGCGTGGGTGGTGCTGCCGGATTCTCGTCCACGACTCAGGTCATCGTCTCCTGTGCATCGGGCGGTGAAACCGATCTGATCATTTCTACTGAAGGAGGGGCTGGCCTGATAAACAGTACCGCCGCACTTGAGGCGGCCTTGACCGCCAATGGTGTCTCCTTCCTGACGACCCCGGACTACCCCTCTTCCCAATTGGGCAACGTCATCGGAGTCTACGAGCGTGTATGGGTCATGACCGGTACCTACCCTGAGGATGGACGCATGACTGCCGCAGATGTCGATGCCCTTGGCACCTGGGTCGAAGCGGGCATTGGCGTCTTCTTCGAGGGTGGTGACCACTGGGGATTCGCCACTGTCGCTGGATTGTTCGACAGCTACGATGGTGTGACCAGCGCCGCCGACGGTGACGATTCCTTCACCGCGATGGACGGCCTTGACACCCTGCTCGGCGTCGATTGGAGCGACCTGATCGGAGTTCCCTACAACCAGGATCAGGCCGGCAACGACTGGTCTGACCAGTTGACCATCGGCCCTGAGGGCGGTGGACCGAATGTGGGTGCGATCTGGCAGCAAGCCGGTGGAGGATACGTCACCGGAGCCCTCAGTCAGAACCAGGACATCAATGGTGACCCCATCGGTACTGTGCTGGTGCAATCCTGGGAGTTTGGCGGATTCGGTGGTGATCAGACCGATCTTGCTGCACGCATGCTTGCTACCTTTGGTGGCGGCGGGCCCGCCTTGCCCGAGTACAACGGTGGTGACTGCAACGCGGATGGTGGCTTCAACATTGCGGATGCCATCTTCCTGCTTGCTGCACTCTTCAGTGGCGGTCCTGCCGGAGAATGCCTGGACGCCTGTGACGCCAACGGCGACGGAGGCATCAACATTGCAGACGCAATCTTCGCTCTGGCTGCTCTGTTCAGTGGCGGACCTGCTCCTCTGCCGGACAGTTGCGGACCCGATCCGGACGATACTGATCCGCTCGACTGTGCGAGCTTCCCGCCATGCCCCTAAATTTGGCTGGATAATGTGAGCCACGTCACTTCGTGGCTTTCGAAAGGGCCCTCCTGCACTGGCAGGGGGGCCCTTTTTTTGTTCACGGCCCTGTTTTGTTTCCTGCCGATTTGTTTCCTTCCTATTTGTTTCCTGCCGATTTGTTTCCTGCCCAGAGACCATCGTCGTCCAGATCGACATCTGTCGCTGATTCAACCTCCCAAACCTGTCATTCCTGACCAACATCCCTGAAGAGACAAGTAACCCTCGCCTGTAGCAAGTGTGACCGTTAATTTACATCCGTACGTATATGCAACTATTCAACATCTGGGCACTTATGCCCTAAAGGAAGAGCCATTCGCCCGGCTTATTGCAAACAACCGAGCCCCCTATGGTGAACAAAAGCAAATGACTGAAGAACCTCCTATTGAACGGTTTGTCGACGAATTGAAGGGATCCCGGATCATCGCAATGATCCTGGTCCTGGTTGCTGCAATGACCCTTCCCGGCAAGACTGCAGCTCAATTGATCCCGCGAGGACTGCTGGAGTCTGACACTCCCGGTTCCGGGTCTTCGACCAGTCCCATGAATCCCTCCGATCTGATCGCAGGACCCTTTCCCCTCTCTGGAAGCAGCGCTTATGGGGCCTGTTACATGCCAGGGAACAATCCTTGGGCACAGCCGATCCTCGTCGTCGCAGAGTTGTTCAGTGCGGAGAGTTGGGTTTATGACGCTTTGACCCTCGATCCCATCGGCCCGATTCTCAACCCCCCGGCGGGAATATCCGTCACCGGTGTAACGACCGATGGCTCATATCTTTATTGGGGGGTGATCAATCCTCCCGGCCCCAATGAAATCTGGCGCACCAACCCCGATGGAACAGACCCGAACCTCGTCGGATTCGCAGAACTTCAGGGGGGCGGATTTATCGGAGGACTCAGTTGGGATGGTGCGGACGGCCTTTGGGCTGCAGATATCACTGCAGATCGCTACGACCTTTTGTCGATCAGCGACGGCTCCTATCTTGGGGCAACGATCCCCCACCCCGACGGAGGTGGATTGGGGAATGGCCTGGCATTCCGTTCCGACTGCGAAAGACTCGCAATCCCCCACGGCAATGACCTCGCCGGAAGGGTGACCACGTTGTCATCGGTCTCCATTCAGAACTCTCTGGCATTGGCTCCCGTCGATCTCAGCAATCACGGCTTTTTCATCAATGGGGTCGAAAGCTCGCGGCCTGCGGCAGATCCTCTCGCGGATCCATTTGGTCTCATGACCTACTGGGTCGTGGACAATTCCAGCAACACGATCTCCGTTGTCGAGGGACATTCCGAATGCCCGACCCTGATTTCTCCCTTGGATGACTTCAGTTGTCAGGCACTCAGTGATGGGACAATACAGATCTTCTGGAACAGCAACACTCCTGCACAATGGGTCGAGGTTCGCGTCAATGGCATCCTCGTCGATACCGTTTCCGCCAATGCAGGATCCTGGCAGGGTCTCGCAAACTTCCTTCCTGCCCTGGCCCGCATCGAAGCTCAGGGATTCAATGGGAATGCCTGGACCCCTCCGGTTTCCTGTGACCTCCTGGTGCCCGGATGCGATTCGACACCTATTGAGTTGAGTCATGCCACAAACACAGATCTCCTCCAGCAAGGAACACCCTTTTGCGGAGATGCCAGTGGTCATCGTGAGCAATCGTACTGGCGAAGGCTTTCACCCTGCTCGGCTCCCTTTCAATTGACCAATGGTTTCCATCTGCAGTCGGTCAAGATCGGGATCGAAAAGTCTGATCCGGGAACTTCATTCCTGACACAGCCGATCATCGTCAGGATTTACCAGGATTCGGACGGCGATCTGATTGACGACCCCTCAACATTAATCCTGCTTCATGAGCAGATCTTCCAAGTACCACAATTTGATCTGCTCCACTATTGCTTGACGCTGGATGCTCCCGTCGAAATTCCTTGTGGAGTCGATGCCGTCGTCGAAATCCATCTTCCCGATGGAAGCGTGGATGGCCATCTCCTGATTCTCGGCTCCAATGATGGGGGAGAAACGGATGAGACTTGGTTTACTGCTTCCTTTTGCTCAACGCCAACACCGACGTCGCTGACAGACTTGGGATACCCTGAGATCCACACGGTCATCGAATTCAGAGGTGCGCCGATCGATTCCGCCTTTCAGCGAGGTGACATCAACTCTGACGGATCGGTCAATCTGGTCGACGCCATTTGGATTTTGGAGTCCCTCTTTGTCCCTGGATCATCCCCCATCGATTGTCGGGATTCTGCCGATTGCAACGATGATGAAGGGGTCAATTTGGCGGATGCCGTATACCTTCTCTCATACCTGTTTATCCCCGGTTCGCCAAACTTGCCGCAGCCGCAAGGGGCCTGTGGAAGCGATCCAACAGAGGCATCTGCCCTAGATTGCCAATTTTCGGCAAATTGTCCCTAATTTCACTTCAGCATATTCACCTCTCCCCCCCTGCAGGTGGTTGACCTAGCCCGCCTGATAGGTAAATTTGGGGTTAATGGGCTAAATGTACCTTTGGCAAGATGAATTGGATTTAAGTCGGGAGATCTCCTGATTCGCAGTTATTGAATTTCTGTGAAGATGGTTTTTATCCTGAGTTATGGGTCAAAGTTTATCGCCCTCGGACATGTTTTTTTTGTTTTCGTTCCATGGAGACTTTCCCTGAGCACTTCTCAGAGATCGCCTCGATGAGTATCCGGATCTCTCTCGTGGGATTCATTAACCAGGAAGGGTTTTCACCTATGAGACACCTACCGTTTTTGGTGGCTGCATTCATGATTCTATCTTGCGGCGTCGCTGGCGCTCAGGGAGCAGATGAGTGTGCCAATGCTCAACCGATCGTCTTGTCCGCACCGGGCACAGTGACGGTTCAGATCGACAATACCGCTGCCACCGACAGCGCAGGCCTGCCTGCCCCCGTAACATGCCCAGGTACTTTCTTGGGAGACGTAGCAGCCGATGTGTGGTTCAGTTGGACTGCACCTGATACCGGATTGCTCACCCTGAGTACTTGTACGAATCCTGGAGCCCTCGATACGGATATCGTTTTGTACGATCTCTCAGGGGGTTGTGCTGCTCTGATCGAACTCGGATGCGATGGCGACGGAACCGGATGTGCATCCTTCGGTTCAAATCTCGTCGGTGCCGGTGTATTTGCCGGAGTCACCTACGGCATTCGCGTAGGCGGCTGGGATCCAGCATCAATAGGTACTACCGACATGGATGTTACCTTTGAACTGGGAACCATTGCTCCCGACAACATGGTGTGCACGTACGACAGTGGCACCGACACTGCGACTCTGAACTGGGACAACCTCGATCAGTACGACACTCTCAACTACTACATCAACGGAACTTTGACCGGAACCTTCGATGGCACCGCTGGAGCGGCGTCCGACACTCTGACCGGCTTCGCTCCCGGCTCAACCATCATTTGCCTTGAGGGTGTGATCGGCGGACTCGCCAGCACCCAGACCTGCTGCAGCATTTACGTCGCCGAGCCATGCCCGGCGACCGTGGCCGGAAGCATGGTTCCATACGCTGCGGGAACGCAGCTCATCGGCTGTGTGGCTTGCCAAGCGGGCGGACTTCACGCCGACAACTCCTATTTGAGAAGTTTTGACTTGGTCAATGGCTACGGAATCAGTGACGAAATCACCGTTGAGTGCGTCACCACCACCGCCGACTCAACCCCGGATCCGACCCTCGGAACTCAGCCGGTTCGTATCCGTCTGATCATCGACACCAATGGCGGTGGACCACAGAACTTCACCTACACTGCAGGGACCAACGTGGGGCAAACTCCGGATCCCGGAAATACCACCATGCTCATGGTCTACGAAGAGGAGTTCCAGGTACCGGCATTAGCCAACGTACCCGCGTACAACTTTATCCTCGGCACCGGCGTGATCGATCCGGATGGGCTTGGAGCAAACAACAGCACCCTCCAATGCATGACCGCTTACGGACCCAGTGCTTCACTGGCCGTGGAGATTTTCACGCCGGACGGTCAGGGTGCTGGCCACGCCTGGTTCATGAATTCAACCGATGCCACCGTTGAGAACGGCGTCAGTTACATCGTTGCCATACCCTGTGGACTGGCGACACCCAGTCCCCTGTCCGGAATCGGCTTCCCCGACAACCGTTACGTCTTGGACGTCGGTTACTCCGTCGCTGCAGCTGGAACCTGTGGATCTGCAGGTGGTATCGCCAGCCTTCAGTGTGCCCAAAACACTGGAGACCAAACTTGGAACTTGTCTTGGTCTGACGCTGGTGGAGCGGCCTCATGGGTCGTCGAGGTCGATGGTAATGTGGAAGCGACCCTTCCCTCCACGGATCTTTCCTTTACGACTTCAGCCCAATTTGAGTACCAGGATGTAGAAGTGCAGATCTCTGCCTGGGATGGTGCTGGTGGAACCGGTAACCTCATCAACATTGCTGGTTGCACCTTGCAGACCGCACCGGCCAACAACTGGCCTTCGGGCGCATCCGTCGCTACTGTGGGCACTTTCCAGCAGGAGATTGCCACACCTTACACCACGACCGTGGGACAACCGTTGGATCCCGCCGTTTGTGACAATGGAACCGGTCTGAACCAGATCAACAACGACATCTTCCTGCGCTGGACAGCGACCACTGACGGGGATGTCCTGGTCAGCACCTGCAACCCCAACACCACCATCGTCGCCGACGACACCATGTTGGCGGTTTACACCTACGATGCTGGATTGCTCGATGACCCAAGCCTGGCCGTCGCATGCAGTGACGACGTCAATGCGGGTACCAACCCCACCAACAATCCGGCTTGCAACATCTTCTTGGCAGAGGCCATCTTTGCGGCAACTTCCGGTGAGGAATACCTGATTCGACTGGGAACATTCAATGCTGCAGGCGTGGGTGGACTTGAGTACACCATCAATGATTGCGTACCGGCAACCAACCTCTCCGGCAGTTCCGATTGCACCAATGGAGACGTCACTCTCAACTGGACACCCAATGCCAATGCCACCTCACAGGAAATTCTCCGTGACGGTGTCTCAGTGGCAACTTTGGGTGCGGCGGATGCCACCTACGTCGATCTCGGCGTGGCAGACGGTAGCTACCAGTACGAAGTGATCACCGATTGTGGCAGCGGTCCGAACTCGACAGGTATCGCCGTTTCTGTTCTCACTTACGCCGGTCAGACTGATCTGATCTTCGCCGTTGAAGGTCTGCAGTCACTGGGAGATGTCGGTCTCGTCGATAGCGGTGATCTTCTTCTCAGCGCACTGGTCAATGCAGGCAGAAATGCGGCAATCATCCGCAGCAGCTGGATCGATTACCCCTGCGCCAGTGACCCCGGAGTTGAAAACATCTGGGCTCTGACGGGTACGGTTCCAAACGACTACCGCATCAGTGCTGCTGAAGGTGACGACTTGGCCCTGCTCGGTGAATCCGGCAAGGGAGTTTACTTCGAGGGTGGAGACCACTTCGGCTTCATCCATCAGGCGTCCCTCTTTGACGGTCGTGACGGTGTCGACGATGGCACCTATGACACGGGAGACGGTGACGACTCATACACTGCCATGGACGGATTCGACTCTGGCCAAGGCATCGACATGAGTGCAAACCAGGACATTCCGTACACGCAGGATCAGGCTGACAACGACTGGACAGACCAGTTGACCGTCGCCTCTGCGGACAGTGGAGTCAGTGGTGCGGGGGTCATTTGGGCCTCTGACGATTCCCTCGTCGATCCGGCAACCGGAAATCCGATCCCTCAGTACAACACGGCTATCGCCAGTCTCAACAACGCCGGTGGTAACACGATTGTTCAGTCTTGGGAGATCGGCGGCTACGGCGGTGACCAATCCGCCCTCTCCGGCGAGTACGCCAGTTTCATGGTCGGTGGAGTCATTGGAACTCAGTTCAAACGCGGAGACACCAACCAGGACGGTGGCTTCAACATCGCCGACCAGGTCTTCCTGTTGGCAGCACTCTTCTCTGGCGGAACACCTTGTGGTTGTGACGACAGTTGTGACCAGAATGATGACGGCGGAGTCAATATCGCCGATGCCATCTACGGTCTCGCTGCGCTCTTCTCCGGTGGTCCTTCTCCGAACGACCCGGGTCCCAACAATTGTGGTGTGGATCCGACAGCCGACGCTCTGGAGTGCGACACTTACAACGGTGCTTGCTAATCGCAGCAGCGTGAACGCGGCCAGACAAGGCCGTCAGATGGGTGGTGAGAGTTCAACTCTCACCACCCATTTTTTTGAAATTCCCCCCCACCAAATGCAGGGCGGTTGTTGCGAGATCTGGTGGGGACCTTTACGATGGGATATGGGTGAATTTCATCAGAGCGAGGAGCACTGTTGGAGGCTGCAATAGTGGCCACGAAACCAACTCCCTGACGCATCGTCGATCCAGGGAATCGTGCCCTTCGGTCTCGGTTCTTCATCGCAAATTTTGGGCTGCAATGACGGTGTGGGTTATTGGTGTGAACTTCAATTCAGATGGGTAAATTTCGCAACCCCATCCAGGAGGTAATCGAAATGATCAGATCAATTGCAGGGATGGTCCTGCTGCTTCTCTTCATCTTTTCCGGAACTTCTTTGGCTCAGGTGACGATCAATGAGGTTCGCATCGATATGCCCGGTGGGGACAACGATGAGTACTTTGAGTTGTGGGGTCCCCCTACTCAATCCCTCAATTCGCTCACATACATCGTCATCGGGGATAGCACCTCAGGTGGAAGTGGCGTCGTTGAGGCGGTCGTCAGTCTCGCAGGGAACCTGATTGACCTCGGTGGGGTATTTGTCGCTGCTGAGTCCACATTTACCATCGGAACAGCAAACCTGATCACAGAATTGAATTTTGAAAACAGTGATAATGTTAGCCACATGTTGGTCGAGGGCTTTTCAGGTGCCTCTGGAGATGACCTCGATACGGATGACGATGGCGTCCTCGATGTAACACCATGGACCGCCGTCATCGATTGCATCGCAATGGTGGAATTTGAACTCGACCCGGTCACAGGCCAACCGACCACTGGCGAGCTGATTTACTGCTCCAACACCGTTGGCCCCGATGGAACCTTCGTCCCGGGACACATCGTTCGTTGCCCCGACGGAAATGGAGATTGGGAGATTCAGTCCTTCTCCGATTTGACGATGGATACCCCCGGGCTTCCCAATGTGTGTCCAGAAATCTGTGATAACGGACTCGATGACGACGGGGACTCCCTGGTCGATTGCCTCGATGACGATTGCGTCGGAGATCCGTTCTGTGCTCCTCCCCCGGCCAATGACGATTGCGCTGGCGCCATCGCCGTGGGAGAAGGTTCATTCGCAGTGTCGACTCTGGGAGCCACCACCGACGGACCCACTTCCTGTGGAGGCAGCAACCTGAATGACGTGTGGATCCTCTACACCGCTTCCTGCAGTGGAGTGATCACACTGTCCACATGCGGAACCGCCGATTTCAATCCTCAAATGGCGATCTATCCGGGGACTTCTGCTTGCCCGCCGGATGCGGCTTCGGAACTCGCCTGTGATGCTGGAAGTTGCATCGGCTCAGGTGAACCGGAGATCTTTATCGATGCTACTGCAGGAGAGACCTATCTGGTGCAGATCGGTGGCTTCAATGGTGAGCGCGGTGACCTGACCTTGACCATCAGTTGTCCGCCAGCAGATTGTCATCAGGCACCCAATCCGAACCTGACCTTCTCCGGTTTCATCGGGATCAGCGGTACCAGTGCACCGGCGGCACCGATCACCTACGTCGGCGACCCGGCCACCAATTTTACCTTCGACACCATCGATCTCACCGGCGCGGGGACCATCGATGACATCGATGTTGGCGTCAACATCTCTCACACTTTCATCGGCAATCTCGATATCGATTTCATCTCGCCGAGCAATACCCAAGTCCGCCTATACCAGAGTGAAACCAACTCCGACGACAACATGTCTCTCATCTTTGACGATGAAGGAGTCCCTTACGGCAGTGCCACGACCTACAGCGGAGCCAGAATGCAGCCCTACGCCCTCTCCCAGGGAACGGGATCAATGGCCGATTTTGATGGCGAGCCGGTCACCGGAAGTTGGACCGTCTTCATTGCGGACATTTTTCCATCAACAACCGGAGGCACACTCGATGACTGGAGTGTCATGATCTCCCAGCCGGAGGATGTCACAGGGGTTGAGAACTATGTCATCAGTGTCGATCCCACTTCCTTGATCGGCATCGATGATCTTGACGTAGACATGAACCTCGCCGCTGCAGATCTCTCAGGGATCGAGATGGACCTCCTCTCTCCTGCGGGCACCAGCATTCGCCTCCACGACAATGGTGCCGGAACTGATCTGATCGGTCGATTTGACGATGCCACCGGAAACAATGACGGATTCGGATCCCTGATTCCGTCCGGCCCCGGAACCCTTGCCGACTTCGACGGGGAGACCGTCGGAGGCGATTGGACCCTGACCATTGCCAACACCGGGGCGACGGCAACCATTTCTGGCTGGGCCTTGCTGATTTGCCCCGCAGATTGCAATGCACCCACCGATCTGACAGTCACCAGTTCCTGCAGTCTCGATACCGTCGATCTCGGCTGGATCAACAACAGCACATATACCGGAATCACGATTGAGCGCGATGGCGTCGTCATTGCAAACCTGGCAGGAGATGCAACGGCCTACTCGGATGCGTCGCCGCCGGAAGGATTCCTCAGTTACACCGTGAGGGGTAACTGTACATCCGGTGCGGGTGAGATTGCCGGCTTCACCGACCATTACAATTACAATGGTGAGGACACCATCGTCGTCGCCATGGAAGGTCTCTTTGACGGCGGCGACACCGGATCGAACGACACCGGAGCCGCCATCCAGCAGAGCCTCCTTGCTGCCGGCGCAAACTCCAAGTTGATTCGCATGCAAATCGACGAGTACGCATGCCTCGATTCCGCCCAAATCACCCAAGTCTGGATCGCCTGCGGAACCTACCCCACCAACGTGCTTCTCAACAGCGATGAGGCCAACCTGATCGCCACCCTTGCGGAATCGGGAGTCGCCATCTACTTCGAGAGCACCGACCACTGGAGCTTCAATCACCCCGTCTCTGCATTTGACGATCGCGATGGAGTTGCCCAGCCGTACTCACAGGATGACAACGATTCACTGGTTTCACTCGACGGGTTCGACAGTGGGGTGGGCCTCGACATGTCTGCGAATCAGAATGTCTCCTACAATCAAGACAACCAGGCTACGACCGGCAACCCGAATGACTACAACGACGTTCTGATCGCCGCTACTGCGGAAGTTGCCGGCGGAGAAGCGGGCTTGGTGTGGAAGTTCGACGACGCACTCGGTGTCGACTATGGCGTCACGACCGCCTACGTCCCGGGCACCGGAGGCAATGTGATCTGCTCCTCCTTCGAGTTGGGAGGATACGGGGGTGACCTCGATGCAGTCGTCGCCGCATACCGGGAATTCCTGGGAGCGGTTGGAGATCCCGGCCAATTCCTGCGCGGAGATTGCAACGCGGATGGTGCTTTCAACATCGCCGATGCGGTTTACGTCCTCGGAAACCTCTTTTCCGGTGGCCCCGAGGGCCCCTGCCTCGACTCATGCGACTCCAACGACGACGGTGGCATCAACATCGCCGATGCGATCGCTTCTCTGGGGAGCCTGTTCAGTGGCACCGGCCCGCTTCCCCCACCCTTCGTCGATTGTGGTAACGACCCCACCGTCGATGGATTGGAGTGCGCCACTTACGATTCATGCCCCTGAGATCGCTTTGAATCAGCACTGAAAAGAGGCCCGGGAGTCAATGCTCCCGGGCCTCTTTTTTGATGCCCGGAAACTCCAGATGCCCCTACCAGGAAAAAATCCGCTATCATGCGACGCCGATGACCAAGACCGGAGATGCCATGATTCCCCAACAATTCCCTGCTGCGAATTCCCCGGATTCGACATCCGGCAGGGCAGAGATCGGGAGGGTGGGACCGATCGGTCTCTACATGTTGGTCTCCAGGATTCTTGGTCTCTTCCGTGACATCCTCCTGACCACCTTGTTGGGGGCCACGGCAAGTTCGGATGCTCTCCGGGCAGCCCTCAGGATTCCGGTGATGTTGAGAGACATGTTTTCTGAAGGTGCCCTCTCGGCATCCTTCTCGCCCGCGTATCGCGAACAACAACAATCGGTGGACCCCGAAGCGCGCCAACGATTTGCACGCGCTGCTCTCAGCGCTGTCATGACCCTGTCTCTGACCACTCTCGCACTCCTCGGCTGGCAAGCGGAAAAGGTGATCGATGGAGTATTTCCCGGGCTCGAAAATCGAGATCAGGCGGTCGCCGGACTTCGGGCCCTGCTCCCCTATCTGGCAATCGTTCCCTTCATGGCGATCTTCAGGGGGCTGCTTCATTGCCACCGTCGCGATCCCCAGGCCCTGAGGCCCCAGATCCTTCAGAATCTGGTCCTGATCGCCTCCGGAGGACTCTTAGTGCTCGGGACACCGGATGAGCTTGAGCGCGCTCAGGCATGGATCTGGGCGTTCTTGGGGGGGGCCCTCCTGGGGGTCCTCGTCATGGCCCGCGATGTCCGCCGGGTCGTCACGATCCCATGGCCAACCTTGCATTGGAGAGTCCCCGGCCAGCGGCGATTTGTACTCGATTTCGGTGCGCTGCTGGTCAGCCAGATCCTGGTGCAATCCTATTCCCTCATCGCTTTTCACCTCGCATCCGGTCTCGGAACGGGAAGCCTGACCTGCCTCGAAACTGCGTTTCGTTTTCACTTCTTTCCCATCGCCTTGATCGGCGTCAGCAGCGGCATCGTCGCCGGTGATGAATCGGCGGATCTCCTCAGTCGCGGTCAAAAAGGTCAGTTGGCCAGAATGTTTACCCGCAATCAACGACTGACAGCTTTCGTGGGAATCGTTGCCGCAGCGGGACTGCTGGCGACCGCAACCGAAGTGATCCAATCGATCTTCGTCTGGGGTCGATTCACCGCAGATGACGGCCTGGAAACGTCACGCATTCTCATGTGGTATTGCCTAGCGGTGCCCTTTGCCGCACTCAACATCGGCCTGCAACGGACCGCAATTACACTCGGACTCCGCAGATCCGTTCTCGCTGTGACCTTCCTCGGTCTCGCCCTGCAAGCCATCATTCTTCTCGGTGGATACTTCCATGTGACCACTGACTTGATTGCCCAGTCCTATGCGATCTCCGCAGCTCTCACCTGGATCACCCTGCAAGTTTTGATTCGCAAACCTCTGCGATTGCCCCGATTGCGCTGGCACCACGGAGTGAAACTGGTGCTCCTGGGCATCGTCGTGCATCAGGGAGCATTTCACTTTTTGAATCAGCTTGGGAAATTACTCCCCGGCTTCCCTGGCAAAGACTTGCTCCTTCTCATCGGAGCGATTTCGATGGGCGTGATGTTGACGACCTGGGTCGGAAAAGCATTGAGAATCCGTGAGGTGGGAGAGATGTGGCTCGTATTCCGGACTGCGGTCGGAAAAAACCGCCTCGATCGATGAAGAACCTAGCGGACAGACCAATCGGATACCTGTGGAATCTGATCAGCAGGCATCGCCCTCTTCAGTAGCAAAATCTCCTTCGGGGGCAGATCCGCAAGTATGGCTGCGACCCTCTCCCCTGCCCGACCATCCCCGTATGCATGCGTCATCCCGGAGAGGGAGGATCGGAATCCGGAATCGCAGACGATTTCAATTCCGCTGAGGATTGCATTTTTTTCGGCGGGGACATCGACGATGCAACGACTACGCTCTCGTCCCTGTTGACGCCTGCCGACATTCAGGCATGGAAGAGCCAAAGCGGGTGCTTCCATGATGCCACTCGATGAATTGCCGATGATGGCGCGAGCGCAACTGAGCAATCCCCAATACAGATGATGGGGCAGGTTGACATGCATCGTCGCCAAGGGATGACGCTGACAATACTGATTTGCCCGTTCCCGAATGACCCGGCTCCCGGCATCCGCATTCGGGAAGCAGAAGATCAGCGGGACATCCACCTCTTCAAGGGCAGCGAAGAATGGATCCGTCTCAGAGGCTACACTTTCATCGAGGGTTGTGGGATGCCAACCGACAACGATCGGGGCCTGATTTGGATCAAGCTCCAGCGAACTGCGAACCTGTTCGTCGGGAACAGATCTTCCTGCAATCAAATGATCAATACTGGGAGCACCAACCTGATGAATCCTCCAAGGCTCTTCCCCGGCAGCGAGTAATCTTTTTCGCGCGGTCGCAGTCGGGACAAAGTGTATGTGTGACATCGCAGTCAAAGCCTGGCGAACCGCATGATCGATCGCACCCTCCGAGACTTCCCCTCCTTCGATGTGAGCGATGGGAATTCCGTGCGCCAATGCCACCGATGCCGGTGCGAGCATCTCATAGCGATCTGCGATCAGCAGCAGCAGATCCGGATTTTCACTGGCAAAGAGATCTGACAGAGACAAGGTCGCCAAGCCAATGGTCTTGGCCATCCCCTGGGCTGTGTCACTGCTGAGCAGACACTCGACGCGATGATGAACTTCGAAGCCATCGGCGATAATCTCATCGACCGTACTGCCAAACTCGGGTGAAAGGTGTGCTCCCACTGCTGCCAGTGAAACTTCCAGTCCTTGAGTTTCACGCAGGTGGCCCAGGGGGGAAGAAAGGTGTCCCCAATCTGCCCTGCTCGTCGAAAGCGCGAGAATTTTTTTCACGACTCTCACTCCTCCGCCTCCAGATCCAACCACGTCGCCCAAGTACCCGGTTCAAGACGACTGCTGACGATCCATGTGCGAATCCATTCTTTGGGAGAGATCCCCACAGCCTGTCCATGTTCGAGCACAATATTCTTCTCCAGGCAGTAGTGGGCAACGGTGTAGCTCCAGGCACGAATTTGCTGGGCACTACTCGTCGATCCGATCACTTCCAATTCTCTCTGTCCAAGTGCCGACATGCCGCGGGTGACCAATCCCCGAGATCCATCTTTCGATTCCCAGAGGTGAAAATCGATCCAGATTCGCAAGGGCAAGTTTGTCGGAGTCATCGCTTTACACGATTCCTCATAGGCGGACCATGAATGGATCGAGGTCGAGCCATCCCAATAAACTGCCAATGCGGAGCAGTGGGATCCCAACAGCAAGGTTACCTTGGTCAACAACAGTGCATCCTGAACAGAATAGCGAATGCCATCAGAATTCAAAGGCGGAGCGTCAGGTGCCTCCGGGAAGATCTCGATCACTCCACCATCGGAGGAGACGTCTTCGCTGGTCGCCATTTCATCACTCTGAATGGGGGGATCTGGTTCAGGGAGACGGGGATCAGAGACGACGACGAAGAAGTGTGCAGGGTGCCCTGCCAACGTACTCTCCGCTTCCTCCCAGTACCACGCTGCAGAAATAGGGCCATCCAGAACTCGGGAAGGAACCGGCTCCTCACAAAGGGTGACTTTGATGGTGACATCAGCAATCTCTGCAACGACCGTTTGCCCCTCGTCCGCCAAGCGAACGATAGTCTCGTCCCCCAACAAATCCCGGAGATGATCACCGAGATCTGTCAGCGATGTTTCGGGTATTGTCTTCAGGGGAATGATAGAAATCATGGACGCCTACCGGATTGATCGAGAGTGATTCTGTCGAAAAGCCTTCCTTCGATGTCGTAGGCAGAAATCTCCATCTGCCCACCATTGACATTAACGATAAGAAAGTGGTGATCGACGCGTTTATTGTTGCTGAACCAGGTCCTGTTGGGGGCAAATCCCTCGAGATGCCCTCCTCCGCCTCCTGCAGTAATGTAAACAACACCGTCACCCGGACCAACTGTTTTGCCATCACGAATCGGCCATGTTCTCTCGTAAACATGAATGTGCCCATTGAACACCACATCGACACCATGCTCTTCGTAGAGGGGAACCAGATGTTTCTGAATCGCAACAACTCCCTGTGATGAAGATTCTTTCCAGGTGTCCCCGTAATCATTTTCATCCGAGGTCCATGCGGGATGGTGGTGATACACCACCTTCCATTTCGCCTTGCTCGTCTTTAATGCATTCTTGAGCCACTTGACCTGATCAGTACCCGGTTCCACTGATTTGTTGGTGTCGAGAACGAAAAAGTGGGTGTTACCCCAGACATAGTCGTAATAGAACTCCGGATCAGGGAGAGTGAAGAAGTCGTAATACAGTTGAGCATTCTGCTCATGATTTCCCAGAGTCGGGAAAATCGGCACCCGCTGCAGAATACCTTTGGCTCCGGCAAAAAACTCATGGACCCACTCTCTTTTGTTGGAACCGGTTCCCACCAGATCTCCACAGTGGACCACAAAGTTGGGCCGATGACCCCATGCAAGGTCTGTGACCGCTTTCGTCACAAGGGGGTTGTTTTGTGTATCACCGACAACCAAAAAACCAAATGCCTGATCGGATGCCGTTCGGGTTTGAAATGTCAGAATTGGAGATTCCAACACATCCTCGGCCTTGCCCACTCTCAAAGCCGTGACCCGATAGAAATGGGGAGTCCCCTCGGCGAGAGACATCAACTTCACGTGATGCAACCTGCCCGCATTTGAAGATTTGACCTCTTTCCCAAGTTTCGAATCTATGCCGTACTCAACCACCACCTGACAATCCATTGAGGTCTCACAGCTGACGGTCATTTCATCACCCTGGGCCCATTGCAACCACGGCGAAACCGTGAACTTCAATGGTGGACGGGGTGGTTCGTGAGAAGCACACTCCGGTCGGTCCCGGTACAGCATTGCGATCTGGTCAGCGGCCAGTGCGGTTTTCCACAATCGAAAATCCTGCATGGCTCCGACATGGGGATGAAACTCGTTGTCATCCCGATAGGCACCAAGAACAAAGGGAGCGTGATCCGGGTAGAGGAGATCGCCACTTTGTTCACTGGATTCTGCTACCAGTTCTCCATTGAGATAAACCGCCATGCGTTTGCCGTCATAGGTTCCGGCCAGGTGATACCATTGACCCGGCTGCAGGGCGTCTCCTCCGGAGAGATAGGTCAGCATGCCATTACCGTCGTCGGTCCCCTCCGTGGCGATGGCCAGACACACCTGTCCTTTCCTGGAGCCCAGCAACCACCCTTTTTCATAGTCTGCATTGTCCTGCAGAAATCCCAGCAGACCTCCCCATTCGAG
Organism: uncultured Planctomycetia bacterium; assembly: GCA_964422295.1. Classification (GTDB taxonomy): domain Bacteria; phylum Planctomycetota; class UBA8108; order UBA1146; family UBA1146; genus UBA12191. The sequence continues at coordinate 87,085 of CAYRAM010000007.1, read as the reverse complement.
AACTTCATCCTGGGAAACCCAACCGGAAACTGTCAACTCTCTTTGCGGCAACAAGTGTTTCAGTTTTGAAGTCGTATCACCCATGAGCAGCATTCCGCTTCCTCCTTCAGAAAGAAGGGACACGCCACCTGTTGTTCCCTTCAATGAAAGATCACCACTGATGGCACCTTTGATCCTGCCACCCCGGGTTAGGAAGGAATTGTCATCACCCAGATAGGAACTTCTGAACTCCCAGTGCAAAAAAGGTGATTCCAAAGAAACCGATTGAGCATCCACACCCACACCAAATTGAATTCCTGCAATCAGCATGACCCACCACGCCCATTTCGATGAGGTATGCTGGGGCTTGTCCACAATTGGCAAGATCCGGTAGAAATGGGCAGGCATGGGGAAATCCTCCAACAAATTGAAACCTGAAATCAAAAGCGGGGTTATCTTGGAATATCGAAGAGGAGAAATCCATGTTCAATCTGATGCTGATTCTGGTCTGCGCCTCCCTGCTCGCTCCAGAGGACGACCCGAAACCCGCTCCGAAAAAGACCGGAGCTGTCGAAGAGAACTTCCAGCATCCCAAAGGGATCGCCTGGATTGGAACATGGGAGGCCGCAAAAACTGAAGCGCAGAGGACCGGCAAGCCGATATTGCTGCTTTCCGCTGCGCCCCAGCACCTCGGGGTTCCCGGAGTCTGGTGACCGGGGAAACGGGAGATGGATCAGAGTTACTGGTCCGACCAGGAAATCATCAAACTCTCAGAAAAGTTCGTGTGCGCACGACTGGCCACATACGAAGACGCCGAAGAGGGCAAATTCCTCAAGAAACAGTATCGCGGTCGTACTGGCGAATTGGAAAACACCGTGTTTGTCATTCTGGCTTCCGATGGAAAAACGCGTCTGAGCAGGTCGGGCCGATCTCCCGGGATGGTCTTCGGAGGAGCGGTCGGTTGGGAGTCCACTATTCTCGCAATGGAGATGCACGCCATCTCCCAACAGTATCCAGGGAAAAAAGAACCCCCTGGAATACCACCCCTCCCCAACTCCAAAGATCTGCGTCGATCCCTGAATGTAGCCGCCTGTGATCGACAATTGCTGGTCGTGGCAGACAGGCTTCCTGAATCGACCCTGAATCGATTGAGAAATCTTGCGTGGAAAGCCCCCTTCATGGGCCGACTCGCTTGGGGGACTGCAGAAAAATCGGAAGAAATCGTTGCCATCGGATTGGCCGCAAAAGAACCGGCGATCTACATCTGCAAGCCTGGGGAATTCGGCCTCAAAGCCACGCTGATCAGCGAACTTGCTGCCGATGCTTCCAGTCAGCAGCTGGAGTCGGCTCTCTCCGCAGCCCTGCAAACCCCAAGAGAACCGGAGAAAAGAGCTCGCAGGCACGTCATGAAAGGTCAGCGCTTGAACAAATCCTGGGATACGGAAATCGAAGTCACAGACCCCCTCATCCCTCCCCGCAGAGAATAAGCAGATTCATCACTCTGCCCCGCTGACCTTAAGCACCCTGGCCCACTTAAGCACCCTGGCCCACTTAAGCACCCTGGCCCACTTAAACACCCTGGCCCACTTAAACACCCTGGCCCACTTAAACACCCTGGCCCACTTAAACACCCTGGCCCATTTGGATCAGAATGCGAAGTCATCGGTGAACGGACCATGATCGTGCAGCGCCCGGGCAGTGCACCAGCGAGCGATCTGCTCCAGATGCAGAAGATCATGGGTACACCAAGCCAGCATCAAATCGCCAGCCTTCAGAGAGCCGTCGGGCAGATCACGCTCAAGAAACCAATCCGGGTCTTCCAAACTCGCCACCCAGGCCAATGATCTTTGCCGTTCGTCCTGGTACAGCCTCAACAATTCCCGCAGTGATCTCTCCGAATACTTGCGTTCGACAACCCACTCCTCCGGGTCCATGGCGGGCCACTCCTCCAGAGAAGCGGAAAAGATGAGTTCCAGCCGCAATCGAAAGATTTCGCGATCACTGTCGATCAAGTGACCCACGATTTCCCTCAGACACCACTGCCCTTCATCTGCAACCCAATCGGAATCCGTTTCCGGCACTGACTCCACCAATGCTGTGACCGCCCCCAAAGATGACGTCAGTCGCCTGACCGCCTCTTGTTGAAAGCTGATTTCCCCGGATTCCATTTCTGGCATCAGTTTTCACCGCCAGCTGCATTGAGGGATTCCAGCAGTTGCAAAGCAGAAACTCCCGAATCGGCCTGATGGAATAGCATGGAGTGCTCCTCGGTAAGCGTCTTTTCTTCAAGCATATGATCGATCAATTCGAAGAACGGTTGCCAGTATTGATTCACATTGGCAAAGATCAGCGGCCTGTCGATGAGGGACAACTGATTGAGTACCAAGAACTCAACCGACTCTTCCAGAGTTCCGAGACCGCCTGGCAAGACGATGGCTCCCGTGCAGCTTTCCCACATGATCTTGCGTCGTTCCTGCATCTCATCAGTGAGAATGATTTCGTCCGATTCCGCCAGGGTCAGACCCTGATCATCAAAAAACCGCGGGATGACAGAAACGACTCGCCCACTACCCTGATGGACCGCTCGGCCAAGCCTTCCCATCGAACCAATGTTGCCTCCACCAAAAATCAGACTGTGCCCACGGGTGGCGATGGCAGTGCCCAGTGCGGCAGCATCATCGAGGAAGAGGGAGCGGATCTCCTCACTCGCTGAGCAGTAAACTGCAATTTTCATGTCGCCCTCCCGATCCGAAGATCGCAATATCCTCAACCGCCAGAAATGCGGGTCAAGGCGTGACTCCGGAAACGGTCGTTGCAGGCAAGACATTTCCCACTTGCCGATGGGATTGACTCCGCTAGATTGGCTGAATCGGCTGCAAGGTCGATACCACCCAAATCATGAAAGCGGTCTGCCATGAATGTCGTCAACATCTCGGAGAAATTTTCCCTCTTCAATGACCACTGGTCACCGAAACGAATCGGTGAGCTCAACGGGCAACAAGTGATTATCGCCAAGGTGCAGGGTGAGTTTGTGTTTCACAAGCACGATGACGAGGACGAATTGTTCATGGTGATCAAGGGACAGCTGACGATGGAGATGCGTGACCACTCCGTGGTCATCAATCCCGGCGAATTCTACATCGTGCCCAAAGGAGTGGAACATAAGCCCGTAGCCGCTGAGGAAACCCACCTTTTGCTTTTTGAGCCGATGAGCACCAAGCATACCGGAGATGTCAAAGCCGAAGTCACCGTGGAATCCTACGAAGAAATTTGATCCAAAAAAAAGGGGAGTGACGCAATGGCGTCACTCCCCTGATCCATCAGCAACTTTGCCTATGCTCAGTACTTCAAGGGCAAGAGTTGTATGCAGCACAATCGAGCGCAACTCCCGATGGATCCGGTCCGCAAAATCCGGAACTTCCAGGATCGGGAATCGCCGGCCCATTAACGAACAGATAGCTGAGAAGGTAGACCGAATCAGCGATGTTGTTCGATTCGTCATCATTGGTATCCGCTGCGTCATCACAGGTAATAGCTCCACCAAGGAAGAGGGCATCGAGAATGGTGATCGCATCGGCGAGGTTGACCAGGCCGTCATCGTTGGCGTCAGCCCTGATGAACCCCACACCTGCAACCGGATTCAGCGTAATGGTACCGTTCTGCCCCTGCACCCCTTGCGCGCCTGAGCCGACCACCACCACCAGTTCCACCGGAGGTGTGCCGAGCGACTCGGAAAATTGGATTTGCGTGGATGTCGGCTCAGTGGCACCTATCAGGCCTGCCACCACCGTATCGTAGTTCAACGTCACTACTTCGGTCGCTACAGCAAAACTGATGACATCCGTACCGGTGAAGGTGTAAACACAACCCACTGTCATTCCATCGGTGAAGAGATTTATGTCGAAGAAATCGGGCCCCGAATTGCTATTGAGTGCGAGAAGGACATCCGCAGGATCTCCCCCCGTTCCAGTCAACACCCCAGAATCATGAACCACTCCCAGGGAGAAGCCCTGCGTGTCATTGGGGAAACCAAGGTTTGCAGGGTCCTCTTCGATGGTAATCGACACCGGGAAAGATGCCGCTCCCGTTGATTCCGGGTAATCCACCGACTGATCGACTGCGGCCATGATAAATCCACCCGGCTCAAGTGTGATACTTCCAGACGAACCTCCCGCAGCAACCGCTCCCCCTGAATTGGTGGAAACGATCAACTGCACCGGAGGCGCACCGAGAGTCTCCACAAACTCAAGACTGGAATTAACGGCACCGGCTGCGCCGGAGAGCGCTCCTGGCAGGGAAGCATAGTCGATCGAAATCACCTCTGTTGCTGAGAGGAATTGGAGCGTGGTGACCAAAGTAAAGTCGTAAACACAACCGACAGTGGTTCCATTGGTGAAGAATCTCGCATCAAAGAACTGCGGCCCCGCACCTCCATCGAGACCGGCGAGGGGGCCTGCGGCCTGTGCCCCTGTCGACTCGAACAAGGTTACATCGTGCGCGATTCCGAAGGAGAAACCGGCGGTATCGGTCGGAAAAGTGCTGTTGCTTGCCAACTCCGCTAGGGAAACAGTGGCGGGGAAATTCGCACCCGCCGGGCTGTATGTCCCATTTACATCTGCAACGCTGAACATGAATCCGATCTGCTGAATCACATCCACTTCACAAGAACCAGGAGGAGCTTCCTGGTTTCCACTGCAGACCGGTGCAAGAGTGTAGACTCTCAAACCGACTGCAACACTGGTATCGAAGTAGGAGGTTGTGTTACCGGGAAGGGTCGTCAACAGCGCTCCATCGCGCAAAATGTCGATCGCCTGATACAGTTCCCCATTGGTCCAACTCAAGGTGACAAAGTTTCCGCTCCCCTGATCACAAGTCAAGTTCAGGGCAGGTTCACAGATACAGGCGGGATCAGCGACACAGTCCGTATCCTCACAATCTATGAGGCCATCCAGGTCGTCATCGACTCCATTTGAACAATTTTCGGGGGGTGGCGGTGGGGCCACGGTACTGATCTCAAGCGTGCCGGTTCCCACTGCGGGACCATTCCATCCACCCACACGAATCAGAACCGGATCGCCGGCATTCAGAGTGACTGTCACTGAACTGGTCAATCCTGCACAGCCGGTTCCGTCACCATTGCAAGCGATCGGCACCAGAGCGGCGCAAGTTCCTAAATAGACCAAGATGTCGGAGTCAAAGTTGACGCTGCCGCAGGTCTCGATGACGTGCTCACCCGTGCTCGACGGCGTGAACTCATACCAAACATCCTGAACAAACTCTCCAAGGAAAGTACCTGCGCAATTGGCAGAGTCGATGGGATCGGTGCCCGTCGTGGCAGCGGTCGTATCAACCGGGTTTGAACCGAGTGCCGCAATCAATGCGGTATCGCATTCGTCCCCTTCCACTGCTGGTACACAGGCAGGGTCGACACTGCAATCAGGATCTTCACAGTCGATCAATCCATCCCCATCGTCATCGGTACCATTGGAACAGTTCTCCACTGGCCCGGAGGGCGACAAATCAAGGGTCAGCGCTCCCGGTCCCGGTAATCCGTTTCCGGGATGGGGAGTTCCCCACGCCCCGATTCTGAACCAGTAACTCTCACCTGCGATCACATCGATGGTCAACTCGGACCAATATTGCTGACAGGTCGGCGAGGTGTTTTGAGTCACATCGCCATTACAGGCCAGTGTAATCAATGAACTGCAGGAACCTGAGTAGGCCACCAAGTCCGTGTCAAAACTTCCCGGAGAGCAGGTGCTCACAAAGAGCGCGCCGGTTTGGGTCGGTTCATACAGAAACCAAATGTCTCCCGTCATGCTGCCAAATCCCTGGTTACAGGTCGCAGGATCCGGGGTCGGATCGGTCCCTGTGGTCGCCGCAGTACTGTCGAAGGGATTGATTCCCAGAGATGCAATTTCTGCGGAGACACATTCATCCCCTGCAGCGGGAGGAATGCAGGCCGGGTTTCCAGCGCAATCCGCATCTTCACAGTCTATTAATCCATCACCGTCATCATCGACACCATTGGTGCAATTTTCGACTCCGGGCCCCACATCAGGAACAAAGGTCACGTCGATATCTCCGGTACCAGTTGTTCCGGCACTCCAGGAGGACACCCTGATGAAATAGTTCGAGCCACCGGTCACGGCAACGTCATCGACTTGTGAGGTCCAATTGTTGCAACCCGAAAAATCACCGTTGCAGGCGATCATGTCCAGGGCCCCACAGTCTCCGGCATAAATTTGCAGGGTGGTGTCCCAACTGGCGATGTTGCAGGTGGTGACGCTGAGAAGTCCATTCTCTGGCGGGGAATAGCTGTACCAGATGTCATTGCCACAGTCGCCGACAGCGGTACCGGGACACAAAGAATCATCCGGTCCAGGACCTCCGGTAGTGGCGTTGTTGCTGTCGATACTATTGAGTCCGAGGAAGACGGGAACAGCTCCACCGCAGTCGTCGTTGGCGGGAGGAGGACCCGGTGGCACCTGGCCGCATACCAACTCCGACATGCCGACCGCAATCATCGCCGCCGCGACCATGTCCGCATCTGCCTGGGTGAATACCCCTCCCCCAACACCGGTTCGGGGATCGATGGGATTGGTATTGACCAGATCAGCAGCGGCCTGATTCATGTGGACTTCTGCCTCAGGGAAATTCGTTCCCTGGGTCATGTACACCGTCAAGGCACGGAAATACACCGCTGTGGCTTTCGTCAATCCGATGGGGGTGATGGTTTGACCATTGTAGGTCTTGCCATCCACCAACATGGCGAAGGAGTGATTGAGAACCCCGCTGCCGATGTGGACCCCACCGTTGTCGAAGGGGCCGCAGGCATTCTGGTTGTAGAGGGGATCGGTGGTACTCGGAGGATCATTGAAACACTCCGGGAACATCATGTCGCGAATCGCGCCCAAGGAAGTTTCCTCACCCATCCTCCAGCGTGCGGATCCATCCCCGCAACCGGTACGCGCAGTGTTGGGAGTATCCAATCCTGGACCGCTGGTCCCTGGAATCGGCCATGGAGTTCCTCCGGGAGATCCCGCTACGGAAGCATCTCCATTCCAAAGATCGATGACTTCACCAAAGATGTCTGACATCGCTTCATTCAACTGCCCCGACTGGTTTTGGTAGATCAGATTTGCAGTGAACTGTGTCAATCCGTGAGCCAACTCGTGGGCAATGACATCATCCGTTCCAAGCCCTGCACAAAAAGCACCCTGGCTACCGTTCCAAATGGCATTGGGGCAAATGCTGTCGACCCAATTTGCAGTGACGACCAGCGCTCCGCCGGCACCATCCAGGCTGTCTCTCCCCAATGAATCAAAGAGGACACGATAGAGCTCTCCGGCGGTGTCGTAGGAATTGTCGATGTCGATGTCGCCACTGGCAGCAGAGCCTTCTGTGCGAGCAAGAACACCGGGAAGCCCGCCGCCTCCGGAACCGTCGTAGATTTCCCGAAGCAATGCGCTGTGAACTGCTGGCCAATGGTCGAGAACAACTCCGGTCCTTGCGTCGACGAGGATGTTTTCTGCCAACATCTCCGCACCTTCTGCGACCAGGTGGTGAGCAAGGACAGGGCTTTCTATCGGATCGTCTCCGTACCAACCCGGGTTGACGATCACCAATTGGGGAGCGGAGGTCTCGATCAGAGCCTCCTGCCCCAATTCACGAGCCGCCAAGATCAACGCCTGATCAGCGAGGATTTTGGGAGCAATCTCAAGTTTTTTGGGTATCGGGTAATAAGCTCCATTGATGGAAAGCGGTGTTCCATCGCTGGCCAGGTGTACTTTGACAACCCCGGTGAGAACATCTACACCCCTGTATACCTGCTGAAATGTGTGGTGAATCTGTCCCACGGAACACTTCTCGGTTCGCAACCGGACGAGCTGAACCTCTGGAGCATCGATTCCGAAGTGGGACCCATGGTGACGCAAAGCCTGCAGGGGGTCTTTGAGATCCGGCTCCACCCCCTTCGGAAGTGGCAGCGGAGATTTCCCGGGTCCTTTGATGAAATGCAGCTTCCCTGTTGCCGGGTGGAAGTGCTTCTCAATCTCAACAATTTCAAGGGAATGCTCCTGCGCCGGCAATACAGCCGAAGCCTGAAGCAATCCTGTGGCGATCAATGCCACCCAAAGCAGAGTCCTGCGAGAGTGAAAAATCATGAAATTGATCCTCGTCAATTTAGAAGGTTGAGTTGATTACCTCTGGCTTGCGACCCGCTCGACGACACCGCTTCGCTTCCCCAAGGAGCGGCCAACAGGTGGCAAATCCCGGATCATCGAAGGGAACAATTGTCGCCAGATGTCTCCCCTTGTGCGGACAAGGTCGGACAAGGTCGGACACGAGGGTAGCAAGCAGCCCAATCCTTCTATCGTAAGCGGCACGTCGAGGTCTGGCAATTACTGCATTTTTGGCAGCAACGCCCTCTGGGACCATGGATTTGGACATTTCCTGTCAGAAATGACCGGGCCGCCGGATCCGGAACAGATCCGGCGGCTCGAGTCTATTAATTTTGAAACTGCTGCACCTAGAGGCAGGAGTTAAATGCATCGCAACTGAGAGAGCCCGGAGTGGCATCCGGTCCACACTGTCCATTTCCGGGAGGCGGAGGACCGCCGGTGAAAAGCGCTGCCAACGCATAGACCGCATCCGCGATATCAACGGCTTCATCGTCGTTTTCGTCACACGCATTCAGGCAATTCACCTGGCCGGCAAGGAACAAGTAGGTGAGAAGACTTACGGCATCTGCGATATCGAATGCACCGTCGTCATTGCAATCACCCCGGTCAAAACCACCGCCCGCAACGAGTTCCACAATGCAGCCGGCGACAAACATGCTCTGGGATTGACTGTTTACAACCACCACCTGCTCCACTGAAGGGGACCCGAGCCCGTCATTACCTGTCAGTGAAACAAACACCGGATCTTGCTGTCCGATGAAAGCACCGGGAACAGTTTCGTAACTGGCTGAAACCACCAGTTGCGCGACATCGAAGACCAGGGTATTCCCGCCAGGGTCAGAAAAGGAGTAGACACAACCAAAGGTGATTCCATCGGCAAAGGTGTTGACGTCAAAGAAATCGGGACCGTTACCACTGTTCATTGCAGCGACAACCCCGGCGGCACCACCACCGACGACTGTCAATTGTGAAGACGGATGGCCCAGGCCAATCGAAAAGCCCTGAGTAGCGCTGGGGAAGGTCGAATTTGTCGGGTCCTCCTGCAAGTCGAATCCAACATCGAAATTTCCCACTCCGGTCGTCGAAGAGAATGAAGCCGTCTGGTCAGGCGCACTGAGAGTGAATGCAGGGGTCGGCTGAATCGTGAAGGAAGCGGGAAGGCAGATCGCCTGGATGGCAGATCCACCATTCACGACCACCACACTTTCGATGGCAGGATTACCCAACACCGATGATTGCTGAATCTGTGTCGTCACGGTGTCGCTGAGATTGTCGAACGCTCCAGGAGTGGCGCTGTAGTTAAAAGTGGCGACGTGGAGAGAAGTATCAAAAGTCAGAGTTTCCTGGACTTGGAAATCGTACAAACAGCCTACCGCTGCACCATTGGAAAAGAGGGTTTCCTGGAAAAACTCCGGGCCCATCCCACCTTTGATGGTGCCAAGGCCCGATCCCTGGGATACGGAGTCGATCACCAAATACGTCGAGTCATGCCCGTACGCAAAACTGAATCCGTTCGTCGGAGTAATATCCGCAGGATCATCGGCAACCTGAAGGATATCAAATTCAGCAGCAAGACCCTGGCTCACCAGCTGAGAGGCGAGGAGGTTCTGGTCGGGAGTTGAAATTTCATAGTTCAGCGGTGGTGCCGGCATCAGGGTCACCACGCAATCTGATCCCAAAAGGGTCTCGGTACCGCCACTACAATTGGAAATGATATTGTCGATCACCGGGTTGCCAAGATTAGTGGACATGTTGACCACCGTAATCAATTCCTCGGACAAATTCAGGATCGCTGATGGGACAGCCGAGTACCCCACGGAAATCAACTGGCGGGGTACATCAAACACAATCGTCTCTTGAAAGGTAAATGAGTACACCGCTCCGACTGTGAAGCCGGTTGTGAAGATTTGCCCGTCAAAGAAACCAGGACCCTGTCCACCGTCGATGGCTGCAAGATCACCTGTCGGCTCTGCACCGGTTCCGCTGAATTGGAGAACGGTCGGATCATGGGAATACTGGAATGAAAATCCGCAAGTATCGATGAACGCCCCGGAAATTTGCTCGACGGAAAAGACCAAATCAAAATTGGCTGATCCTGATCCGGCGGGCACCGTTGGATTTGGCGATGACGCTTCAAACACTTGGGCTGCAACTTGCGAAGAACCGCACGTCATCACAAAAAGGAACAGAAAAATCACAAAGACTGAATTATTCGGCTTGGGGATCACTTCAAACCTCTCATCCTATGAATACCGCAATTATATGCGGATCAAATTAGTCGCCCGACTCACACATGGAATCCGGCGTCACCCCTCCCCCCCATCGGAGAGGGTCGATATCTTTCAAACCAATTTTCAAAAACCCCGACTGCTTGCAGCACGATTCGTCACTGTTAGCAGCCAGGGCCCGATTCTCAAACTCACTCGCAGGGTGGGAAACTCACACAATCGAGCGCTGTCCCCGAGGGATCAGGCGCACAGGTTCCTGCACCCGGTGGTGGTGTGTCCCCTGAAAAGAGGACATTCAGCCCCTTGATCGCATCGGCGATATCGAAGAGCTCATCGTCATTGGTGTCACAAGCGTCCAGGCAAGAGAGGGGATCCCCTGAGAAGAGGCCACCCAACAATGCGATGACATCCGCAAGGTCAAAGAGCGAGTCGGCGTTGCAATCACCACGATCAAAGCCTCCCAGTGAACTCAGGGCCAATACTCCACTCACCGAGTTCATCGGAACAGATGAGCCTGCCACCACCATTACCAACGTTACACCTGTGGGCCCCAGCCCCTCGGCGGGGGTCAAGGTTGTGTTGACGACCACTCCGGGTGCTGTTCCAGCCAAGTTTGCGGCAACCGTATCAAAGTTGACGATGAGAACTTGATCCTCAGTCCCATATTGAATCTGGTTGACACCCTGGAAATCGTAGATCACTCCGACTGTCAAACCATCAGAGTGCAGGCCGACCTCGTAGTATTCTGCGCCGGCTCCCTGTTCGAGAGCCTGAAGAGTAGGTCCCTGATCGACTCCGGTGGCTGAAAGAAGAGTGGTGTCGTAGGTGAGTCCCATAGAGAAACCCTGAGTCAAACTCGGATTAGCCCCGGGCAGCAGGTCTTCGAAGAGAGAAATGCCAACAGTTGCAGAACCTTCACCGGAGGCACCATTGAAATTCGCAGCGGCGTCATTCGCTTGGCAGGTGAAGGAGAGAGGAGGAGCAGTCTGCAAAGTGATATTGCAGGTCTCAACGGCCGCTGGAGCCGAGGTACCCGCTCCAATGACGACCACTGTTGCGGTCGGAGGGTCACCCAAGCCAGAGCCTTGGGATACCTGTGTAACAAGATCTCCGCTGACACCTGTGAGTGCCCCGGGAACCGTTTCGTAGTTGGCCCGGATTACCGGTAGTGGAGTTTCGTATGTGATCGTCTGGGTCACTGCTGTGAACGCGTAGATCACCCCACAGGTAAATCCGGCCGGAAAAATCTCACCCTGGATGAAATCGGGGCCTGAACCACCATTGAGACCGTTGAGAGGGCCCAATGTTTCCGGAACGTAGGGCCCCGGCCCTGATGAAACGACTGCAAGGATTGCAGAGTCATGGGCGCAAGAGAACGAGAATCCCCTGGTCTCTTCAATAAGACCGCTCGTTTGGGTCAAGTTGAAATCCAATGAGAAACTTGCAGTCCCACCACTTGCAGGGACTGACTGGTCCGCTGCAGAGAAGGAAAACGTCGGACTTTGCGCTTGAACTCCGCTGACGATACCTACGGCACCCAACAACAGAATCAAAACGATGCTGAACCTATTAAGCATGAGATTCCTCACCAATCACCTCAGGGTGAATCAACCGTTCGCACGTGACTCATCACGGGCGATATCTTTTCAAAATTTTCCAAAAACAAAACCGTCGACGCGGGAGTGAAATTTGGGATGTGTTAAGTCGTCAACGGGAGCTATCGCTTAGGGAGGTTGGACCTGACTCAGATCCACAAAGTGCCGAAAAAGTCCAGGGACGAAACCCACGAACCGACCTAAGTCTTCAATTCCGGCAGCACACCACCTCGCTGAAACTGTCGCTGTATAGCCAATTCTACCAATCTCTGGCACCTGCACAATGTCCCAGTGCGGCGAGCCCTCGCCAGAGGATCACCAACCCTGATTTTTTGAGGCGCGAATATCTCTGAGAGATTCCGCCTGCAATTCCCAAAATCCGGGGCTCTTTCGCATTAAACGACTGACTGGCCTACGATTTAGGAAAACTCCGGGAGTTCCTCGAACCCCTGCTTTTCTGGCCAGGGCAACATCTTCAGCAATTCTCCGTTTGACCGCAGCAGAATCCAAATCCTGCAAAAATTTCCGGGAATCCATTCCGAATTCGGCCGCAGCCTCCTGCCAATTGACTGTCCCCAGCGTATTGCGGAATTTCAGGAGATGCTCCCTCAACTCCCAAAACTTCCCCTGGAGCCTTGCCGCTTCGAGAGCTTGAGCCCCGATCTGGGCAAACTCATGCTCCGTCGGATTTGGATAGTGCTTCCACACCACTTCCAAGTGGCCATTCCAGATCGGCAAGATCGTCGATTCCAGGTACTCCTCAAAGCGTGCACAGTTGGAACACTGGACATCCGAGAAGACCACCAATTGGTAGCGCAGTCCCCGGCTTGCTTTTCTCTTGGGATCGTCTGGCCGAATCGCCTCTTGCTCAAATCTCTGGGGAGTATTGCGATAGGCGGTTTCAATTTTTTCGACATCATTGGCCAACTCTTTGAGCTCACGGGTTTGCTCCTCCAGTGCGGCAAATCGCGCGTTCGTCTTCCCCTCTGAGAGAATCAAGGCGGACACCACTGCACTGAAGAAAACAACGATGGCGACCGCAGAAAGATGCCTGAGAGCAACCTCTCCTGCCAACTCCCACACGGCCTTGTCAATCAGTCTGGTCATGAAACTACAATAGAAGATGAATAAGTTGCAGACATGACTGATCAAGCACAGCCCACAGGTCGTACCAATTTCAAAATACATGATGTAGGTGAAGAACAGCGAGCCCAGTATCCCGAGTCCGTTGAGCCCGAAAATCAGCAGCGAAAGTGTTTTTCGACTCGCTCCCGGCGGCCCGACGAGCAAAAACCATGCTGCGAGGATCGTGTAGTAAACCCAACCCAGTGCAGCCACCGGGATACCAGGATACGGTCCCTCCGATCCTTCTTCTCCGGGAGGGAAAACACCCCAACGGCCATTCACGACTTCTGTACAACTCTCCCCTGATTCTCCGCAGACCCCTGCAAGCAATCCCAAGTCCGGCGTTTGGGAAGCATGAAGTGTTAACAGCGAGAAGCACATCCACATCCCTGCCAAGGCGAGTACCCCGGCCATGATTCTCAATCCTTGAGGATAATTCATTGTTGGCCTCCGTTGACGAGAGTTTCCGGCCCCGTGATCGCTTCATCAAGTTTGTCACAGAAACTCCCGGAAAATCATCTCCGAGTCCCCACCCCTTGGCAAGAATGGCCTTTGACGCCCCTACCAAAACCCCCTGTTTCGCAGATAATGCGCCTTGATCTGTCGGCAAGCTTTCCGGATTGTCAGAGACTTGCCCCCAAGTAAAGGAAGAGCCATGAACCCCAGTAGCGATATCAGAGAGAGACTGAAGATCTCTCGAGAAGAGTACGCCGACAGGCGCAAGGAACTGGCCTCCAGCCTCGATGGGGCGACTGCGGTCATCTTCGCGGGTAAAGGCGGCGGACTCCATGACGACTTCCACCCCGATCTCAACTTTCAGTACCTGACCGGCATCATCGAGGAGCCGGGGGCGATTCTCATGCTGAACCCGCAGGATCCCAATCCCAATCGCAGGGAAGTTCTGTTCCTGGAGCCACACATGCCCGAGTTGGAACGTTGGGACGGCTGGCGTGGTCCCATCGATGCACAGCTTCGCGAAAAGCACGGATTCAAGACACTGATGCGAACTTCAGCGTTCCCTCAAATGCTGCTCAATGCTTGCAAGGGCTCCCTGCAGGGGACCTGCCTCCACCCCCTCGCTCACCACGATCAATCGATCAGTGCAGATCTCGAAGTGTTTCAAAAATTGCAGCAGAGGATTCCCGGATTCAAAATCAACGATGGAAGCCGCCTGGTTCCCCTTCAGCGCTCAGTCAAGTCTGCTGCGGAGAGAGGGATGATCGAAAGATCTGCCGAAATTACCGCCCACGGATTTGCTGCGATTCTGCAGAACCTGAGGCCAGGCATGAACGAGTTCGATATTCAGGAGGCCGCCGAACACGCATACCGCTCCCACGGATCGAGAGGCCCTTTCTACGGAACCATCGTCGGCAGTGGCTTCAACGCCACGATCCTTCATTACAGATCCAATGACGCCCCCATCGCCGATGGGGACCTGGTCGTCATCGACAGCGGTGCAAGATACGGCGAGGGGCCTTGCGGTTACGGTTCCGATGTCACCCGTACATATCCTGCCAATGGAAGATTCTCAGAGAGGCAAAGAGAAGTTTACTCCATCGTCCTCGAGGCGATGGAGGCCACCATCGCCATCGTTAAACCGGGAGTCCCTTACTCCGAGTTGGAGGCGACCGCCCGAAAGATCATCACCGATGCAGGTTATGGTGATTTCTACCCCCATGGTGTCGGCCATCCCATCGGGCTGGAAGTGCATGATGTACAACCCGATCCCATCGTCCCGGAAGGCGCCATCATCACCATCGAGCCGGGAATCTATCTCCCCGACGAAAACATGGGTATCCGAATCGAGGACGACATACTCGTGAGCGCCAATGGTCCTGTAAATCTCACCGGCAACATCCCGAAAACGATCGAAGAGATCGAAACGGTGATGGCCAACAGGAATGAGTGAAAGAGGAGAGTCTCCAATTGATGACACGAACTGAAGCCCGCGAAATACTCGGCGAACTGATGCAGTCACCGGCCCTGCTTGCCCACGTCCGCTCGGTAGAGATCGTCATGGAAGCGTACGCCGGGAAATACGGGGAAGATCCGGATCACTGGGCGATCACGGGTTTGCTGCACGATGCCGATTACGAGAAACATCCTGATGAGCACCCCAAGGTCATCACCGCCCTTCTCGAAGAGCGGGGCGAACACGAAAAGGCCCACGCCATCCACTGCCACTATACGAAATGGGGCTACACTTGCGAAACGCTGATGGATAAGGCATTGCTCGCGTGTGACGAATTGACTGGCTTGATCATCGCCGTCGCCCGATTGAGGCCCAACAAACTTCAGGATCTCACACCCAAATCGGTAAAGAAAAAGCTCAAGGACAAGAACTTCGCCGCCGGAGTGGATCGTGCTGAAGTCCACAGTGGCATTGAGCTTCTGGGGGTCGATCTCAACGATCACATCACTTTTATCATCGAAGCTCTACGACCCCATGAGGACGAAGTTATCGTCTGAATACCACCTCCAGCATTCATCCATTCTCTTCCTGCCTCGCTGGATCCAAGGGTCTTGGTTCCCGTGGCACCACCTGTAAAATCAGGGCAGGTTCGCCGGGAACTGTCTACTCAACCCGGAACCTGAGGATGAACTCCAGGGAGGTTTTACCCACTCATGGCTAGCCCCAATCGTTGGAAATCCCTGAGCGCCATCTGCATCAAGGCGATCCCCTTGGTGCTCCTGCTGATGTGGATACTCCCTGCCATCGCTACCCCTCTCGATGAAGATGATCCTTCAACCACAATAGAAGTCATCGATACTGCGACTGAGCCCGCATGGTGCGATGTCCCCGTTCAGATGCATGATCCTCCCGATCTTCAGATTCACAGCGATCTGCCGAGGACCATGATCGATCGATATTGGCTCGCCCGCCTTGAAGAGGTCGGGATCACTCCGGCACCGGAAGCTGCAGCAGATATTTTGCTGCGCCGCCTTCACTACGTCATCACCGGACTCCCACCCACTCCTGAAGAGGTTGCCGCATACATCGAAGATGACGACCCCCGTCGCTTTGAAAAACAGGTCGATCGATTGCTCTCATCAGATCAATTCGGTGTTCACTGGGCGCGGCATTGGCTCGATTTGGTGCGCTGGGCCGAAACGGACGGATATGAACGGGACCGCCCCAAGCCCCATGCATGGAAGTACCGTGATTGGGTCGTCGACGCCTTCAACTCAGGCATGCCCTACGACCGCTTCTTGACAGAACAACTTGCGGGGGATGAGGTTTCTGATGAGCGGTTGTCGAGTCATATCGCCACCGGATTTTTGCACCTGGGAATCCGCGACGACGAAGCCGCAGATCCCAAGCAAGCAATCTATAACGACTTCGACAGCATGCTCGACACCACGTGCAGAACGATGCTCGGAATCAGCATGGGTTGCGCCCGTTGTCACGACCACAAAGGAGATCCGATTCCAACCCGTGACTACTATCGGATGCTCTCATTTTTCGAAGGTCTGAAACCCTACGACACCAATTTGGGAAATGCCATCAGCACCCAGAATTTCACTCGCAGGCTCCCGGTGGATCTCGGGGAGCGCGATTTCGAAGAGGAACTGAACTCTTGGAGAAATCTGAGATCGACCGATCTTCGGGAAGTGAGACATCTGATCGATGAGGTCAAGGCACGATGGGGCGCATCTGCTTTTGCCGGAGCCGATTCTTCACTTCAGAAAGGCCTGGTCCTGAAACTGGATTTCAATGCAGCTGAAATGCCAAACGTCGAGGTGATCGACGAGATCGGTCGGGGACCGGGTCGCAATGACACCGGTGCACTTCAACTCGATGGCCGCGGATATCTATCCATTCCTCGTCCCGTTGAAAATGACTTCTCCATCTCCTTCTGGTTCAAAACCGAACGCAGAGGAGCTGGAAATGAAAATGACCCGCGTTGGTTTTTGGGAACCGGGTTGGTGGATGGTGAAATCAACGGCATCGTCGATGACTTCGGGATTTCCCTGCTCGGAAGCAGAATCAGCGCAGGCACCGGAAATCCTGAGACTTTCGTTTCGAGTCCCCCGGGGCTGAACGACAACCAATGGCACCATGTCTGCTTCACGAGGGATCAAACCACCGGAGAAATCTCCCTCTGGGTCGATGGTTTCCAATACCACCCCGAGAAAGGTGCAGTGGGTGGACGCCAACCCCTGAACTCTCCCGATCGTCTCTTGATCGGCCAACTCCTCAAGGGGGGAGCCAGATATCATGGTCTGATCGAGGATATCTGCTTTTGGAATCGCACCCTGACACCTGAAGAGGTCCTGAACCAGTTTCTCAACGGCGGCTTCCTTCCAGCATATGACGAAGTGGTTGAACAGCACCTCGGCACTCCTGAAGCACTGCGCATGCGCGCTGCGGCGGAACGGGTACTGACCTCAACTCCCCCAACGACCGAATTTGTGGATGTTCTCTCAGCCCAGGAAGTGACTCGCCCACCGGCAAGCCATGTTCGCATCCGCGGAAACTTTTCGGTTCCTGGGGAAAGGGTCACCCCCGGCTTCCCTGAATTTCTGGGCGGAGAAGAAGCGATCATCGAGTCCCCTGAAGATGGGCAGAGCAGTGGTCGCCGCCTGGCTTTGGCAAACTGGATCACCGATCCCGAAAATCCGCGAACTGCCCGGGTTCTCGTCAATCGTCTGTGGCAGCACATTTTCGGCAACCCCATCGTGGACACTCCCAATGACTTCGGAGTCTTCGGACTACCCCCTTCCCACCCCCGGATGTTGGATGCGATGGCTGCAGAACTGGTCGAGAATGACTGGAGCGTCAAACACCTGATTCGTCAGTTGGTCACCAGTCGCGCTTTTCGCATGTCGGGAGAGTTTGATGAGAAATCCTCCCAAATCGACCCCACCAACAGTCTCTACTGGCGATTCCCCGGGCGAAGACTCTCCGCAGAAGAGCTGCGTGATTCGATCTTGGCGATCAGTGGAAACCTCAGCCTCGACCTGTCGGGGCAAAGCGTCCATCCCCCCCTGCCCCGGGAGGTCCTGTCGACCGCATCCCGGCCCAATGACGCATGGGGAGGCAATCCTGATGATCCTCTCGCCCGCCGCAGAAGCATCTACATTTATGTGAAGCGCTCTCTTCCCCATCCACTGCTGCAAGCCTTTGACCTGGCGGACACGGATGCATCTTGCCCTGTTCGCTTCAATACTGTTCAACCCACTCAGGCTTTGACACTGCTCAACAGCGATTTCAGTGAGATACAGGCGATTCGGTTTTCAGAACGTCTTCAAAGAGAGGCCAAAGACCCTCGATCACAGGTTCGCAGGGCATTGGAACTGGCAACTCAGAAACAAGTCCCTGAGTCGGTGGTCGAGCGTCATTTCGAATTTCTGATGAGATTGCAGAAGCAGCATGACCTCGATGATTCGAAAGCACTGATGGTCTTTTGCCTGGCTACTTTAAACCTCAACGAATTCGTCCACATCGACTGAAGAAGAAAGGTGCACACCAGTGCCCAAGAAAAAAAGTGAAGAAAACCCGGCAAACTTCTGCGGCAGAACCCGAAGAGAATTTCTCTGGGAGGCAGGAGCAGGGTTCACATCCCTCGCACTGAGCGGGATGCTGGGCCAGGGATTTCTCACCAATCAAAGCCTTGCAGCGGATGGAGTCACTGCCTACAGCAGCCCTCTTGCGCCCAAGCCAGCGATGTTTCCTGCCAAGGCAAAATCGGTCATCTTCTTGTTCATGTACGGCGGTCCGAGCCATGTCGACACCTTCGATTACAAGCCCGCCCTCTACCCCCTCGACAACAAAACAGTGGAGGTCAAAACCTTTGGCCGCGGGGGACACCGCACGAAAGGTCGCATCGTCGGACCAAAGTGGAACTTCAAGCGCTACGGCCAATGCGGAAAATACATCAGCGATCTTTTCCCCAATGTCGGATCGATGGCAGACGATTTGACCTTTGTCCATTCGATGACTGCCGATTCCCCACTTCATGGATCCGCCATGCTGATGATGAATTCAGGCAAGGTCCTCAGCGGCGCTCCCTGTTTGGGATCGTGGGTGAACTACGGTCTCGGAACACTCAATGAAAACCTGCCCGGATTTGTCGTCATGCTCGACAAGACCGGTGGACCGATCTCGGGGGCAAAAAATTGGTCAAGTGGCTATATGCCTGCCCAATACCAAGGCACGGTGCTGCGCTCGGAAGGCCCACCGATTCTCGATCTCCAACCCGGAAACCTAGCCGGCGGAGGAGTGCAACGGTCACTTCTCGATCATCTGCGTTCAGAAAATGAAATTCATGCTGCGGCCCGTGTCGGCAATCCTGATCTCGCTGCCCGCATCGCCAGCTATGAGTTGGCCTATCAGATGCAAAGCAGCGCACCAGAAGCGGTCGATCTCTCCGCTGAAGATGAGGAAACCAAAACTCTCTATGGCCTCGATCGGGAGAAGACTGCTGACTTCGGACGCAAGTGCCTGATGGCTCGCAGACTCGTCGAAAGAGGAGTTCGTTTCATTCAAATTTATTCTGGTGGCAATCACGACGACAATAATTGGGATGCCCATGGCGATCTCAAGTTCAATCACGACAAACACGCAGGTGCCACTGATCTGCCCATCGCAGGATTGCTCAAAGACCTGAAACGTCGGGGCATGCTCGATGAAACCCTGGTGGTATGGGGTGGAGAGTTCGGTCGCCAACCGACAGCGGAGTATGAGCACCTCACCGGCAGGGATCACAACTCATATGGCTTTACGATGTGGATGGCTGGCGGAGGAACCAAAGGCGGGATCAGCATCGGTCAAACTGACGAGCTGGGGGCAGAAGCAGTGGAACGCCCCCTGCACGTCAAAAATCTCCATGCGACCGTGTTGCAGTTGATGGGACTCGATCCCAACAGGCTCAGCTATTTCCATGCAGGACTCGATGAAAAACTGGTCGGCGTCGAGGGTGCTCAGCCTATCTGGGAAGCGCTCGCCTGAACCCTGTCGAATCCGGGTGATTCGATGGTTATCCTAGATAGATCATGAGGAGGTCTCTTGAAGACTCTTGAGAACCGAATTTCCGATCAGGATTCCTGTGACGGTGATTACGAAACACTAAATCAATCTGTCCGTTGGGCAGTGGTTGCAGTAGCACTGCTCATTTGCCTGCCAATCGCCTCTGCTGAAGCGCAGTTCGCGCCTACCCTTTCAACCTCCTTTGACAACCAGGAAGCCGGATTGCCCTCCGGATTTGCACAGACTGCATTTTTTGCTGAAGGAGAAGAGGGGCCTGGAAGCCTGGTGGTCAACTTCGACCGCGGTTCATTTTCCTTTGACGGCTACTCAGCAGGTCAACTTGTCGGTGGAGTCGTCGTCGATCTGTTCGTTCCCAATCCGGTTTTGACGGTGGAAGGACTGATCATTGCTGAAGTGCAAGTCATCTCCGTCGGTCCCAATGTCCTGACCGCCAATGCGGTCGTGACAGAGATCACAGGAAATGTTCTGCCGGGGCTTGCACTCTTGGGCATTCCCGATCCCACCGGAGCAACCGCCTTCAACGTGACCTACACCAATCTTGACGGCGATTCAGGAGCGATCATGGATGTCTCCGATGCGGGCAGCCTCCCTCTCAGCGGCGCACTCGATTTCAATATCCCGCTGGTTTGGAGCACCCCTGCCATCCTCACCCATTCTCCTTTTGGTGGTAATCTTCAGGTGGAAACGATTCTGACTTCGTCTTCTGGCATCCAATTGACGACCCAGGAATCCTTTGCCCTCTCTGGTGGCATCGCTCCTCCACAACCGGTCACAGCACTGACCTGTTCTGTCGCCGGGGAGTCAGTTCAACTGAACTGGCAAAATAGCAGCAGTTACGAAGAGATTGCCATCTCCAGAAACGGCTCAAGTCTTGCGACCATCGTTGGCGATGCGACCGAATTTGTCGACTCGAGCCCTGAACCTGGATTGAATCAGTACGAAGTGCGCGGGGTCCTTCTAGGACTCTCGTCAGCGCCCGCGTCCTGCTCCAGTGAGGTTTCGGTGCCAGTGAATCTGGTCAGTCTACCGGCAATTGCAGCTCAGCCCGGCCAGGCATTGGAAATCCCCTTATCCGCCTCATTGGAACTTCCCACCGAAGGTTACTCGATTCCTGTCGATTACGACCCGCTCCTCTTCACCATCGACGGGGCGGATTTGACAGGTTCCGACGCTTTCGGTGCAGAGTTCTTCATGGTTGAAACCGATGGAGTGCAGGGATTGACGAACCTGTTTCTGCTCTACGATTCCCTCGACATCGAGCATATCCCTGCCGGCCCTTCCAGGATTCTGTGCACAATATTCGGTCGAGTCGCCGAGAGCACTCCCAGCGGATCGGTGATCACTCTGGAATTGCCTGCAGCCGCCGGCTTGCCACCAGTCTCTGCGGTGATCGTGCAAAACAATGGCGCCGGGTACTCACCGGGACGGACCGATGGTCAAATTGATGTCAACGGGAACCCCGTCAGTGCATTCATAAGAGGGAACGCAAACAACGATGCAGTCATCGATCTTGCTGACGCCATCACCATCCTCGATTTTCTCTTTTCTTCGGGGGCTGCTCCGACCTGCCCTTCTGCCCTCGATGCCAATGACGATGATGCCGTCGACGTGGCAGATGCGGTTCAAATATTGGACGTGTTGTTTTCTGGAGGAGCACCACTACCACCTCCAGGAAGTGGAGCATGTGCGATCGACCCCACACCCGGGTTGCTGACCTGTTCCCAAGGTTTCTGCCCCTGATCAAGGGCAGGCGGAATAGGATTCACACGCGGTCAGGGATCCATCCGGATCCTGGCCACAGGCACCTGACGGCTCGGGAGGAGCAACTCCGCCGATGAACAAGTAGGCGAGCAATGTTCCTGGGTCCGCAATATTCAGATCTCCATCATCGTTGGTATCTCCGGCAGCGATACAGGTCATCACTCCACCGGAGAAGAGATACTCCAGCAGCACAACCGCATCGGCCAAACCCAAAGATCCATCGGTATCACAGTCCCCACGTATGAAATCGAGGCTATCGCCATCGCCACAACTTTGTCGCTCGACTGCTCCGATATCGACTCCAAAACAGATGTTTCGCGGTTGTCCGAGGCAGTCTGTGAGGGTCGTCGAAGCCGCTGAAATCGCCTGATCCACACAGGGCGATCCAGGACCCGGTGTGAAGTTCCCACCCGCAAGATCGATCAACTGTGGATCAAGATCAAAATTATCACCGGACCAGCCCCCCTCGACGATATTGCGCAAGAGGACCGCTGTTGCAGGAAGTTGCAACATTGCATCGATCGTCACATTTGCATGAAAGATGTTGTTCTGAATAAATGCCTGCGCCTGATCATCCACTGCGATGGTTCCTCCGGAAGTCCCATTCAGATTTCCTGTCACCGTGTTGTTGATCATCAGCAGTACCGTTCCAGCAGCGGCACTCAATACAGATGCCCCAGATCCGGATCGATTTCCTGAAAGGATGCAACTTTCCAATCTGCAAATCGTACCGGGAAGCAGATCGAAAGCCGCCCCGGACTGAGACTGGCAATTTTCAACCCGGCAATTTTCAAAGGTCGTGAATCCATCAATGCGGATCGATGTGGTTGCAGAAGAGGAGAGTTGCAAAAATTCACATCTGCTGAACAGGTGCCCCTGCCCCCCCACGATCACAGGGATGTCGCCGCTCCTGTTGGAACTTCCCTTGAATACAATTCCATCGATCCAACTATCTTCCCCTGTCACCTCAAGGATCTGCAAAGATCGATCGATGGGTCCTGCAGGAAGATCGTCAGTCGAAGTGTGAACGAGGCCATCAAACACTTGCCCTGAAGCTCCTTCAGAGCCCTGTGTTACAGCATCCAGAGCCGGATTCACCCCTCCCGAAGCTCCAGAACCTGCTCCACCAGCAAGGACGGTGGTGTCCAATGCGATGATCGAAACACCGTCACTCCATGCAGCGTAACTACTCCCTCCGCAGCCACCGCCGCCACCCCCACTGGCTCCGCCGTCGCCACCATCACCCCCACGACCGGCACCGGGAGATCCTCCCGCACCACTGCCACCAGAGCCTCCCACACCTCCGGGCTGCCCGGGACCCGGCAAGCCACCTGTGCCGCCACTGCCTGCTTGCCCACGGATGATCGCCGACTGGTTTATTTCGACGACGCTGTTTCCCAATACGAAGAGAGCAAAACTGCTTCCCCCTGCACTGCCGCCGGCACCCGCATTGGGTGATGGGATTCCTCCACTACCCCCTCCACCGCCTCCGGCTCCGAAACTGTCGGTTCCGGAATCACAACCTCCGGAACCCCCTCCGCCTCCTCCACCGCCACCGGAGATTCCGGTCACACCGGAAGATCCGAAATTGCCCACCCAATAATCTCCGGACAGAGCACCTCCCGCCGCAGCGCCCGATCCTCCAGAACCGGAACTGCCCGGTGAACCGGGAGCACCATCACCACCACCGGAACAGGTTCCTCCGCCGCCACCACCCTGGCCCCATCCTGACAAGCCTGCTCCATCCGCCCCTGCGGATCCTCCTGTGGCATCGTAGTCGTCGCAAAAAGGGTTGGGGATCGTACCGCAGCAATCGCTGTCCATGGTTCCACCCCCGCCGCCATTTCCACCGCCGGTAGGTCCACCCCCTCCGGCCAATCCACCCGCTCCAAATGCTGTCGCATCACAGAATGAAAAATAAGAGTCCCCGTTTCCGCCCGCCTGGCCATCCGCAGCAGGATTGCCTGCCAGATCGGTTCCCGGCTGCCCTGGGATTCCCTCTGCACCAGCGCCGCCCTGGATCACCACTCCCAGCAGATTCAATTGGGAATCGACGACGTGGAGACCATAAGAACTCCTTGCGACACCGGATACTGCTCCACTGGCAACGGGGCCATCGATTTGCAGGTGCGCAAGGGTGGTTCCTGAAATCAGGTTTCTTGCCTCGACGGTCACCGCCTGCCCATCGGCATTGATGCCTCCAACGAGAACCGTTTCATGACCGGGGGTTTCTGTGGAAGCCCAGTTCCAATCGAGGTCGTATCCTCCCTGGATGATGAGATCGTCAGCCAATGCGATGGTCCCCCCGTAGGTACCCGCCTGAACCCTGACAATTTTGAGGCCCGTTTCGACCGCCCGTTCGATGCCTTGCTGAAGGGTTGCACAGGGCAACTCCCGACTCAGTCCACAGAAAGGTGTGTCGATCCCCACCATCGTGGAAACATGGATCCCCTGGATTTGGCCATCGAGGACGGTCTTGTAGAGATAGGGATCCCAATGATCAGGATCATTTGCGAGGACACCCGCAAACCCTCCCCGAAGAATCACACCTCCCGGCAGAACAAATCTTGTCGAGGGGTCTCCCGGGATCAGTCCGCCGCCAGCGTCAGTGCTGTAATTCCCGCCCGCAACACGGATTTCATCTCCTGGCAAAGCCAGAAACATCGCTTCCTGCAGATCCCCCAACGCATCCGCCCAGGATGTTCCACTGAATCCTGAAGAGGATTCATCGACATACCAGATTTGGCTCTGTGCATCGGATCGGATACCACACAAAAGCAGTGCAAGGGTTACCAAACCAATGGTGAGCCCTTTGCAGAGAGTCCCCCGCGTTCCTGAATCGGGTCTCATCAAGAATCCCTCCTCGTTGGATAACAATCCTTCGATTCTCCCGCCTCCCGGGGCCGATTCAAGAATCTAGATGCTCAGCGGTGGGGTCAAATTCCCTAGTTGCAGGGCAAGGCGTCAGGAGTCGGATCTACTCCAGGATCGGGGAATGGAGGCTCTGGAGGCCCACCACCGGCAAAGAGGTATCCCAGAAGAAGAATCGCATCAGCGATGTTAATATTCGCAGAATCATTGATATCAAGAGAACTGAGACAATCCGGAGTCGGAGCACCGTTAAAGAGATATTGAAGAATTTCGATGGCATCAGCCACGTTCACCGAAGCATCGAGATTGGCATCTCCGCGAATGAAAACCGGACCGGACGTACTCACCACATCTACCACGCAACTTTCGCCAGTGGATGAAACACCCGATTCCACTGCGATCAATTCCCATTGATGCACTCCTACACTGACAACGTCGAGGATAATCTGAGTTGCACCTCCCGACATCGCAACCACGAATGCACCATCTTGATAGAGCTCGATAAAGTTGTAGTTTGCCGAACCATTGACCCAATTGATTACGACACCAGATCCCAATTGCTCGCAGGTCAAGTTTTCAACGGGAGCAGTAGGCTGACTGGATGAATTGTTTAGTATGCAACCGGCGGGAGAGCTGACCAAGCCAGCCCTGATTGCGACTACCTGGTACTCAAGAAGTCCCGGAGGAGCAGTCACATCTGAAAAACTGGTGGTGTCTCCGGGAAGATTGGTCAGAAAATTCCCCTGTCGAAGGATTTGGATCAAATCGTAATCCGCATCTCCCAGAGTCCACTGCAAATTCACATTGCCCGGGCAACAGCACACAAAAGATTCAACCGGATTGGGAGGGGTCGGAGGTTGAGTGCCCAGAAGATCGATGGCCAGATTCAGATCGGTTGAAAGATCGATTCCATTCTCACTGTATGAAGGAAGCCCGCTTCCAGGAGGAGGAGTAACGGACAAGTTGTAGACTCCGGGAACCTGACGCACCGCAAAAGCACCCAAAGCATCGGTGTCATTTCCGAACAGATAGGTAGGCTGTCCCGACACCGAATCTTCCAACTCGATCTCTGCTTCAAGAACCGGGGCACCACCGGCAAGAATTGTCCCGGTGAATGCCGTGCCGTCAGGAAGAGTAACAGTTCCCAAATTGATGTTTGTGGTGACGGCAACACTCGGAACAACGAGGGGTGCCAAGCCGCTGACAAAAGAGGGACGAAAAGCGATGTCGTAAGTGCTTGGGACCACCTGCACCGAAAACTGACCCGATGAATTGGCGTTGTCATGGGCGGTCGGAATCTCTACTCCAGTCGCAGAGATGATAAAATCGAGATCTGTCCCTGGAACAATTGCCCCGGATCCGTCAGCGACCAATCCCGAAACAGCGACACCTTCTTCAAGGATCAGTGACCCCACATCGAGCCCCGAGACGGGGACGACGACATTCAACAACAGCGGAACCAGAGTTGACCCGGCTTCTGGATCAATCTCCAATTCGAATTGCCCTTCTGGAACCAAAATCTGAAAGACTCCTGAACTGTTTGTATTGTCTCCCGGCGTCACTATTTTCTCACCGGTGATGAGATCCCGTGCATCGACGTCAGCATTCACTACAGGAATTCCCACTTGGTCTACAACCAAACCGGTAATAGGCCTGCCTTGCCGAAGACGAACATCCCCCAGATTCGAAATCCCATCGATCAAAGTGTCCCGCAGTTCCCGCGGAACCATATCCAAAGTGGTACTTGCAGGACTCGCCGTAAACTGAACATCCCAAAATCCTGGGGGCACCTTTGTTGAAAAAGTGCCATCGGCGAGAGTGAAGTCCCCAGAGAACTGCTGCGCTGTACCGGTCACTGAGTCCGTAAAATCAAGGTCGACGAAGGGAAGGATTTCAAAACTTTCACCGACCACTCTCCCCTGAAGGATCGCCGCTGTATCGAGAGTAAAAATCCCCAGATCGGCACTTCCGGCGAGGGTGAGAGGCACATCTCTCAATGGAAAGAAAAGTTGAGATGGAACAGGATTCACGTGCAACAAATAATTTCCGGGTGTCGTCACCTGACACACGACCATGGTGAAGGAGCCATCGGAGAGTGTGAAGTCTCCGGAAAGAGGCAGAGACAACCCTGTCCCGGGATTGATCAGATCGAGATCGAGGCCCCCAATGCCGACCCCAGCCTCATCCACCACCTGTCCTGTCAGAACCCATGATCCCGGGGGGCATTGCCCCTCGAGAACCCCTGACACGAGCACAAATCCCAGAATCAGGGACGAAATCAGGGTCAAATACTTGAAATTTTGGGAAGTCATCATCTCTTCTTGACCTATCACAGGCTGGCTGAATCACACCGAGAAAAATAAATGTGTCATTGACGGGAATTTTTCGAACCAAATAATAGGGTAATTCTACCCCATAATCTTCCCAACGCATGGCAAAATCACTGCGAAAATTGCCGAAAGGGCTGGTTTTGATCAAGTATCTCGGCTCCAAGCGCTTGCTGATCCCCGGAATTCAAAGTGTCGTCGGCGGGATTCCCAACTGTGGCAGATTTCTGGACCTCTTCAGCGGGACCTCCCGGGTGGGTCATGCGATGAAACAAGCAGGCTGGCAAGTGATCCTCAATGACTGGAATCGCTACGCGTGGGTACTTGCAACTGCACATGTCGTCTGTGATCCCGATCGGCAAGATGAAATCGTGCCACTGATCGACCATTTGAACGCCCTTCCAGGGAAGGACGGCTGGTTCACGGAAACCTATTGCCGCAAGAGTCGCTACTTCACTCCTGAGAATGGAGCCCGCATCGAAGCGATTCGCGAGGAGATCGAAAATCTGGATCCCGATCAGGAACTGAAGTGCGTTCTCCTTGCAGAGTTGATGGAGGCGGCTGACCGGATCGACTCGACTGTTGGCGTGCAGATGGCGTATCTAAAGTCTTGGTCAAAACGATCCCAGCAACCTTTGCGATTGCGGATTCCGAAACTGCTACCCAAGAGCCCAATCGGCAAAGCGGAAGCACACTGCCTGGAAGCTCAAGAGGCGTCCCAAAAACTGGACGCGGATGTGGCTTACCTGGATCCTCCTTACAACCAACACAAGTACATTGGCAACTATCACGTGTGGGAAACTCTCGTTCTTTGGGATCAGCCTGAAGTCTATGGGGTCGCCTGCAAAAGAATCGAGTGCAGGGAGAAACGAAGCGATTTCAACTCCAGAGTAGGGATTCATGGTGCCATGCAAAAACTGATTCATGATTTGTCAGCCCCTATCAAGATTATTTCTTTTAGCGATGAAGGCTATCTTCCGCGGCCTGATATGGAGGCGTTGCTGGAAAACCAAGGGAAGTTGCAAGTGTTGTCGAGAAGCCATGCCCGATATGTGGGAGCGAAGATAGGTATTCATGCACCTTCTGGAAAGAAGGTGGGAAAAGTCTCACACCTCAAAAATACGGAATATCTGTACATACTCGGCGAGGTTCAACTCCAAGAAGACGAATTGCTTGAACATGGCTGGCTCGTCGAAGCACCGTTGTCTGCCTGATATCAACCCTCTGAAAAACAGCGCAAGATCCTGTCTCGCAACGATTGAAGATCCTGATCTCCATCATTTATCCAGCACCGTATCCTGAATGAAATTGAATCACCGTTTGCTGCACCTGCGATTTCTCCACTCGGACCAAGATCCGGAATACGCTTCCAAAGCCAGTTATCCTCTTGAAGCCAACTCGCCACATGGCGGCTGATCACACGCACCACTTCCCGATTCTGCTCCGGTTGATTCAATGCGTCTCTGTTTTCGACATACCACTTCGGCAGATCTGTTTCTTTTACCGGGGTGCACATTGACGCCATCTGGTCAGCATATTCAGACAACATTGGCGAGTAGTTCCCCAAATTGGCAAATGGAGGAGACTGTTCCCAGCTTTCAGAAAGCAAATGAAGTACCTGAAAGCTCATCGCTTCACAGACCGCTTCATCAAACCAAAAGTGCTTCCCTTCAATATTGTTGTGACGAGCGAGAAGATGCCCCAATTCATGGGAAAACTGGTAGATCAGCTGCCCCCAGTGCCGATCGGTGGTCTGCAAGCGGATTCTGTAACTTCCATCCGGGTCCTTGCGGGAAAGGAGGACAGGCCCACCCTTCGGCTCCACTCGCAAATTCACGCCAAGTTTGACGCCGGTTTTTTTCTCCATGCATTCGATCACAGAGATGAGGACTTTGTGAACCTCATTGGGAGGAGCATCACCCCATCCACCCTCGATGACATCTACGGTCGTTACCGTGGCAACTGAGGGTGCATCAACTTGCGATGACAATCCGACCAGAAACAGATACAGCAGGGAGAGGTGGGTACCCATCAACTCCCCTCGGGGTTGCCAACCCCTTCTCCTCCGTCATCGTCCCCATCGTCACCCTGGATGTAGGTCTTCGGTTTGTAGAAATAGGCGACCGCCATAAAGAAGAATGCGGTCCCCAGCATCAACTGGGTAAAGAACCAGAAGTACGAGGCTCCCTTGACAGTTACGTCGCCCCCCAATTTCGGGCTTACCGCCGAATCAAAGTCCTGTGGAGCGATTTCTGCTTTCGCCACAGGTTCCCGTTTTGGCAAGAACTCTTCCGGGCTGCGACTCTCACGATCTTCGGCCCCCAATTCATTCCATGCGAGCTGCGCCTGTCGTTTCTCCAGCCACGAGTATGATGCAGATTGCTCATCACCCATTTCGCTCGCCAATTGTTGCTCGGCGACAGAACTGCAATTTCGTGTCACCACAATCCAAGCATCGTCGACCGTCTCTGCAATCCCATCGGGACCATCGGAATAGATGTGGAAGTTTTTGCTGTTGAGTAGCTGATATCTCAAAGGGTTCTGGTATCTATCTTGAAGACCTGCAATTTGCGCAGTTCCCTCCGAGTAGCTCGGTAGTCGGTCATGCTCATTCCAGAAAGAACCGAGCCTGTCACGAGCTTGGAGCAGAACTGCTTCATCCACCAATTGGATCAAATCCATTTTCCAAGCTCCGTCATCAGACTTTTTGAAAACCACTTTGTCCCCGGAATCGAACTCGTGGATCTGCTCTTTTGCAGTCAGATCTTCATCGATCTCTTCCCTGGCAATTTTGACTCCACTATCGATGGTGATCGATTTGTTGACGACAGCGGTGATGGTGTTCCCCAATGAGACGCTGAATAGGAACAGAGCCATGATCACTGACTTCATTTTTTTCGGAGCCTGGGTGTAAGCGAATTCCAAACCGGTGATCGAGACCATGACCTCTGCAAAAGTCAGCACCGCATAGGCAGAAATTTGCCAACCGATACTGGGGCGTTCTCCCTGATCGATCCAGGACTGGGTCAAAGCGACGATGGCGAATGCTCCGGCGGTAATGAACAGCCCCATTGCAATCTTTCTGATCGGCGTCAATGGCCAAACTTTGTCAATCGCCGGATAAATGACGAATTGGAAGAGCGGGATGTAAATCAGAATCAAAATCGGATTTATGGCCTGGATCTGGGATGAGAGCCAAGTCACACCGAGCCATTGTCGGTTCATATCCTCAGCTTGAAGCACCCATGAAGATCCCGTCTGATCAAAGAGTGACCAAAAGACTGCGATAAACAAAAACACGACGGATACTTTGAAGACGGCTCGAAGACCTTCTGGGCTGAAAGTCTCCTTGAACCACTCTACACCCCCGGGAGGGATGTGGACGAAGACGTTGCGCCCCATCCAGAAGAGTAGGGTTGCGATCGCCATCAAGATTCCGGGAATCCCAAATGCCCAATGCGGACCGTACCAGTTGAGCAACCACGGAGTCATTAGTGTAGAAATGAATGCACCGAAATTGATCGAAAAGTAAAACCAACCAAACGCCTTTGTCAAAAGGTGTGCATTTTTCTTTCCAAATTGATCCCCCACGTGAGCTGAGACACAGGGCTTGATTCCTCCGGAACCGATCGAAATCAATATCAAGCCTGACACCAACGCAATTTGAGGATCAATCGTTTCAGAGATCCCCATCAATGCAAGGGCAGCATGCCCCGCACAATAGACGAGGCTCAATGACAAGATGGTCAGGTACTTTCCGAAGAAGATATCCGCCAGCAGTGCTCCCAGGATGGGGGTGAAGTAAACCAGGGAAGTGAAGAGGTGATAGTTGGCTATCGCCTCTGTATTCCTCATCGCCTCATCGCCTGTTGCGCCAGGAAGCAAGTGGAGATACTGGGTCATAAAGATGACCAGAATTGCTCTCATGCCATAGAAACTGAATCGCTCCGCTGCTTCATTTCCGATGATATAAGGGATCCCCTTGGGAACTTCCTCAGTTGCAGGTGGAGATGTCCGATATTTGGAAGACATGAGCGCCTCACTCCCTTGCCGGTGGTTGCGATGAATTTCACAAACGGGTTTGGGGAGTTTGGCAAAGTCACGGGGCAGTTGCAACAGTGGGCAACAAACAGGGAAGGCGGTTCTCAGGAAATACGAGACAACGAGCGCTGAACCTGATCGAGAAGGTCACTCAAGGAATAAGGCTTCTGCATGAAGGTGCCATAAGCGAGATCGTCTCCGAGGAAATCCCGATCATATCCGGAAACGACGATAATCTGCGGATGAGGCGCCTTTTCGAGAACATGATCCACCAGTCGGCGCCCACCTCCATCGGGCATGACCACATCAGTGATCAGAAGGTCAACAGCCGAAGAATCTCCGTCCAACTCTGCGATGGCTTCATCTGTCGACAACACACCTACCACCTGATGGCCCTCTTCCCTGAGCGCTTCACAGGTCAACTCCAATATCATCTCTTCGTCATCGACCACCAAAATTCTTGCGTGTTTCTTGGCCACTTGATCAGCCGAAGAAGCACCTTTGGGTGCATCTTCCAAAACATGGGAAATTGGTGCCAGCACTTCAAAGGTACTCCCCACGCCAATTTTGCTTGAGACTCGAATGAACCCGCCGCTCTGCTGCATGATCCCGTAACTCGTCGCCAGGCCGAAGCCGATTCCCATGTCGAGTTCTTTTGTAGTGAAAAATGGTTCAAAGATTTTTTCCAGGATCTGGGGAGACATCCCCATACCGTCATCCTGTACACGAAGTATCACAAACTCACCAGGGTCCAGATCGTGGTCAGCAGCCTCTTGAACACTCACCTTTGTATTATCAACGCTTATTTTGATCGTCCCATTTCCTTCAATGGCATCCCTTGCATTTAGCACAAGATTCATAAGAACCTGGTTGATTTGAGATTTGTCAACAAAGACGGAGAGTTCGTCCGCTTTCGATGGATCAATCAAGAGTTGAATGCCCTGGGTTTTGATCAGATCCCCAAGGAGGACCTCTACATCTTTGAGTATGTCCTGAACAATCCAATGTGCCGGGGAAAGAACTTGCTGCCGACTGAAGGCCAATAATTGGGTGGTCACCCGAGCTGCCTCTTGGGCAGCGAATTGAATTCGTTCAACTTCCTGCCCGGGGCCTGATTCAGACTCAGGGAATTGACGACCAAGCCTTTCTCCCGCAGCCATGATGACGGTCAGCAAATTATTGAAATTATGTGCAACTCCGCCGGAAAGCCTGCCTATTGCCTCCATTTTCTGGGATCTGCGCAGCAGATCTTCCAACTCACGGGTTTCCATCAGGTCGACCAGGAGACCTTGGTAGACTGACTTCTGTACTTGCTGCCAGCTGAATCGCATCCAGCGGAAATCACCTGATTCTTGCCTGAATCTCAACTCCACAGTCGAGTTCTTTTGCAGGCTGCGATTCAGGTGATTCCTGTCCTCTTCGTGGACCATGTCTTCGAGGTACATTCCGAGGACAGAAGCAGGATCCCCCCCCAAGAAACTGGTCCATGTCTGATTCGCATATTGAATCTGCCCCTGCTTGTCAAAGCGGAGGACAACACATGGCAATTGATCCACCAAATCCTGGAATCGCTTTCGTGAATCATCCAGTTTCTTGTTTTTTCCGGCCAACTCTTCTATCAGCCGATTGTTCGCTTCTATTTGAAGTTCTTGAGAGCGGGTCAAGTCTTCATCGGTCACGCAGATACCTCTGGATTCACTGAAACAACTTCGTCCTTGGACTTCACCGATGCATACAGAGGGAAAATCTGCTCACAGTAGAACTGTTGCTCGAATTCGGTTCTCCCGGCAGTGCAGTCGGAAACGATGGTGACATCAAAGCCCTTTTCATGAGCAGATCTGCCTGTGGAGTCGATACACACTGAAGTCACTACCCCTGCCAAGACTACCTGATCCACGTCATTCTCTCGGAGGTACGACTCCAAATTGGTGTTGGAAAACGCATTCAGTCCCCTCTTGCCCTTGATCTCTTCAATGTCACCACTAAAGCGAGAGAACTCATCAATCGTCTCCGAGCCAGTGGTGTTTTTCAAAAATGCACCTGTGTCTTTAATCAACTTTAGTATTCCCGTGGGTTGATTCAATTCGGAATAATCCTCGGTGAACTGAATTGGCGTGGAGATCACCACAAAATCTTCCCGTTCCTTGACTGCGTCGACCAGATTCAGCGTATTCTCCAGCATTCTTTCTCTGCCCTCAGCATCCTCAATCGCACCGGTCAAAATTCCATCCTTGTGAAAGTAGTCATTTTGAAAACCGATCAGAAGCAGTGCAGACTTATTGGACATAACGAATTTCCTTCCATGAGGCCGTATGATACCGGCCCCGCCTAAAAATGATTTTGATGGAGTGCTCCTCAACCATCACCCACCTCAGACAAAAATGAAAACGCTACACACACTCTGATAAATCCCGAAGAGAGCCAAAATTGGACCGATTTCGAGGACGAATTACCCAATTTCCCTGTTTTTTCGGCAGAAATCTCCTGAATTCCGGTCAAGAACTTCTCTCAAGGCCTCCCCGTGGACCCTTGACGCCTCCCTCACTGTCCCTGATTTTGTCAATTGTCCGCGGCTCCGCCCGGAGCGGGAGGTGTGAAATTCCACTTCCCGTAGCGTAGCCACGAGTTCTTTGCTGACGTGTCGCACGCCGGATTACGGATATAAATTGGTATTCCAGCATGCAGGTCGATGGATCCAACAATGATTCCGGGGGCAGGTTCTTGAGCCCGGAAGATGGTCTTTCAGGAGGTGAATCATGGCATCAATTCAGGGCCCAGCCCTATTTCTGGCTCAATACATGGCTGATGAAGCCCCATTCAATCAGCTCGATACCATTCTCGACTGGTGCCGTGACCTGGGGTACCTCGGGGTTCAGATTCCAACTTGGGATTCCCGCTGCATCGATCTCGGACTCGCAGCAAAATCTCAGGAATACTGTGACGATTGGCGGGGGCAAATTGAATCCAGGGGTCTGACTGTCACTGAGTTGTCAACCCATCTGCAGGGGCAACTCGTCGCTGTTCATCCCGCCTACGATGCCATGTTCGATGGCTTTGCGGATGAATCTGTCCGTGGAAAACCGCAAGAACGAACCGAATGGGCGATTCAACAGGTGAGAAATTGCCTGACTGCTAGCAAAAATCTGGGACTGACTTCGATGGTCACATTCAGCGGGGCACTCGCTTGGCCCTACGTGTATCCCTGGCCCCAGCGGCCGGATGGCCTCATCGAAGAAGCGTTCAAGGAATTGGGCCAACGCTGGATGCCGATCCTCGACCACGCTGAAGAGTGCGGAGTTGATTGCTCATTTGAAATTCATCCAGGCGAAGATTTGCATGACGGTGCTTCCTTCGAAATGTTCCTTGCAGAGGTCAAGGATCACCCCCGAGCCTGCATCAATTACGACCCCAGTCACTTCGAATTGATGGCACTCGACTACATCGATTTCATCGATATCTACCATGAGCGAATCAAATCATTCCACGTCAAGGATGCAGAGTTGGTCAGATCGGGAAAGAGCGGAGTTTATGGCGGATACCTTGATTGGAAACACCGCCCGGGCCGATTCAGAACCCCCGGTGATGGAGCGATTGACTTTCAGGGAATCTTCACTGCCCTGACACGCTACGGATTTGATGGCTGGGCCGTCGTTGAATGGGAATGCCCTTACGAAGACAAATCCGCCGGGGCTGCAAAATCTGCAGACTTCGTCGCCCAACACATCATCAACGTGACCGATTCATCCTTTGACGATTTTGCCAGCGGAAGCGATCCCGCACTGAACCGCAGAATCCTCGGGCTGGAAAGCTAGGAGAACCCATGTCTCAACGTGTCAGAATCGGCATGGTCGGAGGAGGCCAAGGGGCTTTTATCGGCGCCGTTCACAGGATCGCACTTCGTCTCGACGATCAGTTTGATCTGGTCGCCGGCTGCTTTGGCAGAGATCCCGAAAACACCCGTACCACGGGAGCCGAGTTGGGGATCGATCCCTCCCGCTGCTACGACACCTGGGAGAAAATGATCGACACCGAAGCAACTCTTCCCGAGGCGGAACGAATCGAAGCGGTGAGCATCGTCACCCCCAATCATGTCCACCATGGTCCCGCCTGCATGGCTTTGCGAGCGGGCTTCCATGTCATTTGTGATAAACCGTTATGCATTTCACTAGAGGAAGCGATGGAGATGCAAACCGCGGTCAATGACTCGGGAAAAGTCTTCGCTCTGACCCACAATTACTCTGCGTCCCCCATGGTTCGGGAAGCGCGTGAAAGAGTACTCCATGGAGAACTCGGAACCATTCGCAAGATCTACGTCGAGTATCTGCAGGGTTGGCTCTCAGACAAACTTGAGGACAGTGGGCAGAAACAGGCTGATTGGCGCACCGACCCACAGAGATCGGGCCCTGTGGGAGCACTGGGTGATATCGGCACACATGCCCATCAACTCATGGAATTCATCACCGGTGATTGTGTGGATTCGGTGTTCGCCGTCCTCAACACCTTCGTCGAAGGGCGCTCTCTCGACGACGATGACATGATCCTCTTCAAGATGGCAAGCGGAGCCACGGGCTCGCTGTGCTCCAGCCAAGTCTGTTTTGGCCGTGAAAACGGACTCAAGATCAGAATCTTTGGCACTTGCGGAGCTCTCGAATGGGATCAGGAACATCCGAATGATTTGAAAATTACCGGTGAAGATGGGGTCACAAGAAATTTGCGGACCGCCACCGGGGCAGTAGGAGACGCGTCCGCAGCACTCACGCGAACACCCGCCGGTCATCCGGAAGGCTACCTGGAAGCATTCGCCAATATTTACACCAATTTCGCCGCTGCGGTTCGGGGTGAATCCAATCCCCTGGATCATCCATTCCCGGACATCCGGGACGGCGTCCGTGGAGTCCAATTCATCGGGGCCGCTCTGGAATCGAACGCTAAACAGGGTTGGGTATCGATGCCCATGGAGAATCGGTGATGTCTGACCACTACGCCCCCACTCCCGAAGATCGATTCACATTTGGCCTGTGGACCGTGGGCAATCCCGGTCGCGATCCCTTCGGTGAAGCGGTTCGTCCTGTTCAAGACCCCTGTGAGATTGTTCACAAATTGGGTGAGTTGGGTGCATATGGCGTCAATCTTCACGACAACGATCTCGTCCCTTTCGGTGCAAGTGCCTCAGAAAGGGATCACATCGTTTCAGCGTTTCAGAATGCTTGCAAAGAGAGTGGAATCGTCGTTCCGATGGCGACCACCAATCTCTTTTCCCATCCGATCTTCAAAGATGGAGCATTCACTTCCAACGACCCTGAAGTGAGGGCATTCGCCCTGCAAAAAACGATGCACGGCATCGATCTGGGAGTCGAATTGGGTGCAGAAACCTACGTCTTCTGGGGAGGCCGTGAAGGAACGGAAGTCGAAGCGTGCAGGGATCCCCGCAGTGCCATCCAACGAATCCGCGAAGCGATGAACTTCCTCTGTGATTACGTCAATGACCAGGGCTACAACTTGAAGTTTGCACTCGAAGCCAAACCGAATGAGCCACGAGGAGACATCTACTTTCCGACCACCGGTCACATGCTCCACTTCATCGAAACCTTGGAACATTCTGCAATGGTGGGCGTCAATCCCGAGGTCGCCCACGAAACGATGGCAGGGCTTTCCTTTGTTCACGGTGTCGGACAGGCGATGGAAGCGGGAAAACTGTTCCACATCGACCTGAACAGCCAAAAGATTGGACGCTACGATCAGGATTTCCGCTTCGGTGCCGAGGATCCCAAACAGGCACTTCTGCTCGTCAGATTGTTGGAAGGAACGATGGGTTCCCCCCGCTGGGAGGGCAGCCGGCACTTTGATGCTCATGCCTATCGCACAGAAGACCTGGAAGGGGTATGGGAATTTGCCAGTGGCTGCATGCGCACCTACAAGATACTCAAGGACAAGGCGTTGGCCTTCGATGCAGACCCCGAGGTGCGAGAACTGATCGCTGACATGAAGAATCCTGACATCGATGGATTACTTGGCTCCTACAGTGCGGATAATGCAGACCGAATCAAATCGCTGGAAATCGATGCGGACGCCATCGGTGCCAAGGGACTGCGTTGGGAACGACTCGACCAGATCCTCATGGAGCACCTCTTCGGAGCACGCTGAAAATAGGAAGCATGAATTCTGTCGAGCTGTTGGACCACACTCCTGAAACGGTCGCAATCCTCGGCGCAGGTCCGGCAGGTATTTCCTGTGCCCTGTGGCTAAAAAACCTTGGCCATCGCCCGGTCATCCTCGAATCGGGTTCAAAGCCCGGCGGGACTCCTGGCAAAATTGATCGACCCAATCGCTGGATTGCGGGGATGCCGGAGATCACCAGCGATGAACTGGCAGATCAGTTGCACGAACAATGCTCTGTTTCGGATTTGGAAGTCCTGACCAACACCCATTCGATTTCGATCACCACTGAAAAACCTCACCGATTCAATATCAGCCTTTATTCCTCGGAAGAAAAATGCGAGATCGATGTTGCTGCGATCGTGTTTGCGACCGGCACCAAACCCCGCGGTATCGAAGCACTGAATGCTGTCGTCCCGGATTCGCTGCTCGACAAGATCGAAAGCGATCCCCTGGGACATTTGACCGGGGGAGGAATCCATGAAGGGGAGCGAGCCCTGATTGTGGGAGGAGCAGACAACGCCTTCTTTACCGCCAACGATCTAATGTCCTCAGGAGCGACAGTCACTCTCGCCTGCCGATCGATGCCCAAAGCCCAGTCCCTGATCCAGGCGCAGATCAAGGCCGGTATGGAATCAGAAAAGCTGCAAGTCTTCGAAGCAACACCCGACAAATTTCGGAAAACCGAAACAGGGATCGAAGTGAGGCTTGCAGATGATGGAGATTTCCAACTCAGGGAGTTTGACAAAGTCTATTTGCGAATGGGATTCGTCCCGAGACTTGATGATCTGACCGGTATTTTGTCTCAACTGAATCTTCCCTTGAACCACAATGGATTCCCCGAATTGGACGAGGCAGGGAGATGGACCGATCGAGGGATCTACTGTTGCGGAGATCTCAATGAACGAGAAATTTCGGCAGTCGTCTCTGCCCTTGCCGGAGGCGCAAGGGTCGCCAAAACCATCGAAGAGGATCTGCGCAGGTTTCAGCGATGAAAATACTCGTCTTCGAAAGTGATTACACAGGGGAGATCAATGGTCGCCTCGGAGTGGCAGAGTGGCTGGAGGGGAAAGTCACTCATGTTCCCCTGTCGGTGGCCACCGCTGTCGTCGAGGGCGTCGGAAACGCCGAAGAATTCAACGATCATGACATCCTGATTGCGGGGACCGGGGAGGACACCACTGAGTTGGGTCTTAAATTCGCCAACAAGGTCGGTCGTCCATTGACCGTCTTCCTGGCTTCAATTCTGCCTGACGAACTGGACCCATCGATCCAGCAATACGACCTCATTGTCGCTCCACCCCACTCCCAGTTATCGGGAGAGCGGGTCTTGACGATGTTGGGGGTTCCCCATCGATTCAGGCCAGGCACCCCCACCTTCGATACGATTCCTGGCCAGCCAAAACTGGCTCTCCTCCTCGGTGGAAACACCCGATACTGCGAGGGATTCACGGTGGACTACGCCCAACGCCTGGGAGATCGACTCTTGCGTCAGGCGAATCTGTGGAATGGAAAGTTCATCATTACCAACAGCAGAAGAACCCCTGAAGCCGCCTTGCAAACTTTGCGTCAGGTTCTGGCTCCCGTCGAATCCAGGTTTCTGGAATGGGATGCGGAGGACTCTCACGACTACAAGATCCTCCTCCAAGAGGCGGACATTGTCTTCTGCACCGGAGACAGTTTGTCGATGTGTAGCGAAGCAGCGATGACGGGAAAACCACTGTTGGTATCCTGTGATGAGGAAGCGATGGAAAGTTATCACACCGAAACAATTCGCAGAATGGTCGAGAAAGGACATGCAATCATCTTCCGGGAACCGGTTGAAGATCTTCCAGATCCTGTCCTCGTTCTCGATACCACTGAAAAAATCGGGCAGAAGATCACCGAACTTCTGATTGCAAGAAAGCAGACACAAAGTTGATCCCAGAGACACACAAGCCCCTTACCACCGTCGCCGCTCTGGTCAAAAACCCGGAGGGGAAATTACTCTTTCTGAAATCTCCCAAGTGGAAGGGTAGATGGGCACTACCCGCCGGCAAAGTGGAGTATGGCGAAAACCTTGTCGAGGCCGTTCGCCGGGAGGTCAAGGAAGAAACCCACCTCGATGTGGATCACTTGCAGAGCCTGCTCGTTCAGGAAATCTGTGAACCCGGCGATTTTCATCTTCCCGCCCACTTCATCTCCCACGCATATCTCGCCACTGTCCGAGACAGTGAAGTCATCAGAAACCATGAGTCGGTGGATCACTGCTGGAAGTCACCTGCGGACGCTTTGGAATTGGATTTGAATTCCCCCACCCGCGAGTTGCTTGATCACCCGCTGACCCGCCAAGCACTCGGCGGAACTCCTGCCCCCTCCATGGAGCAATCGATGGGGCAGGTCATCGTCGATCGCCTGGAGTTTGAGTGCATCATCGGCATTCTTCCCGAAGAGCGGGTGACTCCCCAACCATTGAGATTGACGATTACTCTCGAAGCCTGTTTTGAAATGGCCCGGAAATCAGAGGACGTTGCCAATACCGTGGACTATTTTCAGCTCGCTCAAAGTGCGCAATCCTTGATTACAGAAAACAAATTTCAACTTCTTGAAACTCTGGCCGAAGAAGTCGCAGCCCTGTGTCTCGAAGATCTGCGAGTCTTCAGGGCGCGAATCAGGGCTGAAAAACCACAGGCCATCCCCGGAGCTGATTGCAGCGCCGTCGAAATTTGCAGGGATCAGCGGCACCACTGAAATCGGGCGCATCTCATCCTCTTCATTGACTGAATCAACCCCATCGTCATGATGAAGAGCGTCCTTCCATTGAAATTGGACGGCGATCACCGATCAGAAAGAAAACTTCGTGCCATCTGCAGAATCCGGTCCATCAGGAGTGCACATCCAGGGATACGAAGTCGAGACCCTTCTCGGAGAAGGGGGTTTTGGCGAGGTTTATCGCTGCAAAGAGATCTTCGGTCTCAAACGTACCGTCGCCATCAAGATCATCCGCCTCGGCATGGGCACGCGCGAAATCCTTGCCCGCTTCGATGCCGAGATGCATGCATTGGCCAGGCTGAATCATGACCATGTTGCCAGCGTCATCGGCAGTGGAACGATGGAGGATGGGCGCCCATTCTTTGTCATGGAGTTCATTCCCGGTTCAACGTTGATCAATTGGGTCGAACAGGACTCCCCATCCCTTCCCCGTCGATTGGAAGTCTTCCAGCAGATCTGCTCCGCCGTTCAACATGCACACACGAGGGGAATCCTGCACAGGGATCTGAAACCAGGGAACATCATCGTCTCCGACCAGGAAGGAAAACCCCACGCCAAGGTGATCGACTTCGGCCTCGCCAAAGCCCTCTCCGATCCGCTCACCGACAAGACGTTAGTGACCGGGGACCGTTACGTCCTCGGCACCTGGGATTACATCAGTCCGGAGCAGGCGTGGAGTCATGGTGCAGACGCGGATATCCGAAGCGATGTCTATTCGCTGGGTGTCATCTTCTATCGTCTCATCTCCGGCGAACTCCCTTTTGGCGACCTCAGAGATAACCATGAAACTGAAATTCTCAGGATCTTGCAGGAGGATATTCCGACTCGTCCCAGCAACCGATTGGGAACTCAAGGTTCCGAAGGGGATCTCCATTCGGTTCGCAACGAATTGGACTGGATCGTCCTGAAGGCACTCGAGTCCGACCCGGAACGCAGATATGCAACGGTCCAAGCCCTCTCCGATGACATCGATCGACATCTCCTTGGTACAGAACCGATCGTGGCACGTCCTCCTTCACATCTGTACCTGCTCAATAAATGGGTTCGCAGGCATCCCATCTTCACCGCACTCGCTTTCATTTGCGTCATCTTTCTATCGGCAATAGGTGTTCTCGGTGGATTTGCCTACCAGCAAAAGATGATCGCCAGTGATCGACTGACGGAAGTGATGTCACTGTCGATGGATCAGGAGATCGACCAGTTGATCTCGGAAGCGGATGAATTGTGGCCTCCCCAAAGGGACCAGATCCTTGTCTATCAGGAGTGGATCCAACGGGCGAACGCACTGATCCACGGCTCCACCCGAATCGACGCTTCCGGTGAGAAGATAACGACTCCGTCTTTGCAGCAACAAAAGGATGCTCTCGAACGGATCCGGTCACATGCAATATCGCCGGATTCAACTCCGCCGGTCTTCAAGGACTCCGAGGAGGCCTGGTGGTACAGGGAATTGTCGAAGCTGATCGAACGGATCGAACGCTTCCACCATCCGGATCACGGAGTTGTCGGTATGGGCATCCATCCGGATTATGGTTGGGGAGTCCGCCGCCGCCTTCAGTACGTTCAACAGCAACAGGTCCATCGTGAGCAGTGGCAACAAACCTGGCAACTCGCCCTGAAAGAGATCTCCGCCTCTTCCCGATACTCGAAGGATCTCAGCCTTTCACCTCAGGAAGACTTGTTGCCCATCGGAAAAGATCCTCATTCAGGACTTTGGGAATTTTCCCACCTCCCCAGCGGTGCAAT
Source organism: uncultured Planctomycetia bacterium (assembly GCA_964422295.1). Taxonomy (GTDB): domain Bacteria; phylum Planctomycetota; class UBA8108; order UBA1146; family UBA1146; genus UBA12191. The sequence continues at coordinate 45,331 of CAYRAM010000007.1, read as the reverse complement.
CGCTTCCAGAGATAGCGCGGGAAAGTTGGTCCTCACCCCCGAGATGGGAATCATCCTGGTTCTGGTCCCGGGAACCACTTCGTGGATCGGATCCCAGGCTCAATCGAAGGACCTGCCAAACTTCGATCGATTTACCGAGAGTTGGGAAGGGCCTCCCTTCCAGGTCACCGAAGCCGCCTACTTCCTCTCAAAGTTTGAAATGACCCAGGCTCAATGGGAGCGGCTCACAGGATCGAATCCCAGTGGCTACGGACCCGACCGACTGGAGAAGCCATTGAATGGCATCCAGTACCACTGGAGCGGCTTGCACCCGATCGAGCAGATCTCATGGAATGATTGCCAAAAGTGGCTACCCCGATGGAACCTCCAGCTGCCAACCGAGGTTCAGTGGGAGATCGCCTGTCGCGGTGGCACCGACACCCCCTTCCCCGTCGGGTCACTGGAAGATCTTCCTGCAGGGCGCTATCACATCGACTTCCCCACGACTCGCTCCCAAGGATCGACCGAAAAGTTTCCGTTTCACACTCCTGTTGGGATCCGGCCAGCCAATCGGTTTGGGTTTCATGACATGATCGGAAATGTCAGGGAGTGGTGTCGAGACAAATTTGTCGAGGCTGCTCTGGGAACTCCGCCTGCTGAAGACATCACTTTGCGTTCCTTCAGAGGGGGCTGCTTTGTCTCCAAGGCTGAAGATTCAAGAATCTCAAACAGGCCCTCCGGGGATTTCAAGTTCCTCCACCGTGTCCTCGGTGTCCGCCCTTCCAGAACGCTTGCTGACTGACCGTTTCCACATCCAGATGAATTTGGTGCTGGAAACAACAAGAAAGATCGGCATTTCAAAGAACGCAATCAACTCCGTATTCGGATAGAATCTTTTACAGCAATACTGACTCAGGATTACCAGAGAACGGCCATTCTCCTTTCTTCGAAAGAGTTTTCCGTGCATTCAGTACGACCGGAATCATCCGGAGTGCAAATTCAGGGATACGACATTCAATCCCTCATCGGAGAAGGAGGCTTTGGGGAAGTCTATCGCTGCCGTGAGATTGAAGGTCTTAAACGCACCGTTGCCATCAAGGTCATCCGTCTCGGCATGGGTACACGCGAAATCCTCGCCCGCTTCGATGCCGAGATGAATGCCCTCGCCAAAATGAATCACCCAACCATCTGCCGCGTCATCGATTCCGGCATCACCGAGAAGGAACAGCCCTACTTCGCCATGGAGTTCATCGAGGGGCAAACCCTCGACCAATGGCTCAAAGAGGAGAATCCGAATTTCGAGACTCGTCTCGACATTTTCGAACAACTCTGTCAGGGAATCAGCCATGCCCATGAGAGAGGGGTGATCCACCGCGATCTCAAGCCGGGCAATGTCATGATCACTTCCTCCGATGAAGGATTGGTCGTCAAAATCATCGATTTTGGACTCGCCAAAGCGCTGCACGATCCGCTGACCGACCGCACTCTCATCACCGGTCAGCATTACACCCTCGGCACCTGGAACTACATGAGCCCGGAGCAGGCAAAGAGCCAAGGATCGGACGTCGACATCCGCAGTGATATCTACTCGATGGGTGTGATGCTGTACCAAATGGTCAGCGGTCGCCTTCCCCACGAAGGACTCAGCGAGCAGGTGGAGACGGAAATTATCCGCATTCTTGAAGAGGAGATGCCACGGAGACCGAGCCAGATTCAGATTCAATCAGATATGGCCGCTTCTGATCTACCGATGGCAAAAGCGCTGACGGAATTGGATTGGATCATCCTCAAGGCGATCGAATCCGACCCAGCCCGCAGGTATTCCACTGTGCGTGAATTTCAGTCAGATCTGCAAAGATATCGCAAGGGGGATGAGGCGGTTCTGGCTTGTCCACCGGGCGCACTTTATCTGTCGCAAAAGTTTTTCCAACGAAACAAATTACTGGTGTCGATCGTTTCGATGGTCATTTTCTCACTGAGCATAGGGATCGGTTGGGCACTCTTCGAAAGGCATAACGCACAAACCAAGACTGAAGAAGTCTTGCGCCTCTCGGCACTCCAGGATCACGATGATCTGATAGCAGAACTGGATCTGTTGTGGCCTGCACAGCCCCATTTGATTCCTCAATATGAGCGCTGGATCGAGGATGCAGAGGTTCTGATTGCCGAACTCCCGGAACATCGGCAGACTCTTCAATCAATCCGTGATACCGCTTTGGAGAAATCGATTCCACTGCAAGATCTAGGGGCTCAACACTCTTCAGACTCATTCATAGATCTGTTTATCCAGCTTGAAGACATGAAAAAGCAACTTGAAGAACTGAACTCCGCAGAAGGAAACGATGCTCAAAGGAAGAAAACTCAACAAGCGATTCAACAGATCCAGTCCAAGATCGACTTGAACAGCACTTGGACCTTCCCGGAAAACCTCCCTGAAAACCGCTGGTGGAATCGACAGGTGGGATTATTGGTTGAGCGACTGGAAGAATTAAAGCGAAACTATCTCCCTGCAAATCGAGTCTCCCCGGGTCACGGCTGGACCGTGAAAAAGAGATTGGAATTTGCAAAGTTCATTCGGGATCAGTATGCGCTCAATGGATCTCTGCGAAAACGCTGGGAAGCAGTACTGCCACAACTGAACTCCACTCATTCTGATCTGAATCTGATTCAACCTGGCTTAGTCCCCTTGGGAAAGGATCCAGAATCCGGTTTATGGGAGTTTTGGCACATCGCTTCTGGATCTGAACCACAGAGGAGTCAACAGGGACACATCGTTGCAAGTCCTGATTGCGGCATCGTGTTTATCCTGATCCCAGGGGGGAAATTCTGGATGGGATCCCAGGGCAAGGATCCAAACCAACCAAATTACGAGTCCACCATGCGCATGGGAGGGGAATCCCCGGTGCACGAAGTGGAACTGTCCCCCTTCTTCATTTCAAAATTTGAACTCACCCAAGGTCAGTGGTATCGACTGACCGGAGTGGAGCCGTCCCGTCATCGGAAAGAGCAAGACAGGCACCACTACCCTGTCGATTCAGTCGATTGGAATCGGGGCCGCAAGATACTTTTGCAGTTCAGCATGGATTTCCCTTCTGAGGCTCAGTGGGAATACAGTGCCAGAGCAGGCTCTTCTGGCCCTTGGGATGGTGCCGACACCCTGGAAGAGTTCGTCGATAAAAAATTGGCCAATGTCAACGATCTCACTGCAAAAGAGTCTGGTCAAACCTGGCCCGGCTCTACAGAAGCCCCGGAATATCGGGATGGATTCACCTATCCATCACCGGTGGGTCATTTCCCTGCCAACCGCTTCGGTCTCCACGATGTCCATGGAAATCTGCTGGAACGTTGCCTGGATAGACGGGACTGGGGGTATTACTCCAAAAGCCCTGTGAAAGACCCGGTCAATCTCATCGGCGGGATGACTATTTCTCGAGGTGGAAGTTTTGTCCATGGCCCCAGTTCTGCACGCTCAGCAAAACGCAGATCAGACATGAGAGATACCAAGACGGACTATCATGGCATTCGCCCGATTTGGAAACTCGTGTCCAACAGTGCCGACAATATCAAACCGATGGCGATTCCGATGAAGCCAGCCACGAGCAAAGAGTGATCATCGCCCTATCCAGGTGAGAAGTGCTGAGATCGCGACGACATGTATCGCCATTGATCATGCTGCAAGCGTTTGTCTCATGTCAGATGGCAGATTCCCAATCAGCCTCTCGAGCCCGGGTCCATCTCTGTGGACCGATACCTGGTTGCCGGCAAATTCCAGGATGGGGTATGAACCCTTCTCATCGATACTGGTTTCACATCTGACGAAAAGACCGACACCACGGTCTCTGGCGAACTGTTCGGCTCTTTCAAAGTCGGTGATGGATCCAAGGGGATCACCACTCAGATTCGCGCTGGTACCGAGCAAGCTGCTGACTTCACACCCATTCCAAAGGTCTCGATCAACGTCACTGGCCAGATCTTCTTCGACTCGGCAAAACAGTTCCCTGTGGGCCCCTTCGAGGAGCAATCCTTGATGAGTGCCCGCCCGGATCACGGGTGAGTCGAAATTTGAATCGGTGAAAGCGGTCCTCACGAATGCACCGCACATCTCTTCCAGTTGCTCGGCGGAATTGAATGACTCCGGCAATGCTCCGGGCAACGCCTGTTCGATAAAACGATCTGCCCGCCCTATCAGCGTTCCGTAGTTTTTTCCGGAGAGGCGATCTTTGAGGGCGTTCAACTGTTCCACACCCCTTTGGGTCGGAGCAGAGACCAGGGCGTACACCGTCGTCAACTGCAGCAGCACCGCTTCATGACGAACCTGTTCAACGATGGTCTCTATCGCTCCGTGATCTTCGATATGAATCATCTTCATGCTGCACTCCTTTCTCCATCCGGTTCCGAATTCATTTGCAACAGTCGACCACCACCAGGGATATCCAGAGAAAGCTCCAGACTTTCCAGGATGGAGCGAAGGGTCGAAGTGGCAGCGGAAAGAACCGGTAAACCGGTCTCCTCCTCGATCTGCGGGATCGCCGCCAAAGATGGCATCTGCACACATGCGGAAACGATCACTGCTTCTGCTTCGGTCAAATCCAGATCACGGGCGATCTCCACCAGAGCTTCGGGGTCGCGACGCCCGACCTCAAGATTGTCAGCGATCTCCAGTGAGATCGAGTCGACCACTTCGATTCCCGCCGTTTCGAGGCAGGCGATGACCAGGTTTGTCAATGGTTTCATGTAGGGAGTGACCAGGGCCACCTTGCGGACTCCCAACTTTCGGACTCCCTCGATGAGTGCTCCGGCACTGGTGATCATCTCTGCCGACGTTTCTCCTTCTTCAAGGATCCGGGTCAGTTTGTTTGCCATGGAGTCGGCGAATTCAGGGCCTTCGCTCATGACTGCCACCAGGCACGCGTAGGCAGCCACATCGACCGCCGCATCCGACAACTCTTCGGCGCAGCGATCTGCTTGAGCATTCATCTGACCCAGTTCACTCAGGTTGACCTTTTTCATGCGCATTCGGGATGCGTGGAAGGTGAAGCGATGCTCACCCATGCCCACCCGTTGCAACAATTCAGGGATCTCCGTCTCCATCGTCGTATTGGAACTGGGCACGATCATGCCGATTCGGTGGGTTTGAACAGGGCTATCCCCAGCGACACTAACCTTCTGGCAGCGTTGTCGATCGGTCACAGGTTTCATGGGACACCCACCTTTCAGCCAATTCACACTCCATGGAGAAGTGTTCTCATACTGATGAGATCCGATTTCAGCATGCTTTCGGACAGGGCGCGCAGGACCTGTATTCCGTGGATTGAGCCCAGAAGCGGTAGGGGCTAGTCTGGCGTCTGGGAGGCTTCATGGACCAGAAACACTATCTTGGACTGGATGTCGGCACCCAGAGCGTCAAAGGGCTTGTCTTTGATCCCGAGCATGAAGAGGGGGTCATCGCCCGCGCCGGGCAGCCTCTCGATCTGCTGCCGGGCCTGCCCTCAGGTGCGGCGGAACAGCACCCCGATGACTGGTGGAAGGCGGTGATCAACGTCGTCGGTGAGCTGTCGACGCAGATCGATCTTCAAAAGATCGCCGGGGTGGGAGTCAGTGGCCAGCAGCACGGCTCCGTCTTTCTCGACGATTCAGGAGCCGTCGTGCGCCCGGCAAAGCTGTGGTGTGATACTTCCACGGCAGACGAGGCCCAGCAGTTGACCCAGAAACTGGGCCGATCGATCCCCGTCGGGTTCACCGCCAGCAAGGTCGCCTGGCTCGCCCAACATGAAGCGGAAAATTGGCAACGCACCGCCCACGTCCTCCTCCCCCATGATTTCATCAACTATCGCCTCACCGGATCGATGACGATGGAGGCTGGCGATGCCTCAGGGACAGGCTGGTTCGATATGAAAGAACGTCAGTTTGACGAGGAGGCGATGACCGCGGTTGATGAAAATTTGGCGGGCAAGGTTCCAAGGCTGCTCGAAACAGGAGAAGTCGCGGGTCACCTGAGTGAGACCGCAGCGAAAGCCCTCGGATTGCCCGCAGGCATCCCGGTCGCCCCCGGTGGCGGCGACAACATGATGAGCGCCATCGGTTCCGGTGCGACCCGCTCAGGAGTGGTCGTCATGAGCCTGGGAACCAGCGGCACCGTCTTCACCCGTACCGATCAGCCGGTGATCGATCCGGAAGGACTGATCGCTCCGTTCTGTTCCAGTGACGGCGGCTGGCTGCCGCTCCTCTGCATCATGAACTGCACCAACGTCACCGAAGAGATTCGACAGGCCTACTTCCCCGATGATCCGGACGCCCTTCAGCGGCTGACCGACCTCGCCGCCGCGGTCGAGCCCGGCTGTGGCGGAGTCGAGTTTGTACCATTTCTGCATGGAGAAAGGGTTCCTGATCTCCCCCACGCCACCGGCACCATCACCGGCATCCGCCCGGGCGGTCTTCAACCTGGGGTGATCTTCCGGGCTGCCCTCGAAGGGATCACCGCCAACCTGTGTTCGGGAGTCGCACGCATGAAACGCCTCGGCGTCGAGGTCGACGCCCTGCGCCTGGTCGGCGGCGGATCCAAAAACCCACTCTGGCGACAAATGATCGCCGACACACTACAGGTCCCCATCACCCTGCCTCAAGAACCGGAATCCGCAGCACTGGGTGCGGCATTGCAGGCTTATTGGCTGTGCAATGGAGAAAACTCCCAGGAAAACTCCTGTCACGAAATAACGAATCGGTGGGTGCCGGTCTCCGAGGATTCCATCACTCCAAATTCGGTCAGTGGCTAATTCTAAAAGGACAACTTCCCCACACTGTGGCGAGTGCCGTTGGGGTCGAGATAGAAGACTTCGTACTCGCCAGTGAGTTCTTGTGGGAGCTCCAGTCGGCGACCCAGCTCCACATGCTCGGTGGAACTGCTGAAGTGGATCGTCATGTCGATCTGACGATCCTGAATCCGGGTCGTTACGCGCGTGGGAAACTGGCCCGAGTTTCTTTGCCAGGGTCCAGGCCCCATGGTGATCGGCACGTGAAACCGGTCTTCACTATTGACCGCTTCTCCGAAGGTCACCGATCCGACATAAACGAGGGGGCGAGCCTCTTCCGTAACCCCACGAATCACGGGGTCACATCCCGGCATGAAACTCAACAAAATTGGAATGAGGAAGGGCGAGGGCCGGATCAATGGTGCGCCTCCGGAATCATGAAACGGGTCGGTCATGATACCGCAACTCGATCGCGATCCCATAGGAGAAGTGGGCGTTGACTCAAGGCATGCGATGCAAGGTCAACTCGGTCCCGAGTTCATGGAAGTCGGACTCGATCACCATCTTTTGCCCTTCAACGATGCGGATTCGGCCCTCCGCTTCAACGCTGCCGATGGCGGTTTTGACCGCGAGTCCTTCACCGAAGAGAGAGGTCAGGTGAGCCTGTCCCTCGTACTTCACGCCGGCAACTTCGAGCAGGTAACTGGCGTCCCTGTAGACGGTCAACTGAATCGCAGGTTGAAGGGTGCGCTGGATCCTGTTCTGCCAGGAATCCCAAATTGCACCGGTGACAGATCGGGAATCCTCGACAGATGCTTGCGTTTTGCAAAGGACGGGTTCTGTACTCCAGGTACCGATCGCCTGCACGTAGGTACTCTTGGCCGCACATCCCGCCAAGACAGAGAGAGAAACGCCACAGGAGAGGCACAGGAGCAGCAAGCGGTGGATCGTCTTTGGCATGATTTCGCTCCTTTCGGGGTCAGGGTCAACGTCTCTTCCTCTCTATCCTGTTCCCAGAAACGAGCAGACAGAAAAAACCGGTCGATCACCGGCAACAATGCCCCGAGATCTGCGGATACCCCCTGCAATTCCGCCCACAGGCCTCTATCCTGCCAGAGCAACTGACCACCCGGAGGAGGCCCCATGAGCATGAGTTCCCATCGGGGGATTCGGACCGCGATTCTGTGCCTGCTGTACTTTGCCCAGGGATTCCCCTACGGCTTTGTTCTCTACACTTTACTCACCGTTTTTCTGGATCAGGGGTACACCCGGGAACAGGCCGCCATCATCTCCGGATTCTCGGTCCTGCCCTGGACCTTCAAGTTTATCTGGGCACCGCTGATCGATTCAGTTCGATTCCCGGCGATGGGGCTACGCAGACCCTGGATCGTCTTTGCCCAGTTGGGAATGGCAATAACTCTGATCGCCAATGCCCGTGCCGGAGACCTGGGAAGTCTCGCCCCCGGCGAAACGATTGAAGTCTCCTCATGGGCAGCTCGCATCTTTGCCTGGGTACCCGGTGCCACAGAATCAACCCAAAGCAATGAAGTCAGTACCCTGGTTTTCGTGGCCGGGATTTTCTTCCTTCACAATGCTTTCACTTCGCTGCAGGACGTCGCCACCGATGCCCTCGCAGTCGACATTCTCGAGGAATCGGAGCGTGGCAGGGTCAACGGATTCATGTGGGGCTCAAAGCTTTTTGGAATCACCGCCGGAACCACAGGGGGAGCCTATCTCATCGAACAATTCAACCTGAACATTACTTTGCAGGTGATGGCAGTAGGAATTCTGGTCATTGCTGCGTGTGTGTTGGCTGTTCGTGAAAGGGAAGGTGAAAAGAGGTTTCCCTGGTCGAAGGGCACAGCAGGATCGACCGGGGTCCAAGCCCTGAGATCGCCCATCGTTGTCCTTGCTGAACTCTCCAGAGCTCTTTCCAAATGGACCACCGGGGCAGCGGTGGTTCTTTCCATCATTACCTCGATCTCAGCAGGGATCTTTATCCCCCTTGCATCGGATACCTTTATTAACGTCTTCAATTGGGATTCACTCGATTACAGTTCCGCCTTGGGAACTTGGGGAATCGGTGGTGAGTTGTGTGGAGCCCTGATCGGAGGCTTCCTCTGTGACCGCATCGGTCGAAGAAAAATTGCTGCCCTAGGCGGATTGGGAATGGGGATCGCAATGATTGCCTTCTCGACACTGGTCAGTAGCGCATCCGGAGATCCAACTTGGATTCTGCCGGTCTTCAAGGGGTTTGTCGCATTTCAGACGGTCGCGCTCTTCAGTCTCTACATGAAGATCAGCTGGACCACTGCGGCTGCCACCCAATTCACCCTTTACATGGCTGTCAGCAATTTCGGCACCTTCATCGGCAATGAAATCTCCCGAATCAAAGACATGGAACGCGTCCAACTCTTCATGATCTCTGGCGTATCCGCATTGGTCCCATTGGCAGTGATCTTTTTGTTGCGCCCAGAGAGCATTGTAGAACTCAAAAACAAGGAATCGGATTCATCATGAAAGTTTCGTGCTCCCTGATCCTATTGGCAACTGTGTTCCTTGCGACTCCCTGGTGTCACGGACAATCGAAGACAGATCCTTCAGAAAAATCTATGGAAAAGAGGGTCGACGCAATCCTTGAACTGATTGTGACTCCGGATCAGCCAGGGTGCGCCATCGCCGCCTTCAAGAATGGAAATTTGGTTTTTGCCAAAGGCTACGGCATGGCCAACCTAGATCATGAGATCCCGAACTCCACAGGGACAGTCTTCCGCATCGCTTCAGTTTCCAAACATGTCACCGCCGCCTGCATGCTGCTGTTGGAGGATGAAGGCCTCGTCGATCTTGACGCTGACATTCACGCATATATCCCCGAGCTTCATGACTACGACCACAAGATCACCATCCGCCACCTGCTGCACCACACCAGTGGACTGAGGGAATACTCATCGCTGATGGTGATGTGCGACATCGAGGAATCCGACAACTGGGAGAAGGAAGAAGCCCTGCAGATGATCTGTCGTCAACGGGGGCTCGATTTTGTTCCCGGCGAGCGCTACTCATACTGCAACTCCGGTTATTTTCTGTGCAGCGTCATCTGCGAGAGGGTTTCAGGAAAATCCCTTCGCAAGTTTGCCGATGAGAAGATATTCAAGCCATTGAAGATGAACCAGACTCACTTCCATGACGAATCGACTGAAGTGGTCAAGAAGCGGGCCAATGGCTACTCACCGGCAGGACAGGGTCAGTATCGCATCGATGAAACCGGTCTCGATCAGGTCGGGGACGGCGGCTTGTACACCACGGTGCATGACTTCGGCATTTGGACCCAAGCACTCCTGGATGATTCCTGGAAACCGGGATTGCTGAAGCGAATGCTCAGCAAGTTCAGCCTCAATGATGGCGAAGAGCTCGACTACCGCTTCGGGATCGACGAATCCTCCTACCGCTCATACCGAACCCTTTCCCACGGCGGCGCATGGGTCGGTTACCGGTCCCAGATGTGGATGCTGCCCGAAGAAGGCTGGGTCTTCCTCTGCTTCGCCAATCGCAGCAACTTCAATCCCCAAAGAGTGATTCGCCAGGTCAGCGAGGTCATCGCTCATGATCTCTTCAAGGATGCCCCGCAACAGGATCGCAGGAACTGGCGTGGCAGGGATTGGGAAGAGGAGAAAGATCCTGAGTTTCTCTCCGAGTGGAAACCTGACGATTTCAGTGGTCTGTATCACTCCGAAGAACTACAGGTCACCTGGAATCTGGAAAACAGGGATGGAAAATTGCTCATGGTCGATTGGGGACCAGAAACCTATCCCCTCCAGTTGACGAAAGATGACCGACTGGTTGGCAAACCCTCTTGGCTTCGGTTACGAATCCACCGGGATGAAAGCAAGCGAGTGGATACTCTGGAATTTGGATCCGGTGTTCCCACAGGAATCATTTTCAAGCGCTACCAGCGGTGATTCTCCCCTTCGGGACCAATCTCTGCGAAAGGAAACCGATGACTTCTTCAATGTCTCCAATGATCACAATTCTGACAGTTGTGCTCGCCTTCGTTTCAACTGCAGAATCCCGCGGCGATGAAAGCTCCGGTGCAGTCAGAGTCTTCCTGCTCGCTGGTCAGTCGAATATGGAAGGTCATGCGGTCGTCGATCTCGATCACGAGAAGCACTACAACGGGGGTCGCGGAACACTGGTGAAATTGCTCGATGACCCTGAGTGGAAACCTCGCCTCTCCCACCTGCGTGACGAAAGCGGGGAGTGGACCTCCAGAGATGATGTGTTTATCCGCTATCGCCCCGAACGAGGCCCCTTGAAAACAGGCTCTCTCTCCATCGGCTTTGCAGTGCATGAGGGCAAGCATCACTTCGGCCCGGAATTACAGATCGGGCATCGCCTCGGCCACGCTTCGAAGGATCCGGTGCTGCTGATCAAGACATGCTGGGGCGGAAGAAGTCTGCACGTGGATTTCCGACCGCCATCTGCGGGAGGCCAAACCGGTCCCGCCTACAAACAAATGATCAAGGAGATCAGGGAAGCCCTCGCCAATATCGACAAGGATTTCCCCCAATTGTCGGGGAGAAAACCGGTGATCTCCGGCTTCTTCTGGTTTCAGGGCTGGAACGACATGTACCAAGATGGCGCATTGGAAAATTACTCGCAGAACTTTTTGCACCTGGTCGATGACCTGCGCAGCGAATTCAAGGTCCCACGGCTTCCGGTCATCATCGGCCAAACCGGAAATGCCGATAACAGCCAACTGCATGCGGCACAGGAAGCCCCCTCAAAAGTCAAAAAATACAAGGGAACCATCGTCTACGTGCCTACCCGACAGTTCCGCTACAAACCAGAAGACTCTCCCAATAGCGGGCATGGGCACCACTGGTTTGGTCATGCGGGAAGTTACTTCGAGGTCGGGGATGCGATGGGAAAAGCGATGGTCGACCTGATCTCGGGGAAAAAGCAGAAGCGCTGAGTCATGCAATTCCCCCTGAATCTGTTACGGCTTTCTTGACCCTTCGCGAAATATTGCCGATGCTGGGTGTCTTGGAGGTACCCTTTGCTCAATCCCGGTGGTGAATTGGATCTGGACTGGATTCTGTCAACCCGCATCAATCGTTCTGCCATCGAGCGAAGGGCCAAGACCCTTTCCGGAAGAAGGTCGGTCAAGAAAGGCTGGCAAGTGGGCTGGCTCGCCCACGCCATTCGCTGTATCGATTTGACCACTCTCTCGGGGGATGACACCCCAGGGACAGTCAAACGTCTGGCCGCAAAGGCAAAAAATCCGGTCCGCAACGACATCCTCGAAGCCCATGGCCTCCCAGACAATCTTCACTGTGCTGCGGTTTGTGTTTATCACAACCTGATCGATACTGCGGTGACGGAATGCTCCAGCAGTCCTGTCAATGTGTGCGCCGTCTCCACAGGCTTTCCTGCGGGGCAGATCCCCCACGAGATGAAATTGGAACAGATCCGCTCTTCCGTCACCGCCGGAGCACAAGAGATCGACATCGTCATCTCCCGGTCTTTGGTCCTTGAGGGCCGCTGGAGCGATCTGCACGATGAAGTTCGAAGTTATCGGGAAGCATGTGGAGACCAGGCCTGCCTGAAGACTATTCTGGCAACCGGGGAATTGGGTGATCTTCGACAGGTCGCCCGTGCTTCCCGGGTCTGCCTGGGTGCGGGTGCTGACTTCATCAAGACCTCCACAGGTAAGGAAGCGGTCAATGCCACATTGCCAGTGGCGTTGGTAATGCTTCGTGCCATACGTGAGCACCAGCAACGAACCGGCTACCTCGCTGGCTTCAAACCCGCAGGGGGAATCCGAACCGCAAAGGAATCGATAACTTTTCTAATGTTGGTCAAAGAAGAAATGGGATCGATTTCCATGCGACCAGATCGCTTCCGAATCGGCGCATCGTCGCTGCTGGCAGACATCGAGCGACAACTCGAGTTTCATGCAACCGGCCGGTACTCTGCCAATCACCGGCATCCGATGGGATAAAGAAGATGTCCAATGATTCATCCGATCCTGCACAGGTTCTCGAATCCCTCGACTGGGGCCCCGCACCGGAGGATCACCAAGCTGCCCTGGACTGGATCAGCCGCAGCGGAGAAAATCCATCCCACTACATTGGTGGAAAGTGGACGCCTTCAGATACCGGTGACACTTTTGAGACGATCAATCCCGCCACCGGCGAATCTCTACGAAATCTTGCAAAAGGATCTGCAAAGGATGTTTCCAATGCAGTCGAAGCTGCCAGAAATGCACTCCCTGCCTGGCAAGATCTGGGTCCGGAAGGCAGAGCCCGACATCTCTACGCCCTCGCCCGCGGAATCCAGAAAGAGAGTCGTCTGTTTGCTGTCGTCGAAACTCTCGACAACGGCAAGCCGATCCGTGAAACGAGAGATATCGATATCCCCCTCGTCGCCCGCCACTTCTATCACCATGCCGGTTGGGCACGCATCCTCGAAGAGAGTTTCCCACAAGCCAAACCGTGGGGCGTTTGCGGCCAGATCATTCCGTGGAATTTCCCTTTGTTGATGCTGGCATGGAAAATCGCTCCTGCATTGGCGTGCGGAAACACGGTAGTTCTCAAGCCTGCCGAGTGGACCTCCCTCTCGGCATTGCTGTTTGCAGAACTGTGTGAAAAAACAGGGCTGCCTGCAGGAGTCGTCAATATCGTCACCGGAGCTGGCGAAACGGGTGCAGCACTTGTTGAGCATCAGGATGTCGACAAGGTCGCCTTCACTGGCTCGACGGAAGTGGGTCGCATCATCCGCGAGGCCACCGCAGGAACCGGTAAGGGGCTCACGCTCGAACTGGGGGGCAAAAGCCCCTACATCGTTTTTGAAGATGCAGATCTCGACAGTGCGGTCGAGGGTCTCGTCGATGCCATCTGGTTTAATCAGGGGCAAGTCTGCTGCGCTGGCAGTCGCCTCCTCGTTCAAGAATCCATCGCTGCCGATGTCCACTCACGGATCGAGCAGAGGATGCAGAAACTCCGTATCGGTAACCCCCTGGACAAAGCGATCGACATCGGTGCAATCATCGATGGAGAACATCTGCAAAGAGTCACTGCGATGTGTGAGCGCGCACAATCGGATGGGATCGCGTGTATCCAACCTGAAATCGAACTGCCCGAAAAAGGAAATTGGTTCCCACCGACCTTCTTCCCGGAAGCCCCCTTGTCCTCTGAGATCGCCACCGAAGAAGTGTTCGGCCCCGTGCTCGTCTCCACCACTTTCCGAACCCCTGCAGAAGCGGTCAAGATCGCCAATCACACCCGATACGGCTTAGCTGCAAGTGTATGGAGCCAGGATCTCGATACCGCACTCGATGTGGCCAGAAAGGTCAGGGCGGGAACCGTATGGGTCAACGGAACCAACATGTTTGACGCTTCTAGCGGTTTCGGGGGCATGAAGGAATCTGGCTTTGGCCGCGAGGGGGGCAGCGAAGGTCTCAAGGCATACATGCAAAACCAATTGGCGGGTGAGCCATCACCCGAACCAACTCCCATCCAGTTGAGTCAGTTCGACGATTCTGTGATTCCCGATCTCGATCGCACGGCAAAGTTGATGATTGGGGGGAAGCAAGTCAGACCGGATGGCGGCAACTCATACCCGGTTCTCTCTCCTTCCGGCGAAACGGTGGGTCTTGCAGCCCTCGCAAACCGCAAGGACGTGCGTAATGCCGTCGAGTCCGCAGCCAAAAGTTCTTGGGCTTCGATGACGAGTCACGGTAGGGCCCAGGTTCTATGGTTCATCGCCGAAAACATGGAGTCTCGCCGTGAAGAATTTGTTCGTATCCTGACGGCGATGACCGGTGACTCAGAGGCAACATGTCATGCAGAGTTTGAAATGGCTGTCGATGCCTGGACAAGGTGGGCCTCTTGGTCTGACAAACATGATGGCCACGTCCACGATACCCCCTGGCGAGGATTGGTCCTTGCAGTATATGAACCCTATGGCACAGCAGCGGTCATCTGCCCTGGCAATCACCCCCTGCTCTCTTTTGTTCACATGGTTGCCCCATTGCTGGCGGCTGGTAATCACGTGGTCGCAGTTCCGAGTGTTCAGTCTCTTGCTGCTGTGGAGATGTGTCGCGTGTTGGAACACTCGGATCTACCGGCAGGTGCGTTGAACCTGCTCACCGGCAATCCCACTGACTTGGCTCCTGTTTTGGCAGCCCATGATGCCGTCGATCTGATCTGCTCCGTCACAGACCGTGAATTGACAGCCGAAATTGAGCGCCTCTCCACAGGTAACATGAAGGTCTGCTGGAGTATGAACAACTCTATGGACCAAACCGCCGATTTGCTCGATAGGGCCTCCCAAATCAAGAATATCTGGCTTCCCCATGGAATCTGAACCCCAACATGACCCCAATTTTCGACAAATCTGCATCCATGTCGGAAACTTTTGATGGAGGGCGTGCCCTCCCACGACTTTCTACCAGTCAGGGGGAGAGATGACTCAAGAAAAGGGCTTGGAGCAAAACTCTGAGATCCTATCCCCGGAATCAGGGGACGGGGACTCCGTTCTACTCCACGAGCAGCAAACGGTTCCTACTATCGGGGTCATTTACGAAAATGACGCCTGGTTAAAACCACTCTTTGAAGCATTGTCGAAATCGGGCATCTCCCATGAAGGGATCGATGTTCGAGCCCATGGATTTGATCTCCTGGCAGCCCGCAAACACACCCTTTACCTGAACCGGGTATCCCCCTCTTCCTACATGCGCGGGAATGCGGGGGCGATCGCCCATGCCCACGCACTTCTAGCCACACTGGAAGCAACCGGTTCGATGGTGGTCAATGGCTCCAGATCATTTCGCATGGAAACCAGCAAGGTCGCACAACAACTGTTGATGAATGGACTCGGAGTGCTGACACCGGAGACTCATGCTGTCAGTAATCCTGCCGCAATCCGTGACCTGATCGATCAACTTCGCTTTCCGCTGATTCTCAAACCCGATACCGGAGGAAGTGGAGCACTGATTCGGAGAATAGAAAATCATGAGCATCTGTTGGCATTGGTCGATGACCCTGAAGTTTTCCCAAAAGGGCATCTGATGCTCCTGCAGGAAATCATCACGTCTGTCGACGGAACCATCTCCCGTGTCGAATTCGTCGATGGAGAATTTTTGCTGGCGATGAAGGTCAAGCCACAAAATACATTCAACCTCTGCCCTGCGGAGGGTTGCCCGAGAAACCCCATCGAGGAGGGCATGATCGCCGATGCGACCTTCGATGCGTGGCCTGACGTGCCCCAGGATGCAGTTGCCCAAGCTCGTGAAATTCTCAGGGCTGCCCAACTGGATATCGGGGGAGTCGAATGGATGGACACTGCCGACGGACGCAGAGTCTTCATCGACATCAATGCCACCAGCGTCTATCGTGAGGACATGCAGAAGGCTCTTGGTATCGATGGTTTTCAGGTGGTCTGTGATTACTTGACCCGAGAGCTCGCCAAAGAAGCATCAAAATCAGGACTGAGAATGCCGAGGAGGCCAGGATAATGCCGACCTGGGATCACATCATCATCGGGGGTGGGATCATGGGAGCATCCCTGGCATATCAATTGAGCCGTCATGGTAATGACCGCGTGCTCTTGATCGAAAAGTCTTTCCCGGGGGCTGGATCCACAGGCAAATCGGGGGCGATTCTCCGCCAACATTACTCCCATCCGGTGACGGTGGCGATGGCTCGTGAAGGTCTCGATTGGTACTCACGCTTCGAAGAGGAGCATGGTCGCTCCATCTCCTTCCACAGACCGGGCATGGCATTCATCTGCACCACCGAAAATCGACCCAATCTCCAACGCAATGTCGAACTTCAACGCGAACTGGGTGTTCAAACTGAGATCATAGACGCCGCTGGCCTTCGAGAACTCGAACCCGGAGGCACCTTCAATGACGATGAATGCGCCGCATGGGAGTCGGAAGCTGGAAATGTCCAACCGGTACAAACCGTCAATGAAATCATCACCGTCGCTGAAGAACAGGGAGCAGAGATCCTCATCGGTCGTAGGGTCGTATCCCTGATCGAACAGGACTCACGGATCACAGGCGTTCGTCTCGACGACCAGCAGGAGTTCTCCGCGGGTAACGTGGTGATTTGTGCAGGGCCCTGGTCGGGACAGATGCTCAAGGAAGCGGGAGTCTCGTTGCCACTGACGGCGATCCGTCCAGAGCAAGCGTTTTTTGAGCCGCCTCCAGGGACCCGGGAACGCAGACTGATCTATGGTGACCTGACCCATGGACTCTACTGGAAGCCTGAATTGGCGGGCTGGACCAGGGTCGGTCTCCTCGACATGGATGAAGATGCGGTGGTCTCTGACCCTGATCACTACGACGAAGGGGTCTCCCATCAGTTCATTCAGTCGTGCAGACAGAAACTGTCACGGAGACTCCCCCACTACGCCCATTCTCCTTCATGGGGAGGTGTCGGGGCTCTCTACACGGTCACACCCGACTCCCACCCTGTGATCGGCCCTGTGCCCGGTCGCACAGGTGCATGGATCGTCAGCGGCTTCAGTGGACACGGATTCAAAATGGCCCCAGCGGTAGCCCGGGGTGTGGCTTCGATCCTTGGTTCCGCCCCTGCGGGATCTTTCGATGCGGAGTTCTTCTGTCCCCTGCGCTTTGAAAAAGGATCCCCCATCGAGGTGACCTACGGCTACGGCATACTGGGCTGACTTGCCCCCGCCGGCTGTTACCATCCGGCATGAATACATTTACCATCACCCCCATCATTATGTTGCTTGCCCTCGGCCAGTCTGTGCAATCGCCCCCTGCGGATCCTGGAAAAATTGAATCCCCCCCCAACATCGTCATCATTTTCACCGACGATCAGGGCTGGGGAGATCTCTCCTGTTACGGTTCCGAAGAGATTCCGACACCCAACATCGATCGTTTGGCCAAAGAGGGAAAACGCTTTACCCACTTCTATACCAGTCAGCCAGTGTGTTCGGCGGCCAGAGCTTCTCTGCTCACCGGTTGTTACGCCAATCGAGTCGGCATTTCAGGTGCTCTGGTTCCTTCCTCCAAGATTGGCCTCAATCCCGATGAGTTGACCATCGCTGAAGTGGTCAAACCCCTCGGGTACGCCACTGCGTGTTATGGAAAGTGGCACCTGGGCCATCACCCCCAATTCCTGCCGACTGCTCAAGGTTTCGATGAGTACTGCGGGATCCCCTACAGTAACGACATGTGGCCGGGGCATCCCGAATCACCGAAGGCTTGGCCTCCTCTGCCTTGGTACGAGCAGGATAAACCCTCACGGATCATCGAAGATCTCGATGATCAGGAAACGATCACAGCAGAATTGACCCGGCGTGCGGTCGACTTCATCGACAGGAATGCGGAGAATCGATTTCTCCTTTACGTCCCCCATTCGATGCCTCATGTGCCGCTTGCGACCACTCCAAAATTCAGGCAAACGAGTCGCTTTGGCCCATATGGGGATGTGATCAGGGAAATCGATGACTCGGTCGGGCAGATCCTCTCAGCTCTCGAAAGCCACGGAATTCTTGACGAAACACTGGTCATATTCACCAGCGACAATGGGCCTTGGCTCTCTTACGGGGATCACGCCGGAAGCACCGGCGGCCTGCGCGAGGGCAAAGGGACCACCTTTGAAGGTGGCATCAGGGTGCCCTTTGTCGTCCGCTATCCGAAGTTGATTCCTGCGGGGCTCGAATCCTCGGCTCATTGCATGACGATTGACATCTTGCCCACCATCGTTGAGTTGACCGGTGGAAAATCACCGGATCATAAAATCGATGGCATCAGCCTGGTCCCCGTCCTCAAGAATCAGGACCCCTTCGTCTCTTCGGAGCGAACACTCTTCTATTGGTATCACCGCGGAAATCTGGAAGCGATGCGTTGGGGGAAATGGAAACTGCACTTCCCCCACAAGTATCGTTCACTGGAAGGTCGCGAACCCGGAAACAACGGCATTCCGGCGAAGTACAACTACCAGATGCAACAGCAGCTTGCGCTGTATGACCTGTCCAAGGATCCGACAGAGACCACCAATGTGAGTGAGCAAAATCCGGATGTCATGGATGCAATGCAGAAGATGGCGGACAAAGCCCGCAAGGAATTGGGGGATCGATTGACTGGAGTCAAAGGAGAAGAAGTCAGGCTTCCCGGCTCTATCGAATGATCATGCACCTATGAAAAGTGCCCGTGGAGATCTCTTCTCCACGGGCACTTGATCAAATCAAAATCACGCTAGAAGGACGCAGGTCGAGGAGCAGCCTGCCCCTCCGCCGGGACTCGCTTGAGCACAAACTTCTGCTCAAACTCCTGCACGGCACTTTCACGGGTGATGTCCTCACCTTCCCACCAGGCCCACTCGAAATCGACCTTTATGGTTTTGGAGTCGATCAGTAGCATCTTGTTGATCGTACTGACCACTGCCCCATTGCCATATTCTGCATCGATCACGCGCAACTGGCATGGAGTGCCATTTCTTTCGGTATATGGAGAGATAAAGCCATTGCATACCAATCCATTGGATCCGATTTCCGTGTAAGCGATCCGGCACTTCTCCACATCGTAGTAGAAGGTCTGGATAGAACTTTCCTTGAGTAAAGTATCCTTGAACTTCTTGGTCTCGACGACGAGACAAGTCTCATTGGCAGCCCAGTAACCAAACTGCTCAACCCGGAGACGATCGCCTGATGCGGTGAAATTGTCTGATTGCCACTCACTGGCCAAAGCCACAAACGGTCCAAGAGCTTCCTTGAGAGGATTGACTTTGGTTCCAGTAACATTCCAGATTTGACTCAACGGGTTGCCGTTGGCATTTACTTCACTGATCACAACATTGAAGTTGCCATTCTTGATGGTTCTTTCGATCATCACATTGGAACCGGCGATTCCATCTTCTTTCGCTTGACCAATCCAACGGTAAGTGTCTCCGACTACCGCATCGAGGTACTCGTCAAAAATGGAAACCTTGTTCCCTGCCACAAAGTAACCGTGTGACTCGAGGCGATTCTTGTTCGCATTCCATTGGATGAAATAGGTTCCGCTGCTGACTTCGGAATTATCAAATGTGATTGTCTCAGCAGTTCCAAACAATCCTCCGGTATTGAAATCCCTACGGTAATAAACCGTTGCCTTCACCGGTGTCCCGATCGGATACCCTGCCAGTTCCTCACTGAGGGCATACTCAAAGTTCCATTTGCCCACCAGCTTGTTCATCACCTTATTGGCGGCGACCTGATCGATGACCAAATCATCCAGATATCCAGCGTTCCCATCACCAGTAGGTGCGGTTCTGGACTGGGTCACGATACTCCCCGGCTGTGCGAGCAGTTCCGTACCCGAAAAAATGAAAAAGAGTGCCAAAAGGCACACCATCCGCTGAGCAACCATAATTCCCCTCTCTGCGAACCCATGGATTCCGTGCAACAATCACCCGGACATGGGGCCATTCCCTGGGGGAAAGGTACACAATACGGGGTCCAAATAGCAACAACCGAATCTGCTCGACACTCCACTAGCCCCTGGAATGGAGTGCGCTCATACATGAATTGCCGAATAAGGTCCTCGCAGACTGGCATTGAAGCAAAAAGAGACTCGGTTCGATCAGCTCCAATTCGGCGATGAGAAGTTCCCCATTGTCGCCGCGAACCGTATCAACCCTGCCGTATACCGGTTCCCCGGGAGCGCACTCGAATGCTCTCTGCCCAATCTCCCGATCTTCCTTAAGCACTGCTCCCCCATCGATGACACTCTCATTCTGGCCGAGAAAACGTGGAGACTTGATCACGCAGTGACTCCACTCGCCGCCAATATAAACGTTTGCACGCTCTCCCCCTTTTTCGACTGAAGCGATATAGGGCTGAACCAGCCAATCTCTGTCTGCACCCTTCTCTGCGACGAACTCTCTCGCCTTCACGACTTCATTGGCTGTAAAGAAATGGGTCAGCCATGACCCTGCAGAGACCGCTGGCTTGATCACAAACCTCTCGCAATCCAAATCTTCGAGGAGCCGATCCAGATCTTCAGGCCCTGATCCTGCTGAGAGCAAACCGGTTGGAACCACTGGAACTCCTGCACTCTGCAATTCGATCAAATAACCCTTGTGCAAATTCCATCGGACCATCTCGGGTGGGTTGATGATGTCCACAACCTCTTCCGCCCGATCTAGCCACTGCCTGAATAACTGCTCCTTCCACGGATAATCCCAACAGGACCTCAAGACGAGCAAATCGTACCTGGCGAGATCCTGATCGGGATCATCCCAAGCGACCAGACTTGCTTCCGCACCTGCCTCACGGATCGCTTCAATCTGAATCTCTTCATCCGGATCCGGCTCAGGAAGATCGGTGCAGGTGACAAGTCCAATTTCAGGCATTCAATCCTCCCAGCACCCGATCAATGTCGTCGACGAGATCGACGAGGTCTTCGACACCGCAAGCTACCCGGATCAATTCATCGGTGACTCCTTGTGCGAGACGAACCTCCGGATCCACCCCAGCATGGGATGAAGAAGCAGGCCGGGTGATCAGGGTTTCAACACCTCCAAGACTGGGGGCATTCGCCATCAGACGGGTCGAAGTGCAGATCTGCTGTGCTTCCTCGACACTGCCGTCGATCTCAAATGAAAGGACTCCGCCTCCCTTGCCTCCCATATATTTATGGCAAAGTTGATAATCAGGGTGTTCTTCCAGAGTCGGGTGATGAACTCGGTTGATGCGTGGATGGTTGATGAGAAAGCGAGCCAGGCCTTCTGCATTCTGACATTGTCTCTCGACGCGAAGGCCGAGAGTTCTCAAACCCCTGTACAGCAGGAAGCAAGCGTGAGCATCGAGGTGTCCACCCAACAGATTGAGACACCTGCGGATCTTCTCGACCATTTCGCGGCTCCCTGCGACAAGCCCGGCAGCGATATCTCCGTGTCCGTTGAGCGCTTTGGTAGCCGAGTGAACTTCGACATCAAATCCATGCTCCACAGGACGGAAGAGAGCCGGCGTCGCAAAGGTCGCATCGATGACTGTAATGATGCCGTGGGACCTGGCCCAATCGGTAATTCTTTTGAAATCGGGAATCCTGCACAGGGGGTTGGAGATCGCTTCACAGTATAGAACTTTGGCTCCTTGAGGTGGATCTTTGAGTGCTTCCGGATCGGTTCCATCAAATCGATGAACACGAACTCCCCACCTCTGAATATCGCCTGTCACAAAACTCTCGGTTCCTCCATAAAGCCGGTTTTCAGCGAGGAGTCCATCCCCCTCACCCAAGAGCGCCAACAAGGTCGAAGTAATGGCAGCCATACCACTGGCAGCCACCAACGCTGATTCGGTTTCGCAAACCAGAGCCAACTTTTCATGGAGGCTGACATGGCCAGGAGTATTGGAGAGACGGATGTACTCACCATCGTGGTAATCGTTGCCAGCTTTTTGCTCAAAGGTGGCACTCTGGAAAATGGGCGGAACCACCGCACCACCGATGCGTGGACTTGGATCTCCACCATGAACCAAACGGGTCTGTAAACCTTTCATAATTCCTCCTCAGTAAAAGCCAATGGTGCCCCCCCCGGAAGTTGGCATCCACCCTTCAAGTGGATGGCATTCCATCCGCAAGAACTTCGACCAGGGGTGTTTTGGCCAAGGTAGCGGCTTGGGATTCTGCAGAATGCCTGCGAGTGCGAAATTGATGCGGCCGCCATGCCTCTGCAGGATCCACTTCCTTGATGGCGTCACCGGCAAGATCAGTGCGGACAAAAAATGCATTTGTTCCCGAGGATTCGACATGAACCAGTCGATATCCACGACTCTTTCCCAGAGCAGTCATCGCCTTGACACTTGCACCGTGGTGCCAACCCCTGAATTCGTAACGAAACGAATCATGCCCCGCAGTAGATGGCTCATAGGGGACAGTGACAGAAACTTCCGGTCCCAAGGAAGCATTCACTTCGACCACAAAGATGGCGGGTCTGAAATCGGCCAAAGCCTTCCAGACCCAATAGTCCCAACCATCGATATCGATGGAGATCACATCCGGTTTCATCCCATCCAACATCTCTGAAATGAGAGTTTGTGCAGAATCTGGGGTGATCATGCTCTGTCTGAGCTGGACCGAATCGATGACTTCTTCCGAAGTGTAAAATCTTCGTGCTTTCTCGATCTGAGCTTCATCGGCATCGATGAGTAATCCGCGCCAACCAAAGTCACAAATCAGCAAAGCGGCATTGCTCTCCAACCCTGCCCCACAGCCGATTTCAACGATGCACCCATCCCCGAATCCGGTCCGTCGCAGAATTTCCAGAAGACACCCGTCCTCGCCATTTTGGGAAAAACACCCCGCTTCAAATCTCTCCAGGGAATCAATTGAATATGGGGTCTGGCTGGTTGCCGTGATTTCCTTGTTGATTTCCCTGTTCAAACTTGGGTATCCACGGCTCATCGACGATCTCAATGTGGTTTCCAATCGGGCATTTCTCCTCTGTAAGGAACGCAGATCGGGGTGTCCCAACATACGACGGAAGACTCGTCCCACCTCCGAGAGCTGATCCCGGATGATTCTCCAGCCCCTCATCGAACTTCCCTCCCGAAATAGCCCCTGGATTCTTCCCTCGAGGGGCCCGTCTCGCTTGACTTGGTCCTGCCCTGAAACGATCCTCACAGTTAGATCTTGGAGGTCTGGAAACAATGGTCAAGGAACTGGCGACAAAGTACGAGCCCGGCGAGGTCGAATCGGCGATCACGGAGCGTTGGTCGGAGCTGGACGCTTCCAGGGCGATCCCCGACGATCGCGATGATCGCTACGTCATCATGATGCCGCTTCCAAATGTCACTGGCGCACTGCACATGGGCCACGCGATGGACAATGTCATGCAGGACCTGCTCACGCGCTGGCACCGAATGCAGGGGGACAACACCCTGTGGATGGCGGGAACCGACCATGCCGGGATCGCAACACAAGCGGTGGTCGAAAAACGCCTCCTCGAATTGGAGGGCAAAACCCGTCATGACCTCGGTCGAGAGGGTCTCGTGGACCGCATCTGGCAGTGGAAGGACCAATACCAAAAGCGCATCGTCGCACAGCAAGTTGCAATGGGTTGCTCCTGCGATTGGGACCGCCAACGCTTCACCATGGATCCGGTGTGTGCCCGGGCGGTGACCTGGACCTTTTTCAGCATGTTCCGTGACAACCTCATCTTTCAGGGTGACCGCATGGTCAACTGGGATTGCCATCTGCAAACTGCCGTTGCTGACGACGAGATTGAATACAAGACGGTCGATGGCCACTTTTGGCATCTCCGATACCCCGTCATCGATCCCCAACCTGGAGAACCCGAATTCGTGGTCGTCGCCACAACACGACCGGAGACGATGTTGGGAGATACCGCCGTCGCTGTTCATCCGGACCCGGGAAAGATCCTTCGCGGAAAATTGGATCAGGCACGGGAAAAACTCGCTGAAGCCACCGACAAAACCCGCGAAGAGTACGCCACGGAAGTTGAGCGGCTCGAATGCCGGATCAACGAGGTTTTGCCGAAACTGGAACAACTGGCAACGATGGCCGCAGATGGCCGTTGCTTGAAATTGCCGATTCAAGAGCGCGAGATTCCCATCATCGCCGATGAATGGGCGAAACCCGAACTCGGATCGGGATGTGTCAAAATCACCCCCGCGCACGACCCCAATGACTATGAGGTGTGGCAAAGACACAAGGAGCGCATTGCGGCCATTAACCTGCTCAATGCGGACGGAACCCTGAACGACAACGCTGGACCCTGCGCCGGACTGGACCGTTTTGAGGCCCGAAAAAAGGTGGTAACCACATTTGAGGACTTGGGCCTTCTCGACAATATCGAGGATCGCAAGGTCGAAGTGGGACACTCCGATCGCTCAAAGACCCCGGTCGAGCCATATCTGTCGCTGCAGTGGTTTGTGAGGATGTCGGATGTCGATGGAGGTGTGGTCTGTGGCCGCGGTCTCGATCACGAGTTCAAGGTTCCCGGATTGGCACAGGCAGCCATCGATGCTGCCACCGACTGGAAGTCCCCCACTGGCAGATCGGTGACATTTCATCCCGATCCCGAGCGCTACCGTAAAACCTACGTCAATTGGCTCTCTGAAAAACGGGACTGGTGCATCTCACGCCAACTTTGGTGGGGGCACCGCATTCCCATCTGGTCCTGCGACAGCCAGACCCCAAACATCGGTGAAGCCCTCGGTCAACTTCTCGCAGCTCATCCGGAAATCCTTTGTGCCAGGTTCCAGTTTGCTGATGGAACGAGCAGATTGATTACCGCCGAATCACCCGTGGAATCTGAAACCGGCAGAGTTCTCGTTTGTTTGCAAGATCCCGCAGAACAAGCGACTGTCGCAGAGGGCCTTGAAGCCATTGGAATGGTGCAAGACCCGGACGTTCTCGATACCTGGTTTTCCAGTGCATTGTGGCCCCATTCCACACTCGGTTGGCCAAATCCGGAGAATGCGCAGGTGGACGAAGGTCAGCGTCCCCTTTCAGCCTTGGAGGGGAACCCGGATTGTCTGGATTATTTTTATCCGGGTTCATGCCTGGTCACCGGGCGTGACATCATCACCTTGTGGGTTGCCCGCATGGTCATCATGGGTCTCTACAACCTGGGTGACATGCCTTTCACCGATGTCTTTCTTCATGCCAACATCCTCGATGGCAAGGGCGAAAGGATGAGCAAGTCAAAGGGCAACGGAATCGATCCAGTCGATATCATCGATCGCTACGGTACAGATGCGATGAGATACGTTCTCTGCGAGATGCAAACTGGAACCCAGGATATCCGCCTGCCTGTTCAAGCAATCAGCCCATTCACAGGCGAGACGATCGACCTGGCAACTGCAAAACATGGTCAGAACATCTTCACCTTCCTTTGCCCTGGGAGCGGCAAGGAGTTTGATGTGCTCGGAACTCTTGAAGGAGTTCCGGCAGCGAAACTGGTCAGTGACCGCTTTGATGTGGGCAGAAATTTTTGCAACAAACTTTGGAATGCTGCCCGGTTTGCTCTCTTGAACCTGGAGGGTTATGAATTTGACCCAGCCAGAGGAGAAATACTGCAGACGGAAGATCGGTGGATCCTCAGTCGTCTCGCAGCAGCATGTGAAGAGGTTCAGAAACAACTCAACGAATACAATCCATCTGCAGCGGTGGGAGTTGCCCGGGAGTTTTTCTGGGGTGAACTATGTGACTGGTACCTGGAGGCGATCAAGCCAAGGCTCAAGGAGGGCGGGGATGATGCAGGAACCGCACAGCAAGTCTTGGCCACCTGCCTTGATCAAGTCTTAAGACTGCTTCACCCCTTCGTTCCATTCATCACCGAAGAACTCTGGGGAAGTTTGCGGGAGATCGCCCCTGTACGCGGGATCCGATCCCCCCTTCCCGACAGTGAACTGCTGTGCCTTGCCCAGTGGCCCGGATCCGCGACTGAAAAACGAGATGAAGAATTGGAAGATGCATTCTCACGCAGTCAGGATCTGATTCGAACCCTGCGCGATTTGAGAGCCAGGCACAATGTACCACCACGCCAACCCCTGGAAGTGCGCATCAAGACTTCCGAGAAAATCGCCAAGGCCTATCTCGATCTTGAAAACCTGCTCATTCACCTTGGTGCGCTTTCATCCGTTTCTGCAGGGCCGGATCAAGAGCGAACTATCGACAGCGCAGCCTCCGTCGCCGGTGAAATCGAAGTCTTCGTACCAGGAGTCGTCGACCTTGAAAAAGAAAAGCAGCGCCTCTCCGATCAGTTGGAGAAAACTGAGAAACGCCTGGCAGGAAGTAAAAACAAACTGGCCAATGAGAACTTCGTCAGTCGCGCGGCTCCAGAAGTCGTCGAAAGAGAACGAACATTGGTCATTGATCTTGAGAAGGAACTGAGTTCGATCCAGGCCAATTTGGATGCTTTACGTTCGTAGGGTCTTACGAAAGAAGCCCGCGGAGATTCCACTCCGCGGGCTTCTTTGTTCCAATCGAAATACTATTTGAGCAGCTTCTTCAACTCCTTGCTCAGAATCATTGGCTCTACCGGAACAACAGTGTCTCCAACCTCAATGTCGTACTCCAAACGGTACACCACATGGTCGGTCCCCTCGGAGTACTCGTATCCTCTCTTGGGAACCCTCCCATACTGGTCCTTGCACGCAGCCAGGAGTTCCAACGAGATCTTTTCCACATGTTGGGTTGTCGGATCGATCTCTACCTGAATCACTCCTTCTGTTTTGCTCGAAATCGTACGCTTTTTCCTGTCGTACTTGTAGTAAAGGAGGCGATCCATCGTGCTCAACTGATTGATGTCTGTGAACATCCGATTTGACCTGCCCTTGTGCAGTTCGACCTTGAGAACCCTACCTTCTTCTACCCATTCCACCTTTGAGTTCTTTCTAAGAGATTCCAACAGTAACTCTTCGGGAAGAGTAATCATTGACTTCAGGTACCTACCTTTGGGATTGGTGTAAATCGATCTCCAGTTCCCTTTGTGCTCGATGGCTCCCTTGTCTGTAGCAATGTAGGCATCGAAATTTGGCAAGTACATGAGATGGTTCAAAGAGTAGCCGCTGCTTCTGACTCCGATTACATTTCGATTGATGACATGGTTTTCAGAATCTGAAACTCCTCCGGCACTGCGGACCTTGAAACGGTACCCCGTCGACTTGGCCTCACTGACGAATTGCTGCGTCACCTTTGCAAGTTCCTTGCGCGGATTATCTTTACCTGCGAGGACCTGCCCCTCCATGAATGAGGAAGCACAAATCATTGCAACGAGAGTTAAAACTATGTTTTTCACGGCATCCCCCTTTCTAGGAAGATTGTTTTGATACCTACAAATCCTGATCAGAGAGGGAGGAGGACAACCAAATTGATAATTATTTAAATAGAGCTGGAATCGATCATAAACCGTTCTGGGAGGGCGAATTAGACTCCTGGAGAAGGTTTAATCCTCGGGTCTCTCACCGGAAGGAGCCATGCGGACGATTTTTGGTCGGAAGATCGCCAGGGAATCGACCAGATCCTGTTGGGCATTCATCACTTCTTGAATATCTTTGTAAACCATAGGGGATTCATCGATTCCGGCGGAGATCAGGTGTACTCCCGCTTCTTCAACCGCTTTCCTCAAATCCGCATTTCGATAGCGCAACTTCGCCTTCTTGCGACTCATCCGCCTGCCCGCTCCATGAGCAGAAGAGCACAGCGACTCGGGATTTCCCTTGCCGATGACCACGTGTGTCGGAGCGGTCATCGAACCAGGAATGACACCCAGATCTCCTGCCCCAGCCGGGGTGGCACCTTTTCGGTGAACGACCATCTCTTCCCCATCGTGGTGCTCGATCCATGCAAAATTGTGATGGTTCTCGATCGAGGACAAGGCATGGGCACCCAGTGACTTGAGAAGTGCGCGATGGATGCAGTCATGATTGGCTTCTGCATACTTCCCCATCAGTTGCATTGCATTCCAGTATCTCTGCCCCTCCTCGTGATCGAGGTCGATCCAAGCGAAATCCTTGAGGTGATTGGGAAGGTGAGGATGCATCGATTGGGCCAATCGGGACCAGTGACCGGCGACGATTGCTCCGGCTCCCCTGCTGCCGCTGTGGGAAAGAAGTGCCAGATATTCTCCAGGATCGAGACCACAGCGGGAATCGTTCACGGAAACAATCCCGAACTCAACAAAGTGGTTTCCGCTACCGGAACTTCCCAATTGCTTGCGAGCCCTGTCCTTGACTCTCTTCAGGACCGGATCGCTCCAGTCTTCATCAAGTACTGCATGATCTCTGGGTTTTTGGAATCCGGATCCGATTCCAAAACAGGTTTCCCGTTCCAAGGCTTGTATAAACTGGGTTCGATACCGTTCGAGGTGCTGCGTCTCGCGATCCAATATCGTCAATTTCATGCGACAGGCGATATCCACGCCGACCGCCTTCGGGATCACGGCATTGCGCGTCGCCAAAACCCCACCGATAGGCAACCCAAACCCAAGATGAGCATCGGGCATCAAAGCCCCTCGAATCGCTACGGGCAGATGACAGGCATCGATCAATTGTTTCTGGGCTGCAGGGTCGATGTCCTCGCCCCACTGCTTCCATGGCGCAGGATTCCCGAAGCGGGATTCTCCACTGTAGACGGATTGGTGATTTTTCAGCATTAGAGCGAAGTCCCCATAGATGGAGTCTTCCAACCACGCATCCGGATTATCAACCACTGCTTTGATATCTAGGGCGATCAACTCTTTGGATCGCCCCACTTTCCTGGCCCGGGTCACCGCCTGAATCGCAGCTTTGCGCACTGGCCCCTTGGGAACCCCCAAACTTTCCATTTCACGGCTCTTCACTTCGACCTCAATCAGCGCAACAGTTTTTTGACCTTCTCAGGCAAGCTCACAGCCTCTACTTTTTCCGACAAATCAAACTGATAAAAATAATTGAAAACGATGTGCTCAACTCCTTCAGAGAAAGCAGCATCCCCTTTTGCGGTTCGGCCTTGCTCATTTCGACGACCAACGAGAACCGTCATCGTCAACTCCAGTGGCTGTCGAGTTTCTTTATCGAACAACAGTTCAAGATCACAGCGAGATTGGGTCCTGTCCACACTGGACAGGAATTTACTGATCGTTCAGCCGAGCCCTCCCAAACAACCTGATTTCTGCACGTCATTGAAAAACTCGACTGCCGATTTTTGAGCCAATCTCAACTTCAATCGATCAAACAGATACTCTGGTTCCATTTCTTTGACCGCGGTGCCTCCACCAACGACAGATTCATCCGGCTCTGCAAAATCAGGATGATCCAGTTCCACTTCCTTCACCACGGGCACCGGGGCCCAGGCGACGGTCCCGATCCCCTCACGCAAGCCTCGACGAAACAGCTCCGCAGGAAAATGAAGCACTTTCTCCAATCTTTTGCCAGCAGGCGTTGAAACGAGAGGAACCCAATTGCCAGCATTTCTCAATGCGCCCTTTTTGGGTGTTCGATAGACGTCCAACTCCGGGATCACCATCAGATTGCCCAATATTGATCCCTGATGCTCTTCGTAAACCTGATGCATCCAGATTTCATGGTCTTCGCTCCTCGAGAGTCCTCCCTTGACGAAGCAGTTAAATGCCACTCCAGCCTGCTCAAGTTGCTGAAGAAATTTGCTGCTCACCTCTTCATAGCTCTTTTTGGCATTCGGCTGTGATTGACTCTTGTCCTTCGAACGATCACCTTGGGCATGTGCCAGAGGGGCCACTGCCAGAATCAACAACACCAGCAAAGTTTGTTGAAGAAACCCTTTAATCACCTTATTGGCCTCCAGATCGCCTTTATCAGTCAAATCCCGACAGGGAAACCTCGCAACATTTCCAATTGTTCAAATAATGAGACAACCGAAATTAAAGATCATAAACTAGACCCTTGCAACGGTTCCATTATGAACCCAAATTCTTCACCAGCGAGAAGAGCTTATGAAAATTCAACTCTGCGCCAATCTTCTTTTGGCAGTGATCATGGTATCGCTGCAAACACCTGTCACCGCAGGTGGAGGCATCTCATTAGTTCCATTTGCCACTTATCAATCGGGGCTCTTTGAAAGCAGTGCTTCTGAAATCGTCGCTCATGACCACAGAAGAGATCTTATCTTTGCAACAAATGCCAGTACCGGAAATCTGGATGTTCTCCAGCTCTCTGTCACAGGGTCATTGACGCTGACTTCAGTGATTTCCATTCCTAATCCGGTAACCCATGTTCGGATATGGGACGATGGAACCTCGAGTCATGTGGTTTCTTCCAGCCTTGGGGCGAACACTACCTCTCCGGGGTCGATTCGAGTCCACAGTACAAATGGCGTACTTGAAGCGGCCTATACAGTGGGTGCATTTCCAGACATGCTGTACGTCACCTCAAATCATCTCGTTTTAACGGCGAATGAAGGCCAACCCGCTGGAGCCATCAACCCACCCGGGTCTGTTTCAATTATCAATCTCCTCACAGGCGTCGTTCAAACAGTTTCATTCACAGTTTTCGACGGTCAGGAAGCGGCTCTCAGAGATCAAGGAATTAGAATTTTTCCGGGGATCTCAGCGAGTACCGATCTGGAACCGGAATACATCGCCGTCGCACCCGGAAACACCACTGCCTATGCCATCTGCCAGGAACAAAATTGCGTGGTCACGATTGATATTCCAACAGCAACAGCCACTGCGATTCACAGCCTCGGTTTCAAAGATCATTCACTACCGGGAAATGGTCTCGACCCCAGTGATTCGGATGGGGGTCCCAATATCAACACATGGCCAATACGTGGCCTGCCCATGCCTGACAGCTCCGTGGCTTTTGACGCCGATGGTCAAACCTACCTCCTGACGGCAAATGAGGGCGGGGCCCGCAATGAAGACGCACGTACGCGCACTCTGAACCTGGACCCCACTGCATATCCCAATGCAGGTTTTCTACAGGCAAACAGCCGGATCGGCAGAATTCAGGCCTCCACCATCGATGGCGACACCGACGGCGATGGAGATTTCGACCAGATTTACACCTACGGCACCCGGTCATTCTCAATTTTTAATATGACCAACAACACACAACTCGTCTTCGACAGTGGAGATCAGTTCGCAACAGCAATCATCCAGACCTCTGGTAATCAGCTCAACTGCAACCACACCTCAAACAATAGCGGGGATGGAAGATCAGATAACAAAGGTTGTGAACCAGAGGCGGCAACCGTTGCGCAGATCGGCGACAGAACGATCGCTTTCATAGGTCTCGAAAGGCAGTCTGGAATCATGATTTATGATGTCACAGACCCACCAAACAGCTTTTTCCTGAACTACTTCACCAACCGAAACTTCAACGCAAACATCGAGTCATCCGCTGCGGGAGACCTGGGTGTTGAATCCATCGTCTACGTAAGGCCTGAAGACAATGCAACAGGTCTTCCTTTGCTTGTAACTGGCAATGAGATCAGCGGTACGACTTCTGTTTACATCGTCAGTGTTCAACCAGCACCGCAGGATTGTAACGGCAACAATATCGATGACGCCGACGACATCTCCTCTGGATCCTCTACAGACTGCAACGGCAATAGCATTCCAGATGAATGTGAGATTGCAGATGGGACAGAGTCAGACATCAACAATGACTCAGTACCTGATAGCTGTCAGGGAAGTCCGTATATACGGGGAGATGCCAATAGAGATGGTCAGTTCGACATCTCAGATGCGATTCAAATCTTGGTTTATTTATTTCAAACCGCTGAAAACACGTGCACTCCCGCACTTGATTTCAATGGTGATCAACGGATCGACATTGCCGACTCGCTGGCCAGCCTGAACTTCACATTTGTCGGCACTTCACCACCTCCCGCGCCTTATCCCGATTGTGATTGGCCCGCTGGATCTGTGGGCTTATGCGACCAACAACTCAGCTGTCCTTGAGGCATTCAGTTACGCCCCCAAAAAAAAAGAGCCGCCAGCAATGTAGCTGGCGGCTCTTTTTACAGTGCGTGCGATTAACGCAGCATCTTTTGCGCTGCTTTGGGAATCTCAAACTTGTCAACCTTGACATGCTCAAGATTGTAATTGTAACGGAAGACGACATGCTCAGTACCGTCGCCAAATGCGGCGTCTCCTTTAGCAGTTCTTCCTTGCTCATTCTTCATTCCAGTCATCACCAGCAACTCTAATTTCTTGGCGAGCCCGGTTTCATGATCCAGTTCGACATCGAGCACGCTCCGGGTTTGGGTCCTGTCCGCACGGGACAGGTATTCGGAGATGCATCAGCCACCGGACAGGCAGCCGGAATTCTGCATATCGATGAAGTACTTCAATGCAATCTCTGAAGGCAAGGTCACCCTCATGCGGTGGTACACCTTTTCTTCGTGGGAGTTGCCGCCAACGGCTGTTCTTCCAGAGGGCTTTTCACGCTTGATCACTTTTGCGGGGACCTTGGACTCCAGCCACTCGACATCTTTGGCAGTTTTGCTCGCTTCCTGAAGAACTCGCTCAGGGAAAGCAAACAGGCGGTCGAGTTTCTTCCCCTCCGCAGTCGATTGGAGGACCCGCCAGAAGTCTCCGTTGAACTCTGCACCTTTTGTGGGTGTACGGAAGATCTGACGCTCGGGGAGAAACATCACCGCTCCACGGGTCTTCCCCATGTAGCGTTCTCCCACAGCCTGGTCAACGATGACGTGATCAGACTTGTTGGACATTCCCCCAGCAACTGAGAATTGGGTGGTAAATCCTGATTTGGATGCGTGCTTCAGCAACTCACCGGCTGCTTTTCGCAACGCCTTGCGAGCATCGGGCGCACTTTCGGAAACATCGGCCGAGACGACTCCCCCTGAGAGGAGGGCCGTGGCAATTCCGAATGCCAGAATCGCTCTGGTATTCATAATGATTCCCTTTCTTTGATTCAAGCGGGTACGTCGATAGATGATGATATCCAGCAAGGGTTGTCAACTCCAGCCCTGCAATAGGCAAAATTCGCCCAATACTGGCACTTCTGGATCTCCCGCTGACTCAAGGCCGTGAAATTGACTGCGTCAAAGGCTGAGGCCTGACGGCAGGGGCACTCGGCATCGCCAACAATTCGAGCAACTGAAACCTGCCAACCGCTCTATCAGCTAAGGAGCGCTGATATCGAATTTCATCAGCAAGCATCGAATCTGCCCGTTGCCATTGGAGTTGCATCTCCTCACGACTTTTCGCATTGACGAGGAGGGAGAGCAGCGGTCCGATATCAAGTCTCTGATCACTGTTGTGATATCCAGAAATTTCTTGCTGGCTCGCCGCGATCCTTTTGCGGCACTCCATAATTTGACGCTCCAGCTTTTGGCGTACTCGCGACAATTCAAGTCGATCGGATTCAGCAGAACCCTTCCTCCTTGAATCGATTTGATGGGATCCATCTGATCCCAGTGGAATCTCCAGGCCAACGGTCAATATCCAATCCCCTGCTTCTCCATTCTGACCTGATGCGGTGAGAGGCTGACCCTGATCCTGGTGCGCTTGGGCACCAATGACCAGCCCACTCCAAACTCCCGAATCCAATATGTCTATCTCATCTCTGGCAAGATCGACACTCTCTGCAAGAATCAGTTCTCTCGGATGGCGACGGCCCCTGGTTGCAGTTTCAACTTCATTGAACCGGACATCCCCCGGATCAGCCGGCGTGACCAAGCCAGCGCCTATCGGTCTTCCAACCAAGGCATTGATTCCTGATTGAATTTGCAATTTGATCTCTGCAGACTGTGCGATCCGCTGATTCCATTCGCTGAGCATTCCTTCGAGAGAACTCTGCCCACTTGAATCGAACAGACTGCCATCCGAATCGAGCATGATCTCCAGTTGTGTCAGTGAATCTGAAATCAGGCTCTCTTTCTCACACTGATACCAATAGTCAGACCAGTCCTCCCTCAATTGAAGTAGTAGCCGGTTCTGCGACTCTTCGATTTGAAGCGACAAGATTCGGGCTTTGGCACGGCGCAGCCGTTCTTCCTTGACTTCCTTCGAATAGGATCCGGGACTCCAGTCGAGGGACATTTGACGCTCGGCACTGCTGCGATCCGGTGAAACACCGGAGTCGGAATCACTCCAACGTACTCCCGGGAACCAAGAGTCATCCCCTTTTTGAAGAGTCTCAGACAGTTGCTGCCTCAGTGCGATAAGGGTGGGGTGCCTCTCGCACAAACGTCCCTCAAGTGCGTCCAGATCGAATGGAGCGCTCGCAGTTCTGCGAAGAACGGCCGCGCCAGATTCGGACCCCGAAGATCTTCGGGCAGAATCCACATGGTCTGAATCTCCAGGTGAATCTCCAGGTGAATCTCCAGGGGAATCTCCAGGGGAATCTCCAGAGGAAGCTACAGGGGGATCATCTCCCAGAAAATAACTGCTGATGCCACAGCCGATGGGCATCATGCAGAATAAGCACAGAATCATGAACCTCAGCCCCGACGATTTTACGGCCAATATGTTCATCCCCTGCTTCCCCTTCCGGGAGACTTCGCCAGTCTCCGTTTCCCCACCGAAATAGTACACCGGGATCAGGGCCAATTCCCGCCTCAGTAACTCTTTTTCCTCGGTCGCTGTTGGTGGAACATGACCACCGCTCAGATTAACTTGGCGAGTGAAAGGCTCCGACAGCAGGAGAGTGAACGATGACCCGATTGCGCCGTCACAGGACCCTGACTGAGGGTCAGAAATCACGGGAGCTTCACCCGCAGGAGTTGATCCGCGTGGGTGGGTGGCAGCGATATTTTGGCGAGGCAGGTGATCTGTGGCTCGAAATCGGAACCGGAAAAGACCCTCACATCATCGAACGGGCTCTGAAATTCCAGGATTCATTCCACGTCGGAATCGAAGTGACGAGAAAAAAGTTTGAAATGATGCTCCGCAAGGCCGATGCGATCGTCTCTGGGGCGGGTTCCAAAAGGGACAATCTTCGCTTCCTCAATGCCGACGCATTTCAGGTTGTCGACGCATGTTTCACAGAGAACTCACTCGCTGGTGCATTTATCCTCTTTCCCGATCCATGGCCAAAAAAACGACACGCATCACGGAGACTGTTGCAAAAAAAGTTTCTGCAACTGATCGCAGGAAAATTGGTCCACGGTGGAAAACTTGAAATTCGTACGGACGATCCCGCCTACGCAGAACAAGCCCGGGAGGAGCTTGCACAAATTCCGACTCTGACTTCTCTCACAGGGACCGATACATGGACTCATGAACCACTAAACCCTGAGGAGCATGTTGAAACTCTCTTCGAAAGCAAGTTCCGCAAACGAGGGTTAAAGATCCACCATTTTTACCTGTCCAGGACAAGAGAATGAAGGATCACAGCGCTGCCATCGAACCTCAGCTCGCAACACTTCCGGCAAAGCCGGGCGTATACATCTTTCAGGATGAGAAGGCGAAAACGATCTACGTTGGCAAGGCCATTAATTTGCGTCATCGTGTTCGCTCATATTTTCAAAAAGGCGCCAGTGATACCCGGTTTTTGTTTTCCAGAATCGTTCGATTTACCGCAAACATTGAAGTGATCGTTTGCTCAAACGAATTGGAAGCTCTGCTCCTCGAAAATAACCTGATCAAGAAGCATCGGCCGACTTACAATTTGCGCCTCAGAGATGATAAAACCTATCTCTCTTTGCGAGTGACCACCGGCGAAAAGTGGCCACGGGTGCATCCGATTCGACGCTGGCGCTCCGATGGTCACACTTATTTTGGCCCATACTCATCCTCCAGATCGGTCTACGACCTTCTGCGACTGGTCAAAAAGTTTATCCCCCTGCGAACCTGTTCCAATGCGTTCTTTGACAGTCGAAAACGTCCATGCATCGAGTATGAAATCGGCCGCTGCACGGCTCCCTGTGTTGGTCTCGACCAAGAGGATTCATATGCGGAGATGGTCAAGGAAGTCCTGCTGCTCCTCAGGGGAAAGGACAAGAAATTGCTCGGCATCCTCAATGAGCGGATGGATGCGGCCAGCAATCTCAAGAAGTATGAAAGGGCAGCTCTCTATCGAGATCAGATCCATGCTGTCGAGAAGATCATGGAGCAACAAAACGTCCACAATCATCCCCACGGGGACTGCGATGTGTTGAACTTCCACCAAAGTGGCAACTTTACCTCCATCCACGTCCTGTTGGTTCGACATGGAAGGGTCATCTCATCTGCAACCCACACTACCCGCACCCATGACTCTTCCCCCGGGGAGTTGTTGGCATCATTCCTTGGACAGTATTACCACGGTGAAAAGTATGTCCCCGGGGAGATCTTGCTTCCTGTCGCCCCCGAAGATCAGGAACTGATTGAAAAGTGGCTCTCTTCCCATGCAGGGCACCGCGTCGCAATCAAGGTACCGAAGCGAGGGGCCCGCTTGCGGCTCCTGGAGATGGCGCGAGAAAACGCAGAGGTCCAATCAGACGCCAACACACACCGAATCGAGAATCAAGATCAGATCTCCACCAGACTGGCAGAGCAGTTGGGAAGCAAGAATCCTGTCAGAAGCATCGAGTGTTATGACATCTCCAATATTCAGGGAACGCTGAATGTCGCCAGCAAGGTGTATTTTGAAGATGGAGATGCGGATACCGATCTGTATCGTCGCTATCGCATTCGATCGGTCCGTGGCAGTGATGATTTCGCAAGCATGGAAGAAGTGCTGCGCCGCAGATTCCGCAATCCTGAAACCAGAGATCCGGTTCCGGACCTTGTGGTCGTCGATGGCGGGAAAGGACAGATCTCCAGCGCACTGAAAGTTCTCGAAGATCTGTCTGTAGATACGCTTCTCTGTGGGTTGGCAAAAGACCGACTGCGAGATGGAAGTCGTACCACCGAAAGGGTGTACCTACCCGGGAAATCAGATCCCATCGATCTCCCGGAAGACGACCCTGCTTCACTGCTCCTGCAACGCATCCGCGATGAAGCTCACCGTTTCGCAAACTCCTATCACAGAGAGTTGCGAAGAAGGAGTCAATTGGTCAGCGGTCTTGAGGACATTCCCGGGATCGGTGCAAAACGAAGAAGAGCCCTGCTGCAGGAATTCGGATCCGTGAAGGAGATTCAGAACGCCTCTCCCGAAGAACTCGCACGAGTGCAGGGGATGACCCCCACACTCGCACAATCACTGCATCAATTCCTGAACTCCCCGGAAGAACCGGATGTCGAAGAAGAAGCGTTGGAAGCATCCCTCGATATCGGGGACTGCGACAGTCCACCCGGGGATTCCTGAGCAAGTCTGGTCAGCAGCCTCACCGCTTCCTCCTCACTCCTCACAAGGCAAACCGCGATCCCCCCTGCCAGGTGCTTTTCCAATTCTTCCACCTGACCTGCGACGACGAGGAGGCCTCCCTGTCGCTGCAAAGTCCCTGCCATCTGCTGAACCCGGCGCATCAATGCCGGTGGATAAGCTTGGCCAGTCGGCAAATTTGGGAACACGAGGGCGAGAAGCGTACTTTCGTGCTGCTCAACCTTTTGGGTGAGAGCTCCGACCGCTTTGACCAAATGCCGTGGCGGAGCACCCTCTACAGGGCAAACTCTGGCGATGATAACCGGACCCGAGGAGGCCAATTGAAGGCCGGTATTCCTTGACGGGTTCAAGGGAAGTTCTCCTTCCGCTCCGAGCGGACAGATGAGAATGCCCAATTAATCCGATTCTGTCCAATTCCCCGATTTGACGAAATCGGGGATAGCGTCTTAACCTTATGTGGAAGGAGTCGGTCTCCAATGCGCTCGATTCGTTACAAGGACACCTGTGAAATATTGGTATCGGAGGGACTCTTGGTTCCTGCGGATATCAAGGCTGCCAAGAATCAGTCCGATGAAACGGGCGAGCACGTGATCGAAACCCTTCTACGGGGTACTCCGCTGACCGAGACGGATCTTGCACGTTGTCTTTGTACCCAACACCAACTCCCCATGATCCCCCTTTGCAACTACCAGCGGGACGAATCACTGGTCGAAGCCCTCGATCCTGAATTCATCTGGGAGCACGGAATGCTTCCCCTTTCAAAAATTGGCGCCGCTGTCCTGATTGCGGTTCGTGATGTGCCCGGATCTGAGTCCCTGAAATTGATCCGTGAAAAGTTGCATGCGGAGCCATTTCTGACGATCGCCTCTTACGAAGAATTGCAGGTGGAAATTTCCAGAAGCCTGAAACTGGATGAAGAAAAGAAAATCGAGCTTGACCGGGCGGTGCGAACCCGTCGTCGCGGTGGCCGCCCTCCAGAGGTCGGTCAACAGACCGAGGGCATGTCCAGCACTTCATCCCTCTTGGAATCACTGAATGATTCGTGGGAAAACATCTTTGAAGAAGCGGAAAAGAATGTCAGGGATGGCCAATCCTGATCGAGTTCAATTGCTCTCTTGCTCCTTCGTTTCCTCCTTGGCCTCACCCACTTCCTTCTCATCCTGAGACTCCTGCCCAACTTCTTTCTCAGGCTCCGACGTCACTCCGATATCCACTCCGATATCCACGAGCAGATCCGGTCGCGCCAGAGACAATCGGGCTGCTCCTGCCGGTGTTACAGAACTTCTCCACAGATAGACGCGCCGCAGTGGCCCCATCTGTTCCAGGATCCCCAATCCCGCATCGGTGATTTTGGTGCCAAACAGATTGAGGACCGTCAACTCAGGAAGACTCGCCAATGTCGCCAAGTCGTCATCGGTCAATGCCGTTTCTGACAGATTCAAGACTCGCAGGCGGCGGAATCTCCACAGTTGTGAAATCGATTCTCCGGTAACACCTGTCCCTGCCAAGTCGAGACGAGTCAAGACAGGCTCCAAACCCCGAAGGTGAGAGACTTCGGCATCCCCGATCTGATCCTTGAGCAATCTGAAGACTGCCTCGTGAGACATATCCTGACTAGAAATCGCCCCCACCCTGACTCCGATTCCACTGAGAGTGGTCACCGCAGCGGATACCGCTGCAACAACTTCAGGATCATCCATCATGACCCTCGGGAATTCTGGGAGTTGCCCGGGAATCACAGAACCGGGCTTGGGTGGACGCGCCTCCTCATCGATCTCATCTCCCGCAGATTCTGACGGATCAACCTTCTGCTGCGGCCATGGCGCACCGTCCTGGATCCACTTTCTGAAAGCTTGGGCCTCGGTTTCTGTCAAGCGGTCCCCCTTTGGTGGCATCCGCTCATCATCGTCATCGGGCAAACCAATCCTCAGAATCAATTCACTCTCTTCAGGAGAACCCTTGACTACCGTCGGGAATTCACGCTCTGCAAAGACTGCAGCGGGGAGATCGAGGCGCAGATCCCCTTTTTGCTTCGCCTCTCCGTGACACTCCAAACAACGAGCCTGCAACAACGGCTGGATCACCTCGTGAAAGTGGTCCTCCGGGGA
This sequence comes from uncultured Planctomycetia bacterium, assembly GCA_964422295.1. Taxonomy (GTDB): domain Bacteria; phylum Planctomycetota; class UBA8108; order UBA1146; family UBA1146; genus UBA12191. Next base: position 5,772 of record CAYRAM010000007.1, on the reverse strand, counting down.
GAGTTCCGATTCATCACTCTCACCTTCTTTTTCATGATCATCCGATTCCTCGTGCCCATCTGTGGCGACGAGGACTTCCGGGGAATGGAGTGGCCCAGGCAGTCCAACAGGCCCCCTGGGGCCCTCGCCGGGCCATGGTGCCCCTGCAGTGATCCATGTCTCCAGCGCCTGTTTCTCCTCGCTGCTCAGGCCATCTTCTTCCGGAGGTGGCATTCGATCCGCATCGCCATCTTCGAGAAGGACCAACTCCAAAATCAAACTTTCATGGGGATTTTCGGCAGATACCAAAGGAAAGTCCCGGGTCAGATCCCGGAGATCGTCGGGACGATCGAGGCGCAACTTGCCTTTCGATTTCTCAGGCCCATGGCAGGTGACACAATGCTTGTCCAGAAGCGGCTTGATCTCGTTGTGAAACAGATCTTCCGCAGCCAACTCCAGCGGGATTGACACCTCTGAAGCAATGATTTCAGCATTGGCTTCACCGGAATTTCCCGGAGCATTCAACCCTGTGTTTGCGGGATCAAAGGGGCCAGCAGGAGCAGCCTTTTCAGAGAAGAAGACCTTTTCAAATCCCTTTTCGATGAATCCATCACCCCACTTCAATTCCCCACCGATATGCCCTGCACCCATGAGGGTCGGGACACAAAGAAACAGCGCCAATCGATAAGAATTTCCGGCGACACTCGATCCCCGGGATGCGGCGATCCCAACTCCACAGGTCAACACTGCCAACAGGGCTGTGCTGACTCCGAGCCAGCGGTGCCACGCCAGAGCAGTGTCCGGATCATTGGGATCCGCCAACAGCCAGCCAGAGAGACTCGCAAGGATTGCAAATGCAGCACCAGGTACCACGAAGGCGAGAGATTCTGGTCCATCCTCGGGTACCCCTCGCTTGCGATACACACAGATCAACTCCACGACTGCCGCCCAGGCGAGAAGACCTATGGGGAAATGAAGCAGGAGAGGATGGAAGCGTCCGATGAGATCGGGCAGTGCGGTGGGGTCAAAGCTCAATTTGCGATCCTCTCGAGACTGATCCTGAATAGCGAGGGCATGCCTGCGCTTCGGTTGGGATGATGAGGATCAGTGTACTCAAGGCAACGGGGGCACTCAACGGCGGGAGAGGTGCTCGACAGAAAAGGTAACCGGGATCAGCGGCAGACCGATGGCTGTACTCCTGAAGCCACTGAACTGTGATACGAACGCACCTGCAGCTCCCTGGATTCCATACCCTCCCGCCTTGTCCATCGGTTCACCAGATTCGACATACTCGACGATTTCGGAGGGAGCGAGCCGCCTGAAGCCAACGTGACATACTTCGACTCCGTGGTATATCTCTTCTCCCTTGCGTACACACCAGCCCCCCACAATCCTGTGCACCCTTCCCGAGAGGCGACTGAGCATATCCATTGCACGGGTGGGCGAATCCGGCTTGCCCAGTTTAATGTCGTCGATGGCCACGATCGTGTCCCCGGCGACGATCAGCTCATCGGTCGCATTGATTGCTTTGGCCTTTTCGATGGAGAGACGAATGACCATCTTCTCCGGGGATTCACCGGGAAACGCCTTTTCATCTACTCCAGGAACTTGAACTGAAGGATCAAAGCCTGCCGCCCGCAGCAATTCGATCCTCCTGGGAGACTGGGAAGCCAATACCAGTGGAATCGATGATCTGTCCATGCCCCACAGATTCCCCTTCAACGAACTCCGGCACAAGGGACAAAAAAACCCCGCGAAGACAATAGTCTTCGCGGGGTCATGCCCTCAATCACTCATCCCTTGCGGGAATCGCTCAGGGAGCACAGGCAGTGGCGTTGCACTCACCCAGAGTGTCCTCAGTCTCGTCAAAACCACAATCCGGGAACGGAGCCGCCGGAGGCTCTCCACCAGAGAACTGGTAAGAGAAGAGGGAAATGGCGTCACTGATATCGATTTGACCATCGTCAGTCGTATCGGCTGCGTCAGGACAGACCACCGGATCTCCGTTGAAGAGGAACGAGAGGATCTGGATTCCGTCACCCAGGTCGACTCCACCGTCGTCGTTGGCGTCACCACGAATAAACGGGGTATCTTCACAGACATCCGGAATGCCGTTCGAGTCGTTATCGGGTTCACCCGCAGTAATGTCGCAGGTGTCGTCGATTCCATTCTCGTTACAGTCGGATCCACCAGTCTGGTCGAGGTCACAGTTATTCGGGATTCCGTCGCCGTCGAGGTCATCGTCGCAGGGGTCGATGGTGCCGTCACTGTCGGTATCGGTCTGGCAGCTGTCGTCCTGGCCGTCAGCGTCACAGTCGGCTCCGCCGGTCTGATCGACGTCACAGGCGTTCGGGATTCCGTCGCCGTCGACATCGTCGTCACAGGGGTCGATGGTGCCGTCACTGTCGGTGTCGGTCTGGCAGCTGTCGTCCTGGCCGTCAGAGTCGCAATCGGATCCACCGGTCTGATCGACGTCACAGGCATTCGGGATTCCGTCGCCGTCGAGGTCGTCGTCACAGGGGTCGATGGTGCCGTCACTGTCGGTATCAGCCTGACAACTGTCGTCCTGGCCGTCAGCGTCACAGTCGGCTCCGCCGGTCTGATCGACGTCACAGGCGTTCGGGATTCCGTCGCCGTCAATGTCGTCGTCACAGTCGTCGATGGTGCCGTCACTGTCGGTATCAGTTTCACAGGAGTCGATGGTGCCATTGGAGTTACAGTCGCTGACACCGGCTCCGGTATTGAAGATCGTCACAGTAGACGTACCCGCAGAACCTTGCCAACCACCAACCTGAATGTAGTAACTGTCACCCTCATTGACGGCGATAGTGACTTCAGACATCCAGGACGGTGATCCAGGACCGTTGTCACAGGCATCGTCGCTGGAAGCCACACCCAGGTCTCCGGCAACCGGGCAACCCGTAGCAGCATCGTAGACGATGAGTACCGTGTCTCCGAGTGTTCCAGCGGCACCGCAGGTACCAATCGTGGCATCCCCGGTTCCACCTGCAGTGTACAGGTACCAAACATCGAGACTCATGTCGCTGTCTGCGTCGGTCGGGCCATCGGTGGTCGCAGTGAGGTTGTTCATGGTGTGAACACCTTCGAAGACTGTCGGAGCATCCGCACAGTTGTCCGCTCCACCGGTAAAGGTATCAGCAGAAGGCACGGTCGCTTGATCGACGTCGCAGACGTTCGGAATTCCGTCGCCGTCGAGATCGTCGTCACAAGCGTCGATGGTGCCGTCACTGTCGGTATCGGTCTCACAGGAATCGACGATGCCATTACCGTCGCAGTCTTGAGGACCGGATCCCGAGTTGGTGATCGTTACCGCAGAGGTGCCTGTAGAACCTTGCCAACCTCCGACCTGGACCAGGAAACTATCGCCCGCATTCACGGAGATGGTCACCGAGGACATCCAGGAACTCGTGCCGGGACCATTGTTGCAGGCGTCGTCATTTGATCCCACGCCGGTATCACCGGCCACCGGGCAACCGGTGGAAGCGTCGTAAATGATCATCACGGTGTCACCGAGTGTTCCACCAGCTCCACAAGTGCTGAAGGTGGCATCCCCGGTTCCACCTGCAGTGTACAGGTACCAGACATCGAGACTCATTGAACTCTGGGCGTCGGTCGGGCCATCGGTGGTTGCTCCGGTGTTGTCCATGGAATGAGTTCCCTCACCCACAGCCGGGGCATCGGCGCAGTTGTCTGCACCACCCGTGGAGGTGTCGACCGTACCACCGGCGTGATCGATATCACACTCGTTGGGCACGCCGTCCCCGTCGATATCGCCGTCACAATCGTCGATGGTGCCGTCGCTGTCGGTATCGGTCTCGCAAGAGTCGACAATGCCGTTGGAGTTGCAATCCTCAAGCGGGGTCACACCGGAGTTGGAGATCACCAAATCGGCAGTACCTTGACCACCATTCCAACCACCGCACTGAACCAGGTAGCTGTCACCGGCGGTCACAGGAACCGTCACCTGCGACAAGAATGAACAGAAGTCGTCATTCGATCCCACTCCGAAATCACCCGCTACCGGGCAACCGGTGGAAGCGTCGTAAACGACGATCACTGTGTCATTGTTCGTGCCACTCGATCCACAAGTGCTGAAGGTGGCATCGCCGGTTCCACCAGCGGTGTACAGGTACCAAACATCGGAACCCATCGCAGCCTCAGCATCGGTCGGACCGTCAAGGGTCGCTCCATTGTTGTCCATGAGATGCGTTCCCTCACCCACAGCCGGGGCATCGGCGCAGTTGTCTGCACCGCCGGTAAAGGTGTCGATAGGTGCACCGCCAGCATGGTCAACGTCACACTCATTAGAAATGCCGTCACCGTCGATATCGGAGTCTCCACTGTCGCAGAGGCCATCACCATCGGTGTCAGTTCCGTCGTTGGCCGGATCGTCGGTTCCGCTGGAACAATCGTCACAGCCGTCACCGTCGGCGTCGCGACACTGGGTGTTGTCGAGCGGAGCACTGTCGTCTCCGTCCGCCACACCGTCATTGTCATCGTCACTGTCACCGGCATCGCAGAGTCCGTCACCGTCGGTATCGGTGCCGTCATTGGCCGGATCGTAACTTCCGCCGGAGCAGTCGTCACAACCGTCCATGTCAGTATCGCTACAAACATTGGCGTTATTGTCGTCGCTGTCGGCACCATCGAGGGCACCGTCATTGTCGTCGTCCGTGTCACCGGCGTCACAGAGTCCGTCGCCGTCGAAGTCGGCGCCGTCGTTGGTCGGATCGTAACTTCCGCCGGAGCAGTCGTCACAACCGTCCATGTCAGTATCGCTACAAACATTGGCGTTATTGTCGTCGCTGTCGGCACCATCGAGGGCACCGTCATTGTCGTCGTCCGTGTCACCGGCGTCACAGAGTCCGTCGCCGTCGAAGTCGGCGCCGTCGTTGGTCGGATCGTAGCTGCCATTCGAGCAGTCGTCACAACCATCGGCATCGTTGTCGGTACAAACATTCGGATCCAGCGGAGCTGAATCTGCACCGTCTTCAATGCCGTCATTGTCGTCGTCGGTATCGCCGCTGTCACAAGCACCGTCACTGTCGGTATCGGTTCCGTCGTTGGCCGGGTCGTAACTTCCACCGGAGCAGTCGTCACAACCGTCACCATCGGTGTCGGAGCAGACGTTGGCGTTGTTGTCGTCGCTGTCGGCACCGTCGAGGGCACCGTCGTTGTCGTCGTCCGGGTCGCCCAGGTCACAGAGACCGTCACCGTCGAAGTCAGTACCGTCACTGGCCGGATCGTAACTTCCGCCGGAGCAGTCGTCACAACCGTCACCATCGGTGTCGGCACAGAGGTTCGGGTTCAACGGATCACTGTCGAGGGCATCCGGTCGGCCGTCATTGTCGTCGTCACTGTCACCGGCGTCACACAATCCGTCACTATCGGTATCGGTGCCGTCGTTGGCCGGGTCGTAACTTCCACCGGAGCAGTCGTCACAACCGTCACCGTCAGTATCACTGCAGACATTGGCGTTGTTGTCGTCGCTGTCGGCACCGTCGAGGGCACCGTCATTGTCATCGTCCGGGTCGCCCAGGTCACAGAGGCCATCGCTGTCGAAGTCGGTTCCGTCGGCAGCCGGGTTGTCGGTTCCGCTGGAACAATCGTCACAACCGTCCATGTCGGTATCGCGACACTGGGTGTTGTCGAGCGGAGCACTGTCGTCCCCGTCCGCCACGCCGTCGTTGTCGTCATCCGGGTCACCGGTATCGCAGAGTCCGTCACCGTCGGTATCGGTTCCATCGGCAGCCGGGTTATCGGTTCCGCTGG
>CAYRAM010000006.1:0-124834 GCA_964422295.1 uncultured Planctomycetia bacterium | reverse complement strand
TGGAACCACCCCAAGGCGACACATCGTATGAAGGGGCAGTTGGCAAAGTTTAGGGTAGACGGGGTCGATGTCAACGAGACCGGCAAGAGTGACCCGCTTCCTGGCCTGGTTTTGGCAGGGTTTTGCTGCCGTCAATTCAGTGGATTTCGACCTCTACCTTACGGTTTTCGGGGGCATGCACGCTTTCGAAGGATGCGGAGGTGGATTATCCTTTTCTTTGACCAAAGATGCAGTTTTTTGCAGTAGCCCGGCGACTTGCACTGATTTGGCGGGGATTAACAAAATTCGGAATCCTCGTGGATCAGGGGGGATTCGGCTCCTGCAATCGCAGCCCATCAGGACATCTCTTCAGAGATCCGATCTATAAAGGGTCCAGAACCGTAACTTGCCGGTGTTACCGGACACGTTTCAGAGGAATGAGGAAAACCGAATGAACGAGGACGCCCTGAATTCATCCGAAGACAATTTTTCCACGGATGACGAGCCCGAGAATGATTCTCCCTTTGTTCCAGCGGAATCAGAAGGGGGAGGTCGTCTCGAAGAGGTGCAGAGTGCGGTCGCCTCTTTGCGCGAACAATTGGCACAAGTAATCGTCGGCCAGGAAGAGGTGATCGACCAACTTTTGCTGTCACTTCTCTCTTCGGGTCACTGTCTGCTGGTGGGGGTTCCCGGTCTTGCCAAGACCCTGCTGATCAGCACACTCGCAAGGGCCCTGAATCTTGACTTCAACCGTATCCAGTTCACGCCGGACCTGATGCCCAGTGACATCACCGGTACCGAAGTCATCCAGGCAGATGGAACATCAGGGGAAAGGGTATTCCGATTTGTTCCGGGACCGATCTTTGCCAACATCGTACTTGCCGACGAGATCAACCGCACACCCCCAAAAACCCAGGCTGCACTGCTGGAAGCGATGCAAGAGAAGCAGGTGACCGTCGGGGGCAAGCGTCATCCGCTGGACGAACCCTTCTTCGTTCTTGCGACCCAAAACCCGATTGAGCAAGAGGGCACCTATCCACTTCCGGAAGCCCAGTTGGATCGATTCATGTTCAATATTCGGGTCGATTATCCATCTTCCGATGAAGAGTTGGAGATTATGCAGCGGACGACTGGAGGTCACAGTGCAGAGGTGGAGACGGTTCTTGATGGAGAGAGGATTCGTGAACTTCAAGGGTTGGTAAGAGAAGTTCCGATCGCTGATGATCTGATCCGCTACGCATTGCGACTCACCAGGGCAACGAGGGTCCGCACCGATGAGGCACCGGATTACATCAAGCGCCATGTCGAATGGGGCGCAGGCCCCCGTGCTGGCCAGTACCTCGTACTAGGTGCAAAAGCGAGTGCAGTCCTCTCAGGTCGCCCCCATGTGACCGCAGATGACATCCGTCGAGTGGCATTGCCAGTCTTGCGCCATCGTATCGTCACCAACTTTGCTGCCGAAGCGGAAGGGGTCACCTCCGACGACATCGTCATGCGCCTCCTTGAGGAGACGGCAGCGCATGTCGTCTGAGGAAGTTCAGCGTCTTCTCGACCCGGCCACACTGGCAAGGGTCTCTGGCCTCATCGTGCGAGCACGAATGATCGTTGAAGGCTCGATCACAGGCCTTCACCGAAGTCCTTACCATGGCTCCTCGGTGGAGTTTGCAGAACACCGGGAATACGTTCCCGGGGATGACATTCGTCACATCGACTGGAAGGTCTTTGGGCGCAGTGATCGTTTTTACATCAAACAGTTTGAAGAGGAGACCAATCTGCGCGTGCAGTTGGTGCTCGATGCCAGTGAGTCGATGAACTACGGTTCGGGAGCGATGACAAAATTGGAGTACGCCCGAACTCTGGCAGCCTCCCTCGCATACCTGATTCTGGGTCAGCAAGATGCCGTGGGTGCCCTCGTCTTCGACGAAAATATTCGTGCCGATGCGCCGATTTCACAGAGTCGCAGTCACCTGCAGGATTTGGTCACCGTTCTATCGCAGGAGTCGGGCAAGGATGCCACCGATCTCGGTGAAGTTCTCGGGCGGGTATCCGATAGGCTCAAAAGACGTTGCCTGATCGTGCTGTTGACAGATCTCTTCGATGATCCGGATAAAATTGTTCACGGTTTGAGGAGGCTGCGTCACGCCGGGCACGATGTTCTCGTGCTTCATGTGATGGATCCGTATGAATTGGAGTTCCCCTTCACGCGCATGACGTTGTTTGAAGGTCTTGAGGGGATGCCGGATCAACTGGCGGATCCCGAGGCGGTGCGGGAAGCGTATCTTGTGGAGGTTCGTGAATTCACCAGGACGATCCGCAGGGATTTTCGCAATAGTGGAATCCAGTACCAATTGGCGGATTGCTCTCGGGGATTTGACCAGATTCTTCGGGAAGCCTTGGTCAAGAGATCGGGGAGCCCACGATGAGTTTTTTCAATCCGGCACTCCTTGGCTTTCTGTCTCTGGGGCTGATTCCCATTGTGATCTACCTGATCAATCGTCAGCGCTATCGTCGCAGGCCATGGGCTGCCATGGAGTTTCTGCTTCGGGCGATGAAGCGCCACCAACGAAGACTGCGTCTCGAAAATTTGTTGTTATTGATCATTCGCACACTCGCAGTGCTGCTCTTCGTCTTCGCCATGGCAAGACCGAGTCTTGATGATGGAACCTTGCCAGTTCTGGGAAGAATGGCGCGCCAGGAAGCAATCATCATCGATGCTTCTTCAAGCATGGCTGCGACGATGGCGAGCAGAACGACTCTTCATGAAGCCAGGGAAAGAGCTCGTTCGCTTCTCTTGGGATTGGATATCGGGGATCGCACAGCCCTCTTCGTAGGTGGTTTGCCTCCCGTTGAGACGCCCACTCCAAAATTGGAGTTGGTGAGCGAGGGTGGTCCTGCAGAAATCCTCGGACAACTGGAACAGATCAAACCCGGTTGGCTCAAATTGGATCCAGAGACCTTGATTTCCGAAGCGGCGGTGTTTGCAGATGAGCAGGGAGGGAAATGGACTTTCCACCTCTATTCAGATTTTCAGCGAGGAGATTGGTACTCGGAGGATGGAACAGAACGTCCCGCAGTCAGAAAGGCCCTCGATCTTCTTGAATCGATGGGGTCAAAGGTGCGGCTCCACAATGTGGGTCCTGAAAGACCTCGCAACATCAGCATGATTTCATTGCGACCATCTTCGGGGTTGATCAGCACCGACCTTCCACTCTCATTTCAGGTTGAGTTGGCCAATAGAGGGACGGAAGCAGTACCCGGAATCGAAGTCGAATTGTTAATCGATGGAGAAGTGCAGGGAACCCGACAGATCGATGTGGAAGGGGGTGAAGAACTCACCTTGAGTTTTCCCCACATCTTCCGCTTGCCGGGAGTGGCTCGGGTGGAAGCGCGGCTCCGAAGTGACGATCTCGACAGAGACGATGCACGGTGGTTTGCATGTGAGGTCGTCGAATCAGTCAAGATTCTTGTCGCCGATGGTGGCTGGGACTCGGTAGAGGAAACCGCCGAATCAGACTGGCTTCTGGCTGCCATCGGAGAGAGTGATACATCCGGGTCCGGGATTCGTCTGTCCCCCTACAGGGTTGAGGTGGTTCCGGAGGATCGCCTTCTGTCTGCAGATCTCAAGAGTGCACGAATTCTGGTACTTGCCGACGTCTCCACCATGAATCCCGCAGAATCCGAGTTGATCGAACAGTTCCTCAATGATGGGGGTGGGGTTCTAGCGTTCACCGGTTCACGGATGGATCACACGACCTGGAGTGCTAACGCTTGGGACAATGGTGATGGCTGGTTCCCATGGGAACCGGGGATCACCGTCTCCGATCCTCGTCGTCAGGTCTTCTATCACTGGTTGATTAAAGATCCTGAACACCCGGTGATGGAGTACGTCGCCAACTTCCCTGAAGCAGGGCTTGGTGATGTGATTGTTCATGGATTCCAGAAGCCTGAACGATTGAAGGAAAGTGCGGAGGTCCTGCTCGAACTGGACGACTTTGACCAAACTCCGGTCCTGATACAGGATTATCACGGGAATGGATCCATCGTTGTCCTCGGTACCGGAGCGGATCGGGAGTGGAGCAACTTTCCTGTGACTCCCGCCTATGTTTGTTTCCTCCATGAATGCCTGCCTTGGTTGACGATGCAGGATGGCAATTGGCGTTATCTCGCACTGGGTCAGCCTTTGGTCAAGGAAGTCCCATCTTCGGAGTACGCTCCTAGGGTTTCACTGATCACCCCCGAGGGGGGTGTCATTCCGCTGGCTCTCAAGGAAGCAGAGGATCGCAAATCATTTCTGTTGACTGTTGCAGGATCTTGGCAGCCGGGTGTTTACGAAATCCGATTCGAGAAAGATTCGGGGGAAACTCGCAGCGACGCCTTTGCTGTCAATCCGATTGCGGGCGAGGGGGATCTGATCTTTGCTGATCTTGGAGGATTGGTGGATATCTACCCGGCGGTGGAAGAGCAGGGTCCCATGCAATCCGCTGACGAAGAGGGTAGCAAAGGATACTTCGGCGATCTGTGGTATCCCCTCTTCTCCACGGTATTCGTTTTGTTGCTCCTTGAATCTGGTCTTGCCAGTTTCTTCAGCAGGGCGCGGAGGAGATCCAAATGATGATGTTCCTCCTTGAAAATGTACTGATGCTGGCAGAAACGCGGACAGAAACCCGAATCGAATGGCTCGGGGCACCTGAAACTTGGGTCACTGCAGTCATCATCATTCCGCTGCTGATATTGGTTGCTGCATGGTGTTATCGCGGGGATCAGGGAGTGATGGGGTTGGGTGCCCGCTGGGTGATGGGTGTCCTTCGGTTCATCATCCTTTTTGCCCTCGTCCTCATTCTCTTCAAGCCAACGCTGACGCGGGAGCGGGTTCAGACAGAGAACTCCACCGTTCTGGTTGTGCTCGATGATTCGTTTTCCATGGGGATCAAGGATCGATTTGAGGATCCTTCTGTGACGTCGGGCACCCTTTTGGCGGCGGGCCTTTCTCCCGGTGCCGAGCCGCAAAGATTGGATATTGCCAGGGGTCTGCTCGAAGGGGGTACCGCTGATCTGGTCGAACGTCTCCGTATCAAAGCGGACGTGAAAGTGCTGACCGGATCAGATGGAGTGAGAACCTTGGCAGAGTTGCCTCGATTTGCAGAGGGTGAAGAGGGTGAAGAGGTTGCAGAAGGCGTCGCCAATGATTCAGGGGCCCTCCCTGAGATTGAACTGCGAGGACGGGTCAGTCGTCTCGGTGACGCGATGTCGGATGCCATCGACAGTACTAGAAACAAAAATGTTGCTGCTCTCGTGTTGCTCAGCGATGGACAGGAGAGTGGTGGAGTATCGACCTCACTGGAAGTTTCCCGCCGTTTGGGATTGAGGGAGATCCCGATTCATGTCATCGGAATCGGCAACCCTGCGGATCCCCGGGACATTCGCATGGTTGATCTGGATCTCGCCGATGTCGTCCTCGAGGGTGATACGGTTCCAGTCGACTTCCGTGTTGCTGCCGAGGGCTTTGAAGGGGAAGAGGTCAGGGCAGAACTGAAACTGTTGCGAGACGATGGCGGAATCGAACAACGGGTCGATTATTACGTCAGTATCGGAGCAGACGGAGAGGTTGTTCCCCACCGATTGGAATTCACACCTCGATCACCGGGTCGATTCCTGTGCAAGATTGAACTTCCCTATCAAAATGGCGAGCTCTTCAGCGAAAACAATGCCCTCGAAAAGCCGGTAACGGTGGTTGCCCAGAAGATCAAAGTGCTCTACGTGGAAGGTCCTCCACGCTACGACTACCGCTATCTCAAAAACTCACTCATCCGCGATCCGACCATGGAGGCGCATTGTCTGCTTCTCGAAGCGGATCCAGAGTTTCCCCAAGAATCCTCACCGGGTTTGAAGCCGTTACGTTCCTTCCCGAGATCCCGGGAGGACCTGTTTCACTACGATGTGGTGATCCTCGGAGATATCCGCCCGGACGCTCTTACCCCTCGTCAAATGGAGTGGTTGACCGAGTTCGTTGAGGACCAGGGGGGAGGGATCGTATTCCTTTCTGGTCAGTGGTTTATGCCCAGAAGGTTTCTCGGTTCACCCTTGGAACGCTTGCTCCCTGTCGAATTGGAGGAAGCGGATGGTCGCAGCGGGGCTGCCAGAGATATCACGGAGTCTTTTCATGTCGAATTGACTCCAGAGGGCCTGGATCACCCGGTGATGCAATTGACAGGGGACTCGGAGAGAAACAAGGAACTTTGGCAATGGCAGGGACGTAGTGACAGAACGATGCCCGGGTTCTTTTGGTACCAAAAGGTCAAGAAATTGAAGAAGGGTGCGGTTGCGCTGGCGGTCCATGAAACCGACGAGCATTTCACCTATGGTCCCCGCCCGATCTTTGCATTCCAGTATCAAGGCAGGGGGCGCTCCTTCATCTCCTTGACCGACGATACTTGGCGCTTGCGCAGGCTGGTGGGGAATCGTTGGTTCTACAGATTCTGGGGTCAAGCCATCCGTTTCGTGGGGGCATCCCGGTTGCTGGGCCCTTCAAAGAGATATTCGGTCAGTGTCGATCCCAGGGAAGCGATCCTTGGTGGAGAGGTCAATGTTCTTGCTCGCCTGCTGGGGCCGGATTTCAAACCGACCACCGATGAAGAAGTTTCGCTGGAGCTGGAGAGGATTGATCCACCCGGGGAAATTCCCCTAAAGATTGTCGCCCTAAGAAATCCTGCCAGGCCGGAGTATTATGGAGTCACGCTGGAAGCCCGCGATTTGGGAGAGCACCGCATCGCCCTCTTCGACAGGGAGAAGGAGGTGGCGAGTGCGAGTTACCGGGTCGTCGTTCCCCAATTGGAGTATGCCGATCCAAGAATGGATGAGCAGAGACTTCGCCAAATGGCGGCTTTGTCCGGTGGGACCTATCATCACGCTCGGGATGCGGCAGGATTGATCGATGCGGTGGAGGTTCTCGAACGGGAAGTTCCGATCTCTGCAGACCGTGAGCCCCTCTGGGATACCCGTACGGTGCTGATGCTCTTTATTTTCGTTTTGACGGTAGAATGGATCCTCAGAAAGGTCTTCCGATTACCATGATCCGATTTCAGCAAGAATCCTTCTCTCAGGGGAGTACCGGAACACTCTTGGCGGTCGCCAAGGTGCTGACACTGGTATTGCCCATGGCGGGAGCGTTGTTGGTTTCAGCGACCACGGTTCGGGCCGATGTCGGCCGTGCGTTGATTCCCCTGATGGTGGGGGCGGATGCCCAATCCCAACAATTTCGTGATTCCATCCAGAGGATTCAGGATGGAGATGTGGTTGAAGGGATTCGTCGATTGCAGGGATTGCACGAAGAGATCTGGGGCCTTGATCCGCTGATGGAATCCTATCGGGATTCGAGTTGGTTGATGACCATCCCCATCTCCGATCGGATCATCGATTACCTGTTTGCACTTCCAGAGGGTCATCGAAAAATCTACCTGGCCGAATATCAGACACGGGCAAACACAATCCTCGAAAAGGCGATGGAGGAAAGGGACCCGCGGAAACTGTTCCGTGTGGTGAAACTGTTTCCCCTGATGAGTTTTTGCAGGGATACCTTGGTTCGATCCGGAGAGTTGTTCTTCGAGGCGGACGAACCAGAAGCGGCACTCAGTGTTTGGCAGGAAGCGCTTTCAGCTGAGTTCGGCGAGATCCCGATACCATTGAAAAATTCCATATCCCGGAAAATGGCGTTGGCTGCGGCACGCTCAGGAAACCAGTCGGCATTTGCGCTGCTCTCGGAATTCCTGAATGAGGAAACAGTTCTTCCTTCATCGGGTCCGGGCTATCAGGGCAATCAGGGGGTCACTCACCCATTGCCCTTCGATGACGGTCGAATCGTCTGGAAGACCAGTGATTACTCCCGTCATGTCTACGAGGATTCAAGGTCGATGAGGGGTTACTTCGTCGCAGATCAGAATGCGATCATCTCCCCCGGAATTGACAAAGATACCCTTGCGGTGGCGACCTCGGCCAAACTGCTCAGATACGACTTGAGCACTGGAAAATTGATCTCCGATTTCAATCTTCGTCCCGGTGATTCCACATTTCAGGAAGAGGATCCCCAGATCAGACTTTGGGCTGTGGAGCAGGATCCTTATGTTCTTGCTTCTTATGTCGCCCGTGCGAGCCGAAGGGAAAACTATCTTGGATACGACATCCAAGTTTCTCTTCCTTGGCGGGGGATCAAGTGCTGGAACACTGCTGTCGATGGGGGAAGACTGCTTTGGGACACTGCCCATCGCAGTGTTTCTGATGAAGATCTCCGAACCACCAGCTTCAATACCCGTCCAGTACTTCATGATGGAAAAGTCTATGCATTGGGTTGGCGTAAGAGTGGTTACATCGATGTCAGTCTCTGGTGTCTCGATGCTGAGAGTGGAGAGAAAATCTGGGTGCGACCCATCGTCGGAAATCAGGTGGACTTGACGATGTTTGGAGAGCCCTCTCGGGAACCGATTCTGGGATCCATAATTTTGGACGGAGATGTACTCTATTGCTGCAGTAATCTTGGTGCGATTGCAGCGGTTCGTGCATGGGATGGTAAAGTTCTGTGGGTTTCCGAATACGAACAGATCGCACCCCGGAAGAGAAATCGTCGCTACAACAACCGTCATCGATCGCAAGTATGGAAACCGAATCCTCTGTACCTTCACGAGGGATTGCTTTTCGTCACCCCGCTTGACTCCGCAGATCTGTATTGCCTTTCAGTGACGGATGGAAGCCTGATGACGAAGGTCTCCAATTCTGAAGGAGCATTGGGTCCGCACATGTTGGGAATATCCGGGAACCGTCTCGTCCTCGCTGGAGATTTGGTGACTTCTGTGATCGCCCAGGATCCCGGTCGGGAGGAGTTGTGGAGGCAGAGCATCGTGCGAAATCCTGCTCGATCCAGACCTGCCCTGGTCGAGGAAGGGGTCCTCTACCTGAATGGGCAGGATGGAAGCTTGTATCTCCAGTCCTTGCGCCAGGGTCGCAACGCAACCCAGATTGCTTCCCTGGTCCGTCGGGAGGGCCGGGATCAGGGAGAACGATGGGGCGATTCTCTGTCAAGGAATGAGGAATTTTCCGGCAGGGTCGATGTGTCTGGTGACAGAATCCTGATTACTCATTTGCAGCGCTCCACGTGCATCAGGAATGCGGAGAAGGAGAAGTGATGAAGTTCATCTTCAGTTCAGTCGCTCTGAGTGTGCTCCTGTTCATGTGCCCAAGCATGACCCAGGGCCAGGTGATCGATGAGGGACCCAAGCGGGTGATCGACATGGAGCTTCAGGAGCGCTCACGGATGGCAGTCGAGAGAGGCCTTCAATACCTGAAACGCACCCAAAACAGTGACGGATCCTGGACCGACAAGATCGGACGCAAGGTTCACTACGAATACCGTGGAAGGCTTGGGAAACACGTCGGGGTCACGGCGTTGGCTTGTATCGCATTTCTCGCTGAGGGAAGCCTCCCCGGCAGGGGGAAGTATGGGGAACAGGTCGAAAAAGGGCTCGACTTTATCCTCAAGAATGTTCAAACCAACGGCTTTGTCACTTGTGACGAATCCCGGATGTACAGTCACGCTTTTGCGACATTGTTTTTGGCCGAGGTCTACGGGATGACAGGTATGGAGCGGGTCAAGGAGAAGCTCAAACTTTCGGTTGGGCTCATCGTTCAGGCGCAAAATAAAACAGGTGGGTGGAGGTATCAGCCAGGAGCCGATGATGCCGACATGAGCATCACTGTTTGCCAGGTGATGGCCCTGAGAGCTGCTCGCAATGCAGGAATCAATGTTCCCAAATCGTCCATCGATCGAGCGATCACTTACGTCAGGAATTCCGCAAATCTCGACAGCGGCGGATTCATGTATCAGCACGAGATTGGTCCGAGCGGTCGTGTTCAGAGGTCGAGGACGACTTTTCCCTTGACCGCTGCAGGGATCACTGCCCTCTATGGAGCAGGAATCTATGAAGACCGCTTTATCGATGCTGGCTTGAAGTATCTCAGTCGTCATCGTCCGAGACGGTACGAGGCTCTCAATACCTTTGATTACTACTACGGAATGTATTACGCAACGCTGGCAGCTTTCCAGCGCGGTGGATCATTCTGGACTCGCTGGCACAAGGAAACCTGGAGGGATGTTCTTTCCCTGCAAAACTCGGATGGTTCATGGCAAGACCTCGTAGGCGCAAATTATGCCACAGCCATGGCATGCATCATTCTGGAGGTGCCTTACCAGTACCTTCCGATCTTTGAAAGGTGATCGTGTCAGACTCTCACGATACCCCACTGATCGAACGACCTAAGCTGGCTCTCAAGCGCATTCGCCAACTCCGTGCGAGGCGCCGCTCGATGCGAGTGGTGACCGGTGTTTTCCGTTGGCTTTGCCTTACTTTTGCTGCGGTTTGGTTGGCATTCTTGCTCGACTGGATCGCAGTGCTCCCGCAGGCTCTGCGAGTAGTCCAGGGGCTCTTTTGGGTGACCGTCTTGTTGGTCGCTTTCAGAGCGATCTTCATGGCTGTCCGAATACCGGCAAGAGAGTCCGAGTTGGCAGCGATGGTAGAACATTCCAGCAAGGAACTGGAAGACTCACTGATTACAGCGATTCAGTTGACCGATCCAAACAACCCCAGACGACACTATTACAATCCGGATCTGATCCGGCAGACGGTTGAACTGGCGGAGAGCAGGGTCGAAAAGCTGAAGCCGGGTCAATTTTTGACGTGGCAGCGAGCTCGCAGAACCTTTTTCTTTTGGCTCCTGCTACTGATCCCAGCGGTACTTGCGGTGGAATTGAGGCCTGATCTCGTCAGGAACTTCATCGCCAGAAACATCTTTATTCAAGATACTCCCTGGCCCCGAAGTTACGACCTCGTGATTCTCCAACCTGAGAAGAATCAACTGACTCTCGCAAAAGGAACGTCCCTGGTGGTCGACATTCGCAAGGACAGGGGAGGCGGTGCTCGCGGATACCTGGAAGTCTTTTTTCCGGCTACCGATGACCGGGGCTCTATCCAGGAAGAGATCGGCCTTGACCGCAAAGGCGAAGATGGATTTCGTCACGTTTTCCAAAATTTGCAGCGCGATTTACAGTTCAGGGCCCATTGTGGCGACTATTCAAGTTCGTGGTACGAGATCCAGGTTCGATCCCGGCCGCGGGTTGAGGAGATCGAACTCTTCTACGAGTATCCGGAGTACACGGGGCTGTTTTCTGACCTCGAAAACCCTGCTGTGCGCAGCGGTCATGTCAAGGCACCAGTCGGTACGATGGTGCGATATCGGGCCAGGGTGAGCTTGCCGATCGCATCGGCGACCCGGTTTGAATCGCGTCCCAGCGGCGATGGAGAAGAACGGATCAGTGAGCCGCTGTCGATCACCGATGGCAACATTCTTGAGGGTACGTTTCCTGCTGAGGTCGATTCCCGCTGGTGGTTTGAGCTTTCCAGCCTGGATGGGTTTATCAATGAAAACCCCATCACTTGGCGGATTGCAGTGATCCCTGATCGCGCCCCGGAGGTTTTGATTGAAGTGCCGGGCCAGAATATCGAGGTGACCCCCCGGGCCATCCTTCAGATCTCGGTATTGTTGAGGGATGACTATTCTGTTCAGTCCGGGTCCTTGGTCTTTGAGCCAGAACTTGAGGAAGAGGACCCAGGAAATTCGCGGACGATGCCCCTCGAAAATTTGGTGGTGGATGCGGAGAATCCCAAAAACAGTTCGGAGACCCTTTCCATCGATCTCGACTCCTGGGACCTGAAGCCGGGGCAAAGATGGAAGTATCGGGCAGAGGCGCAAGACGCAGTGGGACAAATCGGAGTCAGTCGTGCATGGATCCTCAGCATTCTCAGTCAGGAAGAGCTTGAGCGGGTGACCCAGGATGAATTGACTCTGCTGCGTGAGAGGCTTGAGGAAACCCTGACGGTGCAGAGGGATGTTCGAAGAGAACTGGAGGACCTTTCTGAAGCACTGACGATGGGAAAGGACTCCAGCGATCAGGCGCCCATCGCAAGGCAAGCCAGAACCGGCCAAGATAGAGTCTCGACCCGCGTAGAGGATGCCGCAGAGCGACTTGAAACGATTTCCAATCGGCTTTTGAGGAATCGCATGAGCGATGCTGACGAGCTCGACTGGATTCAATCATTGGGAGAAGAACTCGACAGGATATCCCAGGATTCGATGGCACCTGTCCGTGAGAGGCTCGACAAGTTGGCCCGCGAGACAGCCCAAGGAGAAGTGAGTCCGGATGACGTTGAAGAGGCTATTTTTGAAGTTCGTCAAGTCGAGAGCCAATTGGGAGCGGTCGTTTCAGATCTCCAGGAATGGGGAGACATGCGGACGATGATTCGCAAAATTGAAGAGTTGATACGCACCGAAAAGGATCTCGAAGAGCGGGTTGAGGATCGGGTTCGGCAGATTCTCGGGGGAGAAGCTGAATCAGAGGGAGGCAACTGATGCCTTTGTGGATAAAAAGATTTCTTATATTGATGCCGGCACTTCTTGCAACTGTCGCCCTGAGTGGACAAACGTCAGATCGCCTGGCACGCCTTCAGGAGGAAGCCCGGGAATACCTGAGATCATTGCAGGTTCAGATGGAGTCTCTTGCTGGGAGGCTCGATTCGGAGATTCCTGAGGATTCTGAAAAACTTCGCTCTGCCCGAAAAAAGATCATCCAGGACTTGATCGAGGATGACATGAGGGCAGTGACGGAGGCATTGACCACTGACAATTATGTCGATGCTTTGAAGACGATCCGAAAGGTTCGATCAAATCTCGAATTGGTTCTCGCCATCCTTGAGGCCCGGAATATTGATCCCGAAGTTCTCGATTCAGACTTGGAAAAGATCAGCGATCGAATCGCGGCCATCAGTGAACTCGCTGATTCGCAGAGATCGCTTCTCGATCAGACACGGCGGGCTGAGGAGTCTCGTCAGGATGCTGCAGATTTACAAAATCTCAGGGATGAATTAGGTGAGTTGGTCGATCAGCAACAGCAATTGTCGGAGAGTGATCCGCAAACGGACCAATCATCGGAATTATCTGCGGAAGCCTCAGAGTTATCCCAAGGGGTGCAAAAGTTGGCAGATCAACTGACACGGGAAGCTCGACGGATTCAGGGGATTTCTGCCATTTCACGACAGATTGAGGATCTTGAAGAAGATCTCGCGCAGCAATTGGAAGAGATCGCTTCGGGAAGGGAGCTCACCTCTGCATCCCAGGCGAGCAAGGCCAGGGACCAGGCCCGGGAATCCCGTTCTGTCGCTGAAAGGATCGCTGCCCTGAAACGTGAGGCTCAGACGGAAGCCGAGGCAGGGGATCGGGGCGCTGAGGAGATCATCGCTGACCTTGAAACGGCGAGGGAAGCACTCGAAGCGGCTGCCAACGAAGCGGAACAATCGGCGCAGAGGATGCAGCAGGATGGGACCGCCGCAGTTCCTCGGGGGGGTCAACAAGCCGCTCTCCAGAGAGCACGGGATGCCATCGATCGTGCGCAGGATCGGGAGGGGAGACGCACCGAGAATTTGCGATCCTCCCTCGATGAGTGGACCGGAAAATTGCAAGACTGGCTCGATCGATCCAGGGGTCAACTTTCGGAGGCGGCGAGATCGCTGGGCAAAGGTGCCCGCGAAGATTTGCGCCAAGCGGGCGAAGCGATGAACCGGGCAGGCCAACAAGGCCAACAGGGCCAACAAGGCCAACAGGGTCAGCAAGGCCAACAGGGCCAACAAGGCGAACAAGGCGAACAAGGCCAACAAGGCCAACAAGGCCAACAAGGCCAACAAGGTCAGCAAGGTCAACAAGGCCAACAGGGCCAACAAGGTCAGCAAGGCCAACAAGGTCAACAGGGCCAACAAGGCGAACAAGGCCAACAAGGAGAACAAGGCCAACAGGGCCAACAAGGCCAACAAGGTCAGCAAGGCCAACAGGGTCAACAAGGCCAACAGGGTCAACAAGGCCAACAGGGCCAACAAGGTCAACAAGGTCAGCAAGGCCAACAAGGCGAACAAGGCCAACAAGGAGAACAAGGCCAACAGGGCCAACAAGGCGAACAAGGCGAACAAGGCCAACAGGGTCAGCAAGGCCAACAGGAACAGCGAAACAAGATGGAGAGTCTGCGGCAGGCGGGACTGGATGCACAGCGTGCCGCAGATCAACTGGATCAATTGGCCGACAAGGCCCAAGGGGAAAAGCCATCCAATCAACAGGATCTTCTCGCCGAAAAGACCCGCGACCTGGAAAACCAATTGGATCGTCTCGAAAAGAAACTGAACTCCCCGGATTCACTTTCTCCGGAAGAAGATGATTCCCTCCGACACAAGGTCGGTGAGGCGCGCAAGGCACTGCGATCGGCGCGCTCTGCAATGGAGGAAGCTTCAAACAGGATGAATCAGGGGCAGCGAGCCAGTGCGGAGCAAAGGGCGGCGGCGGAGGCTCTGCAAAGAGCGGATGAGGCCCTCGACGGATCGGAAGAGGATGCATTGGAGAGACTGCGAAGGCAGGAGCAACAGACTCCGGAACTCGCACCCGAGCAGGATGAACTGGAGCGCCTGACACGCCGACGGGCCGAAGAGATGACCGACGATCCGGATGCAGCCCAATCTCTGCAGGGAGCCGCTGATAGCATGGACCAGGCCTCCGAAAGTCTCGAGAGATCGGATGCCCAGAGTGCGCGAGAGCAACAGGAAGAAGCACTGGAGCAATTGGAGCAGGAACGCCAGCAGTTGGAAGAACAGCAGCAGGAATTAGCCAACCTGAAAATGGAGCAACAACTGATCGACCTGATCGGGACTCTCGGAGAGATGGCCACTTCCGTCGAGGAGGTGCTCTCCGAAACTCGCGATCTGGACAAAGCCCTCGATGGGGGTCGCCCCGGTCGATCGCAACGAGCTCGAATGAGAAGGATGGCGGGCCGATTGGGTGAGAGTGAAGACTCTGGCAAGGAGGTTCTCGAAGCACTTGAGAGGGAGCAGGTCAGGGTATTCTCGTACATCATGAAGGATATGCTCTCTGACTTGGCGGAAGCCCGGGAGGGATTGAATCCTGGAAGTGATCCGGGCGCAGAGACGCAGCTGTTGCTCGGTGAGGTTCTCGAGGCGATTCAGAGACTGCGGGATTCTCTCGAAGAAGAATTGCGGCGTCGAAATCAACAACAGCAACCACCACAACCCCAGCAACAGCAGCAACAGCCACCAACTCCACGTTTGGTCCCCACCGCCGCAGAGCTCTTAGCACTGAAGCGGATGCAGCAGGAAGTTCTTCAGCGTACCCAGCGACTGGATGCCCGCAGGAGCGATGGTGAGGAACTCAATCCGCTGGAGCAGCGTCTCCTTGAGAGACTGGTCCATAGACAGGGCAGCATCATCGAATTGACTGCGAAAATCGCTGAAGATCTCCAGTCTCAGATGGCTCGCCCCGAAGTGCAGGAAACTGGGCCAGATGAAGCAGAAGGCGGTAAATCCTCCCCTGAGACCTCTCCTGAGGAGGGTGGTTGAAGGTACATTTTCGGGTCCTCCAGTGTATAATGAAGTAAGAGTCTCTGTTGACAGGGCCTGTGCCCGGAAAATTGCGAAAGGCAGGACAAGGTGAAGGTAATTCTGACCCAGACTCGAGTGTCTCTCCCGATGGTTCTCGGGATCCTACTCTCGTTTGCAATTGTTGTAATTGTCGCTCCATCTCCACTTCTTTCCCAAGATTCCAAGGGAGTCGAAGATCTTGAGCTGGAAGGCCTGAGACCTGAAACCAAGCCTGACTCCAATGAAGAAACCGGGGCGAAGGATAAGGAAGAGATTCCTGAGTCAAAGAGTTCCGGCGCCGGTGATTCAGGCGTAAAGGAAGAAGCCCGGGATGTCCGCACCGATCTCGAAAAATTGATCGATGAACAGGTCCCCGATTTCGATCCTCTCGACGTCCTCGATTCTGCCAATCCCTTTGCAAAGGTGGATCAACTGGTCGGTGAGATTTCCAAGAATATGAAAGAGATTGAACGTCTTCTCGACCAGGACAATACCGGGGAAGCGAATCAGTCGATGCAGCAGCAGACCCTTTCAAGGATCGATGAGTTGATCAATGAAGTCCAGAGACTGAGCGGTGGATGAAGTGGTGGCAGCTCCTCGTCGGGGAGCTCTCAAAGTGCTTCGTCAGAAGAAAGCAAGAATCAGCGCCAGTCAGGACAGCAGCGTACACTGTCGCAAAAGCAGGACAGGGGTCAGCAGGAAACCGGTAAAGAAGAAAAGCCGGGCGCAAAGTTGGATAAGCCTGAAAAAGGTGACGAAGCCGTGGCCAATAACAAAACTACCGAAGGGGATCTCCCTCCGGATCAGGAAGGCCAACTCAGGGATCGAAAAGGCAGTGGTCGTTGGGGCCGGTTGCCGAAGACCGTTATCCAAAGGATGTATGACAACGGACGCAGAAAGCTGCCCGAGAAGTACCGCATCCTGTTGGAAGATTACTTCCGAAAGTTACCGGAGTCGAACTGACCTTGAATGAAGACTCTCGTCAGGAATACCCGCTGATAGAAGAAGAGGACCCCCTCGAACCCACGGGGTTGCCGAGGAAACTTCAAGGGTCCAATTCCATTTGCCGTGGCAGCTCAGGTTGGGAATCCAAAACTCTCATGGCGGCAATATTGCTGTCTCTATTTACATTTGGATCGACCCTTCTCGCTGTCGAAAGTCTCCAGGATCCTCCTGATGGCACAACTTCGACCCCGAGCGGCAAGTTGCATGGCCTTTCCAAGGATCTCCACGACTCTCGCAGCGAGCGCAGCATTCGGCGCGGCATTCACTACCTGGTTCAGCAGCAAAATGGTGTCGGTGCATTCTCTTCCTCTTATCCGGTTGCGGTGACCGCCTTATCGGGATTGGCTCTCATCGGAGCAGGGGTCGAATACGGTTCAGGGCCGGATGGGCAGGCACTGGAGAAAGCGGTGGATTACCTCACGTCTCCCCTCCGTTCCAATGAGCGCGGATACATCGAGGATCGGGGTGAGACCCGCTCGCGCATGCACGGACACTCCTATGCGATCTTGTTCTTGAGTCAGGTCATCGGTCAGGTGCCGACACCGCAACGGGAAGAGCAATTGCGTAAATCGATTCGCGCAGGTGTCGATCTGATTCTGTCATGTCAAACATCCAAAGGGGGTTGGGGATACGATCCTGATGACCCCTTGGATGAAGCTTCTTTGACCGTTTGCTGTCTGCAGGCATTGCGATCGGCAAAGGAGTCTGGAGTCCATGTACCGAAGGACACCATCGATCGGGCAATGGAGTACTTGCGAAAATGTGCAACCGAAGACGGCTCATTTCGTTACTCACTGACCCGGTCTGTGGACCGGACCTCTTACGAGATTACGGCTGCTTCGATTTCGACGA
The DNA here is from genome assembly GCA_964422295.1 of uncultured Planctomycetia bacterium. Classification (GTDB taxonomy): domain Bacteria; phylum Planctomycetota; class UBA8108; order UBA1146; family UBA1146; genus UBA12191. The sequence goes on along the minus strand of CAYRAM010000006.1, from coordinate 107,489 downwards.
TGGATGCGGCAGGGGAGTACTCTCTCAAGGAGAGAAAAAGGGGGATGGAGTACATCCGCAAGTTGATCGAAAAGGGAGCAAGATCCCGAAAGGGAGCATTCAAGGTTGCGGGAAATTTCCCCTATTACGGCAACTTTTATGTGGGGCAGATTTTGCAGCAATCCCGCGGCGAACTGTGGGATCGTTGGAGTCGCTCAGTGTGGATTCAATTGGTGGATTTACAGAAAGAAACGGGTTCTTGGGAAAGCAGATATGGCGAAGAGTATGCCACAGCAATGGCACTGCTGATTCTGGAGCTTCCCCTGGGATACCTGCCACTCTACGACCGATGATTTTGGAGGATGATACATGCCTGAGGATGCGGAAGGATCGTATCCCGCTGACGAAGAAGGGCCCGAACCTATTGAGCGATTCTGCTGGCCCCCGTACGACGGGGGGAAATTGAAGTGATCAGCTTTTCTACCGAATCCCTTCAACTCCTGAATGGGATCGCTCTGTTCCTGGCCTTTCTCTTTGCGCTGATTCGACGCTGCTACAGAACGACTTCCACCGGTGACTACCATGGATTTTTTGAGAAAGCGGGCGAGGAAGATGAATCAGAGAAGATCCATCGCATCGATCTGATGCTTTGGATCATGCAATTCCTGACCCAGTGCGCCTGGGCTGCCATTTTGTTTGGGCTGCGAAAAGATGGAATTTCTTGGTATTCTCAATTGTTGATCAGTGGAGGAATCGAGCAGTGGTGGGGTGCGTTCTGGGTACTGGAGATTCTGGTTTTTGGCTTGCTGGCTCTGGAATTGCTTCCGGAAGCGATCTCGATGTGGATCGGGTCAACCATCACGGTCAAGTTGGTTCCAGTACTCTCAGCCATTGAAAAGATATTTTCTCCCCTCACCGTTTCTTTCAGGGGTTTGAGAAGATTGTCCCTGAAAACCTTGGGTGGGAATGCGGACAGAACCGATCAGGATATCGCTGAAGCTGGCATCATGGCTGCGGTAGAAATGGGTGAACGGGAGGGCCTGATCGAGCAGGGTGAGAAGACGATGATCGAGTCGGTTCTTCAATTCCGCGATGCCGATGTGGTCGAGGTAATGACCCCGAGAACTGACATGGTCTGCTTCGAGGCGTCGGAGACGGTGGAGGAAGTGATCCCCAAAGCGGTGGCATGCGGCCACTCCAGAATTCCGGTCTTTCGCAAAGAAGTGGACGAAATCATCGGTGTTTTGTACGTCAAAGATCTTCTTCGTCATGCTGCCGACGACGGTATGAAAAACCTTCACATCGAAAAGGTGGTTCGGAAAACCCATTTTGTTCCCGAAACGAAAAACCTCCGCGAGCTCCTCGCCGAATTCCGTGCAGAGAGGTTTCATATCGCAGTCGTTTTGGATGAATATGGCGGTACTTCAGGATTGGTGACCATCGAAGATATCCTCGAAGAGATCGTTGGAGAAATTGAGGACGAGTTTGACGCAGCAGGCCGTGACCGCATCCGCAAGATCGATGAGCGGACATTTGACGTGGATGGACGAGCGAGCATCCTCGATATCAATCGTGCGCTCTCTGCAAGTATTCCCGAAAGTGACGACTACGAAACAGTTGCCGGTTTTATTTTCTCTGAACTCGGGCATGTCCCCAGGGAGGGTGAAGAATTTTCGACGACAGAGGTTGTATTCAAGGTAATTCGTGCGGACGAACGAAAAATCAAACGCATTAGGGCTCACGTTCAGGAATCGAGCCGGAACGGATCTTAGATGAAAGGATCATTCCGGACCCGGGGATTGGTACTCAGAACCACGGATTATTCCGAGACTTCCCAGGTGATCAGGGTCTTCGCCAGAGAGCACGGTGTTCTAGACCTGCTGGCCAAAGGAGCCCGTAGACCAGCCAGAAACTCATCTTCATTTCACGCCCCTTTTGATCCAGGGAGTTGGTACGACATCAACTTCCGGAAAAAAGGAGGCGAACTTCATTTGGCCACTGAAGCGCGACTCGTCGAAGGGTTTCGGCACCTGCGTGAAGACCTTCCAGCATGGCTTGATGCGACACTGGCGATGGATCTGATGAGAACACTTTTTACTCCGGGAGATCCCCATGATGCTCTGCTCCGAGAGTCTTTGCAGTATTTCAAACTGCTCTCTGCAGGTCAGGGAAGAAGAAGGCTGAGAAATCGATTCATGCATTGCATTTTGTCCGCCAGTGGCTTGCAGCCCTCGTGGGAGAGTTGCGTGGGTTGTGAGCGCTCGCTGGAGGATTCCTCGGAAGACCCGCCGTCATTCCAGCTTCCCTCCGGATTTTTCTGTCGAAGTTGCTCATCCGCAGGTGGAGCAATTTCCGTCGATCACGCCCTTCTGAACTATCTGAGGGCGGATTCACGACAGGAATGGGGCCGTGTGCCCACCTGGGAAGTGCCGAATGAAGTGGTCCTCAAGGGCTGGGATATCCTCAGTTCCCTGGTATTGCATCACTTGGAGAGGCCGCCCCGTTCGCTAAGATACTTGAGAGTCTGATCGAACCGTTTCGAACTGTACAGGCGGGAAGCAGGGGGAATGATTTTTGCCAATGGCATCACTCTGATTACTCTGATGGCAATACTCCAGGTGACAGATCTCCCCGCAGATGGGGAGTTTGCAGAAATCCTGAGCCAGGCAAGGAAAGCAAGCGAGGCGGGCAACCCAGAGGTAGCGGTCGTTTTTTACCAGGATGCCATCGATCTGTACCTTTACGAAGATGATGGCCCTCGCCGTGGCCCTCTGATTTCACGGGTTCGCCTCGATCTTGCCCGGGCGCTCGTGGATAGTCGCGAATTTGACGAAGCACTCAGAGTGACGGAAGAGATTTTTGATTCGGACCCAGGTCCCCAAACCTTGGAGGCGTCCCTTCAGATTCGTTTCAACATCGGCTTTTCATTCCTGACCGGTGCGACCAGGAGATTGTTTGGGTTGGATGTCAATGCGGAGTCCAAAGGCTTGGAAGTTCTCAACGGGTTGATTTCCGACTATCCGTTCATGAACTTCAGCGATGATGCGATCTATCACTGTGGCAATTGGTATTTCAAAAACAATCAGCCTGAGGAGGCTGAGAGATATCTCACTCGCTTGGTCAGGGAATACCCCGAAAGTGAGTGGATTGCCCCGGCCCAATTGTTGGCGGGCGATGCAGCGATGGCCCAAATGAAAGGTGTCGATTACGATTTGGGGATTCTCGTAGCAGCGGAACGCCACTACAGGAGATACCTTCGGCTCTTTCCCGGCCAAGGGGATTCTGCCAGAGCCCGAGAGAGCCTGAATCAGATCCAGACCTACAAATCCAAAAGACGATTGCAGATTGCTGATTTTTACATCCGTATCGAGAAGTTTGTGTCAGCCAGGATCTATCTCGAAAAAATACTGCTTGAAGCACCTGGGACTGAGGAAGCGGGCGAGGCGCGTAGAATTCTCGAAGAGATCAGTTCAGGGTTGGAAGCAGGTACAGATTGAACTGCAGCAGGCTTCTCAGGATCAGGATCAGTTGCATCCTGTTGCTTGGGGTCATGACAATTTCCAGTTGTGGTTATTCCCCGGGTTACCGACTCCCACGGGGGGTGACGAGAGTTGCGATTCCCGTCTTCAAGAATGAAACGATCCCATTTCGCCGTGATCTTGAGTACGAATTGACCCGTGCCGTTAAACGTGAATTCCAAGTACTGACCTCTGCTGATGTTGTTTCAGGGGAGAATTCCAATGCGATATTGATAGGGTCGATCCTTCGCTTTGATGAAGGAGTATTGGTAGAGAGTGGAGCAGGCGACATTCAGGAGGCCGGGATCCTGGTTCAGGTGGGGATCCAATTGATCAGAAGCAGGGATCAGAGAATCCTGCTGGAACGGGTTGTCGAGGGCAGGGCCTCCTACTCACTGGCATCTGGAGAGTCTATTCAGGTGGCCCGTGAAGAAGCGGTCAGGGATATCGCCCGCAGAATCATTGCCGAAATTGAGCCCTGGGAGAGTCCCAACCAGAGTTGAGAGGTCGAACCTTGGCGGTCAAGGTCCTGGGGATCCTGAATTTGACTCCGGATTCATTCAGCGATGGAGGTCGTTGGGTTGATTTGGATCTGGCAGTTGAACGTGCTGAGCAGATGGTCGAGCAAGGAGCAGATGCCATCGATATCGGCGGCGAGTCCACACGCCCAGGGAGCAAGGAAATCAGTGTCCAGGAGGAACTGGATCGAGTTGTTCCTTGCCTGGAGCGACTCTCTGAAGTGGTGGATATTCCGATCAGCATCGACACCCGGAGATGCGAAGTTGCCCAAGCAGCATTTAACTATGGGGTGACCATCATCAATGATACCGCGGCGCTCAGGGATGACCCTGAACTGGTCGACTTTGTCGTCGAGAAGGGCCTGGAAGTAGTATTGATGCACCGCAAAGGTTCTCCTGAATCGATGCAAGACAATCCTGGGTATGCCGACGTCATTGGAGAGATCTACGAATTCTTCCAATCGAGGCTCGATTTCTTTACCTCGAAAGGGGGGCAAAGGGATAAGGTGATACTTGATCCGGGGATAGGCTTTGGCAAAAGACTGGTGGACAACTTCAAGATTGCAGCTTCATTGGAGAAGTTTAGAGAGTTGGGTACTCGATGGATGCTGGGAGCCTCTCGCAAGGCTTGCACAGGAGCTCTCGACGGCAGTTCACCCGCTGACCGACTTCCAGGTTCATTGGCTTTTGTAGCCGTGGCGCAGCGATCCGGAACGGACTGGGTGAGGGTACACGACGTCGATGAAACGGTACGATTTCTCAAGGTTTTAGAAGCGATCGGGGGGGCAGCAGTGGATCAGGAGGATCAGGCTTGAACGAGTTCAACGCCATATGGACAGCCATTGAGGCGATCGGCCCCTGGAGAGTTCTCTTCGAGATCTCAGTGATCTATCTGTTGATCTACAGTTTCATCGTCTTCTGCGAGGGGACCCGTGGGGCGGGAGTTCTCAAGGGCCTGGCCCTCTCAGTGATCATTGCCGTGGTCGGAACCCGTTTGGCGGTCAATTTCCTCAACCTGGAACGAATCGGTTTTCTGTTGACCGTCATCACTCCCGCTGCTTTCACCGCGATCATCGTGATCTTGCAACCAGAATTGCGAAGGGGACTGGTCCGATTGAGTCAGGCACCCATCTTTGGTGAGTTGGTTCGGGATGAACAAGAGTTGGTGGTCGTGCTGGTCAGGGCGTGTCAAATGTTGTCGAAGGCGCGTATTGGAGCGCTCTTCGCCATCGAACGTGACCAAACATTGAATCCCTGGGTAGACAGAGGAACGATTCTGGATGCGGAAGTTTCTTCAGAAATCATCAATACGATTTTTTACCCTGGCACTGCCTTGCATGATGGGGCGGTAGTGATTCAGAAGGGAAGAATCGCTGCGGCGGGTTGCTTGCTCCCACTTTCAGAAAATGAATTATTGGGATCGTGGGCGGGGACGCGTCATCGTGCTGCTGTCGGGCTGACTGAAGAATCAGACGCAGTCACAGTGGTGGTCAGTGAGGAAACAGGCGGAATCTCCATTTGCGTTCGCGGTGAGGTCTTCAGGGATCTGGACAGGGATGAGCTTGCAAAGAGACTGAGGGCTTACTACACCAAAAGTGACACACCGGACGAGCCCCAAAAAATCGAAATTCCCGCCGCAGGTGACCGGAAGGGGGGTGATTCTTGAACAAGACTCCCCTCAACGTAAAGGTCATGGAATTTTTCTTTGGCAACACTCGTAACAAACTCACCAGCATGGTTCTCGCAGTAGTGGTTTGGGCTTACGCCTTCGGAAATACCGGTCATGAAGAGATCCGTGAAGCGGTGATTCGCCTGGAACCCAGTTCCGCCGAGAGCCTGATCATCGTCAGCCAAAAAATCTCCGATTCGCGGCTGATGGGGCAACTTGGCGACAACTTCTCCGGGAGTTGCAGAATTTCCATCTCGGGGCCTCGCAATGTTCTTGCCAAGTTTTCTGAAGAAAGTCCGCAGATCATCGGAACCCTTGTGGTCGAGAGAAGCGGTTTGATTCAACTGCGTTCGGGAGAGGCATTTGATTTGCCTCCGGGCTTGACGATTCAGAGTGTTGATCCTTCATCGATCGAAGTGGTAGTGGACTCTCTGGTCAGAGCCCAGCGAGAGGTTCGCCCGTTCATTTCAGGGCAACCAGCAATCGGATACCAGATTACCAGTGAAGATGTCCGGGCAATTCCTGATGTTGTCACACTCGTCGGCCCCCAATCGGTCATGGAGGGGGACAAGGTCAACGTTCTTACCAGGGAAATTGATGTCAGCGATATCTCCGCTACTCTTCAAGTCGATGAAGTGGAACTGCGGATTACAGGGGATGATTCGGGACTGGTTAGATTTGATCCACCTGAGGCGGAGTTTTCCGGGCAGGTAGAGATCAATCCGTCGCAAAATTTGGAAGAGGCAACGGCGGAAGTCTCTGTTCGGTACGTGGTTGAAGAAGGCATCACGCTCGAAATTAATGGCGACCAAACCGTTAATGTTACCGTTAGAGGAATCGAAGAAGATATTTTGCAATGGAAGAAGAACGTTGAGGAGGGTCGCTTTTACCTATTGGTTCGTGCAAAGGATACCAATGGATCAAGTCTGAATCCGACGGATGACCAAGTATTTTGGGTGGATGGCAGTTTGCCTAGTCGGATCTCTCGTGAGACGATTAAATACGACAAGATTATCCTCTACAGTGCAAAAACTATTGATCGAGTTGGAGAAGAAACAGAACAATGATCTTTGGTACAGATGGTATCCGAGATATCGGTGGCCAGGGCCTATTGGCAAATGAGTCGGTAGATCGAATTGGAACTGCGATCGTTCAGTATCTTCAACGCCGAGGGAGTTCTTCTGCGCGGGTCATGATCGGGAGGGATACCCGTGAGTCCGGACCTGAAATCGAAAGCTATATTGCACGTGCACTCCAAAGGGGTGGTGTGACTACGATTCATGCGGGAGTGGTGCCTACTCCGGCAATATCAGTTTTGGTGGCGGCGGGTCATGCCGATCTAGGGCTGATGATTTCCGCTTCCCACAATCCTCCTGAGTTCAATGGTGTCAAAATTCTGGATCATTGTGGGGAAAAGCTATCTTTCACTGAGGAGGAGCGCATCTCTTCAGATTATGCCAGTGCGAATCCGCTCGGAGGTGGATTCCCTCAAATTATCGAAGACAAAAAGTGGGGTCATATCTACTTAGAAGAAGTGTTGGCTTCATTTTCGGGAGAGAAATTCTTGGGCGGTCTCAAAGTGGTTTTGGATGCTGCACGCGGTGCTGCATGTCACTGGGGGCCAGAAGCATTCCGTCGGGCAGGGGCAGAAGTATTCGTGCTCAACGGGGAGCCGGACGGTGCCAGGATCAACATGGGTTGCGGATCTCTTCACCCGGAAGTTCTTGCTGAAGAAGTACGCCATAGGGAAGCGGACCTGGGAGTCGCTTTCGATGGAGATGCGGATCGTGCGCTTTTTTGTGATCATAAAGGGACTGCCCTAGACGGGGATGACATCATTGCGCTGTGGGCGCTGAGTCTGAAGTCGAAGGGGCAGTTGAATCCGGCCGTCGTTGCATTGACCGTGATGTCGAACATGGGTGTCGAAAGATTCCTGGGCGACCATGGAATCCGTGTAGTTCGAACTCCGGTGGGGGACCGGGAGGTAGCAGCAGCACTTCGAGAAACCGGGGGGGTTCTCGGGGGTGAAACATCCGGTCATATCATCCATAGGTCAGAAGCGGTTACCGGGGATGGTATTCGGACAGGATTGTCTGTCTGCCAGTGTGTTGTTGAATCCGCACAGACACTGTCACAATTCTGCGATCAGTTTTCACGTTATCCCCTGGAGCAGAGAACGGTGCGAATAGAAAACCGTCCCGACATCGAATCCCTGGGAATCCTTCAGCAGACGATGGCAGATGCCAAGAATAGTCTCGGCGATGATGGACGATTGGTCGTCCGCTTTTCTGGAACAGAGCCCTTGTTGAGAATTTTGGTGGAGGCTTCTTCTGTAGAAACCGCTCAGCACTGGGCGGAGCAGATCCTCGAGGCCTCCAGGCAGGAAGAAACCCTGGGCTCGGTAACCGTCGTAGCCTGATATGGCGGCTTCCCGCAGTTAAAAGGGCAAATCTCCGGTACTATCCTTGTCCTCAGATTCAGTTGCCTGTGGGTCAGCTGAAGTGGGTTTACCCACTCCCCCGACCGAGTCCCTTACTTTTTCAGGAGTTTCCATTCCTGAATGACCATCAAGTCGGTGGGCAAAGTATGGGCGAGTTTCAAGCAGCAGTGAATGGTCACCAAATCGGGGATCCCCCGGTCCCGGGGATGCTTTGGCAAACAGTTCGAGAAATCCAGTCAACTTGGCATCCATATTGTCGATGAAGTGCATCGCAATCGCCTCGGGTGTACTCGGTTTTTTGGGAGATCCGAACTCCAGTTTTCCGTGATGACTGGCAACGAGATGTTGGATCTGAAGCAAGATATCAGGATCGAGGTCTCCGATCTCACTTGCGGCCTCATGAATCCAATTGCAGCACATGACGATGTGTCCCAGGAGTTGGCCTTCCGCAGTGTATGAGAATCCGTTATCGATGCCCATTTCCTCTGTCTTGGCGATGTCATGGAGCAGTACACCTGCAATGAGAATGTCGCGATCGAGCCACGAGTAATGGTCACACACCTTGTCTGCAAGTTGCACAAGGGAAATGACATGTTCGAGCAGTCCTCCGATATAGGCGTGATGCATCGTTTTTCCTGCCGGAGACAACCTCAGCCGATCCCGCAAACCCGGCCTTGCAAGAATATTGACTACGATTTGACGGACATCGCTGTTTTGAAGTGCGGCAACCCGCTCCTCCAATTCTCTCTCCAATTCACCAATGTCATGTTTTGTTCGGGGAAGAAACTCGGTGGCTTCGAGCCCCGCTTCTTCGGCAGACATGGGATCGAGAGAATCGACGATCACCTGTGGTGACCCCTGGTATTCCTCAACTCGTCCCTGGATTCGAAGGAATGGGCGTTTCTGAATTTCCCGAAATTCTTCCTGACTGCTCTCCCACCGCATCGCTTTGACACTGGCAGTTCGATCCCTGAGGGTCATGGGAATAAAGAATTTTCCGTTTCTGGCAGTTTTGAGGCTCGCATCTTCAACGAGGTATACCCCTTCGATGCGGTCGCCCCGATTCAGTGATTCCAGCGTGCGTTGACTCAAGGATGTCCCCTTTCCGGTGTCATTTCACCGTCCTACGGTGAGTCTCTACTCTCCAGGTGCTCCTTGCAACCCATGGTGGGTCTTGCAGGAAACGTGGGATAAGGGGACAATCAGCGGTTGGAAAAAATGAACTGCCCCTCTAAGGAGGACTCCTTGTCGCCCAAAAGTCTCATTTGGTGGAATTCCTCGAATCGCCCACTCATGAAGCCTGTTTACCATTCATTTCTCGTGATCACCCTTCTCTTCTTCATCTTTCCCGACACTTCCGAGGCACAGGTCAGGATTCGGCTGTTGGATGGAAAATCCGTAGAAGGGCGCATCTACGATTTGGGCAACGAGTATCTGGAGTTGAGCAGTCGAATGGGGACAAAACTGATCCTCAAGCGGGATGTCCTCGGCTGGAGTTCCAAGGATCTGGAAGAAAAGGATGAGGGAGGCATCTTACTCGTCCTGCAGAGCGGCAATGAAGTTGGTGGAGATGTTAGTTTTGATCCCGGTACGCGCGAATGGGTTGCCAAATTCAAATTGGGAAGCGCCCGATATAAGGACTCTGAAATCCTCAGAACAATCCTGCCCGATGGCACGACAAGTGATGATCGATTTTGTATTCGTAAAGGATTCAATGATCGGCTGACGAAAGCGCTCAATGGCATTCGTGATGGCGATCCCCTGGCCAAAAAGGACGGCGTTGATTTCGTCAGATCTGCAGGCTTTTTTGCTTCTGGAGCATTACAAGAAGAACTTGAAAAAGAGCTTCATCCCCAGTTGCGCAAGTTGCAACTGGAGGAAAGTTTTCGGATGGCATTGCCTGCTGGCATTTCTGAATCACATCCGGGATTTCTGGACTCATTGGCCAGTGGCAATCCTATGGATCAGATAAACCTGCTGAGGGAAGTACTATTGGAGAATGGGTCAGATTTGTATCCACTGCTCGGATTGTTGCTTCTCGATGACGGACAGAGTGCGGAAATTCGATCCTTCTCCATCGATATCCTTCAAAGAACGCACAGTATCGGTGAGTTGGTCAAGGCGTGGCAGGTTTCCGAGGGGAAAGCACAGTTGGCCCTGGCGATTGCATTGGGAGAGAACGGAATCTATATCGGTTTATCCACACTCCTCGAAGCACTCAAACTGGATGAGGTTGCCGCACGGAGTCTCGCAGCCAAGAAGTTGGCCGAGTACACCGGCGAAACTTTTGGATACGATGCCGAGGGGACTCCCGAGCAGCGTCAGGAAGCGATATCTCGCTGGTCTGAGTGGTGGATTACCCATCGGTCGAAAATCGAAAGCATCACGGTTGCTGCCATGGAAGGCCGAACCGATACCGTCGAACGTAAGAGATCATCCGACCTGTGGAAAAAGGGCCTTGTTGCACTTGCGGATGATCGCATCGATACGGCTGAGCGATTCTATGAGGAGGCGATCCTCGCTGATCCAAGTGCCATGGGACCATACGTCAGTCTGGGAGTTCTTCTCTACCAGAAGCGATCCAATTTCGACAAAGCCCTTGAGTCTTTTTCTAAGGCGTTGGGGCGAAAGCCTGGCAGCGGAGACCTCGTCAATGAGCGAGCATGCTACTATCACATTGGGAAAATTTATTCTCTCGCATTTGATCTGGGAAAGGCGCGCGGTGCACTCCGAAAAGCGGTCCAGTTGGACCCGAACTATTCGGTCGCTTGGTATGAACTTGGCCAAATTCAATACGATGAGGCTCTGGTGAGTACTGGGGCTCGAGCTGATCGCAAGGCGATGCTTGAGGAATCGAGAGAAACCTTCGGCAGGGGATTGGCTGCTCTCAAACGTTATCGAGAGGGACTGATTGTCGTCGATCGGACCAATCTTCCTTTTGATAGCCAGTTACCCTTTTCGACTCGCGATCACAACAGATCGCTGCGAGAGATACGTCAGCGGATCCTCTCGGATATCGGTCGCTTTCGAGCACGGATCGCAGCGATCTCGTGGATGGTCGGGGATGATTCCCGTGTGATTCAGGAATTTGAGGCTGCCAAGATGGAAGAGTCCCTCAATGAAGATTTGCGTTTCCTTTCACGCAGGGCCCGTGCGCGGCTGCGGCAGGGGTCTGATTCGACTCCCGAAGCAACGCCGGGCAAGGATTCAGAGACGCTTTGACAGCTGACACGGCTTCATAACAGGCCCCTCCACAAGAGCCACTTGCGAGAGTTTTTCTGCTTTCAAAGGGGCGAAGTACCGGGTCTCGTTGCACCCTTCTCTCCCGGGGGATAGGCTGCCCCATCGCCGTATCTGCGGGATACACGCCGAGAGTTATCCGCAGAGTCTCTTGTTGATCGCCGGCGCTAAATGCGCCTCTGTGGGCGTGTTGAGCCCACTCGGATCATCGATCCCACCATGGGGCAAGGGAGTCAGGATCCGGCTCATTCAGCCTGTGCGAAGGGAAGCAAAACTTGAAGATTCATGAGTATCAGGCCAAGCAGATCTTTGCCCGTTACGGCATACCGGTCCCCAAGAGTGAAGTCGCCTTCAGTGTTGAAGAGGCGATCTCTGGTGCCGATGCATTGGCAGATGGAGTACGGGTCGTCAAAGCTCAAATCCATGCCGGAGGTCGGGGAAAAGGTGGAGGAGTAAAGGTCACCACTTCCATCGAAGAGTGCCTTGACGCCATCCGGGCGATTTTTGGAATGCAGTTGGTGACCCATCAGACCGGCCCCGAAGGCAAGGAAGTCACGACCCTTCTTATCGAGGAAGGCTGTGATATCGTCAGGGAGATCTACTGTGGACTCGTCATCGATCGTGCAGCGGAATGCCCGGTTCTGATGGTGAGCTCTGAAGGTGGTGTGGATATCGAGGAGGTCGCAGCAGAACGTCCCGAAGCGATTCACAAAGCCCAAATTTCCGGATCTGGAAAGATCTCCACTGACGATCTTCAGAGATTGGCCAGCGCATTGGAGATGGAGGGTGATACTGCTCGACAGTTCATGGAACTGGCGACCAAATTAGCTGATGTGTTCGTCAAGGAGGACTGTTCCCTGGCTGAGATCAATCCACTTGTTGTTACAGGTGGTGGTGATGTGATCGCCCTCGACGCCAAAATTAACTTCGATGATAATGCTGAATTCCGACACCCTGAACATGCAAAACTGCGCGATTTGTCTGAGGAGGATCCTCGGGAAGCTCGAGCGGAGGAGTGGGATCTGTCCTACGTGGGCATGGATGGGAATATCGGCTGTATGGTCAATGGTGCAGGCTTGGCGATGGCGACGATGGACATCATTAAGTTGCGCGGCGGGGAGCCGGCCAATTTTCTTGACGTGGGAGGGACCGCCACAGCCGAAAGGGTCACGGAGGCATTCAAGATTATTCTTGAAGATCCCAATGTGGCCGCAATCCTAGTCAACATTTTTGGGGGAATCATTCGTTGTGATCTCATCGCAGAGGGAATCGTGGAAGCTGCAAGGGTGACCAACCTGTCTGTACCCCTCGTCGTTCGGTTGGAAGGAAACAGTGTCTCCGAAGGGCACCAGATCCTCAAATCGTCCGGCATCGATGTGATTACCGCAGATGAACTTTCGGACGCTGCCATCAAGGCCGTGGCCGCTGCTGAGGGGAGGGTCGCATGAGCATCCTCATCAACTCGGATACACGAGTCATCGTTCAGGGATTTACGGGTAAAAACGGAACCCTTCATTCAGAACAGATGATCGAATATGGAACTAACCTGGTGGGTGGAGTGACCCCCGGCAAGGGTGGATCTGTCCATCTGGATCGGCCGGTCTTTGACGATGTTGCCAGTGCACGCGAGGCCACCGAAGCAAATGCGAGCATCATCTATGTCCCTGCCAAGTTTGCCGCAGATGCAGTGATTGAGGCTGCAGAGTCTGGAATCCCTTTCATCGTTTGCATCTCTGAGGGAGTTCCCACCCTCGATATGGTCAATGCAAAGGCGGCAGTGAAAGCCGCAGGAGCACGCCTTTTGGGGCCGAATTGTCCGGGAGTCATCACGCCAGGAGAGTGCAAGATGGGCATCATGCCAGGCTTCATTCATCGTCCTGGTTCAGTGGGGGTTGTCAGTCGCAGTGGTACATTGACCTACGAGGCGGTTCACCAGACCACTCAATTGGGGTTTGGGCAGACCACTTGCGTCGGAATCGGAGGAGATCCCATTATCGGGACGACATTCCTCGACGTTTTGAAGCTCTTCAATGACGATCCTGCAACCGAGTCGATCGTCATGGTGGGAGAGATTGGCGGAACCGCTGAGGAAGAGGCTGCAGAATACATTGCCGCCGAAGTTAAAAAGCCTGTTGTCGGTTTCATTGCAGGTCGCACAGCACCTCCGGGTCGCCGGATGGGACATGCGGGTGCGATCGTCAGTGGCGGCAAAGGTACAGCGGGTGAAAAGGTGGCAGCTCTGAAATCCGCTGGAGTACACGTAGCAGATTCACCGGCGGGGATTGGTCAGACCCTCTCCGAGGTGCTTTCTGCGCAAAACTCCTGATGGATGACATAGAATAAAAATTAGCACAGAGACAAAAGAGAGAAGGTTGAGATGGCACGGCGAAAAATTGGAGTGATCGGCGGAGGGTTCGTCGGCTCTACCACAGCCCAACGCATCGCAGAGAAAGAACTCGGAGATGTGGTGCTGTTTGACATTGTCGAGGGAATGCCTCAGGGCAAGGCGTTGGATTTGGCTCAGGCTGCTCCCGTCTGCGGCTACGAGGCGGGAGTCTACGGGACCAATGACTACGCTGATCTTGCAGGGGCAGAGTTGGTTGTGATCACTGCCGGCATGCCGAGAAAGCCTGGAATGGATCGATCCGATCTCCTCAAGGTCAATGGTGAGATTCAGCAGAAGGTCGTTGCGGGAATCATGGATGTCGCTCCTGATGCAACCCTTGTCGTGGTTTCAAATCCCTTGGACGTGATGTGCTTTGTTGCACATCAAGTTTCCGGACTTCCCAGCAACAAGGTTGTCGGTATGGCCGGAGTCCTCGACACCGCTCGCTACCGTGCGTTTATCGCCATGGAACTGGGCTGCTCTCCCAAGGACATTCAGGCGATGGTTCTCGGCGGACATGGAGACAGCATGGTCCCCCTGACATCCACCGCATCGGTTAGTGGAATCCCCGTTCAGCAGTTGATCGCTGCTGATCGGCTTCAGGAATTGGTCGATAGGACCCGCCATGGTGGTGCCGAAATTGTCAAACTGCTCAAGACGGGAAGCGCTTACTACGCTCCCAGTGCTGCTGCAGTGGCGATGGCAGAGTCGATTCTCCTCGACCAGAAGAGGGTGTTACCGAGTTGCGCCCTTCTCAATGGTCAATACGGAATCGAAAATACATGGGTCGGAGTTCCCGTCGTGCTGGGTTCCGATGGGGTTGAAAAAATTCTTGAAGTTGAACTGAGCGAAACTGATCGCGAAGCATTGCAAACTTCAGCTGCCGCCGTTCAGGAAGGGCAGCAGGAGATCGCCGGGATGCTCAGCCTCGCCTGAGAGGCGATTTTTCAGCGTGATATGTTCCGGGCCTTCTTGTCCCTCGGGTCAAGCAGGCCCGTTTCGATGATCAGTTTTCTGAGTTGCCCCATGTTCTGATTGCAGATGGTCAGGAGTTCTCGCAAGGTTTCCTTCTCCTCAGGCCCCATAGTCCGGTAAGTGTCGACCAGGTTCTTTTCCTGGATGTTGAGATTTTCGACCACCAGTGACTCCTCAGGAATCTCTGCTTCCAGCAGTGCTTCCAAGGGCGGGGGATAGGGGGCTGATTCATCGAGGATGTAGTCTGCAGAGACTCCGAGTACCCGAGCGATGCGAAGGGCCACAGGGCCTTTCGGTTGGTGAATTCCCGCTTCAATCCGCGAGAGGGCACTTGGTGTGACGGAGGTCATTTCTGCAAGGGAGCGTTGGGCCACTCCGCGGTCTCGTCGAAGATTTAATATTTTGCGGCCGATTTTCATATCAACTCCAAATTTGAGGCAGTCCGCTTTCAAAGAGCCGACTCGCGAACGGGGTGATCACTCATAGTCCGGATGGGGATTCTCGAAGACGAGTTCCGTTGGCGATCCTCTGGTTCTGAACCGGGCTCCGTTGTACAACATGGGCTGAGCCCACATGGGGATCTTGGCCACCTCTTGGTGGATTGGATCCCTTGAATGATATTGCGAAATTGCAATTTCCTCAAGGAGGAGTCCCATGACTGCAGACGAGTATTCGTGGTCACCGGGGGAGATCCCTGCGAATTTGGTGAATGCTCTCGAAAATTGCCAGAAACCGCTGATTCTCTCGCATATTTACCCCGATGGAGACGCCATGGGCTCGGCGGTGGCGGTGCACCGGATGCTGCGGAGTCTCGGCAAGTCACCGAGAACGATCCTGACTCATCCGGTTCCCGAAAAACTCGCCTTCATCGACCACGATGGGGTCGCCGAAGTCCTCTCGGAAAATCCCGATTTGGATCCAGAGGCACTGGTGGCCGCGGCAGACCTGATCGTCGTCGTCGATACCTCAGCCCCCGATCGCTTGGGGTTGATGGAACCCGCAGTGACGGCAGCCAAGATTCCCAAAGTGTGCATCGATCATCATCTTGAAGGCGCGACCGATTACTTTGCTGCCATCTGGTGCGAGCCAGGATCTCCGGCAACAGGGAATCTGGTGCTCGAAGTCTATGAGAAGATCGGCGTCGATCTCGATCTGAAAACGGCGGAGTCCCTCTTTGTTTCCCTAGCGACCGATACCGGATGGTTTCGTCATTCCAATGCGGGATCTATCGCCTATGGCGCAGCAGCAAAACTGGTCGCGATGGGTGTCGAACCAGACCCGGTCTATAATCGGATTTTCCAATCCTTCTCCCATGAAAGAACTCTGGCTCTCGGGGATCTGCTCAACCGCAGTGTCCTGACCCTCGGAGGAAGAGTCCTCTATTCGGTGTTCACTGAGGAGATTCGCTCTTTCAGGGGAGTCAGCATGGAGGATCTGGACGGATTCGTGGATTCGCTGGGGCAGGTCAAAGGGACAGAGATTGTCTTTCTCGTCGTTGAAGTGGGTCCTATGCGTTATAAAGTAAGTCTGCGATCCCGGGGTGATATTTCCGTCCATGCGATTGCCACCCGCTTTGGCGGCGGAGGGCACGCGAGAGCGGCTGGTTGCAGAATCGAGGGGACCGAAGAAGGGGTCGTGTCCCAATTGGTGGAAGTTTGTTCAGATCTGCTGGGTGACCCCGCCAAGGGTCCCGCCTGAATCGACTCCATAACCAAGTTCGGAAGAGGAGCTGTGGTAGTGCTTGAACGACAAAAGTCTTCACAATCCGATCGATTTCGAAACCGACCTCAAGGTTGTCATCGCCGGGTTCGTCAATGTCGTGGACTACTGCGGGTGTCGGGATTTTTGATCCTGACTCTTCTGTTTGCTCCCTTCATCGCAACGATATTGGGGTGCGGAGGAGGAAACCAACCTGCGCCGGAGGTGTTCGAGCCGGAACCTCTGTCTGCTGCGGAGATCGCAAAAATTCAGGAGGAGATGCGCCTTGAGCAACTCCAGTCCAGCTACAACAAGATTCTCAATGCGATTCGCCAATATCCTGATCGCAACGAGGAGTGGATCGAGAATCTTGAGAATCTGGTCTATGCCACCGAAGGAACCTCCCTCCACAGCAGAGCGAAGCAGGCTTTGGAAGACCAAATCAAGGTCAGGGAGACTCAGGCCCAATCCGATCTCGATCGATTGAGAGAGCGGGTCGAAGCGTTGGTGGCCAGCGGAGATCCCCTAGAGGCGGAAAGGGTTCTGGAGGGTTTTGATCCCGAAGGAACTTATGCGAATACCCCTGCCCACAAGGGCTGGGAGACTTTGGTTGAAGAAGTGGCTTTGCGACAGCGTGCGGAAGTGGATTTCGATCGAATCACCCGCAGGGCAAGGGCTTTCAAGCGCCAAGAGGAGTTGGCAAAGGCGATCGGATTGCTGGCTTCTTACTCGGATGATTACAAGGGCACTGATGAGTACAAGGAAGTCCAGGAAACGATTCGGGATTATCTCACGATCTACGAGGAAAAGCGGGTGGCCCGTGAAGCGGAACTCGCTGTCGAGTGGGTCGAGTTGGAGATTGACAGTTACCTGTCGGCATTCAGGGCTTCCGCTTCCGATCCCGATGCGGAAGTATGGACTGAAGAAGGCGGGGAAATCGTTGGCAACAACAACTCCGCCGGACCTGCGCAATTGGAGATCGGTGAGGACACCTGGGAAGAGTACACCATTGAGATGGAGATCCAGCTGGTATCTGGCAGCGAGATCAATTTGGGAATTACGGCAGGAACTCGCCCAGGTCGCGCTGTCAAAAATTACGATACTCACAGTTTTGAAACCGAAGAGGGTGAATGGTTAAAGGTGAGAATCGAACTGCGGGAAGGTTTGATCAAGATGACCGATCTCGATACCCTCGATCCACTCGATGACGATACGAGACCTTACTTTCCCATGGGTGGAGTTGCGGTTCTTTTGCGACCGGACGATGCGGTAAAAATCCGCAGTTGCCGATACAAACTCTACCGGCCCAAGCCGGGTGAAGAATCCTCCGGAGAGGACTCCGGAGAGGATGAAGAAGGGTAACAGCACAGCTGTGACTGCCTTCGATGCCAGTCAACTAGGGAACTGGGAACAGGATGTTGCAAGCCTTGCGGGCATGTTGGTCCATGAGGTGAAGAATCCGCTATCCACACTCAACATTTCTTCCCAACTCATCATCGAAGAACTCGGGGAACCGGAATCGCCACGTGAGCAGAGGACTGTGAGACGTCTGGAAATGATGCAATCCGAGATCCAGCGCATCGAAAAAATCATCTCCTCTTTTTTGCAACTGACTCGCCCCCAAAAGATGGATCGGGATTCCATCGACGTAAGTCGTCTGGTGGAGGAGGTCATCTCCAGAAACAGGGAAGCCATCGAATTGGATGGTGTCAGCGTTCTCTTTCAACCGGGGAATGTGAGTCAGGTAGCGGGTGATGAAGCGATGCTTCATCAAGCCATCCTCAATCTGATTATCAATGGTTGTTCAGCGATGCCCGATGGCGGAGAACTCTTGGTCAGGGTTTTGGAAACCAGTTATCGTGGCTATCCTGCAGTGGTGATCGAGGTCACCGATACGGGACTGGGGATCACGGAAGAGGCGATTCCTCGCATCTTTCGCCCCTACGTGTCGACGACTGAAGGAGGCACAGGTTTGGGATTGCCGACGACCTTGCGTATTGTCAGACTTCACGGAGGTACCATATTGGTCGAAAGTGAACCTGAACAGGGAAGCAGATTCTCCATCGTGCTCCCCGCTGAGGAACTTGAATCATGAGCGATAGCACCGGTGACAGGAAAATCGAAAAGGCGCGGATCATCGTCGTCGATGATCAGGCAGCCCACGCCGAGATCCTGTCGGATGCCCTAATCTCCGTGGGGCATGACTGCTTCGTGGCAACCACCATCGAAGAGGCTCGAAACTTGCTTCGCGAAAATGGTGCGGACATTGTGATCACCGATCTTGTCCTTGGTGATCGAGATGGTTTGGACTTGATTCGTGAGGCACAAGCCATCGATCCATTTATCGCGGTAGTCGTTGTCACAGGACATGGAACCGTGGAAACAGCCGTCGAGGCGATGCAACTTGGGGCTGTCGATTACTTGCGCAAACCTGTGGATCTCGCAGGTCTGAGGATCCGTGTCGATCGAGCTCTCGAAGGGGCAGCGCTTAAGCGCAGAGCCGAGGAACTGGAGAGAACCATCGATGATCGCTTCGGCTTTGAAGGGATCATCGGTTCGAGTCATGCCATGCATGCCATCGTCCAAAAGATGCAGCAAGTGGCACAGACGGATGCTTCAGTCCTCATTCTTGGAGAAAGTGGTACCGGCAAGGAGTTGATTGCAAAGGCGATCCACGCCAACAGCCGCAGAAAGAACAACGTCTTTGTGCCTCTGAATTGTGCAGCATTGGGCGAGGGAGTTCTTGAGAGTGAATTGTTCGGACATGAGCGCGGAGCATTCACCGGAGCATCCACTCTGCGCAAGGGACGCTTTGAGCATGCGGATGGTGGAACCCTGTTTCTCGACGAAGTCGGGGATATTCCGACCTCTGTTCAAGTCAAGCTGCTCCGAGTTCTTGAAGAGGGAGAAGTCGTTCGCATGGGATCGAATGATCCGGTCACGACGGACGTACGATTGATCTGTGCCACCCATCGGGATCTTCGCGAGAGAATTGCAGAGGAGAAGTTTCGAGAGGATCTCTTCTATCGAATCAATGTCGTGACGATTGAGATCCCTCCGCTGCGTGATCGCGCGGTCGATATTCCACTGCTGGTGAACCACTTTCTCGATGAATACACACGTGTCCACGACAAACCCATCGACGGCATTTCCCGCGATGCGCTGCGCATTCTCACGGGTTATTCCTGGCCTGGAAATGTTCGGGAGTTGAAAAATGCCATCGAAAACATGGTGGTCACCTGCCCCGGCAAGGTTTTGGAAGTGGAGGATCTTCCGGGCCACATTCGCCCTGATGGGATTGGTGCGGGTGTCTCAGGATTCCCCGTGGGGACCACCATTCAGGAACTGGAACGAGAGTTGATCCGCAACACGCTGTTGATGGTGGAGGGAAATCGGCGAAAGGCTGCAGAGATTCTCGGAATCGGAGAGCGCACCCTCTATCGCAAAATCGACGAATATGGACTCCGGGAGCCAGGGGAAAAGGCTGCCAATTAGACAGGATCGATTCGATCCCCCTCATCTGTGCGCCATATTGGCAGTTCGGATAAAATTAGCAGGCCACCTCATCCCCCAGAAATTCGAGATTCCTGCCAAAATTGCGCTCTTCCACCTCTCTTCGCCCCCGATTGGAACGCTCTTTGCCATGAAATTGGCGGAAACCGGGATCCCAAAGACCCGGTTCGAGAAGGGAGCCTGAAATGGGCAAAATCATTGGAATTGACCTCGGAACCACGAACTCGGTGGTTTCCGTGATGGAAGGCGGAGAGCCGACCGTGATTCCCAACCGGGATGGAAACCGCGTGACACCGTCCGTGGTCGCCTTCACCGAGTCGGGAGATCGTCTGGTGGGGCAGACAGCCAAACGCCAGGCGGTGACCAATCCTGAGAACACAGTCTTCTCCATCAAGAGATTCATGGGACGTCGCCATGAGGAGTTGAACAAGGAAGCGGATCTGATTCCCTACAAGATTACCGGCGGGGCAAATGACCTCGTAAAGGTTCAATTGCAGGGCAAGGAGTATTCACCTCCGGAGATTTCTGCGCTGATTCTGCAGGAGCTGAAAAGTACCGCAGAGGAGTATCTGGGTGAGCAGGTGACGGATGCAGTGGTCACCGTGCCCGCATACTTCAACGACAGCCAGCGCCAAGCGACAAAGGACGCCGGAAGAATTGCCGGTCTAGACATCAAGCGCATCATCAATGAGCCGACCGCTGCTTCACTCGCTTACGGACTCGACAAGAAGGGCAGCGAAAAGATTGCTGTCTTTGATTTGGGTGGGGGAACCTTTGACATATCCATCCTGGAAGTGGACGAAGGACTGTTCAAGGTTCTCTCTACAAACGGGGATACGCAATTGGGTGGTGACGATTTTGATGAAGTTCTGATCCACAGCATTGCAGATTCCTTCCAAAAGGAGCAAGGCATCGACCTGCGTAAGGACTTGATGGCACTGCAGCGACTGAAAGAGGCTGCCGAGAAAGCAAAGTGTGAACTTTCGAGCAGGGCTGAAACTGAAATCAATTTGCCCTTTGTGACTGCCGATGCCAGTGGGCCCAAGCACCTTCAGATGGCGATCACCCGTGCGACTTTTGAGGAGCAGGCCCGCGCTCTCATCGAAAAAACACGCAAGCCATGTGAATTGGCCCTGTCTGACGCCGGACTTAATGCGAGCGAAGTTGATGCGGTCATCCTGGTGGGTGGTTCGACGCGAATCCCTGCCATACAAGAGGTCGTAAAGAAGATCTTTAGCCAAGAGCCGAACCGCTCGGTGAATCCGGATGAAGTCGTTGCCATGGGCGCGGCGATCCAGGGTGGAATTCTTTCCGGTGATGAAAAACTCAATGATGTACTTCTACTGGATGTGACCCCTCTCAGTCTTGGAATCGAGACATTGGGCGGTGTCAGCACCAAGTTGATTGAGCGCAACACATCGATTCCCACCGGCAAGAAGCAGGTATTCTCCACCGCTGCCGATAATCAACCTGCAGTCGACATTCACGTTCTGCAGGGAGAGCGAGAAATGGCCAAGGACAACAGGACCCTTGGCAAGTTTCAGTTGGATGGCATACCTGCTGCGCCCCGTGGAAAGCCGCAAATCGAAGTCTCCTTTGACATCGATACCAACGGAATTCTTGAAGTGTCTGCCAAGGACCTGGGTACCGGCAAGGAGCACAGCATCAAGATCACTTCTTCTTCCGGATTGAGTGAAGATGAAGTCGAAAGGATGCGCCAGGAGGCAGAGAAGTACGCTGACGAGGACAAGACCGCCCGCGAACTGGTGGACCTGCGCAATGAAGCGGACCAAGCTTGTTATGCCAGCGAAACCAGCCTCAAGGATTACGCAGACAAGCTGGAAGATGGTGAAGAGGAGAAGATTCGAGAAGCCGTCGAGGCGCTGAAGGAAGCGAAGGATGCTCCTGACGCCACCGCGGATTCGATTCGGACTGCCATCGAAGCCTTGAATGCTGCTTCCCACGATCTGGCTCGACGAATGTACGAAGATTCCTCGAAGGAGCAGGCTGAGCAGCAAACTCAGCAGCAGCCACCGCCGGGTGGAGCTGGAGGGCCGGGATCGGCTCCAGGAGGCTCCTCCGGAGGGGATGAAGTCGTGGATGCTGATTTTACGGTCAAGGACTGACAGCGAACTTTTTCGGAACATACGAAGTGGAGCGGCAGGGCCCCTGTGGGGCACTGCCGCTTTTTTGCTGCCTCAGGAAGCGACCTGCGGAACTGAATTGGCCCCGATTTCGTCACTACTGTTGCAGGAAAAGCAAAATTTCGCCATCCTCGGCAGCGGGAATTAGGGGGATGGGTTCAGCCGTCCTCACTTCGGATCCCCGGGGGCGTCCCGGCGGGGTCGTATTGGACTAAAGAATCGCCATCAAACAGCCGATGTTTGGAGGTGGAGGAACCCATGAACGAGCATTTTAATTTTTACGATCTGATTCGCCAAAACATGGAATCAGAAAGGTTCCGGGAGCTCAACTGGACCGGCACCTTCGATGAGTACATGTCGATCGCTGCCAGGAACCCGGATGTCCTGCGAACCTCTTTTCAGCGTGTTCACGACATGATCGTGTCCTACGGCAGTGAAGCATCCACGCAGTTGAACGCTCGTGATGACGTTCACTGGAGGTTTTTCGACGATCCCGACAACGACGGAGAAAATGCCGTCTTTGGTCTCGATCAGCCGATTCAGCAGTTAGTCAGCTTTTTCAAATCCGCTGCCCATAATCTCGGAACCGAGAAGCGGGTGCTGTTGTTGCACGGCCCAGTGGGATCAGCAAAGAGCACCATCGTCAGCCTGCTCAAGCGTGGGCTCGAAAGGTACAGCCGTACTCCGGAAGGTGCCTTGTACACATTCCAATGGGAAGACGAGAAGGGGAACTGGGTTGACTCACCGATGAATGAGGATCCCTTCTATCTCATTCCGGAAGAGGCCCGTGAAGATGTCGTGGGGAAAATCAGCGCGGATTCCGATGTTCGCTATCCGATCGTCATGAAGGGCAGTCTCTGTCCCTTCAGCCGCTGGTACTACAATCACTACATGCAAAAATACGACGGCAAATGGGATCAAATGATCCAGCATGTACGGGTCAGGAGACTCGTCATGTCGGAGGAGGATCGTGTCGGAATCGGCACCTTCCAACCCAAGGACGAGAAGAATCAGGACTCCACTGAACTGACCGGGGACATCAACTACCGGAAGATTGCAGAGTATGGTTCAGAGTCTGATCCCCGGGCATTCAATTTCGACGGTGAATTCAATGTGGCAAACAGGGGTATCATCGAATTTATCGAGGTACTCAAGCTGGACGTGGCATTCCTCTACGACCTGTTGGGGGCGAGCCAGGAGCAGTCGATCAAGCCCAAGAGGTTCTCGCAGACAGCCATCGACGAAGTAATCATTGGCCACACCAATGAACCGGAATACCGGAAACTTCAGAACAACGAGTTGATGGAGGCATTCCGCGATCGAACCGTAAAGATCGATATCCCATACAACACCACACTTCAGGATGAAGTGAGAATCTACCGCAAAGATTACTCGACGAAAGAAATCAAGCAGCACGTTGCGCCCCACACTCTCGAAGTGTGCGCGATGTGGTCGGTATTGACCCGTCTCGAAGAGCCAAAAAATGCCCAGATCACTCTCGCCCAAAAAATGAAGTTGTATGACGGCAAGACGATGTCGGGGTTCACCGAGGAAAATGTCAAAGAACTTCGGGACGAAGCTCAGCGGGAAGGGCTGGAGGGGATTTCACCTCGATACATTCAGGACAAGATCTCCAACGCACTCGTGTCTGATTACAGTTATGTGAATCCCTTCATGGTTCTCAATGAGATCGATGAAGGCCTCAAGCACCACAGCCTGATTTCTTCGGAAGAGGTTCGTCAGCGGTATCGGGAATTGCTGTCTGTCGTCAAGTCCGAGTACGAAGACATCGTCAAGAATGAAGTTCAGCGTGCCATCAGTGCCGATGAAGAAGCAATTCAGAAGTTGTGCTCCAACTACATAGATAACGTCAAGGCATACACCCAGAGGGAGAAGGTCAAGAACCCCTACACCGGACAGTCTGAGGATCCGGATGAGAGACTTCTGAGATCCATCGAGGAGAAGATCGATATCCCGGATAGTCGCAAGGATGATTTCCGCAGAGAAATCATGAACTACATCGGGGCCCTCGCAGTCGAAAACAAGCAGTTTGATTACTCGACCAATGCGAGGCTTCAACGAGCTCTGGAAATGAAGCTCTTCGAAGACAAGAAGGATACGATCAAGTTGACTTCGCTGGTTTCTGATGTGATCGACAAAGAGTCCCAAGCGAAGATCGATGTCGTTAAAACTCGCCTGATCGAGCAATACGGGTACAACGAAGACAGTGCCACTGACGTTTTGAATTACGTTTCCAGCATTTTTGCACGAGGCGATTCCAAAGAAGCGACCTGATCATGAGAGGTCATGCACATGCGCAAGATCGATCCTGATACCAATCGCTTTCGGAAAATTGTCCGGGGCAAAATCAGGGAGAACCTGAAGCAGTACGTTTCCCAGGGTGAGTTGATTGCTCGCCAGGGGAAGAAATCTGTCAGCGTTCCCCTTCCACAGATCGACTTACCAAACTTCCGATTTGGCCAAGCAGAACAGGGTGGCGTGGGTCAGGGTGAAGGTGAAGAAGGAGATCCCCTCGGAGCCGAGCATGCTGAACCAGGTCCGGAAGCGGGTGATCAACCGGGAGAACACATCCTGGAAGTGGATGTGGATCTTGAAGAACTCGCTGAAATTCTCGGTGAAGAGTTGGAGTTGCCCAATATCGAACCGAGAGGTAGTAGCAGCATCCTCGTCGAAAAAGACAAGTACACCGGGATCACCTGCAATGGCCCTGAATCATTGCGGCATTTTCGCAGGACATTTAAGCAGGCACTGAGGAGGCAGATCGCCTCGGGTTCGTACAGTGCGGAGAATCCTGTTGTCGTTCCAAACAGAGAAGACCGACGATATCGGTCATGGAACACCACCAAGGTCCCGCAGTCGAATGCGGTCATTCTTTACATGATGGATGTCTCGGGATCGATGGGAAATGAACAGAAGGAGATCGTCAGAATCGAATCCTTCTGGCTCGATACGTGGCTGCGCAGTCAATATGAAAATCTGGAAACGAGATACATCATCCACGATGCAAAAGCAAAAGTGGTCGATGCGCATACCTTTTTTCACATTCGAGAGTCGGGTGGAACCAAGATTTCCAGTGCATACACCCTTGCAGGAGATTTGATCCACAAGGAGTTCTCGCCTGAAGAGTGGAATGTCTATCTGTTTCATTTTTCAGACGGTGATAACTGGGGCGGAGATGACACAGCCCAATGCTTGAATCTTCTCAATAAGGGATTGCTCCCTGCTGTGAACGTATTCTGTTATGGCCAAGTCAAAAGTGCCTATGGCAGTGGGCAGTTCATCAAGGACCTGCGACAGGCATACCAAGACAACGAAAAAGTGCTGTTGTCTGAAATCAATTCTAGGGATGAAATCCTACCCTCCATCAAAACTTTTCTGGGAAAGGGGCACTGACATGTTTCATGATCGTGACCTGACTCCAGAATTATTGGAGTGGAAGGATACGATTCGTCAGGTAGCCGTTGATTCGGGGCTCGATTTCTTCGAAGTCCTCTTTGAAATGGTCGACTATGATGAAATGAACATGATTGCAGCCTACGGTGGTTTTCCGGTCAGGTATCCCCACTGGCGTTGGGGAATGCAATTCGAGGAGCTGCAAAAGCAATACTCATACGGCTTGGCAAAGATCTATGAGTTGGTGATCAACAACGACCCTTGCTACGCCTACCTCATGCGCTGCAATCCACTGGTGGATCAAAAATTGGTGATGTCACATGTCTACGGGCACAGTGATTTCTTCAAGAATAATGCCTGGTTTGGCAAGACAAATCGTCAAATGGTCGATTCTATTGCAAACCATGCAGTCAGAATTAATCGTCACATCGATGAACATGGCAAGGATACCGTTGAGCAGTTCATAGACGTATGCTTGTCCGTTGAGAACTTGATCGACATCCACTCTCCATACTTTTCACAGAAAAAAACAGTCTCTGAAGAGCAGAGAGACAAGGAGCGGCAGGAAGCGCAGGGGAGAAGAATATCCACCCGCGCTTACATGGAGGGTTTCATTAACCCTCCTGAAGTAATCGAGCGAGAAAAGCAGGAGATCCTTGAAAAAATCGAGAAGACAGAAAACTTCCCGGAGGATCCCCAAAAAGACGTACTCCTCTTTCTCCTGCATTATGGAAAACTTCGTTCATGGCAACGGGATATCCTGTCGATTGTTCGGGATGAGGCTTACTACTTCGCTCCCCAGGGGATGACAAAGATCATGAATGAAGGCTGGGCCTCATTCTGGCATTCAAGAATCATGACTGGTGGGATCCTGGATTCCAGTGAGTTGGTGGATTATGCAGACCACCATGCAGGGACCATGGGTGGAGGATCAGGGAAATTGAATCCCTATAAGTTGGGAATCGAATTGTTCAGGGACATCGAGCGGCGTTGGAATACCGGTCAACACGGCCCAGAGTGGGATTCGTGCAGCGATGCTCACGGCAAAGTCGATTGGGATCTGGGTCATCAAAAAGGTATGGAAAAGATCTACTCCGTCCGATCCACTCACAATGACATCACTTTTATCGATGAGTTTTTGACTGAAGAATTTGCTGTCCGACAAAACCTGTACACTTACAAATTTGACCGGTCCCAAACTCAGTACGTCCTTGAGAGCCGTGATTTTTTGGAGGTCAAGGGTCGCTTGTTGGACCAATTGGCCAATTCAGGTCGTCCGCAAATTCACGTGACTGAAGGAAACTTCGGGAACCGGGGAGAGCTGTTGCTGGAGCACCAGTGGACCGGAACCCCGCTAAAGTTGGATTATGCGCGGCGAACTCTCGAAAACGTTGAACGATTATGGGGCCGCCCCGTTCACCTGAAGACCCTGATTGACGGCAAAGAAAAATTCCTTGGTTACAACGGCTCCAGGCACGAAGAACGCAACGAAGCCTGAATTCTGCCTTCCAGCACTGTTCCAGTATCAATTGAATTGCGAATTCCACTCCGGCTCGACTTGAACTTCCACAGCAATCCTTCGATGATAGATGAGGTGGAATCGTCTTGATTCCCGCAGAGTAATCATCCAAGGACCAGGAGGATCCATGCGTCCCGCCCGTTTTGTTACGGCAGCAAGCCTGTTTGATGGCCATGATGCATCCATCAACATTATTCGGCGGGTTCTCCAAGACCAAGGCGCAGAAGTCATTCATCTGGGTCACAATCGTAGTGCTGAAGAAATTGTCAACACCGCCATTCAGGAAGACGCGGATGGCATCGCAGTCTCCTCCTATCAGGGTGGGCACAATGAGTTCTTCAGGTATATGCACGATCTGCTCCAGGAAAAAGGAGCGCCATGGATCAAAGTTTTCGGCGGTGGTGGTGGTGTGATCGTGCCAGAAGAAATTGAATCGCTGCACGACTACGGCATTGAGCGCATCTACTCGCCGGAAGAAGGTAGAGACCTTGGCCTTGAGGGCATGGCGCAAGATATGCTTGCGCGTTGTGGGAAGTTCGATGGCGAATCAAGTCGTGGAGATCGTCTTCCACAAAGGATCACACAAATTGAGTTGGGTGAGTCATCGGATACCGGGGATCAACTGCTCCCGGTGATCGGGCTGACAGGTACCGGAGGAGCAGGAAAGTCTTCGCTTACCGATGAACTCCTGCGGAGATTTCTACAGGACTTCCCTGAACGGCGATTTGCCATTGTCAGTGTTGACCCAACCAAGCGTCGGACAGGCGGTGCCCTTCTCGGCGACAGGATCAGGATCAACAGTTGTGATCACCCGAGGGCATACGTTCGATCGTTGGCGACGCGCTCCAGCGGAGTGGAGGTTCCGGAAGCAATTCTTGGAGCGATCCGTGAGGTCAGTCAGGAAGATTTTGATCTGGTTCTGCTCGAAACCTCCGGAATAGGTCAGGGGGATAGCAGAGTCACGGAAATAGCGGATCTATCCGTCTACGTCATGACTCCGGAGTACGGGGCAGCCAGCCAACTGGAGAAGATCGATATGATCGACTTCGCCGATGCCATCGTACTCAACAAGTCGGACAGGGCTGGATCCAGGGATGCGATCCGGGATATCCGCAAGCAGTACCGAAGAAGCAGGAAAATCTTCGATCATGAAGTCGCAGATGAAGATCTGCCGATCTTTGGAACGGTGGCGAGCCACTTCAATGACGCAGGTGTCGAAGGTTTTTATCGATATCTTCTGGGTCATTTGGGAGAAAAAGATGACACCTGGCGGATTCCACCATCGCGGCTCAGTGTTTCTGGAGATGATCGCCCGGCAGTGATCCCCGCAGATCGAAGTGGGTATCTGCTCGATATCATCCAGGCAGTCCAGGAGTTTCATCGCAACGTCGAAGATAGTTCCCAAAAACTACGAGACATCGAGGCTCTCGACCGAAGCTCAGAGTTGCTGGACCCCGACCAGGGTGAACCTTTGTCGAAAAAAGCTCGGCAAATGGAGGAAGGACTCTCTGCGGATGTTCGTCGGCTGATCCAAGAATGGCCAGGTGTCCGTGAAGACTATTCAGGATCAGAATTGATCTTCAAGGTTAGAGATCGTGAAATCCGGGAGCCGCTTCATGTCGAGACACTTGCTGGCACGAAACTTCCCAGAGTTTCCCTTCCACGATTTGAGGGGATGGGGGACCTTGCCCGTTGGTTGCAGTTAGAAAATCTTCCAGGGCATTTCCCTTTTACGGCTGGAGTCTATCCCTTCCGTAGACGGGATGAACATCCAAAAAGAATGTTCGCAGGTGAAGGACCTCCTGAAAAAACCAATGCGCGTTTTCATTACCTCTGCAAAGGTGAAGAAGTACATCGACTTTCGACAGCATTTGATTCGGTAACGCTCTATGGAGAAGATCCTGATCGCAGACCTGACATTTATGGAAAGGTCGGAGAGAGCGGCGTCAGCATATGCACGCTGGATGACATGAAGAAACTTTATGATGGTTTTGATCTCTGTGCTCCCAGTACTTCCGTATCGATGACCATCAATGGACCAGCACCGATGATCTTGGCGATGTTTTTCAACACAGCCGTTGATCAACAGGTTGAGAAATACCGCCACGAAAATGGTAATGATCCTGACTCGGATGCTCGTGCGAAAATTGAGCAGTTTGTTTTGCAAAATATACGCGGAACTGTACAGGCAGACATTCTCAAAGAGGATCAAGCACAGAACACTTGTATCTTCAGCATCGATTTTGCACTGCGAATGATGGGGGATATCCAACAGTATTTCATCGAAGAAAAGGTTCGAAATTACTATTCGGTTTCGATCAGTGGGTACCACATTGCCGAAGCCGGAGCGAACCCGATCACACAGTTGGCTTTCACTCTTGCAAATGGGCTAACCTATATTGAGTACTATCGATCCAGGGGGATGGACGTCGACGAGTTTGCCAGGAATCTCTCCTTCTTCTTTTCAAATGGACTCGATGCGGAGTATTCGGTGCTGGGACGTGTCGCCCGAAGAATATGGGCTGTCGTCATGAGGGATCTCTATGGGGCGAATGAGCGCAGCCAAAAACTGAAGTATCACATTCAGACGTCAGGCCGATCTTTGCATGCCATGGAGATTGACTTCAATGACATCCGAACCACCTTGCAGGCGCTGATGGCGTATTACGACCAATGCAATTCTCTCCACACCAATTCTTACGATGAAGCGATCACCACACCGACCACCGAATCGGTGCGCAGGGCGATGGCGATTCAACTGATTGTTGCTGAGGAACTGGGTATTGCCAAAAATGACAATCCTCTTCAGGGTTCTTTTGTCACCGAGGAGCTGACGGATTTGGTCGAACAAGCGGTCCTGGAAGAGTTCCGCCGCCTCCACGACAGGGGTGGTGTCCTGGGGGCACTGGAGCGTCAGTATCAGCGTTCGAAAATTCAGGAAGAGTCTCTTCTCTATGAGCATCGCAAGCACACCGGAGAATTGCCGATCATCGGAATCAACACATTCCTCAGGCCCGAGGGATCCGAAGAACCGGTGCAGGCTATAGAGCTTCGACGTTCGACTGCCGAAGAAAAAGATCAAAGGTTAAAAGACCTCGTTGCTTTCCAAGATCAAAACTCTGACAAGAGTGGGCCAGCACTTGAAAAATTGCAGCAAGTGGCGCTCTCTGGTGGAAACATCTTCCGTGAATTGATGAACACGGTCAGAGTTGCAAGCCTTGGTCAGATTAGTGCGGCTTTATACGAGGTCGGCGGTCGTTACCGTAGAAACATGTAGGGATACATTCAGCAGTTCTAGCCTTGGTTTTTGGCAGATTTGTTTTGCTTCACCGATAATCCAAGGAGCCCCAATCCCGCAATCGAAATCCAACCGTGGGCTTCCAACCAACGGTGACTCAAATCACTGCTTGCCCAGCCCATCAGTGGGATCACCAGAGACAGCAAACCAAAACAGATCAATAGCCAAGCGAAACTTTGCAGGCGATTGGTGCCGGTTGGTGAGATCACCATTGCCACGGCAAGAGCACCGGCGAGGAGCGTACCCACACCAAGGTGCATCAGGAGCGGGTAGCCTCTCAAATCGACGCCGAAAGGTATTCCCGGGATTGCAGTCAGCATGGCAAGGATCAACAGTAGTATCAGGAAGCGGTGTAATCGATTCATCTGTGGTCCCCTGACATCACGATCAGAAATCTGCGCACGGCGGCAGCGGAAGCAAGAAATGCACAGACCACAAAATATAATTTGGCGATGTCCCTTCCGGGGAAGATCGGTTTCCAGAGATTCCACAGTGCGCTCTGAAAAACCTTTTGAGAGTTCTGATCCACTGTGGTGCCCAGTGAAGACCCATTTGCACTTTGGATGGGAATGAGGATGTCAGGGTTACTTTCGAGAAGAGGCCACTTCGAATCTGTAGAATGGCAATCGGTACAGCCGCTGCTTCCCAGAGACATCGATGTCGGTCTAACCGGGTGACCAATCTTCCATTCGTAGGGTTCGGCGAACTCTGAGGATTTCGATTGCAAAAAGTCGCCGGGAGCCATGTGCCAGGAAGATCCTGCGGTAACCAGTGCGGCGGGGGGATCTAGTTGTCCGAGAAAGACGGAGATGCTTCGCTCAGCACGCGAGGGGTCTTCAGTGGTGGCACGAATCGTCTCCAGGAGGTCTGATCGAACTCGCAAGGTTTGGCGCAAGGGTCGCCGAAGTTCTCCCGGCGACAACACTCTCCCAGGCTTGTTTGACTGGTCCTGTTCGATCCACCCTTCTGGCCAGACTTGATGGTGAGGAGCCCAGCGGCCCTGATCGTCGATAAGGAGGACTCCCGAAAACACGGAGGGAGGATCTTGGGCAGATCGACCCTGCTTTGGGATCCCCAATCGATGCGCCCTGGATGTCCAGCTCTTCTCACCGAGTTGATCGGCAGAGGGTCCTGAATGGCAAGCAGTGCAGCTCAACTCATCGAGATGGAATGACGGAAGACCCCTGTGTTCCGGTCGGGGTGCCGAATGCATCACCGGCTCGCCTGAAGGAAGGTGGCATCCTCGACAACTGAGGGATTTTACCGAAGTCCCTGAAGGATGGGTTTCACCGGACTTTCCCCGGACGACGTGGTGATCGATCCCTGCACGATGGCAATCCACGCAACTCATGCCTGCAGCGATGTGAACATCATCGGCGTGACTCCAGCGTGGTCTGTCGCGATCCTCTGCAGCAGGTTTGCTGGAGTGGCAATGGAGACAGGAAGTGGGACCGGCATCTGCTTTTAAATTGAGTGTGAGCTTGTCGGATTCATCCCAGAATCGTGCTATCGGTTTGCCAGATGGCTCATAGAGTCCCGCCGCTACAAAGGCCGCCAATCGGGTATTGCCCTGAGCCAGCATGGTGGAACGGCGATGAAAATCGTATCCATCCGGAAGATGGCAAATCAGGCAATCGGATGATTGCCCGGTCATCGAGTGAATACCGCCCGTATCGTAAGTACCAAAGCGTTGCAGCAATTCATCTGCCTCAAGGCCCAAGTCTGCAGGGGTTGCCAGCCCTGCCCAGCTTCTTGAGTGAAAAGGCCAGCGCGTCGCACTTCTGGAGTCCACCAGGAACCACGGCTCACCGGGAGGCCCTGCGGGACCTCCACCGCCGTGGAGTCCACCTGCTGCCCTGCTCATGTCATGGCAGGGTGCACAGGTCTCTCCCATGTGGGGGAGTCGTCCGGAATCATCATCGCGTGAGATGACCTGACCCCGTTCGTCTCTCAGTTCGATATGATGAATGTAGGATTCGGGAGAGCCGGTTCTCTTCCAGCGATCCACCGGATCTTGACCTTGCAAAGTCGGTGTGAAGATCAGAACTCCCGGAAACAGCAGCAGGAATCCCAGTACACAACTGGTCCGTTGGCCAATCATTCTTTCTCCGCAGGAGATGATTTGCCGAAGGGTACCCGAAGTTCCTTGTATCCGGTTTTCAGTTTTCTCTGAACTGCCGAAACTTCCAACTCCCACCAGCGATTGGGATCTTTCGGAGCAACAGCGGGGCGGATCAATCGAAATCCGACATGGAAAGCATCGGTACACCACCAGACACTTTTCGGAATCTGCGGATCGCGCTTTTGCCACTTCGACGAAGAAGCGGTCCTGGCAGCAGAGCGGCAGCGGTCAGCGTCATCTTGCCAGGATCCTCCCCTGACAACTGCCGGCCAGATTTTTTTGGGCCAGGCCACTGAAGCGGAAGCATCGAGCGCATTGCCACTTCGACCGCTGTAGGCGTCTGGTGAATACTGGTCGAGAGTCCACTCGGCTACATTTCCGTAGAGATCATGAATTCCCCAGCGATTGGCTTTTTTTGTTCCGACTTTGCGATAACCCGCCCCCAGACCCGGGAAGCCGGCATCGGGATCTTCATAATCACTGTTGTCGAAGATCCACCCATGATCGATCAGGGGGGCCGGATCATCTCCAAAGGAATAGGCAGTGGATTTTCCGCACCTTGCAGCGTACTCCCACTCCGCTTCAGTGGGCAGACGCAAAAAGTGCCCGGTTTTCTTTGATAGCCACTTGGAGAATTGCATCGCTGCATGCTGGGTGATGTCTGCTGCTGGGAATCCACCACTCGTTCCCAGTCCTTCCATGATGGGGCGTGCGTCCTGTTCCCAAAGCGGCGTGGGAATGCTGACGGCATCGACCCAATCTTTTTTCTCAGAAGTATCAGGGTCGAGTCTTCGATCCATGGAGATTCGATACTCCTTGAGGAATTCCTGATAGAAATCCCAGGTGACCTCAAATTTCATCATCCAGAATGGCTCCGCCTGAAAGTTCCAAAGCGGGCCTTCGTCGTCCTTGCGATCCGTTTCCTCATCAGGAGAACCGATCGCCATGATTTTTGGATAACCGGGTTCTCCGACAGGTATCGCTACCCATTCGATGACAAGTTCTGTTCCGGGCAGTTTTTCTTGGTAAGACTTCAGCGGAGCAGCGATTTCCTGTAGTGGCTTGTCATCCACCGCAGCAGTGGTCATGAGGCTCACGGAGATGAGAAGAGTGCAGATCAAGAGGGGCCTTTCCGCAGAAAAATGGTGCTCCATCAGGAGGTCTTCAGGTGATCCATCGCCCACAAGCGGCTAAAAGTAGGGGCATGATGGCTTACACCGATTCCCACATCCAGACGTCTGCCTCACTTCCACCTCCCTCGGTGAGGGGTATTTGCTCGTTAATGATCTGCCTTTTGATCGTCGGTGGTTGTCAGAATCGGGAACTCCGCAGAGACAGTCCGGACATATCGGTTCGCCATGAGTATCAGCACCCTGCGATGGGGACCCGATTTCGGATCGTGGTCCTGTCCCAGCCAGGCTCGAATCCGGAAGATGCGGTCAAAAGGGCATTTGAACGGATCGACCAGATTGAAAGAGTTGCATCGGATTGGAATCCAGAGAGTGAAGTTCGCACATGGTGCCGATCCGCACCTCACAGGGAGGCCATCGTCGTCAGTTCGGATCTTGCGACTCTTTTGAAGAGCAGTTTGCGTATTCATGACCAAACACAGGGTCGCTTTGACATCACGCTTGGAGCACTGACGCGTCTGTGGAGGCGCTGTTTTCGCGCTGAACGATTGCCTTCACAGGAGGATCTTGAATTGGCTTACAGCCAGAGAGGCATCGATTCCATCGAAGTGGCAGGTCGAAAAGCGCGCCTGTCGAAAGCGGGTGTCTCCGTGGATTTGGGTGGCATCGCAAAGGGTTATGCCGTCGATGAAGCACTTCAATTGCTCGATGAGTTCGGGTTTATCCACTGCCTCGTAGACGGCGGCGGGGACTTGGCCTTTGGACCCGCCTGGCCCGGGAGCTCCGGTTGGGTCGTCCGCCTGCCTTCCGGAGTCCACCGGTTCTATTCTCCGGGTGCTGTCGCCACCAGTGGAGATTCGGCAAGATACATAGAGATCGACTCTGCGAGATTCAGCCACATCCTCAATCCGAAAACAGGTTTGGGGTTGCGTAATTCTCCCTGGGTGACCGTTTATGCTGAGGATGCCACGACTGCGGATGCGTTTGCCACCGCCTATTCCGTGCCGGGTCCACTGCCTGAGGAATCGGACCTCGGCTCAACGGGCTTTCCTCGGGCGATTCAAATCATCGATCCAAATACCGCTGAGGTAAAAAGATGGGGCCGTTTTCCCGGTCGATGGCCGATTCCTTCAGGGGCCGGTACTGGAGAAGGGAATCCACCATCAGTACCATTAGGGTTTCCGAGGGCTCCGGAATCCGATTGAGAGGGTTGCACGTTGTCCAAGAACAACAAGGAAACTGATCCCGCACGGTCCGAAACAGAGACGAAATCCCAACTGGATCGCCGAACTTTCATCGGCGCGACGGGGGGGTTGCTTGCAGCGATGGCCTCTGGCTCCATCACGGTGCAGGCGGCTTCAAAGGGCGTGCATAACTCGGTCGATGATGTCATCCGGGTTGGTCTCGTTGGTTGCGGGGGACGGGGAACAGGTGCCGCGACCAATGCTCTCAATGTCGAGCCGCGGGTCCGCATTGTTGCAATGGGTGACCTGTTCATCGATCGGGTTGAGAGTTCCCATCAAAACCTGCTCGACGGTGAACATGCTGATCGGATTCAAGTCACTGACGAGATGAAATTTTCCGGCTTCGACAACTATGAAAAGGTCATCCAAAACTGCGACGTGGTCATCCTCGCATCAACTCCCCATTTCCGACCCCAACAAATTGAAAAGGCGGTCGAATTGGGAGTACACGTCTTCGCCGAGAAACCGATTGCGACCGATGCCATGGGCGTTGCCCGAGTGAGAGCCGCTTGCGAGAAAGCGAAAGAGAAAGATCTCACTGTTGTCAGTGGTCTCTGCTATCGCTATCAAAAATCAAAGCAGGAAACCATCGACAGAATCCACGATGGTTCCATCGGTGATATTGTCAATCTTCAATGCACGTACAACACCGGGGAGCTTTGGTATAACGGACGCAAAGATGCGTGGTCAGACATGGAGTACCAGATTCGCAATTGGTACTACTACAATTGGCTCAGTGGAGATCACATCACTGAACAGAGCATCCACAGCATCGACAAGATCATGTGGGTGATGAAAGATGTTCCTCCGGCAAAGTGTACAGCCAGTGGGGGCCGCTCACGTCGTACTGAAGAGAAGTGGGGTGATATCTATGACCACTTCAATTGTGTCTTCGAGTGGGAGAATGGTGAAAAGTTGTTCCACTCATGTCGGCAATGGAGTGGCGCAGATGGCAATGTCAGTGACTTCGTCTTCGGGACCAGAGGGACCGCAGCCATTCAGGCGCACAAGATTTCCGGCGAAGTAAACTGGCGCTATAAAAGTTCGCCGGATGACATGGACATGTACGATGCAGAGTGGGCCGAGTTGTTCAGGTCCTTCAAGGGGGAGCGTCCCCGGATCAACGATGGGGAGTTCATGTGCAATAGCACACTCGTTTCCATCATGGGTAGGATGTCTACGTACACCGGAAAAACTCTCACGTGGGATCAAGTCTCCAACAGCCAGTTGGATCTGTGCCCACCCGCATATGAATTCGGAGAAGCACCAGCAGTGGTGATCCCCAGGCCGGGATCGACCGAGTTCATCTAAAATATTGACATCAGGTACCACCCGATGGGTGGTAGTGACCCGCCTGGCTCCCGCGACTCACGTTGCGGGAGCCAAATTTTTTCAGGATGACGCACTGGAATAGTGCCGTAGGGAAAAATTCCAGAAACCGACCATGATCAAAAAGAAGATGCCACTGATTCCAAGGGTCATTCCGACCATTGCCAAGCTGGGTCCTTCAAAGAGAACTCTTGCAGGGATAGACACCATCAACAGCAGCGGAAATACGAAGAGGAGTACCCTGCGAGTCCACTTTGAATAAATTTTGTCGGGGCGTTCTGCCAGTTTGGTGGTTGAGTAAAAGGCATTGGTCAAGCCCCGATTGGAGTGAAGCCAAATTACGGGGATCAGAAAAAACATCTGCAATGTGTAATGAAGGACGGCACCGTTCAGAAGAAGAAACAGGTACCAAAGCAGATTTGAGACGGGGATCGGCTCTGGATATCGAACCATGGACCATGCCAGCAATCCGAGGGCGATGATCAAGTTCAAGAATGAGTTGGCGGCAAAATCCCTCAAACTCAGAAAGAAGAGGGAAGATACCGGCCTGACCAGATAGTAATCGAGATCACCCTTGTTTACATAGATCGGGAGCCACCAGAGATTGTTGCTGAAAACGGTCATGTTGATGGCATCGACCAATAGATATCCACATACAAATATGAGGGTTTGGTCAAAGGTCCAGTCCCCGAGAATCTCGGTGTGACGAAAAATCACCATGAAGAAGCCGATCTCCACGACATAGAATATGCAGTCCATGATGATGCGGAACCAAAAATCGAGACGGTACTCGAGGGATCGGCTGAAGGAGAATGAAAGAAACTGTCTGTAGAGACGCAGGTAGCGCATCATATTCCCACCCCCGTGTATCGGAGAGTTCCCCGTTTCCAGATCGGAATCGACACGAGCAGGAAGACACCACACCAGGCCAAACACGTGACGATGCCGATGACCCATTCTTCGACACTGACCTTTCCGAGGAGCACCAGGGTCGGGAATTCGAAGAGGTATCTAAAAGGCATCCATTCCAGCACTGTCTGCACTGATTCTGGAAAGAGAGACAGGGGAAAGGCTGCTCCACCGAGGAGCATCGTTACCATGCGCATCAGCACCGAGAGGGACCAGACATTGTCTGCCCAGAATGCCACCATCTGCGGAATCAAACCGATGACGAAGAAGAGCAGGTGGGCACAAAGCAGGGATGGCAGGCTCATCAGGATTCCTGTGAGGTTGAGGTCGACGGTGGTGGAAGTTCCCATGAATGGAAGGACGACGAGAGCCATCAGGAAGCTCTGTAGGATATCGGGAAAGATGTTTCCCAATTGCTGGGCATACTTGGTCAGGCAATAGTTGCAAGGATAAATCAGATAGCGACTGAGACTGCCGTCGTAAATCTCGGTTGCGACCTCCATTTGGAGATCACCACCGCGGACGATTCGTCCCATCAGGAAGACAAAGATCCCGTAAGCGATGATTCCTTGCAGATCCCAGCCACCGACGACCTCACTGCCCGATTCGGTGAACACCGCTGTCCACAATGCCCAGACGACGACCACTTGGACGATCAGACTGAGAACCATCGTCAGCCAGAAATCGACCCGATAACTGAGGAGTCTCCTCGATTCGATCGACATCAGATGGGCGAACAGCGCTGGATTCATGGAGTGATTTCTTTTCTGCCACCCATCAACAGTTCGATGATTTCACTGATGTCCGGGTCTGCAATGGAGAGGTCCTGGACAGCAAATTTGCGCAGGATTTCTGCTGCAGCAGAGGTGACCTGATCCCTGGGAACGCGCATGACGATCGTTCCCGACTGGTCATCGATGACCTCCCCGAGTCGATCCAGGGTTTCCCGCTCTCCACTGGTAGAATCAGCCCGGCTTAAATGAACAGTCAACTGTTTGTATGGAGCGTACTCATGGATCACCCTCTTGAGACTGCCGTCGTAGACCAACTCTCCTTCTCGAATGATGATGATTCTTTCGCAAAGTCTCTCGATGTCTTCCATGTAATGACTGGTGAGAATCATCGCTGGCGAGTGGTTTTTCCGGTATGAGAGGAGAAAGTCTCTCACCGACTTCTGTGTGGTGATGTCGAGGCCGATAGTTGGTTCGTCGAGGTAGACGACCCTGGGAGAATGGAGGAGTGCGGCGATCAATTCCATCTTCATGCGTTCGCCCAGGGATAGGCGGCGAATTTGGGTATTCAACTCAGATTCCACCTGAAGCATCTCTGTGAGTTGCTTCAGGCTGGTCTCGTAAATTGGTCTGGGAATCTGGTAGATCTCACGAAGCAGTTCAAAACAGTCTGCTCCGGGCAGATCCCACCATAATTGAGCTTTCTGACCCATGATCAGGGAGATCTGACGGCGCAGGTCGTTGTGTTTTTCCCAAGGGTTGTATCCAAGAACATCGGCTTCCCCGGAGGTGGGATGGACAATTCCCGCCAGCATTTTCACAAGGGTCGTTTTGCCCGCACCATTGGCACCGACCATGCCGACTATTTCCCCTTCGCCCACCGAAAATGAGGCGCCTGCGACGGCGATTTTCTCCACGTAATTCCTACGAAACAGGGATTTGACCGAAGCCGCCAGCCCAGGGGGCTTCTGGTGGACCCGAAATACTTTTCTGAGGTCTCTGATCTCAATCATCGGGATGCATCCCCTTATCTCCTTGAATAGGGCAGGTTAGCACGACTTTAGCAGAGGAGAATTTTTTTCAAAATTTCCTGTCCGACATCTGAATGAATCCTGATTCCTTTAATGAGTCCCCTCGGGCTCTCCGGCTGCATTGCCGGATCGGGGGACCGTGTCAGTTTGCGGGAACAGGGGCTGCGAACGCATGTCTATTGATCAGGGTGGGATGACCTTGCCAGAAGTACATTCTGAATTGCGCAAGTTTCGTACCTCCAGGGTCAGGGATGTGTCTCGGGGCCGGATTTTTCCAACTGAATTCTGATTTCATTGCAACACGCACAGGGTGTGTTGCTGTCGATTTGAGGACGAACCTGTAATCCAGGTTCGTCTTGTTCCATCCTCTGAAAGGGGGATCCCATGGGTTTTCCGAGAACCCTTCTGTTCTGGGTGTTGCTGGCGAGCTTCACCCCTTCCACATTTGCGCAAGTTCTTCAAACCGGAGAGGAGAATTTCGGCGGAGTTCATTTTCGCCACTCTTCGATTACGGGGCTAGCAAGCATGATTAGCGGAAAGAACAACGGGATCCTACCGGTGGAAGCAAACATTAAAGACCCTCTTGCGATTTTCCATGTCTATGGAGAATCCTTCGGAGTCACGGATGCCGAAAACCAGTTGGTTCGTATCGAGAGTTTCAGCGATTCGATTGGTCAGGTTCACCACCGATATCAACAGATTCACAGGGGGATTGAAGTTTTTACGGGGCGGTTGATCGTTCACCAGAATGAGGCGGGTGAGTTTCTGGGAGTCAATGGAGATTTCTATCCCATCAAGTCCAGTGTCCCGACCCAACCGCTGATTTCTGTCGAAGAAGCTCAGTTGTTTGTCCAAAACGAGTTGGAGCTTGTGAATCCGGTCTTTGGCGAAGCCAGACTAGTCCTTGTCGATCCAGCTTGGTACGGCGATCCCAGTCCTGGAGTGGTTCGACTCGCTTACAAGATGAGTGCCGGTGGGGATGGCTTTTTTGCCGAGTATGTTCTCATCGATGCACGTGATCGCACCATCTTTGACCGTTGGCCGGCAGTTCACTCCGCCATCGATCGCAAGATCTACGACGGCTCTGGCGGATCACTACCTGGCAATCTGGTCAGGGATGAAGGGGGTGCCCAGACGGGTGATTCCGAACTCGATAATCTGTACGACTTTGTCGGCGACTTTCACCAATATTTGCTTCAGGGATTCAACCGTGACAGCATCGACGGAGCAGGAACTCCGCTGATCGCCACCGGCCGCTGGAATGCAGGAATTTGCCCCAATGCCATCTGGAATGGCAGCGGCACTGCCTATTGCACCGGATTGGCCACCGACGACATCGTCGGACACGAGTTTGGTCACGGTCTCATCGACTACACTGCGGATCTGATCTATCAAAATCAATCGGGCCAGTTGAATGAGTCATTCGCCGATGTCTTCGGTGAACTGATCGATCTCTATAATGGAGATGCATCTGAACCCGGCCCTCCGGGTGGACCCACTTGGCCTGGGGGCGGGGCATCCGGAACAGACACTCCCAATACAGCGAGAAGTGCCTGTAACGATGGTTCCGTGAGATGGATGATGGGAGAAGACAGCTCCATCGGCGCAATTCGCGACATGTGGTCACCCACTTGCGCCGGCGATCCCGATCGTGCTCTGAGCGCACTCTACGAATCTACTTGTTGTGATCCGGGTTTTGACAGCGGAGGAGTTCATTTCGGTTCAGGGGTTTCTAATCACGCCTTTGCCATGCTCACCGATGGAAAGACCTTCAATGGTGTCACCATTCAGCCCCTCGGAGCCATCAAGACCGCGGCGATTTGGTACCGCGCACTCAGCGTCTATCTGACGCCAGCTTCAGGGTTCAATGAGGCTTACGACGCCTTCATTCAGGCGGCCAATGATCTCGTGGGCACTGCTCCCATCGATCCCAGAACCGGTACATCGTCTGGCATCAACATCACTTCTGCTGATGTGACCGAGGTCACCAATGCTTTGGCAGCCGTTGAGATGAACGCAAATGGAATTTGTGCTCTTCCTCCAGCCCCAGCGAATGATGACTGCGTCACTGCAGAAGTGATCTCCACGGGACTTCACTCCTACGACAGCCGTGGAGCCACCAACAGCGGAGTTCTTGCAGATGAATCCCAGTGTTCCGGCACCTTCCTGGGGCAGGTTTCCAGGGATATCTGGTACTCCTTTACTCCTGCACAAGCGGGAACCATCACCGTCAGCACCTGCAACATTGGTGGATTTGACTCCGATCTTGTCGTCTATACCGGTGCTTGTGGCTCCTTGACCCAGCAAGGTTGCAACGGCGACGCCCCCGGTTGCAGTTCCTGGACCTCAATTCTTGCCGACCTACCGGTCAATGGGGGTACAGAGTACCTCATTCGCTTGGGCGGATTCGGAACCAGTGGTGGAGTCGGTCAAATGGAGCTGACTTTCAATCCTGGTGGAGGGACCCCGGTCGAGGTTTGCAACAACGGTGTGGATGACGATGGGGATGGAGCCATCGATTGTGCCGATGCAGATTGCAGTACTGATCCTGCATGTACCGGCGCACCGGTGGAAGATTGTTCCAACGGCGTGGATGACGATGGCGATGGAGCCATCGATTGCCTCGACCCGGATTGTGCGGGTGATCCCAGTTGTAGTTCGGTTGTCGGAGATGAATGTGAATCTGCCATCGAGGTATTCGCCGGTCTGAATCCCGTCGATACAACTCTCGCTACCACCTCTACCGATGTTGCTGATGCGAGCCAGTGCTCAGGTACCTTCCTCGGCGGGTTCCACTCCGACATGTGGTACAGATATGTTCCTGCTGCGGATGGTCTTCTGACTGCCAGCCTTTGCGATTTGGTCGATTTTGATTCAGATATCGCCATCTATTCCGGATCCTGCGCTTCTCTCAATCAGTTGGCGTGTAATGGAGATGGGAGCGGCTGCAGTGGCTTTACTTCCATCATCAACGATCTACCTGTTTCCGCCGGAACCGAATATCTGTTCCGAGTGGGCGGTTGGAACGAATCCGCCGCTGGAACTGGCAACCTGGAGTTGACTCTGAATACTTCAAGCCAGGAGAATTGCCAGAACGGTGTGGATGATGATCTGGATGGGCTCATCGATTGCGAAGATCCGGATTGTGCTGCAGATCCCACCTGCATCCCGTTCCCCGGTGATGAGTGTGTCGATGCTCTTCCCCTCATCAATGGGCTGAACAGTGTCGATACCAGTGGGGCAACCGACAGTGCTGATCTGGTGCCAGGTTGCGCCTCATTCCTGGGAGCGCTCTCAAAGGATACTTGGTACGAGTACGTTGTATCGAATACGGGTGTGCTCACAATTTCCGCATGTGGAATGGGCACCTTCGATTCGAGCATCGTGATCTACAGTGGAACTTGCGGAAGTCTGTCGGTCCTCGATTGTTCGGGTGACGGATGCAACGCAGTGGCAGCAACAGCAGCTGCCAATGTGAATGCCGGAGAAGTGGTCTTGGTCAGATTTGGTGCAGCTTCCACTGGCCAATCAGTTCTCGGTGATCTGGATGTTTCATTGCAGATTTCAGCCCCAGAGAATTGTCAGAACGACGTGGACGACGATCTGGATGGCCTGGTCGATTGTCTCGATCCTGATTGTTTCGCTGATCCGACCTGTAACTGTGCAGGCATCACCAATCTGAGTTGTACTCAGGGAGCCGCAATTTCGGTTGAGCTGTCTTGGACCAATGGCGAACTTTACGACGAGATTCAGATCACTCGAAATGGGTCTCTGGTGCAGGTGATCCCCGGTACTGATACCGCATATTACGACGTTGGAGGGATCGCCGGGAACCGTGTCTACTCGGTCACTGGTGTGTGCACACAGAGCGAATCCTCTGCCGTGTGCTCGGTCGACGTTCAGCAGCCCTCAGGGTTCACGCTCATCGCACCGCAAGTGAACAGCGTGTTTAACAGTGTGACCGGCGTGGGTTCAGTCTCTTTGGGTCTCTCTGCGGTTGAAGATATGGCCAATCCTGGTTTCCCCAATGATACCCAGGGTTTCTCCATCTCTATCGAGAATGATCCGACGACAATGGTGCCAGTGTCAGTTGCACCAGCCGCTGTTCTTCAGCAATTGAATGGTGGAACCGGTCCCGATTTCTTCACAGAAGCCATCTTCTCCAATGGAGTCACACTGGGTGTGGTCTACTCATTCCCAGGTCTCGAAGTGGTTCAGTACAGTAGTGCAACCGAGATGGTTGAAGTGAATTACGACACTGTGGCGGCAAACCTTGCAGGAATCGTAACGCCGGTTGTGACCCCTCTGACATGGTCGGAGTCGGTGGGACCGGCTTCGGTGGAGAACATCATCGTCGTCAATTCCACGTCGATATACCCCATTCAGATTTCCGGTTCGGTCACCTTCGATCCGCAGCTGGGAGTCGCGATTTCCAGAGCTGATTGCAATGCCGATGGT
Source organism: uncultured Planctomycetia bacterium (assembly GCA_964422295.1). Classification (GTDB taxonomy): domain Bacteria; phylum Planctomycetota; class UBA8108; order UBA1146; family UBA1146; genus UBA12191. The sequence goes on along the minus strand of CAYRAM010000006.1, from coordinate 64,224 downwards.
TCATTCAACATCGCCGATCCGGTGACAGCCTTGAATGGTCTCTTCAACAGTGGCCAAATCGACTGTATCGATGCCTGTGACGTCAACGATGATGGTCAGTTCAATGTGGCTGATCCGGTCTACGCCTTGGCAACGTTGTTCAACAACGGTGCCTTGCCGCCTGCGCCTTTCGGCGGCTGCGGGATCGACCCCACCGATGACGGACTCAGTTGCGACCAGTTTGATCCTTGCCCCTGATTCAGTGACTGGATCTGGCAGGTGCCCCGTGGAGCGGATTCCGCTCCACGGGGTTTTTTTGTGCCCGCGGATGTCCTTCCTGGGGGGCTGTTTTCGTCGAAATCGGTGCGCGACGGGGAAACGGTCCGCTTGCCCGTGGGGGGCAAGCCTCCTACGATCCATGGTGGGGAAGAGGAGGTCGCAGAAGACCGACCTGGAAATCGATTCCAGCCCCGGGGATGGGTCCACCGAGGGCCGCTTCGTCCCGATCCATAACCAGCATTGCGGGATCATCGATCCCGCCGCGGAAGAGAGAAACCGAGATGAGTAGTGAAGCCTCCCCGCAGGCTGCGTCCATCGTCGACAGCATTCAACAGGTGAGCGTGGTTGGCGCAGGCACCATGGGTAATGGCATCGCCCAAGTGTTCGCCGCCTCCGGTTATCCGGTCACCATTATCGACCCCTTCGAGGAATCCTTGGAAAGGGCGCGTGGGGCCATCGATCACAGCCTTGGCCGCATGGTCAAAAAAGAAAAGATCAGTGCTGACGATGCCCAGGAAATCCTTGCAAGGGTTGCATTTGAAACTTCGCTCACCGCAGCAAAAGGATCTCAATGGGCAGTCGAAGCAATTCCGGAAGAGGAAAAACTCAAAGAAGAGGTCCTCGGCGCACTCGACGAAAATGTCGATGAGGATGGAGTCATTGCGAGCAATACATCTTCCATCTCCATCACCCGTTTGGCCAGTTACACACAGAGGCCCGAGCGTTTTGTCGGAATGCACTTCATGAATCCGGTTCCAATGATGAAGTTGGTCGAGGTGATTCGTGGTCACAAGACTGATGATGCCGTCCTGGATGCGACGATGGAATTATCCCGCCGACTCGGCAAAGAACCGTGGCAGGCCGAAGATTACCCGGGGTTTGTCGCCAACAGAATTCTTTGCCCGATGCTCAATGAAGCGATGTTCGCTCTCATGGAGGGAGTGGCAACCCGAGAGTCCATCGATGAGGTCATGAAGTTGGGTATGGGACACCCGATGGGCCCACTGACCCTCGCCGATTTTGTCGGACTCGATGTTTGTCTCAACATCCTTGAGGTATTGCACGAAGAACTGGGCGATCCCAGGTATCGCCCGTGTCCACTTCTGCGCCGAATGGTGGCAGCAGGGGATTTGGGGAGAAAAACCGGTCGCGGCTTTTACGACTATACGTAAGCGAAGGAGTTCAGGATGCTGGACAGTACCGGTGTCGAGATAGATGCCGAAGGAAGGCTCGGTGCAATCCTTGGAGTCTCCGTTCCGGAGACCCATCGCCAGATGTACGAAGATGCCCGCAAGTTTGCAGATGAGGTGCTGATTCCTGCAGCGAATCGCCATGACTTGGAGGAGTCTTTCCCCGAAGAAGAGGTCAACGCCTTGGCAGAGATGGGCTTCATGGGAATCCTTGCGCCGGAGAATTTCGGTGGCATGGGGCTCGACAACCTGGCTCTCGCACTCGCACTGGAAGAGATCAACCGCGGTTGCGCGAGTACGGGTGTGACCCTCTCTGTACACAACTCTCTTCTCTCCAGTCCATTGTTGCACTTCGGAACCGAAGAGCAGAAGGAGCGATTCTTCCCGGGATTGGCATCAGGGAAATCCCTCGGAGCATACGCCATCACCGAACCTGATCATGGATCGGATGCCCTCTCCATCGAAACGACCTGCCGTAAAGAAGGGGATGAGTGGATCCTCAATGGAACCAAGGCGTGGATCACCAATGGGTCCCGTGCGGGAACCATCATTACCTTTGCGACGATGGATCCTTCCTTGCGATCAAAAGGGATCAATGCATTTGTCGTCGATCCGTCGATGCCGGGATATTCGGTGGGCAAAAAAGAATCGAAGTTGGGAATCCGTGGATCCGATACGGTGCAACTGGTCTACGAAGAGATGAGAGTCCCTGCCGAAAATCTTCTCGGCGAAGAGGGACAAGGGTTCAAGATCGCCATGCATACCCTTGATGGAGGACGTATCGGGATCGCCACACAGGCGGTCGGTATCGCCCAGGCTTGTCTCGATACGGCTGTCGAATTTGCTGAGGGGCACGAAATGTTTGGCCGCAGATTGGCGGATAACCAACTCGTATCCCACAAGATTGCAGACATGGCGATGCGGATTGAGGCCGCACGCCTGCTGACATTACGGGCAGCGATGCTCAAGGATGCGGGGGTACCTCACAGTCGACAGGCATCGATGGCCAAACTGAGCGCATCAGAGATCGCCAATGACGCAGCAAGGATGGCTTTGGAGATTCATGGTGGTGCAGGGATCGGTCGGCAATCCGCGATCGAAAGGCTCTTCAGGGATGCCAAGATCTGTGAGATCTATGAGGGCACCAGCCAGATCCAGAGACTGGTCATCTCTCGGCATGTCAGACCGGACCGGAGCTGAATGTCCCAAGGACACCTGGAAAAACTGGCTCAGGGAATCCTGCAAGGCCAGCGCCGGGATTTGGCGCAGGCGATCACCGCCATCGAAACCGATGAAAGTGCAGCGGATGTTCTGCTCTCGATCTTGCCCCCGGCATCGGGTTCATTCCGACTTGGACTGACAGGTGCTCCTGGTGTCGGCAAATCGACCTTTATCTCTCGGGTGGTGCCGAAATTGATCGAAGCCGGTAATAAGGTGGCCATCCTTGCGGTCGATCCGACCAGTCCGCTCACTGGCGGAGCATTGTTGGGGGATCGCGCTCGCATGGTTCAAGATTTGGGTGATGCTTGTTGGTTCCGGAGCCTCGCAAGTCGCGGATCCACGGGGGGAGTTGCAGGGTGCACCGACCTCGCCGCAGAAATCCTCGCCCGTGCGGGGTTTGGCATCGTCATCATCGAGACGGTGGGTGTCGGACAATTGGAAGTAGAAATCGCCACTGAGGCGGATCAGTCATGGTTGCTGCTCTCTCCGGAAGCAGGCGATGCCATCCAACTGCTGAAGGGTGGAGTCCTCGAAGTGGTGGAGAGGGTCATCGTTCACAAGTGTGATCGTCCCGGGGCGGAAGAGTTGATGAGTTGGGTCCAGGAAGCGGCCCGTGATCAGGGAGTGCCCGATCCTCTTGCGGTAAGCAGCCAGTCAGGAGAGGGAATCGACGAAGTGGTCGGAGTGATCTGTTCTGCGGCTTCAGAACAGCGGCAGGAAGAATCCGGAGATAGGGACAAAGCCCGACTTCGACGCAGATTACTGCGGAGGGCTCATCAGGAATGGATCAAAAAGGGTTTCGAAAATGCCGGGGGTGAATCGGGACTGGATCGGTTGGTTGAAGAAGTGATCGCCGGTCAGAAGGATGTGGGCGAAGCCTTGTCCTCATTGCTGAAGTAACTAGGAAGGAACAGCCGTGATTCGGTTCGAAGAATACCATCAGGAGATTCGCGAGATGATCTCGGATTTCTCCGATGAAAGAATCGCTCCGGGTGCAGAGCACCTCGATGAGAGCCAAGGTCTCCCCAAAGATGCGCTCGCAGAAATTGCCGATCTGGAAATGCTCGGGCTGACGATTCCTGAAGAACATGGTGGTGCAGGTCTCGATCTTTTGAGTGCCTGTATCGTCGTCGAGGAGATCTCCAGAAACTGTGGATCGACCGGTGCCATTCTTTCGACCCATCTCTTTGAGGGAACCTCGGCGATTCTCAAACTTGCAGACGACGCCGGGCGTCAGCGGTGGCTGCCGGAGATGGCTACCGGAAAAACTATGGCGACATTCGCACTCGCTGAGCGAGAGGCGGAATCGGATGCCTCTGCCATCGATGCGTCTGCTGGCGCAGAGGGAGATGGCTATGTGATCCACGGAAGGAAGACCTGGATCATGGGTGGTCAATTGGCGGGGATCACCACGGTGATTGCCCGCAGGGGTGAGGAAAACCTCGCAGACCTAGGGGCATTTGTCATCGATCCCGAAGCAGAAGGGTGCCAAAGGGAACCGCTGGAAGATCTGTTGGGACTGAGGGGGGCCGGTTTCTGCAATCTGAACCTGGACGGTGTCCAGATGTCCGATGAGCAACACCTCAAGGGGAGCAGCGGGGGTTGGTCTGCCATCACCAAGGTGATCGACACGGCCAGATTGGGTGCTGCGGCCATCAGTTTGGGAGTTGCACGCGGAGCCATCGCCCACGCCCTTGAATACTCATCACAGCGAAAAGCTTTTGGCCGATCGATCGATCGCTTCGGTGCCATCCGCGCCATGCACGCAGAAGCAGCGACGGCGGTGGAGGGAGCACGGTTGCAACTTTGGCGTGCTGCTGGACTGATCGATAGCGGCAAATCCGCAGGTCGGGAAGTATCGATGGCCAATCTCGCTGCCAAGCAGGCCTCCTACAAAGCGACCCGGGATGCGGTCCAGATTCTTGGTGGCAATGGATACAGTCGCGAGTATCCGGTGGAAAGGGCGTACCGGGATGTGCAGAGCCTCGCTCCCTTCGGTGGTGGTGAAGATCTGCAAAAAATTCTCGTTGCCCGTTCTATGGCGGGAGTTCGCTCATGAGTCACGCGGTCATCTGCTCTGCGGTCAGAACTCCCATCGGCAAATTTCTCGGCGGATTGTCTGAGTTGAGTCCCGCAGACCTCGGAGTTGCTGCTGTCACTCCCGCTCTGGAAAGAGCAGGGGTTTCGGCTGACCGGGTCGCTGAATTGCGTTTTGGTTGTGGTCGTCAGGCGGGAGGTGGACCGAATGTGGCGCGACAGATCGCTGTTCGCTCCGGCATTCCGGTGACGAGTACCGCGGTCACCGTCAACATGGCTTGTGGATCCGGATTGCTCGCGGTCATCGAAGCCCGGGATGCCATCGAACGCGGTGAGTTTGAAGTGGTCGTCGCCGGTGGCACCGAGAGCATGTCTCAGCTGCCCTTCTACATGTTGGGCGCACGCAAAGGATACAAACTGGGGCAGGGTGAGCTGGTCGATGGCATGTACAAGGACGGTTTCCACTGCCCGATGGCGGATCAATTGATGGGAGCAACTGCAGAAAATCTCGCAGAAGAGTTTTCCATCTCCCGAGAAGAGCAGGATGCCTACGCCGTCGAGACCCAGCAACGGTGTCAGCGTGCGCGGGAAGCGGGTCAATTCGACGACGAAATCGCCGCAGTGGAGATCCCCGGTCGCAAGGGACCGACGGTGATTACCACCGACGAACATCCCCGCGACGGCTCCAACCTCGAATCGATGGCCAAATTGAAGCCGGTCTTCAAGAAGGATGGCACCGTACATGCTGGCAACTCTTCAGGGATCACCGATGGCGCATGTGCCCTTGTCGTTGCCAGTGAAGAGGTGGCAAAGGCGGAGGGGTGGCCGATCCTCGCGGTGCTGGGATCTTCCGCTCGCGGAGGCGTAGAACCGCATCGGATGGGTATGGGACCGGTTCCGGCAATCCAATCATTGCTGGAAAAAACCGGAGGTACCATCGCCGACTATGACGGCATCGAAATCAACGAAGCCTTCGCAGCCCAGGTGCTCGCTTGTCTGCGAGAGATCGATATCGATCGTGAGAAACTGAATGTAGTCGGTGGGTCCATCGCCCTCGGACATCCTATCGGTGCCACCGGCGCGAGAATCCTGACAACATTGTTGCACTCCCTGCGCAGAGAGGGTGGCGGGAAAGGGTTGGCATCCCTCTGCATCAGTGGCGGAATGGGATTGGCACTGGAAATCGAGACGCAATCCTGACATCCTGACCTCCCGCCGAGGGACGAATAGGAAGATCAACGATGACATTTACCTTTATGGGCCGAACTTTTGTTGGACTGATGTTTATCTTTGCGGGTTTGGTCATCATTTGGCAGCCCGACATCATTCAATATGCATTGGCTGCAATTCTGATCTTCTCCGGGACGATGATGTTGATCGGTTCCTTCTCCATTTCGAATTCTTCGAAACAGGAGGACTCGGGCACCAAAGAGGCCGAGTTTCGCCGGTTGGAAGATTGAGCCTCAACTCTTTTGATTGTCGATCAGGATGAGACGGCGGATGGCTTCATCACCGGGGATTTGATACGGCTCGTCGAGTGCGACAAAGATTTTGCGTTTCCACATCAGCCCTTCGACGGCGGCGAGTTCTTCATTGGCCGCAGGGCCCTTCCACAATAGCATTGGTCCGTAGTAGTTGTGGGTGCACCAGTCGAGCAGGCGCTCGACGGGACCGACGGCTCGGGCCATCACTAGGTCAATCTCTTTGCGGTGGGCGCGGATCCAGTCTTCAAAGCGGCCCCATACGCACTGAACACGGTCGCCAATTCCCAACTCATCGACCACTTCCTGTAGGAACTCGATCTTCTTTTTGCGGGAGTCGAGAAGGGTCACTTTCAGGTGGGGACAGGCGATGGCGATGGACAGTCCGGGATAGCCGGCACCGGTTCCAAGGTCGAGGACATGTTGAAAGATGGATTCCCCTCCTTCGGCGAGAAGGGGAAGTGCCGCCAGGGAATCTGCCGCATGACGAATCGCCATCTCTTCCGGTTCGGTGATGCGGGTCAGGTTCATCACCTCATTGCGTTCACGGACTCTCCAGGCGTGCAGTGCGAGAGATTCACGGGCGAACCCGGGTGCGAAGGGCCCCAATGCCGCCACGAATCGATCTCTGAAGTCTGTAGAGGCTATTTCCATGTCATTCGACCTGAAATTCTATGCTTTCAATCGCTGGGGTGCTGAGGTGGCCTTGGGCCGATGCGATCACAAGGGTACCATGAAGCGAGAACGATGTACGGGAAGGAGCACAAATGAGCGATTCCCCCCGAGTGTCGAAATCGGGATTTCCCCTCGATTCGTTGGCTGCCGAGATCCTCAACGCCCGGATCGATGCCCTGTCTCCGGAACAACACCGTGTGACCCAGAAGTTGGGCACCGAGGCGCCCTTTTGTGGGGGATATCTTGCTGAAAAGGAGAGCGGAACCTACGCCTGCGTCGTCTGCTTGCTGCCCCTGTATCGATCAGAACACAAATTTGATTCGGGAACGGGTTGGCCCTCCTTCTTCGACGTTTTTGACGATGATCATGTGGCGCAGAAGTCGGATGATTCCCATGGCATGAGTCGCACAGAAATCTGCTGCGAACGCTGTGACGCTCATCTTGGGCATGTCTTTCCCGACGGTCCTGCTCCTACGGGAGTTCGCCATTGTCTCAATTCCGCATCCCTGGTCTTTTGCCCCGAAGGTGAAGAGATCCCCAAAGAACCGCAAGTCCACGATGATCCGCAGATGGGGTGGGCGGCTGCATACTTCGGGGGTGGCTGATTCTGGGGAGTGGAGGATCGCTTTGCGGCCCTCGATGGTGTCGTCGACGCCGTCTCAGGTTACATGGGTGGGCATCAGGAGAATCCCACCTACGAACAGGTTTGTTCTGGGGATACAGGCCATGCGGAAACAGTCGAAGTAAAATACGACCCGCAAAAGGTCGATTACAAAAATTTGGTCGCCCTGTTCTTTGCCCTTCACGATCCCACGACTCCAAATCAGCAGGGGCCCAATCGTGGAACGCAATATCGTTCTGTGGTCTTTTGCCACACTGAAGAGGAAGCGCAAGAGGTGCGTTCCCAGATTCGTTCACTGCAAGAGAGCGGTGCCTACGGGGGACGCAGTATCGTTACCCAGATCATCGACAGTGCACCGACCTTTTGGATCGCCGAGGACTATCACCAGGATTACTACCAGAAGCATCGTGGATTCTGCTCGCGCTGATCAGCTTCAACGTTCTGAAGAGAGTTGAACAACACCCATTCCATCGACTCGACCGTGGGCGGATTCTTTGCCGCTGCGGGCGAGGAGGCCCTCGATCAGCATCCACACCTGAAGCACCATCCCCAGGGTCAGCACTCCAACCTGATGCCAGGGGATCGTTTCGCCACTGATGAGTTGATTCATTTGGCGAAGGGCGGCCCAGCCGACGATCACCGTCAACACGATCAAGGGGATCAGTGTCGGCAGTACGGGTCTCCCCCGTCGCGCTTGCCAGGTGGTCAACACGACCAGTGTCAGGGAGGCGAGCAGCTGATTGGTCACACCAAAGATGGGCCACAGCACCAAACCGCCTTTGCCCCCCTCGCCCGCCAACAGTGCCAGTGCACCTGCCGAGAGGACAGCCACTGCAGCCGAAACGTGACGATTCTCCAAAGACTTGATTCCGGTGGAGCGTCCCAACTCTTCCAGGACATAGCGTTGAATACGCGTTGCGCTGTCCATCGTCGTCGCCGCGAAAGAGATGATCACGACGGTGACGACGGTGGCCAGGAACTCGATTCCCAGAAATGGCACAGCACTTTGAATGAAAGCCGCTCCACCATAGATAAATCCTGAGAGCCGATGAAGCAGTGAGTCCGTTCCGACCCAGTGAGAGGAATACTTCGCTGTCCATGCGGTTGGATCTGCAAATCCTGCTGCAGAGACACAGCAAAGGATGACGACCACCGCCAGGCCACCCTCCAGAATCATCGCCCCGTAGCCAATGCTGCGGGCATGACTCTCCGATTCCAACTGCTTTGAAGTCGTTCCGCTGGCGACCATACAGTGAAAGCCGCTGATGGCACCACAGGCGATGGTTATGAAAAGAAATGGAAACAGCGGTGGAGCCTGAGCGGGGGGAGATTCGTTGATGGCGGGGGCGACGATCTCCAAATGGGCACTGCCAGTGACTGTTGCAATGACGATGCCAACGACGAGTGCGCCGATGGCGACCAACAATTGATGGGAGTTGATGGCGTCGCGAGGTTGCAGCAATCGTTGCACTGGCATGCTGCTGGCGATCCAAGCATAAATGAAAAGGGCAAAAAGCCAAATCAGGAGGGCATTTTCCTGGAGACCCGCTCCCAGAGCAGAATCACCCCAATCAAATGCCATGAACGCACGAACCCCGTCTTGTGAGCCGATGCCGATGCAGGCATACATGATCAACAATGCGAGCCCGCCCCAAAGAGCCATCGATCCGCCGCGCAACAGTTTCCAGCCCACCAGCAATGCCAACGGGATTTCGATCCACACCGCCAGAATACTCTCTGGTCGAGCGACGAAGAGGCTGGCGATGACGAAGGCAAAGACCGCCAGTACGACCCACAGTGCAAGCATGATGAAGAGCAGAAAGAGCAATCTAACCCGGGGCGAGAGAATTTCGGCACAGAGGTCACCGATGCTGCGTCCCTGATTTCGCGCCGACAGGACGAGAGCACCGAGATCGTGGACTGCTCCGATGAAAATGGAACCGAGGACGACCCAGAGCAGTGCCGGCAGCCATCCCCAGGTGACTGCGACCGCAGGACCGACGATGGGACCTGCTCCAGCGATGGTCACATAATGGTGACCAAAGAGAATCGATCTCTGGGTGGGAACATAGTCGATACCATTTTCATTTTGAACACTGGGTAAAGAGGAGTCGTTGAACTCGCCTATGCCATACACCTTTGTCGATATCCACTTGCCATAATACCGGTATCCCAACCACAGGGAGAGAGCGGAGAGCAGGGCGAGAAGTGAGATATCCATCAGGAGCCCTTTTCAGTATTGACAGGAACATTGGTGGGATCGCAAAAGAGTTTAGTGCCTTGACCCTGAAAGTCTATCTCTCATGATGGCCCAAACCGATCGGGGGATCATGAGCACCGGACCCAAAAGCGATTTACCGCAACGAGATGCACCGACAGATTCGGATCACAGGGTGTATTGGCGCAAAAATCTCCGGTTGATCGGAATTCTCCTCTTCATTTGGGCGTTCGTCTCACTCGGCATGGGGTTGGCGTTTGCGGATGCCCTCCACGGGATTCTGGCTCCCCTTCCGGGAACACCTCTCGGCTTCTGGTTTGCCCAACAGGGATCCATCTTCACTTTTGTCATTTTGATCTGGGTCTACGCTCGAAAAATGAATGCGCTTGATGACGAGTACTTCGCTGATGAGGACGAATGATGGATATCCAACAATGGACCACCATTCTCGTCGGAGCTTCCTTCCTCCTCTACATCGTCATCGCACTGAAATCGCGGGCAAACAGCACCGGAGAGTTTTATGTCGCAGGAGGTCACGTGCCGCCCCTGGCGAATGGCATGGCCACCGCTGCGGACTGGATGAGTGCGGCTTCCTTCATCTCGATGGCGGGGATTATCTCGTTCTCAGGATTTGATGGATCGGTCTATCTGATGGGATGGACGGGCGGTTACGTCCTGCTGGCCCTGTTGTTGGCACCATACCTGCGCAAGTTTGGCAAATTCACGGTTCCCGATTTCATCGGTGAGCGTTACTACTCGCAAACCGCAAGGGTGGTGGCGGTGGTTTGTGCCATCTTCGTTTCCTTTACCTACGTCGCCGGACAAATGCGTGGGGTGGGGCTGGTCTTCAGCCGCTTTTTGGAAGTGGATGTCACGAGCGGCGTGCTGATCGGTATGGGAATCGTTTTTCTGTATGCGGTCCTCGGTGGCATGAAGGGGATCACCTACACCCAGGTGGCCCAGTACTGCGTTTTGATTTTTGCATTCATGGTGCCCGCCATCTTTATCTCAATTTATGTGGCGGACTGGGCGATTCCCCAGATCGGCTTTGGCATGGATACCCCCGGCCAGGGATCCACCCTGCTTCATCGACTGAACGGGCTCCACGAAGAATTGGGCTTTTCGTCGTATACCCAGGGGAGTGGCAATACCCTGAACCTGATCGCCATCACTTTTGCGCTGATGGTCGGAACCGCCGGCTTGCCCCATGTGATCATTCGCTTCTACACCGTTCCCCGCGTCAGGGATGCGAGAACTTCTGCAGGTTGGGCCCTGCTCTTCATCGCCATCCTTTATACGACCGCTCCGGCGGTTGCCGTCTTCGCCCGTACCAATCTGATCGATACCGTTTACACGGAAGGCAAGTTCCAGTCCTACGAGAGCATGCCCCCATGGTTCAAGACATGGGAAGGAACCGACCTCATCACCTATGAGGATCACAACGGCGATGGTTTGGTCCAGTATGTTGGCCCTCATGCGGTCGATGCGAATGGGCAACAAATCCTCAATGAGTTGGATGTCGATCGCGACATCATGGTTCTCGCCAATCCGGAGATCGCCGGATTGCCGAACTGGGTCATCGGTTTGGTCGCCGCCGGAGGGTTGGCGGCTGCGCTTTCGACAGCGGCGGGCTTGTTGCTGGTGGTATCCACTTCGATTTCCCATGACCTGCTGCGCAAATGGCTCAAGCCGGATCTTTCCGATCGACAGGAGTTGATGGCCGCCCGTATCGCTGCCGGGGTCGCGGTCTGTTTCGCCGGGTATCTGGGGATCAATCCTCCCGGCTACGTCGCCGAGGTGGTCGCCTTTGCCTTTGGCCTCGCTGCCGCCAGTTTCTTCCCGGCGATCTTCCTGGGAATCTTCATGAAACGGATGAATCGTGAAGGTGCCGTCGCCGGCATGGTCGTGGGACTGCTCTTCACCGCAGGTTACATCATCTATTTCCGCTTCATGCATCCGGAGCTGGATAACGCCGAGAACTGGTGGTGGGGAATATCACCGCAAGGGATCGGCTCGGTGGGGATGTGCTTCAACTTCATGGTGGCTGGCATCATACGCAGCTTTACCGCCGATCCGCCTCAGGAAGTGACGGCGATGGTGGAACAGATTCGCATCCCCGAGAAACCCTAGTCCCTTTTCGGGGTCTTCTTCTGCCAGGGCAACCCGAGTTCTGCCACCAACATGCCGGCGATCATCAGCACGCCGCCGAAGGCGGCGGTCCAACTGAGCAATTCGCCGATCAGCCACCAGGAGAAGAGCGCAGCCGCCACCGGCTCCATGGCGAAGACGACCGCCGTGCTGACTGCCGTCGTCGATTTTTGAGCCCAAGACTGGATCAGGAATGCGATGGCAGTGGCGAGAATCCCCGTCAGTGCAACCGCGCCCCATACCGTCATCGAGAGTTGCTTGTAGTCAGGGATCTCTTCAAGCGCGAGCGCTGCAATCACAGAAAGAACAAAGACGGTTGCGATCTCCACCGTCGTCAGAGCCAGCGCCGACAACTGGGGTGCCCAGCGCGCCTTGAAGATGATCTGGAACGCAAAGGCGATGGTGCAACCGAAAGAGATCATGTCCCCACGAACGATATCGAGGTTTTCAGGTGGATCATCAAGTTGTGCTTCGCCACCGAAGGTAAGCATGCCGAGTCCGGCAGCAGCGAGCAGGACGCCCGCCAATACGCCCCGATCCATGCGCTCTTTGAGAAAGATGAATGCCAGCGGTGGCACGACGACGACGGCGAGTCCCGTGAGAAATCCGGAGTGGGCGGGGGTCGTATAAAGGAGACCGGTGGTCTGGGAGGTGTAGCCGATCCACAGAGAAACTCCGGTGAGCAGGCCCGCTTTCCACAACAAGCGTGAGTTCTTGGGATTCTCGCTTTTTGAGCGCATGCGCCGAATCAGCAGGATCGGCAGCAGAATCAAGCTGGCGACACCGAAGCGGAGAACGTGAAAGGAGTGCACAGGGATTTCCTCGATCGCCTTTTGCACCATGACAAAGGTCGCACCCCAGACGACGACGACCAGAAACAGTGCAAATTCGGCTCTGCGTGCCTTGGAAATCAATTTCCTGCCCTTTCCGGCCCTGCGGATACGCTTCTCAGTTTCCGGCTTCCGTGTTATCTTGCAAAGGATCCCGGAAGTCCACATCGGAATCGGATTTAGCAATCGCAGCAAAGGCCATCGAAGTCCTTGAATCCTCCTGATCCTTCTCAGGCAGGGTGCAGCATCGAATGGCAGTGGCAGGGGATCGACCCGTTAATTTTCAGCGTCCTCTTCCCTTGAAGGGTCGAGGTCGACAGGAGTGAAATGACTCAAAAGACGTCGGTGACACAACATGGGGCAGGAGTTGATGGGGCAGGAGTTGGATTTCCAGGTCTGGGGATGAACCCGGGCAGGATTACGCTCTCTCTCCTCGCTTCCCTCTTCTTGCTTCTTACGACGACGAGCGCAGTGGATGCTCAGGAGCAGCGAAATCTGCGTCACATCCTTGTGGCCAATGAGCAGGTTGCGAACAAATTGTTGGTTGCAGCCAAGTCGGGAACCGATTTCAAGGCGATGGCTCGCAGGTATTCCCTGGATGTGGGAACCAAAGTTCTGGGTGGAGACCTCGATTGGGTATCTCCAGGTCAGATGGAGCCGGAATTTTCAAAAGCCGCCTTTCAAATCCCTGAAGCCGGTGGCTTTGCCACCTGCAAGACCCGCTACGGCTGGCATGTCATCCAACTCGTTGAAATTCGGGGAAACATCAAACCCGATCCCGACAAGGACGACACTCAGGAGGACAATGCTGAAAAACCGGATTCGACTGGTGATGCTGCACGAAAACCTGTTCCGGTCGATCCTCTCGCCGATCGCAATGAAGATCTGTCTTGGCAGATGGCCTTTTCCGATCGGACCTACAATCCCGGGGAGCAGGTCAAATTCACAATTCGAGTGACCAACGAGACTGATGCAGATCTGCAAGTCGTCGATCCGAGACTTTGGCCCCTCGGGATGATCGTGCGGTATCAATTCGGTCAGATGAACATGCCGATGAGTTACCCAAGAGACGTCGCCACAGAAAATTTCAAAATGGGAACCCTTGCGGCGGGTGCGTCGATGCAACGCAGTTTTGCGATGTCGGATTACCTCGGTTCGGATGAAGCATGGCCGATTGTCCGGGTGATCTGGCGTGGTGACATCCTCTTTAATCGCGTAGAGAATTTGGGTGTTGATACCGCCTTTATCGACGACTTCGACAGGATCAAATCGCGCTGGCGTTACTACCGCTGTGAAGAAGCGAATTACAATCTGTTGCCACAGGTCAAGGCAGAGGACCGCTGGTTTTTGTGTCTCTTTTCCAATGGCCGCATCTGGATCGAGCTGGACCGCGACTTTCTGTCAAACCTTCGATCCTGGACCATCCGTTCCGTCAGGGAAGGACAGTGGGATCAGATCGGGTTGGAGGTCAACCCCGATAATGGAATCTTCTTCGGCACTGTGGATCAGGGCAAAGCGACAGGGATTCCGATAGAGAAACTCGGAAATAGGCCGGACAGCAATCCGAGGTTGCAAAAGGGAGATTTTTACGCATTTCCCACCAAGGTCTCCGATGGAACGATGGGCTTCGGAAAGCGATTTGGCATCGTCCTCAACGAGAAGAGTTTACTCTTCCGTGATGCGGTAAAAGTGGGCAGCGTCGTTCTCGAAGAAGGGGATCCCCTCGCCAGAATCGTTGCGAGACAAGAAGCAAAACAGCAAGTGCAATTGACTCTCGCCCTAGCATGGCCCAAGGATCTCCTCCCTGAACGGACGATGAAGGCGATAGTGAAATTCGCCTCCATGGAGGATCGGAGCGCGGATGCGGATGAAGATGAAGCTACCTCCGCGGCTCAGCCAGTTGACAAGTCCAAGGTGGTGATCGGGGGGCAAGATACCCGGAGGAAGGGTGCTGAAAATACCAGCCGGCCCACTCCGGAGGGAACGACCTCTGTGATCAAGCCGCCCAAGTCACTGGAGCCCTTGCCGACGGTTTATATGGAGACAGATAACGGCAGTTTTCTGATTCGCCTTTACGAAGATGACGCTCCAAATACGGTGGCTCATTTCCTGCATTTGGTGGAGAGTGGTTTTTATGACGGCAAAATCTTCCACCGACGTGTAAAAACCGAGACGAGCGCAGGGTTTGTCCAGGGAGGAAGCCCCGACGGAACCAGTGCCGGGGTTCTCGATTACACCATCAAGGACGAGCCGAATAAAAAGCGAGTTGTGAAACCTTTCACACTGGTGATGGCTCGCCATCACACCCGGCCCCACTCTGCGAGCGCACAGTTTCTGATCGCACTCGATCGATTGGAGTACCTGGATGGCACTTACACAGTCTTTGGGGAAATCGTCAATGGTCAAAAGAGTGCTTCGAGATTGGGTGAGGGGAGCAAGATCAAAAAAGTGACGGTCCGGCACAAGAGGGACCGTGAGTACAACTTTGAGAAGTTTGTTCCCAAGCAGTAGTAAAAATTGATACAGGAAACGTAATGAACCAAGTGAATCTGAGTCGCGGGGAATCCGGGATTGCTACGGTCACCATCGACCGCCAGAAACAATTGAATGCCCTCGACGATGAAACTGTCGGATTGATCCGGCAAATCTTTGAGGAGATTGCTGCCGATGACTCGATCAGGGTTGTGATCCTGACCGGTGCAGGGGATCGGGCTTTCGTTGCCGGTGCAGATATTGAAGAGTTGTCGGGGCAGGATGCACCCGAAGCTCGTCAACGGGCACAGAAGGGTCAGGCTGCATTTTCAGCCATCGAAGGCTGTGGCAAACCTGTGATCGCGATGATCAACGGATTTGCTCTCGGGGGGGGTTGTGAATTGGCCCTTGCTTGTCACCTGCGCTACGCGTCTTCAAAAGCAAAAATCGGCTTGCCAGAGGTGACTTTGGGGATTATCCCCGGGTACGGAGGAACCCAGAGACTGCAAAGAGTCGTTGGACGTGGACGTGCGTTTGAATTGATTCTCTGCGGTGAGTTTATCACGGCTGAAAAAGCTCATCAGATCGGCTTGGTCAATGGCGTCTTCGATCCTGAAGAGTTGTTGGCGGGCGTGACAGCAGTTGCGGAGGTCATCGCCCAAAGGGGACCCAAAGCCCTGGCGTTTGCCATCGATGCGGTGATCCGCGGGGGAGAATGCCCTCTCGAAGAGGGATTGGCGATCGAGGCCGATCTATTCGGCATGGCCAGTGTGACCGAAGATATGAAAGAGGGAATGAACGCATTCCTGGAGAAGAGAAGCCCCGATTTTCAGGGGCGCTGAAGTTCAGAATTCACGAATTGAGCCCCGACAACTGAATACTGGTCGGGTGACTTGCAAAGGAACCACAAGATGAATCAAAAAATCCAGATCCTGGGTGGAGCAAGAACCGCTATGGCGGAGTATGTGGGAACTCCGGGATTCGGCCTCTTCAAGGATCTCAGCGCCATTGAATTGGGCGCATTGGCGACCCGTGAGGCACTCCGCCGAAGTGAAGTTGATCCTTCAGCAGTGGATCATGTTGTCATGGGCAATGTGATGCAGACCAGTGCAGATGCTCTGTACGGAGCACGACATGTTGCACTGCGTGCGGATCTCCCCATCGAAACCCCTGCACTGACCGTCAACAGGCTTTGTGGATCGGGGCTCCAGGCTGTCGTCACAGGAGCACAGCACATCCTCCTCGACGAGGCCAAAGTCGTCGTTGCAGGAGGTATGGAGAATATGTCCCAATGCCCACATGTGATTCGGGGTGCCCGTGAAGGGTTCCACCTCGGTCAGGGCAAACTAGAAGACCTGCTGATGGCATCGCTCATGGACCCCTTCTGCGGATTGTTCATGGCGCAAACGGCGGAAAAACTGGCGACTCAGCACAATATCAGCCGTGAAGAGCAGGACGAATTTGCCATCACTTCCATCTCGAGGGCCCGGGCTTCCGAGGAGAAAGGCCTCTTCGAAGCAGAGATGTTCCCTGTGACCGTCAAGCGCAGGAGGGAAGAGATCGAGGTGTTTAGGGATGACCACATCAAGCCTGACACCACCCATGAGAAACTGGCGAAACTACGACCCGCATTCGGCAAAGATGGGACCGTCACTGCTGGTAATGCCAGTGGCATCGTCGATGGTGCGGCAGCTTTGGTATTGTCTGCTGAGGGTGCACCCGCTGCCGAAGGGCGTGAAGTTTTGGGAACGGTCAACGGCTGGCATGTTGTGGGAGTCGATCCTTCCATCATGGGGATTGGACCCGCACCTGCGATTCGTGGATTGCTCGATGCCCATGGGCTTTCCATCGGTGACATCGAAATCTTTGAAATCAATGAAGCATTCGCAGCCCAATACCTGGCGGTGGAAAAAGATCTGGGACTTGATCGGGATCGCTGCAACGTCAATGGCGGCGCCGTCGCCTTGGGCCACCCTCTCGGGATGACCGGAGCCCGTCTGATTTTGACCGCTGTCCATGAACTGCGTCGTCGCGGAGGTGGACTGGGTGTAGCGAGTGCTTGCATCGGAGGAGGACAAGGAATCGCTGTCCTCGTCGAAGCCTGATCAATCAACGAGGAGAATCCGTGACAACAAATTACAAAATCGCAGTCTTTGCAGGAGACGGAATTGGTCCCGAGGTCACTCATGAAGCACTTCGGGTGCTCGATGTCACCTCGGAACTGGCTGGTTTCTCTGTCGATTGCAAACACTTCCCTCATGGCAGTGAACATTATCTGTCGACAGGAGAGCTTCTTCCCGATGAGATCCTCGAAGAGGTCCGCAATAATATGGATGCCATTTTCCTTGGCGCCATCGGTGACCCGCGGGTGGAGGTGGGCCTTGTCGAGCGAGCCGTCATCGCCGGATTGCGATTCGGACTCGATCTGTATGTGAACTTGAGACCGATTCGTCTGATGTCAGAGAAGTTTTGTCCTCTCAAGGGCAAAACTTCAAAAGATATCGATTTCGTCGTGGTTCGGGAAAACACAGAGGATGCTTACGCCGGGATCGGTGGAGTGCTGAAAAAAGGCACTTCGAATGAAGTTTCCATGCAGCAGATGATCTACACTCGCCAGGGTGTGGAACGAGTGATCCGTTATGCCTTTGAAACAGCGCGCAAACGCGATCGCCAAAAGAAATTGCTCCTTGTGGACAAGGCCAATGCAATTCGTGCGCATGATATCTGGACCCGCGTCTTTGCCGAAGTCGGTGAAGAATATCCCGATATCGAACGCGAGCATGCCTACGTTGATGCGGCGTGCATGTGGATGGTCAAGAATCCTGAAACATTCGACACCGTGGTGACGACCAATCTGTTTGGCGACATCATCACGGATTTGGGCGCAGTCCTTCAGGGTGGGATGGGCGTTGCTGCCAGCGGCAACATCAACCCCGGCAAGGTTTCTCTTTTTGAGCCGATCCACGGGTCTGCACCGAAGTACAAAGGTCAAAATGTTTCCTGTCCTATCGCTGCCATCGCTGCGATCGCCATGATGCTTGACGAGCTGGGCGAGACTTCCACTGCGGCAAAGGTCGAGCAAGCTATAGAGCAGGTCCTCATCTCTGAGGATGTCACTTCGGTGAGTGCCTCGAGTGGGATCGCCACTTCAGATTGGGGCGATCGGGTGATCGAAGCCCTGCGCCAGCTCTAGAG
Source organism: uncultured Planctomycetia bacterium (assembly GCA_964422295.1). Lineage (GTDB taxonomy): Bacteria > Planctomycetota > UBA8108 > UBA1146 > UBA1146 > UBA12191. The sequence continues at coordinate 45,877 of CAYRAM010000006.1, read as the reverse complement.
GTCTCGTGGCAAATCCAATGCAAGATAAGCCGATTTATCACCAGGGAGCCGATCGTTCCCTGGTGATTCTGTTTATTCAGGGTTCTGACAGCAGGGATTATCTGCAGAGGATGGTGTCTTGTGATGTCAGCAAGGTTGATTCCCAACAGGGACGTCGTGGCACTTTGCTTGATGGCAAGGGACGGATTCAGGCGACATTCGATCTCCTCGAAATCGACACGGGATACCTCTTGGTTACAAGTCGCCAAGAATCGGAGATTCTCAAGACGCGTTTGGAGTCGCTGATAATTCTGGAAGACGTTGAAATCGATATCGACTCACACGAGTGGATCCACATTCACGGAGATGGTGCAGAAGATGGGGTGAGGTATCTGGGCTACGAACCTCAGGATCGATTTTTGGCGACCCATGCTACGGAAGATGGTTTGCTCATCCGAAGACCCCGATTCCATTCGATTGGATTCGATTTGCTTGTCAAAACTGATCGCAGGGATGAGATCGTTTCCCGGTTAGAGGATATGGCAGGGCTTGCTTCTGACACTGACAGGGAGCACGGAAGAATCCTTCTTGGATTGCCGAAAATCGGTGCAGAGATCGGTGCCAAAACGCTTCCTCCGGAGGTGGGCTACGGAGATGCCGTGGCTTATGACAAGGGTTGCTATGCGGGTCAGGAAGTTCTTGCCCGGATTCGAACGTACGGCCATGTGAATCGAGAAATTCGCCGGATCGTCTTTGCAACAAGTGGGGATGCCAAAGTGGCACCTGAGACGGGGGACGATCTGTGGCCACAATCGGGGGGGGATAAACCGGTTGCCAAAATTACTTCGGTGACGAAGACTTCCGATGGCTGGGCTGCAATTGCATCGGTGCGCTACCGTTATCTCAAGGATGCGCCTGCGGAAGAACCTTTGTTATGGAATCGCGGTGGAGATCCGGAATTGGTTGGGGTCCTGAATCCGGAGTTTTCTCCCCAGTATTAAGTGGCGCTTTAGCGGGTCATCTCCAGAAGTTCTTCATCGGAGAGCAAACGGTCTGCTTTCTTTGCACAATCAAAGATCCGAGTCACCAATTCATCGGTGGGTTTGATCTGATTCTGTTCAAGCCAGAAGATCACATTTGATTTGCCGCTCATCGGCCCAATGCTGATCTTTTGGGAGAGACCAAATTCATCCGCCGGTACTCCCGAGTAGACCCGATTGGCCAGCCAGGTATCGTTTTTACGGAAAGCTTTGATCACAGCTGCCGCATGAACCCCTGTGGCAGTTTCAAAAGCGTCACTGCCGAACACCGGATAGTTGCGCGGAATCGGCACGTGACACGCTCTGCTCACTGCCTCGACATAGTCGGGTAAGGGTGTGAGGTCGTGATCGATGGCCCCAATCAACTTCAGATTGACGAGAAGCAGATCCATCGAAGTGTTGCCGCAGCGTTCTCCGATGCCGAGAGCTGCTCCATGGATCCTGTCGACACCCGCATCGTAGGCGGCGATAGAATTTGCCACATCCAAATCCCGGTCGCGGTGACCGTGCCAGTCGACCTTGACCCCTTCGACCCCTGTCTCCTTGACCACTTTACGGATGAAACTGATGAGAGCATGGACTCCAGGGGGGGTCGCATGACCTACTGTGTCACAAACACACGCTCTCCTTGCACCATGCTCGATGGCAGTGGTGTACAACGCTCTCAGCGTTTCGGGAGTCGCTCGCGTAGTGTCTTCGGTCACGTACATCTGAGGGATGTTCTCCTGGCGGCAAAAATCTGAAGCGAAGCGGGTGTGTTCAAGCATGCGCTCCAGAGTCCAATCCTCGGTGTACTGGCGGATCGGGCTTGATCCGATGAAGGTGCAGCACTCGATGGGGATCCCCACCTTCTGGCTGATTTCGGCGACTGCCCTGATGTCATTTTCGTGGGTTCTGGCCGCACAGTTGGGAGTGATGGAGAGATTCTCATCGACGATTAATTGGCATAACCGGGTGACATCTTCCACTGCCCGAGGACCCGCACCAGGGAGTCCGATATTTGCGGTATGGATCCCAAGCTTGTCCATCAATCGGAGGATCTTGAACTTTTCCTCGATGGGGGGGTCGACGACGGAAGGGGACTGAAGACCGTCACGAAGAGTCTCATCATCGAACTCCACCGGAGTACTTCTTTTTTCGCCACTTTCTGAAAGGTTCCAGTCGTGGATCAAGTCGTGGATTCGGTCATCGCCCTGGGTGATAAACCCGTCGCCTGTATCGGACACGTTACCCCTTTTCGTCGCTCGAACACGGTGATAACCACCGATGATTCGATGATAGGACTCCAGATACCCCGGTCAAGAACTGGTCCTCGCACAATTGAGAGCATTGACGGTCTCTGTGATCAATGACGAAGAAATTGTAGATGACGGGCTCTACAGACCTTGGTATTTGGGTCCTCCTGCATCGGATGGAACTGTCCACTGAATGACCTGGTAAGGATCGAGGATGTCGCAAGTTTTGCAGTGCACACAATTGGAATGATTGATCTGGAGTCTTTCTCCACCGGAGCCGTCTTCGACCATTTCATAGACGCTGGCCGGGCAAAAGTGTTGGCACGGATTGCCGTATTCTTCCTTGCAGCGACTTGCACAAATGTCCTGCTCAACAACTTTGAGATGACTCGGCTGATGTTCCGAATGCACTGAGCCTGAATGGTAGACCTGAGTCACCTTGTCGATGAGCCGATCCCCGTCGTACTCGGGAGCTTCAGGCTCCGGACGCGAGTGAGTGAGTGTTTTCATTTCGTCATGATCGGCTTTAAGAGGAACAAACTCGGCTCCGATGCCACCGAGCACGTACTTGATTCCTGCCCGAATAGCCCCTCCCCAGAAGCCTCGACCTTGAAACTCAGCCCGATAGTTGCGAACCCGGTAGAGTTCGTTTTTGAGCCAAGAATTTTCAAAGCGCTCTTCGTATCCTTGCAAAACTGCAGCGGAGAAATCGTCTTTCCGGATCGCTTCCAAAAGGGTTTCCGCTGCCAGCAAACCAGTTTTCATGGCGGTGTGCACCCCTTTGAGACGACTTACATTCAGATTCGAACCGGAGTCGCCGATGATCAGAAAACCATTGCCGTAGGGGCGGGGGCGTGACCAGTATCCGCCTTCCGGCAGGCACTTGGCTCCCGCTTTGACGATTTCTCCGCCATCCAGAATTTCCGCGACGAAGGGATGGGTTTTCCAGCGCTGAAAATTTTCCCACGGGTCGGTCCATGGTTGGCCTGCATCGAGGGCGGTCACAAATCCCACGGATGCCCTGTTCCCGGACAGGCCGTAAATCCATGAGCCACCATACTCACCTGAGTCGAGGGGCCAGCCGGAGGTATGGATCACTTTTCCTGCGTGCAACCTGCCCTCGGGAAGTTGCCACAATTCTTTGCAGCCGGTTCCATAAATTTGAGGGTTTCTTCCCTCAAGATTTTCTGACTCAATCAACTGTTTGGTCAGCGATCCGCGAACGCCCTCACCGAGAACCGTGCAGCGTGCGTGAATGTCCGCACCCGGTTCATAAGTGGAACCGGGTTCGCCATTCTCATCGAGACCTTTGTCCATCGTGCGAACACCTGCGATGTGCCCATTGTCATTGCGGATGAACTGGTCTCCCGGAAATCCCTCAAAGACCATGATCTCCGCTTCTTCACATTGATCCTTCAGAAATTGAACCATCTCTGAAAGGCTGATGACCGGGAAACCATGATTTTTCAACATCGGTGGGACGGGGATGCGCATCGCACCGCTGGCGGAGAGATGGCGTACCTCTTCGCGGTCGACCCAGGCTTCCACCGGGACACCCTTATCGCGCCAATCCTCCCCGAAGAGTTCCTCCAGGGGGCGTGGATCGACGACGGCCCCCGATAGGATGTGGGCTCCGATCGTTTGGCCCTTTTCGATGACGGCGATTTCGACCTCGTCATTGCCCATCGCAGTCAGTTGACGTTTGAGGTGAAGTGCTCCAGTCAGGCAGGCGGGTCCTGCCCCGACAAAGAGTATGTCGACAGGGAGTTCTTCGCGTTCGACGGTCATCAGGTCTCCGATCTTGCGATGATGGGGACATCCTATACAGGTACGCTTCGAATGCCACCGTACCGGGGTCCCGCTTGCAGTGGGGCGGTTCCCGTCGTAGTTTTCACCACTTCACCGACAGATTTCCGGTGACCGGGAGGCAGAAGGTCATGGCAAAGTCCGGCAAGGCTCGAAAAGGGCTCAACTCGAAGTCCAAATCAGCGCCAACAAAGAAGGGCAAGATCCTCCTCGATGGTCACTCTCTCACCCTCGCGGATCTGCGTAAGATCGCCATAGGATCGGTGTCCCTCTCCATTGCGTCCAGTGCTGCACGTGAAGTACGCCATTCCGCCAAGTTGATCGACGGTGCAGCCCATGGCGAAGAGCCGCGTTACGGAATCAATACGGGTTTTGGCCGTTTCTGCAATATTCGCATCTCTGAGAAGGAGTTGCGTGAGTTGCAGGTCAATCTGATTCGTAGCCACGCTGCCGGTGTGGGTGAGCCGTGTTCACCGGAGGAGGTCAGGCTGGCGATCGCCTTGCGCGCCAATGCTTTGGCCTCGGGCAACTGTGGTATCCGCCTTGAAGTCATCCAACTGCTGCTGGATCTGTACAACAAGGATGTTCTGCCGAAGATCCCGCGACAGGGATCGGTCGGTGCCAGCGGCGACCTTGCACCACTTTCCCATCTCGCATTGGTTCTCATCGGCGAAGGGGAAGCCCTCGTCTCCGGCAAGTGGGTATCAGGAAAGAAAGCACTCGCTGCCGCCAAACTCAAACCGATCCGCCTCGAGGCGAAAGAGGGATTGTCGTTGATCAATGGTGTTCAGGTATCGGTCGCAATGTTGGCCCGCGCCTGTCACCTGGCGGAGTTTCTGGTAGATGCGGCGGACTTGACTCTGGCGATGAGCCTGGAAGGATTCCTCGGTTCACTGCAGCCCTTCGACGAACGCATCCATGAAGTCAGGCCCCATCCGGGTCAGTCGACGGTCGCAGGCCATGTGCGCCGGCTCCTCAAAGGTAGCAAGATACTCAAGTCCCATGAGAACTGTGACCGGGTACAGGATCCTTATTCGTTTCGGTGTGCTCCCCAGGTCCATGGATCAGTCAGGGATGCCCTTGAATGGATCGGCCAGACGATCGAAAGAGAGGCGAACTCTTCGACAGATAACCCGCTGGTCTTCAGTCACGAAGGCGACATCCTCTCTGGAGGTAATTTTCATGGTGCCCCGGTAGCACATGCGGCTGATCTCCTCGCCATCGTGCTTTGCGATCTGGCTTCGATATCGGAGCGTAGATGTGAAAAGCTTCTCAATCCCGACACCAGTCGTGGACTCCCTGCATTTTTGTCGAGGGCTGAGGGCCTTCAATCGGGTTGGATGATGGCTCACGTGACCTCATCTGCATTGGTCTCACGGATGAAGGTTCTTTCTCATCCGGCATCGGTGGATTCGATGGTGACATCAGCAGGGACAGAAGACCACGTGAGTATGAGTACCCATGCCAGCGAAAAAGCACTCGAGTGTGCCCATCAGGCGGCACGGGTCGTGGGAATAGAACTTCTCGTGGCATTGGATGCCATCGACCTGCGTCGTCCTTTGCGTTCAGGCAAGCGTATGGAATCGCGAATTACTGCGCTGCGGAAAGAGATCCCCGGCAAGGGGAAGGACCGGGTTTTGTCGCCGGAGATCGAAAAGGCGGCTCAGGTGATCGAAGATGGGAATCTGATACGACCCTGAATGAATTACGCCTCGGTTAATGTGGCTTCAAACACAATCAGTCTCTCGAAACGAATCCCGTCTCTGACCGTGTAGGCACCGGGGATTGCTGCCATCTCTTTGAGGTAAACTTCATCATCAAAGTAGTAGTCCCTGAATGGATAGTCTTTGTCTGCAAGAATTTTCACACTGAATGCGCACTCTTCCAGAAGCCCGATAGTCCGTGGCACATCTCCCATCGTGGAGTGAATGAAGATCAATCGACCACCGGGCTTGAGAAGTTTGTGGGCTTCCAAAATCAGGGTATCGATGAAATATCTACGGTAGGCTTTATTGGAGAGGGCGAAGGGAGGATTTGAAACGATGGTATCGAATCCCGATTGCTGAATCTGGATCCAATCGGCGACGAGTAAATCTACCGGACAGGAGATGCCGTACTTTTTCAGATTGCGTTCCGCATGACTGAGAATCGCTGCATCGACTTCGGTGAGGACCAACTCTGCCGCACCCCTCAACCCGAGGATCACGGCATGAACTCCGCAGCCGGTTCCCAACTCAAGAATCCGCTCACCGGAAAAATCCATCTGTTCGAGAGTTTCTCCGAGGAGAATGCCATTGGGTGTCGGATTCCATACCCCTGCAGGAACCTCCAATTTCAGCTCCAGATCTCCGAATCGGCAATTCAGAAAGGATTCATCCAGGTTCTTGTCGGGGATGTCTGCATCGAGCATCGTGGCAGCACTCCTTGCGGATTCGGGGTGAGAAAACACGCTCCCATCAATAATCCCAATCCGGAGCGGACATTCCACCCAATTCATTGCCGATAAGATGGCGGAGTTGGGGAAGCATGAAAGTGATCGTTGTGGGCCAATGGGACTTTTCAGGGGGTATTGCACCCCAAAACGTTGATTCGGTCACCGATGGCAACAGCGGCCGGATGAATGGAACAGGATGAATGATTGAATCGTCGTGAGAAAGATCGCTGGGAACGGCATCGACAAATTTCCCCTGGAGCTCTGCAATTGGACTCCACAGACCTGGAAAAGATCCTTCCGATGCAGCGCGGGAAGTTGTTGATCGACAGGGTGATTTCCTTGCGACCCGGTGTCTATGCGGTCGCTGAAAAAGCGGTTTCTGCAGGGCCCAAAGAGCAACAGTTTCGCAGCAGGGATGATTTTTCATTTCCTTCGACGGTCGCATTCAGTGCCCTCGAACAACTTTCGATTTTGATCCTCGTCGCTGAGTTTCCCACGGAGGAGGTCACGGAATTCCCATCCCTGTTTGCCATCGAATCCATCGATGTGGCCGCTGAGATGGTGGAACCGGGTATCTTGCATCTCCATGTTCGTTCTTTGGGCGATGTCGAAGATCTCGGAGAGCAGGATTCAAACTGTTGCAATTTTTCGGGTGAGGTGACAGTCAATGGGAATAATTTTATCACTGCTTCCTGGCAAATGAAAAAAGGCAAACCCTGACCCCCGCCGATTTGGCGGGTTGGCGCGCGTCAGGGCTTGCCATCGATTCCTGTCTCGTGAATCGGGGATCAACCGTCGAGGAACCCCTCCAGATTGCGAGAGCGAACGGGGTGACGTAACTTTTTGAGGGCTCGAATCTCGATCTGACGTATTCTCTCACGGGTCACTTTGAATTTCTTTCCCAGTTCTTCAAGGGTGTAAGTGTCATCCTTGCCGATACCGAATCTTAATTTGATGACTTCTCTCTCCCTCAAGCTCAAAGTTTCGAGAACTCGAGTCATCCTTCTCTTGAGTGCTTCTTCGGAGATGATTTCGGAAGGCTTCTCAAAGCGGTAGTCCTCGATGAATTCACCAAAGGTGGAATCGTCGTCGGGACCGATAGGCGTGGAGAGGGAAACGGGAACCCTGCTAAGGCGGATCATCGATTCCAACTCTTCGGCGGAAACTTCCAACTCTTCGGCGATTTCATGAAGATCAGGACGGCGTCCGGTTCTTTGCAAATGCTCGCGACTGACTCCGCCCAATTTGCTCATCGTCTCAGACATGTAGACTGGAAGGCGAACCATTCTTGATTTTTCGGCGATGGCCCTGCTGATAGCCTGGCGGATCCACCAAGTTGCATAGGTCGAAAACTTGTAGCCTTTTGTGTAATCGTATTTCTCACAAGCACGCATCAGGCCGGTGTTCCCCTCTTGAATCAGATCGAGGAAACCAAGCCCGCGTCCTCGGTACTTCTTGGCCACACTGACAACGAGACGCAAGTTTCCACTGGAGAGGCCTCCCTTGGCCATTTCGTATCGCTTGAAGTGTTGGCCGATTTCACGGGCGCGCTCAAGGAAAGAGGGGTAAGGCTCGAAGATAGCCTCATTGATATCATCGAACTCTCTACCGATGGCGCGCTTATTGCGAATGCGAAGCCCCACGATCGCTTTTTCGAGTTTTTTGCCCAGTATGTCAATCTCAGCTTGAAAGCGTCCGATGTACTTCATCTTCAGTTGATATGATTCGAGCATTCTGGCCAGTTTGAGGATCCTGTTGTGTAATCTTTTTTCAAGTTTGGGACGTTCCTTTTTGTCGGCCAGCGGAAGATCCTCAAGTTCGAGAGCATCCAATTGATTGGATCTGAACAATTGCTGCATGCGAGGTAGCTCTTTTGCCAAGCGATCGAAAAAGGTTTGCCGATCCCCTTTGCGGGACAGGGTCAGATCCAGACTCTTTTCAACGAGGCGGGTTCCGTTGTTGATCTGGCCGAGGAGCTGCAGCGTCTCATCCTGGCCCATTGCGGTCATGTAGATGTTTCTGCACAGCAACTGTTGGCTTTTTTCGATCTCCTTTGCGTAGTGAATCTCCTCCTCACGGGTCAAAAGGGGAATCGAGGCCATCTGAGAGAAGTACATGCGGATGGGATCATCGAGAGCTTTGACCGCCATGCGTTCGGAGGATTCTCCGGCCGCTGCGGCTGCCGCCTCTTTCTTTTCCTTTTCCATCTGCACTTTGAGCTCTTTCTCGGCCTCTACAGCTTCCTTCTCATTGAACTCCGCAGAATCCAGGCCGTCGTCCTCCTCCTCGGAGGTGTCATCGACGATCTCGACACTGATCTCACGAAGAAGCCCCTGAACCATGGCAAACTTCTTCCTATTTTTTTCGACCTCGGGGAGTTTTTCGAGAAGGGCGGTCAGCTCGATCTCCTCATTTTCTTTGAGGTTGGCGAGCAAGTCTTTAATTCGCTTTTTGAACGGCTGTTTCAAGGTGCGCCTCCTGATCGGTCGTTCACGTGGGCGGGATCGCGGATCCCAGACAGGAGACACTGGCAAGTTGCGTACCTGCAGTAGAGCCGTTCAGAAGGCACTCTCAGGGGAATTGCTGAGGTTGGGGTTCAGATTGTGATCCACCTGTCCAAGAGTTGCACAGTGGTCAATGGGATTGGGAGCAGTGAAATTGGGGTCAAATGAACAGGGGCAGGCGAATACACACTGACTGTGCGTCAGGACCCGATCCCATAACGCTTCATTTTCGCATACAGAGTCGTCTTGGGAATTCCCAGAGACTTACAGACGTCCCCTCGACTGCCAGCAAATTTTTCCAAGGCCTTCATGATCCACTCTTTTTCCAATTGCTCGATGAGGGATTTGATCGATCCGGCAGCGATCACCGCATCCAGGCTAGCGGACAACTCGTGGGCATGTCGTGGCCCAACATCTTCGCCGATATCTGAAAAGTCCGCAGTATTGAGAGTCTCTCCCGCAAGGGCATGGATCCTGCGGATCTCATTTTGAAGCTGGCGGATGTTTCCTGGCCATGATTGTGAGAGCAGGGAATCCACGACTTCATCGGTGATGCTGTAATCAGTTCCCGATTCGTGATTGAGCCCTGACAGGAAGTGTTCTGCGAGCAGTATGACATCTTTTCCCCGCTCCCTCAGGGGTGCGAGATGGACGTTGATGACATTGAGTCTGTAGTAGAGGTCTTCACGGAATCGGCCTGCTTTGACTTCTTCGGCCAGATCCCTGTTGGTCGCAGATACGATGCGGACATCGATGTTGATCAGATCTTGCCCTCCGACCCTGCGAATGACTCCTTCCTGGATGACTCTCAGGAGTTTCTTTTGCAAGCCGGGAGAAGTGTCGCCAATCTCGTCGAGGAAGATCGTGCCACCATGTGCCATTTCGAAGAGTCCGGGGCGATCACTCGTTGCTCCGGTGTAGGCACCTTTCACACATCCGAACAATTCAGTTTCGAGAAGAGTTTCTGTGATGGCTCCGCAGTTTTCACTGACGAATGGTCCATTTGCCCGGGTGCTTCGATCGTGGACAGATCTTGCGGCGAGTTCCTTGCCGGTGCCACTTTCACCGGTGATGAGGATGGGAGCCATGCTCGGAGCCACTTTGTCGATCAGTTTTTTCGCTTCGATCAGCTCGGGATCTTCTCCGATGATCTCAACCACTTTGTGGGGGAGAGTCTGATCCTGCACGACCGGAGTCACTGCTGATTTTCCCTTTGAGCTGACGACGCCATGAGGTTTTTCTGTGGCTGCATCGAGTACCCGTTGAATCGCAGCGGCCAATACCCCGAGGAGAAGATCTGCGGTTGATTCGGTCGTCAGATTTTGAAAGCGGTGATCCAGGTAGATGACGGAGTTCTTTGAAAGCGGAATAACGAGCAGAGATTTGGTTCGTGGAAGATTTTCACGATCCCAACGGTCCCTGTCTGGCAAGCCGGGTACGTCGTCACAACTCCAGGTTTGGGCTGAATCCAGTGCACGCTCTGCCAGGGGCAAAATCACTTTTGCCAATGGTTGGCGCACATTCTCTCTGTCCAGATCCCTGGCGAGGGGGCACTCCCATTCCTCTTGCCCATCCTGGTGTAGCAGGAATCCCCGCTCCGCTGAATGCATCTCGACGATGGCATCCAGGAGCCAGGGCAATCGCTCGGCATCCGGTTTGCCGAACCAAAGTCCGATTTCACGGACGAGGTCCCGGGTGTCTCCGAATTGATCTTTCAGGACCCCGGGAAGGGCTCCTGACGTCGTTTCGAACTCCCTGGCGAACTCCATGCCACCGACCTCTTTCATACCGCCCGATCCACTGGAAATCGGGCAGCGACTTGCGAGAATCTACGCTACCGGAGTGGGTAAACCCCTCACCGGGCATACCGTTCCGGGATCGATTCCCGGATCAGGGGCCGACCTCACCGGGAACGGTTCCTGACGTCAAGAAGCATAACATCCGGGGGCGATTTCCCCCTATTTGGAGGTTTTCCATGGAGCGTACGCTCATTCTGCTCAAGCCCGATGCCGTCCAGAGGCGTCTCATCGGCCCGATTTTGGAGAGGTTTGAACGAAAAGGCCTCAAGATCGCAGGGATGAAGTTGATGCAAATCAGCGGGGATCTTGCGGCCACCCATTACGAGGCTCACCAGGGCAAGCCCTTCTACGACGGATTGGTCAGTTTCATGACCTCTTCGCCGGTGGTTGCGCTCGCCCTTGAAGGAAACAAAGCGATCAGTGTCTGTCGCAAGTTGATGGGGGCGACTTTTGGTTGCGATGCCGAGGCGGGAACCATCCGCGGTGATTTCGGCATTTCCAACGGATTCAATCTGGTCCACGGTTCTGACAGCCCTGAAGCTGCAGAGCGCGAGTTGAGTCTCTTTTTCGATGAAGGCGAACTCCTGGGATACGATCTCATCGACGACTCTTGGAACGCTGCAGAGTAATTGGTTGGATTCCGGCGGGGTGAATCTACTCCGCCGGATTCGATGATTATGGTTTCCCCTCAACGTCCATCGAGTCTGCGTCACGAGGAGATCTCTCTTCTCGTCTCCGAGCTCTCTTCTGTTTTGGAGGGCCGGCGCATCGGCAAGATTTTTGACGCACCCCACGGCAATATTCGATTGGTGATCGGATCCGGTTCGAATAAATGCCATCTCTTGATTTCAGTTCATCCGGGAACATCACGGATGGTACTGCAGGAGAATCCTGCAGAAGCACCGTCAAGTCCTGGGGAAAAAATCACCCGACTGAGAAGTCTCTTGACCGGTGCCCGCATCGACAAAGTGGATCAGCCGGGGGGAGACCGCCTGATGCGGTTGCGCCTCACCTTTGGTCCACAGCGGCGCAATCGCAGAGATCTCCTGTTGGAGCTATTTGGCCGTCAGGGACGCCTGTTGGTGCTCGAAGGAAAGCCTGCAAGGGTTCGCTTTATCTCGGGCAGGGGGGGGATTGGTATCGGGGAGCCCTATCAATATCCAGAGCTGCCACCGAGTACCGAAGCGCAAATCAGTGGCGGAGTGTCGCCGACTCTTCCCTTTGACCCAGGCCAGTTGATCCCCATCGAACTCAGAAGTGGGGAAACACCTTTCCATCATTGGTTGGGTTCACAATTGTTGCAGCGGGAAGAGCGCCAAATTCTTGAGGGCAGGTTGCGGCAGGCGCAGCAGGAATTGAACCGCCAAAGAAAAGTGTTGAAGCGACGCCTCGATAATTTGGAGAGCGATCTTCAGAGGTCACTCGATTGGGAGTGGTGGCAAAAGCGCGGAGAATTGCTCAAGTCAGTACTGCAGCAATTGAAGAGGGGTATGCCCCTTATCGAAGTCGAGGATTGGTATCAGAGCGGGTCGCCCAAAGTGGAGATCGAACTGATCCCGGAAAAGACCCCGATCCAAAACGTGGAGCGGTACTTTCACAAAGCCCGCAAAGGCAAACGATCCATCGACCAACTCACAGCGCGTACCGAGGAAACTCGCAATCAGTGCAACGCATTGGAGGCACTCTCCAAAGAGGGGGAGTCGATAGCAACAGCCGAGCCTCTTTCTGAAGAGGTGGTTTCCGATTGGGTAACACGGGTCGGGAAGTGGTGTCGTACTTACGGCAAAAAGAGACAAATACGCCACGAGTCCCGCGTGAAAGGGAAGTCCAGCGCAGAATCAAAACCGTTCATTCGGTATCGATCGAGGGAGGGCCTGGAAATCCTCGTTGGACGCAGTGCACGCGAAAATGATGACTTGAGCATCCGAACAGCCCATGGCAACGACTTGTTCTTTCATGTTGCAGGAAGGCCGGGTCCGCATGTTCTGATGCGGGTTCCAAAGGGTTCAGTGGCATCTCCGGAAAGTATCGCCGATGCTGCTTTTGTCGCCGCCTATCGCTCAGGATGGAGAGGTCCTGGGGGAGTGGCGGTTCACTGGACCGAATCCAGGTACGTCCGCAAACCGAAAGGGTTGCCCCCGGGAAAGGTGCTGATTGATCGAGAGAGGGAACACTGGGTGACTCCGAGGGAAGAGGGGTTGGCCCACCTGTCAGCCGACGACGGTGATCAGGGATCACCTTCTCAGGGTTGAATCGTCCCCCTGACCTCGCTTCACACTTTGTCCTAGTTACACTAGAATCAGACAATCCCGTAAGCCCGGAATTTTTGCGAATGAAAGTGAAAAGCACATGACCAGTTTAATCCCGTTCCTTTGGGGATTTCCGAGGATGATCCATTCTTCCCCGCGCTGCACTTCTGTCTTGTCGATCCTGCTGGTTGTGGTGTTCATTGGTGGCTGTGCTCCCTTGGGAACCAGTGTTCGAGATGGCGATGAGGTCGATGCCGTCGAAGCCGCAAAAACGATCACAAAGAACAAGAAAAAGGTCGAGTCTCTGATGAGTGAAGTCATGGAGACGGTCGATCTCGAAGACGAAAAGAGCATCCGCGACTCTCTGGAGATCTACAAGGAGGCCGCAGAGGTGACGAATGAATCGGTGAAACTGGCCGGAAACTCCACCGGCCCGCGACTGTTGCGGTTTCAAGTTCGCAACAGGATTGCCAATGGTTATACCGCTCTCTACGCCATGGCCGATGCAGAATGTACCCCTCTGGAGGATGAGGGATTGCGTCCCTCCGATGAACTCCTCAGAAAAAGGGCAGAAGCCAAAACCGAGGCGGAACGCTGGTTGAAGTTGGCCCGCAGGGACATGGAAACCCACCTGGGGAAGACCCCTATTCAATACCAGGATTGGACTCAGTATTGGTCATTGCACTTGATCTACGTTCAGTTGGCAGATTTTGGTGGTGCAAGGACGACTCTGTTGAGATTGATCGATTATCATGGCCAGCGGCTCGACCCCGATATGCGGCGAGAGATCGACTCGCGGGTGCGATACTTCGCCCAAAAGATGCTCGACGAAGGGGTTTAAGGCCCGCCGAGTTTTGCCGGTGAGTATGAGCCGAGATTGAACCTGGGTGCGCTTCTCTCTCGCAACACGGACTTGCGCTCTGGACTTGCGCGATGAAGATTCGATACGATGGCTTTCGGTCATCGATCAAAGATCGAAATTTGCTGTTTCACGCCATTATTTGACCCCTTTTGCCAATTCACGGCTGCGGTGACCGTCCACGGTTTGCCGGCATTTCCATCCCGATGCTAGTCTTCGGTGACCTCCTTTCCCGGATGGTCCTGCCCCCATCGGGCAGTCATCGGAAGGCCTGTCCCTCAACCGGATGTAGGGCCCCAGAAGAACGGGAACTCCATGAGTTCAGCATTCGATGTACCGAAGGCAGTCGATAAGCGCGTTAGCACGATGGCGGTCGATGACCTGGCCAAGCGTGGCTTGCGCACGGTCAAGGTGCTCGACAAAGCCTCCATCATGAGCCTCATCGACGAGGCGGTGGAGACGGTTGTTGCTGACCGAATGAAGGATTTGGAAGTGGAGGACCGTGATCGCCTGCGCGAGGAAGCCAAAACCCAGTTCAAGAAACTGGTTCAAGAGCGCAAATCACGCCAGAAAGAGCAACAGGATGCCTACGAGGAACGCATTGAGCACCTCAGGGCCCAAGCAGTCAGTCTGGAAGAAAAGTTGCTGCAGGCTGAGCGCGAAAAGGATGAGGTTGCCCAGCAGAATCAGCAGCAGACGGTTACCGAATCGGTGGCTGTTCCCGCTGGAGGACTGGATGCCGATCAGATCAAGGATGTGGTTCGTGCAGCGGTAGAGGAGGCGAATTCCGATTCTGCCCCTTCCTCGGAGTCCCAGATCGACGATCTCAAGGCAAGTATCGACGCCTTGGCCAGCAAAGTGACCCACGGTCACGGATCCAGCACCAATAAAGCAGTGGAAGCTCCCTCGGAAGAAGCGCTCGTTGAGCTTTTCTCCAGGGGGGATGACGAAGATGTTGAAAACAACCTCGACCAGGTCGAGGTCAAAAATGCAAAAGCAGGAGGGATTTCCGCAAATCTTGCGAAATTGAAAAACCTCCAGAAAGAAACGGAGTAGGGCATGGGAGACTTTGCAGACTACGCCAGCAAGGACTTCGAAGACAAGAAGGTCGCTGATAGCGTGAACAATGAGGGAAATGACGTTCAGTTTAATGTGGATGAAGCGAATGCATTCAATGCGGCAAATACCGCACCGGCGAATGCCTCAGTCACTGATACCAGTGCACCTGTAGTCGCTACCACTTCCACTCCCGTGACACTGGGTCGTGGACTCGATGTTGGAACCGCCAATCTCGTTTCTTCCTTTCAGGACGGAAGCGGGAATGTGAATCTCAAGATTCAGCGTAACGCCTTCATCGATATCGATTGTGATGACTACACACGCAACATGCTGACCCGTCTCGGGGTCCAGTACGTCGTCGTCAATGGTCGCATGGTGGTTGTTGGGGATCCCGCATTCGAGCTGGCCAATATCTTCAACCGCAATACCCGTCGTCCGATGAAAGAGGGCATGATCAGCCCTGACGAAGCAGATGCGCTTCCCATCGAAAAGATGCTCCTCGAAACACTTCTTGGGAAGCCCAATCAGCCCGGTGAGATCTGCTACTTCTCGGTTCCAGCGGAGCCGATCGATGCGGATATGAATGTTGTTTATCACCAGGGTGTGTTTGGTGGACTTCTCAAGGGGCTTGGCTACGAGCCGAAGCCTTTGGTCGAGGGACACGCAGTGGTCTTCTCAGAGTTGGCACAGGATGACTTCACCGGCATCGGGATCTCCTGTGGCGGCGGAATGTTCAACGTTTGCGTCTCTTACAAGTCGATTCCTGCCCTCAGCTTCTCCACTTCAAGAGGAGGGGACTGGATCGATCGCAATGTCGCCAGCGTTCTCGGTATCAGTTCTTCGAGAGCCTGTGGCCTCAAGGAAAAAGGCATCGATCTCGCCAATCCTCAGGGACGCGAAGAAGAAGCGGTGGAGATCTACTACCGCAACCTCATCGCGTACACCCTGAAGAATATCAAAGAGCGTTTTGAGTCTTCTTCTTCGATGCCCAGTTTCCCCGACCCGATCAGCATCGTGTGTGCGGGAGGAACGAGCATGATTGGTGGATTTACCGACGTGTTCCAACAGGAGTTTGAGAAGATTCAATTCCCGCTTGCGGTCAAAGAGATCCGCCTTGCCGAAGATCCGCTGTACAGCGTGTCCAAGGGCTGCCTGGTGGCTTCTCTCTCCGAGAGTCTCTAGTCTCCTACAACATCTTCAGACATGATCGGGGTGCAGGGCTGATCGCCTTGCACCCCTTTTTTCGTCCGATGGAAGATCCTGCATGACGGACCCTGACTGAAATGAGTGGAGAACACGCAATGGGGAAGCGATGAGCCGAAGTCTGGTCTGCTGGTATCTGGGACTGCTTCTTCTTCCCTTCAACGATCCTCTTGAGGCGTATTCCTGGCCTGTGATCCCCCATCAAGAAGTGGCAGAGGTCCTCTCTGGCGACCGCAATCCGAATCTGCCCAGGGCTGATTACAAAGTGGTCCAGCTACAGAATTGCGACGTTCACATCCATCCCGCGCAGTTGCCTGCGGCACCAAAAATGCTGTTTGAACGACTGGAGAGTGATCTTCTCGAAGTCAGGAATTGGCTGGGTGTGCGCTCGCAAAAGCGCCCCATGATTTTTGTGGAGTATGGGCGCAGTTCTTTCCTGGCTGCTCTGGAACATCTTCGCATCGCAGAGGTTCCTCGCTGGGTTCCCGCATTGGCCTTGCCAGCAAAGGGGATTGCGGTCATCGACCTTGAATATCTGATTCGCAATCCTGGTGAAGGGTTGACGACAGTGCGTCACGAATTGGTGCACCTGGTGCTGGGTGAGACCGGGGCAAATCTGCCGCGCTGGGTTCACGAGGGGCTGGCCCAAAGTCTGGCGAGGCAGATTCCTGATCTGTCCAAGCAACGCGAGGTGGCCCTCTTCGCTCGAAGGGGGGGATTGGTTCCGATTCATGAAATGGACCAACACTTGCCGAAGTCACACCATCGGGCGACGACACTGTATGCGGTATCGGTCCTCTTCGTCGAGTGGACGCGACAACAGTGGGGAGAGGATTTTCACGCCCGAGTCCTGAAGCGATGTGGCAGTGGCATCTCATGGGGACAGGCGTTCAAGGAAGAATCGGGGCTGGAATCATCTGTTGCGTTTGATGAATGGCAAGCCTCCTTTGGATCACAGGTTTTGTGGCCAGGACTTCTGCTCGATATACTGACTTCCTGGAAGACTATCGCCCTGCTCGTCGTCGTCGCGGCCCTGGTTCAGACTGTGCGCCGCAGAAGGGCTTTGGAGAAAATGCGTCAGCAAGAAGAGGGGGAAGAACCACCATCATGGTACTCTCAGAAGTTCCCTACATCCGATGGGCCAAGTACGAAGGATTGAGGGGCACCCATCGCTTGACGGCGAGTGCCGTTCCTCCCGTCGACTGGTCCGACATCGGCCTGGATCCACGAGACTTGGCTCTGTCGGAGTACACTCCCTATGGGCCGGAAGAAGTCTATCAGAGGTTGAGTTCCGATTGGGGACTCGATCCCGGGGGAATCCTTCTCGGATCCAGTGCTTCCCACGCCCACTTTTGTTTCGGGGCTGCCGTCGTCCCGGTGGGCGGGCGGGTGATCCATGAAGTGCCTGGCTATCTGCCTCTTCTCGACGCGCTCTCTCTTCTCGGTGTTGAGAGGATTCCCTTTCACAGGCGATTCGAAGAAGGATATCGCCTCGACACCCATGCTTTGCAGAAATTGGTACTGAAGGAACAGGCCGATCTGGTATTGCTAACGCACTTGCACAATCCGTCCGGGGTCGCTTTGTCCGCTGATGAGATCGATGGTCTGGTCGAGGTGGTGGAGAAGACCGGTTGTCACATTTTGCTCGATGAGATGTATCGGGGATTTCTCGACCCCGATCCGGGTCCGGTGTGTCGTTTCCATCCTCGGATCATGAGTGTGTGGGGCCTCAATAAAGTTCACGGAATTTCCCAGGCGAGATTTGGCTGGGGCTGTGCAACTCCAGAACTCGCAGACCAGGCGCGGCGGATCTTTGATTCGACGACGCTTCACACATCCTGCTTGACCGATCAGGTCGCACGGGCAGCGATGGATCATCTCGATTCTCTGGCACAGCGTGGTCGCAGGTATGCCCGTGAGGGGTGGGAAATTTTTTCACAATGGGTCAAAGCATATGATCTGCCGCTGGTGGAGCCGGCAGGGGGGCTGGTCTGTTTTCCACGAGTTCCACGGCAGATTGCCAGGAGTGGTTATCAGTTTCGCGAAGAGTGTATGAAACGGGATCTCAACCTCACACCCGGAGAACTCTTTGGCTCAGGGGACCATGTGCGTATCGGATTCGGCTTGCCACCACAGCAATTGCGCAGCGCACTCGAAGTATTCTCGCTGGTCCTCGAAGATTCGGCGGATCGTCCCCAGGAGGGGTGAGGATTATTTTCCTGTAATCGATGCATGGTCGGCAATTGCTTCCCTGCACCTCAAGCCTGACCTGCCCCAACTGGATTTCTGTAAGTCATTGATTTTATTATTGATATGACTATTTGGCTCCGGCGTCAGTGAATGGCACGGAGATTGCCATGGTCCTTGTGAGTGCGGAGATCCATCGGGATCACCGTACTCCTTGATTTGCACTCCCCCCCTTTCCCGCGGAGTCCGTTGGTTCTCAACGGGCTCCCTATTTTTTTACCCCTCCGGCACAGATCCCCTCGTCGATCCCGACTGCTCCTTCCGATACGATGCCTCTTCGCTCCCACTTTGTGGGAATGGGAAGAATGATCAGGAGTTGCATCATGGACGGTGTCAAAAAGTGGATCGAAATGGGCAACGAGATCCTCGTTTCATTGAACAAGGCTCGCACTCACATGATGGCGACGGTGGACGACCTGGTCGAAGAAGGAACCCTTTCCCGTCCGCAAGGGGAAGCAATTCTTGAAGCCTGGAAGCGACGGGTTTCCGGGGAGTCCGTTACGGAGACGGAGGATGCCCGAGAGGACGCGACCGATTCGGTATCCAATTCCCCTGAGTTGGCAGCCTTGTGGGATAAATGGCTGCAGATGACTCCTGTGCGCAGGGAAGAGTTGGAAGAATTGCGTGTGCGTCTCGAGCGCATTGAGAAGCAGATACTCCAACGCTCCGGCGAGTGAAAGTGGGATCGTGGTGAAGCCGCTGCAGACACTGAGAAACCTGCCCCGACTCCGGGATATCTCCTGGATATTGGCACGGCATGGACTCAGCGATCTGGCGAATCGTCTCGGCGCAGGTCTCGGCACCCGCCTCTTTGGATATGAAAATCCGCACATCCCTTTCGCAGGGCGCTTGCGCTTAGCGTTTCAGGAGCTGGGTCCCATCTATATCAAACTGGGACAACTGATCGCCAGTCGTCCCGACATCTTCCCCGAAAAACTGGTCAGCGAGATGGAACGGCTCAGGGACGATGTTGACGCAATGCCATTCTCAGAGGTCGAGCCGGTGCTCGTCGCGAGCCTGGGTGGTTCGATCCATCAACACTTCCGCCAGTTTGACGAGGTTGCCGTGGCGAGCGCATCGATTGCCCAGGTTTATCGTGCGACGACCCTCGATGGGAGGGGAGTGGCGGTAAAGGTACGGAAGCCTGGAATCGAGAAAGTGATCGAGCGTGATCTGGGAATCCTCGACCAATTTGCTGAAGCACTCTCAAGGCACCCTGAGTCGGGAGGCTTTGACCCCGTCGCCGTGGTCAAGGAACTTCACCACGCCCTCGAGGGGGAACTGAATTTCTTCATGGAAAAAAATTCCCTCGATCGCATTCGCGAGTTTTTTGTCGATGATTCGCTGGTAGTGATTCCCGAAACGATCGCAGAACTGTGCACCGAAGAAGTTCTGGTGATGGAGTGGCTCGAAGGAATCCCGGTTGGAAAGATGTCCACCGACGACCCTCGGCGGCATCAATTGGTTCGGATTTGTTCCAGGTCCCTGTTCACCATGATGTTTCGCCACGGCCATTTTCATGGTGATCCCCATCCGTCCAACATATTGTGCCTCGATGATGGTCGCGTTGGCTGGATCGACTTTGGAATGACCGGGCTGCTGACCAGTGATCTGCGCTGGAGGTTGTCGCGGATGCTGAACTCATTGGTGAATCGGGATTATGAAGAGTTGGCGAGGCAGGTGATCTACGTCGGCCACTGTCATGGAGAGGCCAACACCTTTGCCCTGACCCAATCGATCGCCCAGCACCTGGATCCATATCAGGGCTTGTCCCTCTCCCAAGTCAATCTTCCGGCATTGCTCAAGAGCATCATCGAGATTGCCACAGATCACCGAATCGAGATCGCTCCCGGTTTTGTGCGCATGACCCGTTCACTGGTATTGCTGGAGGGGCTCGTCGAAAAGTACGACCCGGATTTCGACACCGCCAGTGAGTTGGAACCCTTGCTGCAAGAACTGGTCAAGGAAAAGAATAACCCTCAGGAATGGGCTCGTCGTTTGTCGGGCCAGACGCTGGAAAATTTGGAAGCATTGGGAGAGGCCCCTGCGCTTTTGACCGAGGCTCTCAGGAGAGCAACCCGGGGCAGGATACGCGTCGAGTCAGAGATCACGGGATTGGATCGCCTGTCGCAGCGGATCGAGGGAGTCAGCAAGAGATTGGTCGAAGGGGCGGTTGCCTCTGCCCTCATCGTCGCCTCGGCGCTCTTCGCCATCTCCGATATGGTCGGCTTTGCCATCGGCTGTGCCCTGCTCTCTGCCTTTCTTCTGTTTCGGATTCTCTTTGGATATATCTCTCCTTGGCAGTCACGGTGATCGGCGTGAATCAGTGCTGAATCCTGTCCGGGTCTTATTGACCCCGAGCGCTGTAATTCCTACCATCTGGTCAGAATAGAGGAATTTTGAAACCGACCTATCCGATGCAAACGATTGCCACCGATGAAGTGGTGCCGAAATCGAAGAGAGTCTATTTCGAGGTCTTCGGTTGCCAGATGAACAAGCTCGATGCGGAGTTGATGCTTGAGGGAATGATGCAGCGGGGATATCAACTGGTCCACGACCCCGCAGAAGCAGGTGTGATCCTCTACAACACCTGCTCTGTTCGCGAGCGCGCAGAAGAACGAGCAGTGATGCGCATGACCAGTTTCAAAAGGCGCAAAAAAGAAGAGCCGGACCTGATCCTTGGGCTGACCGGCTGTGTGGCACAACACAAGCAGGAGGAACTGACAGATCGTGCCCCCTGGATCGATTTGATCGTGGGGACCCGTGAGTTCGATCGTCTTCCCGACCTGATCGATGAGGCCCGTGGTGAGGAGAGCAGCCTTCTTGCCACCGATATGGATTCGCCACTTGAGTTTGTGCGCCAACGAAACCTTGGCCCACAGCCTTGGCACGCCTACGTCTCGGTGATGCGCGGTTGCGACATGGTCTGTACCTATTGCATCGTTCCGACGACCCGAGGCAAAGAGGTGTCGAGGCCACCTGAAGTCATCCTCGATGAAGTCCGTCGCCTCGCCGACGCTGGAGTCAAGGAGATCACATTTCTCGGCCAAACCGTCAATTCTTACGGCAAAAGGCTCGGTGCGGGGGTGGGTCTCGACACCCTGCTCCGTGGGGTGGAGGAGATCGATGGTATTCACCGCTGCCACTTCATCACTTCTCACCCACGCTTCATGCGGCCGAAACTAATTGAAGCGATGGCAGATTGTTCAAAGGTGATGAACTATCTCCATCTCCCCGTCCAATCGGGGAGTGATTCGATGTTGGCAAGAATGAAGAGGACATACGACCGTTCCTTTTATCTGCAGTGCATCGAGCGCATGAATGAAAAAATGCCGGACATGACACTGGCAACAGATTTTATCGTCGGCTTCCCCGGTGAGACGGATGAAGAGTTTGAGGAAAGTTTGTCATTGGTCAAAGAGGTCGGCTTCGATCATGGATATGTATTTCAATATTCTCCAAGACCGGGAACGGTGAGTGCAGATCACCTACAAGATGATGTTCCCCTCGAAGTCAAAAAGGAACGCAATCACATTCTTCTAGAAGCCCTCTCCTCCAGTGGACAGCAGCGCAATGCCAGATTCCTCGGCCGCAAAGTCGAAGTCATCGCGGAAGGGCCTTCGAAGTCGGATCCGGATCGGTGGGCTGGGCGCGCTCGCGATCATCGAACCGTCATTTGGCCTGCCCGCCAAGATGAGAAGGCGGGTTCTTTTGTCGTCGTCGAGGTCGACCGCACATCTGCGGCGACACTCTACGGGGAGAGAATGGATGGCCCTTCGGATACTCCGATCCTGCCACCGGACAAACGATGATCAGTGTGGATCCCCAAGACCCTGAAGCTCTGATGGCTGTCGCATTCGACCTCGCTCGTAAAGGGATGGGTCGAGTGGCTCCCAATCCTCCGGTGGGGGCGATCTTGGTCACTGAAGATTTTAAAATTGCCGAAGGTTGGCACGGAGATTTTGGCTCATCCCATGCAGAAGTCGAATGTCTCGCCGCTGCGAAAGCGGCGGGGATTGACACCCGTGATGCCACCATGGTCGTTACCCTTGAGCCGTGTGGTCACGAGGGCAAGACCCCTCCGTGTGCACAAGCGATCATCGAGGCTGGGATTTCGAAGGTGATCTACAGCCATTCCGATCCTCACCCGGTGACGAGGGGCAAGGGCATTGAGCAACTGGAAAAAGCTGGGGTTGAAGTGGTCGGCGGAGTCCTCGAATCGGAGGGCGCAAAGTTGCTGGCCCCTTATCTGTGCCATGTTCAGAGGGGGCGACCCCTGGTCACTGTCAAGTGGGCGATGACTCTGGATGGCAGAATCGCATCGGCGACAGGGGACTCCAAGTGGATCACTTCCGATGAAACCCGTCGCTGGACCCGAGTCCGGCGGGGTCACCATGGAGCAATCCTGGTTGGGATCGGGACGGTGGAAACGGACGATCCCCAGTTGACCTCTCGCACCGAAGGAATGAAGGATCCGCTGCGGATCATCATCGATCCCAAGGGCAGAATTTCTGCGGATCGACGCCTGCTTCACGATGGCGGTGATGTGCTGCTGGTGACTCTTGAGGATTCATCCGTTCCTGATCATCTCCCTGATTCGGTGGAGGTTTTCCCGGTCCCGGCCAATCCCAAAGTCGACAGCCGCTCGAAGATCGATATCGATGCGTTGCTGAAGAAACTCGCTTCTCGCGGCATTCAGAGTTTATTGGTCGAGGGCGGAGCGGTCACCATTGGCAGCTTTTTTGACGCCGGCAAAGTCGATCGCTGTGAAGTATTGATCGCTCCCAAGGTGATCGGTGGCGCAGATGCCCCGGGACCTGTGGGTGGGCGCGGGCTCGACCTGATGACCCTCGCCATCGAAGCTCTCGATGCCCGGTGGACCGAGTTGGGTCCCGATCGTCTCCTGGAAGCCTCCCTCTCACAAGCAGGCCGCGGTCGTTACACCCCCTGAAGGGCGAATTAGCCCCGGGATGGTATTCTTCTCGGGGTCCGGACCGGCCGGTCCCCGGGGAACTCTGAGGTCAAATTCCCCCCTCCATCTGAACCTCGCAACTTCAGAAACAGGGTGCCGTCGTGTCCCAGTCGACGCTGCTGTCGGCCACCATTTTGCTGCTGACCCTGGGCCTTTCCCTGGAAATTCTGCAGCGCAATCAGCTGTGTGCGGATGAAGTTTCACCGCATCCGGTCGGCGATCTTGCTTCGTCCGGTGATCTCGAAGATCTGGAGCAAGTGGAGGCATTGGCAGCCGCATGGAATTCGGGACGCTGGGAAGATGCTCTGAAAAGATATCTTGAACTTTCTGATAAGTTGCAGTTGGTGTGTACCCACTGGGTCACCCTCGATGGGATCGACCCTGGGGATCAGGTCTATTTCAGGATGCGTGACAGGGCTTGGCGTCATGTACGGGATCGGCTCGCAGTGATCGATCAACCCGGGCGCGGTCAGCAAATGCTCAAATTGCTGCCGCGACTCGATCGCATCCTTCTGATCTGCACCGTGACCGGTATGCCGGGGCCCGATGAGTTCCACAGGGTTCGAGATCGATGGCAACGTCGCACCGAGATGCGCATCCTCAGTGACCGCTGGCTCGACGATCTGCAATTGTCCCTGTTGGATGGTGACGAGGAGAAGGCTGCTGAATTGCTGAGACTCCTCGACTCGTTGCCATGGATCGATGAGCAGATTCAGGAGTTGCGGGATCCGATGATCCTCCGCGCCAGTGAACGATTGCGAGATGGGTTGCACGATGCCCGCCAGTTGAACGATCCGGGCACGGTCCTCGACACGTGCCAGCGCATGAGATACTTGGGAATTTCCGATCCAGAATTGTTGCAGGAAGCCAATTGGGCCCTCGAAGAATTGAAAAGCCGTGCGCGCCACAATCTCGATCTGCGCCGGGATGCCCACGCATTGTTGCAGATGGCTCGGCTGGTGGTCGAAGAGGTAGCATTGCCCCACGTTCTCGATGGATTGCGAAAAGAATTGACCCTGCCTTTGCGCCCCAGGATTTGGTCTCGCTATCAAAGGCCCGCCGATATTTATCCTAGTCCTGCTGATCACCACACACTGATCCCTGGCGCCATCGTGATCCGGGAGGAGTTTCTTGCGGAACCCCATGGTGAACCGGAATCATACGAGCCAGTCGGTCGCCATTGGATCCGCTCTCCGGATCACATGGCAGATGCCAAGCGCTGGGTCGATCAGATCGAAGACATCCTGTCGTTGTCGAGGCGTTGGCTCGAATCTCCCGCAAGTGAGGCTGGCCTGATCCGCGACAGAATTCGTTTCCATGCGGATGAGGCGCGAAGGTTGGCGCTGCGCCTGGAGAACAATCCTGCTCGCAGGTCTCGGGTCGTCTGGAAATTGCAGTCGAAGTCCCAGGTTCACACTCCGATCAAGGTGACGGTGAGTTGTCCCGTCACCATCCTTACCGGAGATGGCAGAGAGATCGGTACCGCCGTCGAGATGAGTGAGATTTTGTTGCCGAGGGTCATCGAGGGAGTTCAACTTCCGGTGCGCAGTCTCGAAATCGAAGCGGCACATCGACGTCTGCGAGCCAGAATCCCCGCCGAAATTGATCGTTTGGCAGACCGTTGGGCCAGTGACCGATTGGCGAAAGCGCTCGATTCAGCGCGCCAACTGGCCAAAGCGGGGGAGGCGACAGCAGCGCTCGAACTGCTGCTTCCCGCCCTCCTCGGTGCAGGCAACTCCGATACAGATCTGCAGGCCCAGGCAGTCGCAGATCTGGCCCAATGGAGCGGTCTTGGCGATTCGGCGGTGGTGATGGCCTTGGGAGGATCTGAAACTCCCTGATCTGCCTCGATTGAAGCGGCCCCGAATCGAGTCTATCCTCGCTCGACAGGGGGGACCAATTCAGGTTTCCCCAGCCGCATTCCAAAGAGGTAAAATGCTCGATATCAAGTACATTCGCGCCGAGCTGGATACGGTCCGCAAGGGAGCGGAGGACAAGGGCTTCAGCGTCGATCTCGATCGTCTCGTCGCCCTCGATGATCAGCGCAAAGTCCTGCTGACAGAGCAGGAGCAATTGCGTCACGATCAGAAAAATGCCGGCAAGGAGATCGCCACGCTCGATGGGGATGCGAAACAGCAGGCGATCCAGCGCATGGCGGATGTCTCCGATCGCATCAAAGCCCTCGGAGAAGATCTCCGCAGTGTTGTCACCGAGTTGGAAAATCTGCAGGCCGGGGTTCCGATGCCTGCGGCAGCAGAGGTTCCTGTCGGACCGGATGACACCGGCAACGTCGAACTGCGGGTGGTCGGCGAAGTTCCTGAATTTGGTTTTGAGGCGAAGGACCACGTCGAACTGGCCCAAGATCTCGACATCGTCGATTTCCCACGGGCATCAAAACTCGCCGGGTCGCAGACGTACATCCTCAAAGGTGCGGGCGCATTACTGGAGATCGCTGTCCTCAGATTTGCCCTCGACCACATCGTTGATCGTGGGTTTGTACCGATGATGGTGCCGACGATGGTCAAGTACGAGCCCCTCTTTGGAACCGCCTACTTTCCGGGGGGGGAAGAGCAAACATACGAGATTCCGCGGGACCAACTGTATCTGACTGGGACCAGTGAGGTCCCTGTCACGGCATACCACTCCGATGAGATCCTTGATGAAGATGATCTGCCGCTGAAGTATTGCGGCTGGTCCACCTGTTATCGCAGGGAAGCGGGGGCAGCAGGGCGCGACACCAAAGGGCTGTACCGGATCCATCAGTTCAACAAGGTGGAGCAGGTCATCATCGGCAAATCTGATGTTGAAGAATCGATCGCCCATCACGATTTCATTCGCGACAATGCAGAGCAGATCCTGCAAGCGATGGAAGTTCCCTACCGGGTCGTCGATGTTTGTACCGGCGATTTGGGAATGGGGCAGGTCCGCAAGTTTGACATCGAGGCTTGGATGCCATCACGGGGTTGGGGCGAAACCCACTCCGCTTCAAGATTCTACGATTATCAATCGCGGCGCATGAACCTGCGGTATCGGGGCAATGATGGCAAAGTCCATTATTGCCATACGCTTAACAACACGGCGATTGCAACACCACGGGTGCTCATTGCCATTCTTGAGAATCATCAACGGGAGGACGGATCCATCCGAATTCCGGAGGTTCTCGTTCCTTACATGGGTGGACGCACGGAGATCACCCGGGACAATGCCAGCGGGGCGCGATAGACAGGAGTCTTCACATGCGGCATGTCTGCGTGGTCGGATTGAATTGGGGTGACGAGGGCAAGGGCAAGATCGTCGATGTTCTGGCACGGGATGTCGATGCGGTCGTGCGCTACCAGGGTGGTGCAAATGCCGGCCATACGGTTTACATCGGCGATGTGAAACATGTCCTGCACCATCTTCCGATGGGGGTGCTTCACGGGGGAATTCTGGCGATCCTCGGCAATGGGATGGTCATCGAGCCAAAGAAGTTGCTCGAAGAGGTGGAGTCGATCCCCGAAGAAGCAATTCAGCAGATTCGCATCTCAGACAGCGCGCATGTGGTCCTGCCACACCATGGAGCCATCGAGAAGGTCAACGAGGAGAGTGCCAGCAGCCCCATCGGCACGACCTTGCGCGGCATCGGGCCTGCCTATCAAGACAAGTTTGCCCGCACCGGAGTTCGCATGGGTGATTTGGTGCGACCACGATTTGTCGAAGATCAATTGCCTTCCATTCTGGAGGAGAGACGTCGGAGCCTCGGTGGCACCGAGGAAGGAGTCGCCGCAGCGGTCGGAATCTGCACCCGATTGCGGGATCGTCTCAAGGACCAGATCGTCGATACCCGTCAACTGCTCAATCAGATGCACGATGACGGTCAAACATTGCTCTTTGAAGGGGCCCAAGGTTGCATGCTCGACATCGACTTTGGCACATACCCCTTTGTCACATCTTCGAGTCCGTCCTTTCTCGGCGTGGGAACCGGCAGCGGATTTTCACCGAGAAAAGTGGATCATGTGGTTGGGGTCACCAAGGCTTACTGTACCCGTGTCGGCGAGGGGCCATTCCTTTCAGAGATCCACGGTGAAGAGGCGGAGCGACTGCGGGAGGCCGGAGGCGAGTTCGGTACCACGACCGGGCGCCCGCGGAGGGTCGGCTGGCTCGATATTCCGGCGTTGCGGTTTGCGGCAGAATTGAACGATCTCGACAGTTACGCCCTGACCAAAGCCGATGTCCTCTGTGGCAGAAGGAGCGTTCCGGTGGTCACCTGTTACCGCAGGGGAGATGAGATTTTGCACACCTACCCCGGTGGCACCGATGATCTCGCCGGAATCGAACCGGTCATCGAAGAGTGGCCAGGGTGGGAAGTGGTCAATGAAGAGAGCATGAAGCCCTTCATGGATCTTCTTGAGAAACAGACCGGGATTCCCGTATCGATCCTGTCGACCGGAAAGCGTCGAGATGAAGTCTGCCTCTTCAAACCCTTTACTCCTGAGGGAGAATTCGTTTGAGTCGGGATGGAATTCCGGCAGACGCAGGGGCAAGCCCTGCAGGTGGAGGGGATGATTGGACTGCTCCAAATCACTTGGCTGTGATCATGGATGGCAACGGTCGTTGGGCTAATCGCAAGGATCGATCGCGGGCGGAGGGGCATGCCCGCGGCGCTGAAGTACTGCGGGATGTGACCCGCTGGGTGCGCAATAGAAATATCTCCGAACTGACCTGCTACGCCCTGTCGACCGAAAATTATCAGGAACGGCCGCAGGAGGAGGTGGAGTTTCTCCTCGAGTTGCTGGCGAAGTATCTGCGATCGGAAAGGGATGAACTCAATCGACTCGGCATCTGCTTCCGCGTCATCGGTCGTCTTTCCGAACTTCCGCAAGAAACCCGCTCCCTGCTCGATGAAACGGTTCAATTGACAAGGGATCATCGCGATCTTGTGCTGCGCCTGGCCATCAATTACGGCGGCAGGGCAGAACTGGCGGATGCATCGCTGCGACAACAGGCGGCGCCCTCCGGGACACCCTTGGAGGATTGCCTCTACGAACCGGGAATGCCGGATGTGGATCTGCTCATTCGCTCCGGAGGTGAGATTCGCCTCTCCAATTTCCTTCCCTGGCAGACCAGTTATGCCGAATTGCATTTTTCCCAGGTGTTGTGGCCTGACTTCACCGAATCCGATCTCGATGAGGCGTTGAAACATTACGCCCTGAGGACCCGCCGCTTTGGTCGTTTGCCGGCGTGGGATGCGGAGGCGGAATGAAGGGTCTCGGTGCACGTCTCCGTTGGGGGATCCCGATTTCACTGGCGATCATTGGCGTCGTCTTCCTCGACCTTTGGGGAGGGGGGGATGGCAAAGGGCTCCAACTATTGGCCGTGTTGTTTGGTGCCGGAGCAGTGATCGAAGGGGTACGACTCGGTTCCAAGTGGCGCGCTGACGTCATCATCGGCCTGCTGTTTTTCTGCACCATCTTCTTGCTCCTGGCGACAGAGATGGGCAAGTCCGTTCCGGGATTTGAAAACGGAGTTTCACCGGTATGGATGCTGGGGCTGCCCCTGTTTCTGGCTCCCCTGATCACCGAATTGGCACCATCGATCCCCGGTGCACGCTGGCGAGGAATCCTGCATGCCATTTTGATCTCGGTGTGGTTGGCGATGCCGGTGTTGGCTTGCGCGTCCATCTCTTCAGATCCTCTCGGTGCTCATCTGTTTCTCTGTGCCTTGTTGATGGTCAAAGGATCCGATACCGGGGCCTACCTGATTGGGCGCCCCTTCGGCCGAACTCCTCTCCACCCCATCAGTCCACGCAAAACCGTCGAAGGATTACTGGGAGCGGTGGTTGTAGCCGCTATTTTGGGGGCGTTGTACGCCGCCATCCTTCAGCACGAGAGTTTCCCCGTCTCCGAAGCGGTGTTTTTTGGGGCCTTGGTGGCCTTCGCGGGACAACTGACCGATCTTCAGGAGTCCGCTCTCAAGCGCTCTGTCGGGGCGAAGAATTCAGGGGATACGATTCCCGGGCTCGGCGGCCTGCTCGACATGATGGACAGCCTCATCCTGGCGATCCCGCTGATCGTGTGGTTGAGAAGCGTATGGCAAGATTAGACGAGGAGGACGATTGGCTGTTTCTTTTGACTTTCATGACGACGAAGAAACCCAGGAGATTCTGGGGATCCGCGACATTCAACTGCGAATGATCCGCGATGGTTTTGGTATCCAGGCGATCGCTCGCGGTCTGCGCCTCGATCTCGAAGGCGATGAGGATCGGGTCGAATCGGCGCGCCAGGCGGTCGAAGCGATGCTCAACGCCCACAGGGAATCATCCGCAAAATCGCCGGGAGAAATTCTCGACACCGCACTGCAAAAGTTCAGGGATGGGGAAAGCGATCCCATCCTTCATCCGGGTGATCACGAGGCGGACCTGTTTGCAGCTTCGGGGGATGAACCGGGGAATGAAAAGTCTCCCCCGCTGCCGCGCAGCTCTCTGCAAAAGATCGCCAGGACCCCGGGCCAGGCGCGCTATCTCGAAGCGATGGAAAAACACGACATCGTCATGTCATTGGGTCCGGCGGGAACCGGGAAAACCTACCTCGCCGTCAAAGCTGCGGTCGAAGCTTTGAAAGCGGGGGAGGTTCGCAAATTGATCCTCAGTCGTCCGGCGGTGGAGGCCGGAGAAAAGTTGGGCTTCCTTCCCGGAGATTTCCAGCAAAAGGTGAATCCCTACCTGCGTCCCCTCTATGATGCTCTTCATGAGATGCTCGATTACGACCAGGTGCGCCGCTACAGCGACCGCGAGATCATCGAGGTGGTGCCGCTGGCGTACATGCGCGGGCGCACCCTGAATGACGCCTTCATCATCCTCGATGAGGCTCAAAACACGACGACAGCCCAGATGAAGATGTTTTTGACGCGGATGGGGACCCATTCCCGCATCGTCGTTACCGGAGACCCGACCCAACTCGATCTGCAGAAGGGGCAGCCTTCCGGGCTACTTCATGCCAAAAGGGTCCTCGGCTCGGTAAAAGGGATCTCCTGGGTCGAATTAGAAGCGGCCGATATCGTCCGAAATCCCCTGGTTACCCGCATCGTCAATGCCTACGAACGCCACGAGGGCGGATCTTCTTGATTTTTGTAAGCCTTTATTATTTCGTGACTTAAAGGGTCCCAGGAGCATTAAGTCCGGCTCCGATGTGCGCATCCCTTGGACAGAATGGCCGTTTCCTCCGACAATGGGAGGGCAGGGGATCGTCCCTGCAACCACCCCTGCGGATGGGCAGACCCGCCGTCGACGGGGTGGATTGGAAAGGCTGAGGACTGATCCGATGAGTACCTCCCGAGGACGCTCCGGTGCCAAAAGCTGGCAACGGCTCTCCTTCGGCAAGCGGCAGACCCGTTCAGGGCGGCTGTCTGCCGAAGAGGCCCAATTCCGCCGCTGGGTCCAAATTGCGCTCCTCTCCTTCCAAGTAATGCTGGTGACCTTCCTCATCGGTTGGGCTTCGCCGATCCAGGATCCGCTGACCGATCCCGGTCCCGGGCGTTGGGTCGAACTCCTTTCAGTCGTCTCGCTGATCCATGTCGGCGCATTGCTGCTCAGCCGCACCCTGAATTCGGCCGCTTCGTGGCCGCTCGGCCGCTCCTTCATGCTGTTGTCAGGATTTTTGATCGCCAATTGGATCATCCTTCAGGACTCCAGTGTTTCGGTGATGCTGTTGCCGATCCCTCTGTTGGGGATGATCCTCGGCTTTCTGCTGAGACCGACCCAGGCGATCCTGATCTCGGGAGCATCGGTGGTGTTCACCGTATTGATGGTTCAGGAGCGCCAACCGCAAATCGATGCGGTGGCGATGGGGCTCGCCCAATTCCTCGGCATCCTCGTGGCGGTGCAAGGGGTGCAGAAGGTGCGTACCCGAACCCGAATTCTGACGGTCGGTTTTCTCGCCGGATTGACCCAGGCCCTCGGCATTCTGCTCCTCAAACCGTTGGCATTTGGTGATGTGGATTTCACGGCGTTCGTCATGACGACCCCATTGCAGGATGCGATGTGGAGTTTGGTTGGTGGTATCACCGCAGGAGTATTGATCACCAGTGCGCTGCCCTTCATGGAGCGCTGGTTTGATGTGCTCACCGAAATCCGATTGGTTGAACTCTCCGACACCCACCGGCCGCTGCTGAATGAGTTCTCTTTGCTCGCCCCCGGTTCTTTTCAGCACTCGCTGATGGTGGGTCAATTGGCCGAGGAAGCAGCCAACACCATCGGTGCGGATGGACTCCTTTGCCGGGTGGGAGCGCTGTACCACGACATCGGCAAGATGTTCAAACCGGGCTACTTCGTCGAAAACATGCAGGGGGGTGAGAATGTCCATGACCGCTTGACCCCCGAGATGTCACGGTTGGTGGTGATCGCCCACGTCAAGGATGGAAAATCGATCGCCGAAGAGGAACGCCTGCCGCAACCGATCGTCGACATGATCCCGATGCACCACGGTACTTCCGTGGTCGAGTTCTTCTTTCACAAGAAGGCGCAGCAAGTGGATGAGGAGGAAGCGGATCGGACTCGCGAAGCATTCCGTTACCCCGGTCCCAAGCCCACCTTCCGTGAAGCGGGCATTTTGATGCTGGCGGATGGGGTGGAAGCGTCCTCAAGAACTTTGTCAGACCCGACCCCCGCACGGGTGCGTCAGCACGTACGCAACATCATTCATGCGCGGACCAGCGATTGCCAACTGGATGAATGCGAACTGACGATGAGCGATCTTCATGGCATCGAAGATGCGTTTGTCAGGGTGCTCTCGGCGATCCACCACGGTCGCGTCAAGTACCCCGGTGAATCGGAGAATCGTTCCGGTGACTCCAATTCAGGGGACTCCGATTCCACGGAGGGAGATTCGGGAGAGGGTAACCCGACCGAGTCTCCGGTAACGGCACGCCGTCGATGAACCGGTCGGCGGATTCACCGGCGATCCGTGTCCAAGTTGAAAATCTGCAGGATGATTTGCCCGTTGATCCCGATCGGGTCGAGCGACTGGTCCGCTTTGTCCTTGAAGGGGAGGGCCGAAGCGGCGAGATCAGCGTCTGTTTCGTCGATGATGAGCGCATCGGTCAGATTCACGGGGAATTTCTCGACGATCCTACGGCGACCGATGTGATCACTTTCCCTCTCAACGGTGATGATTCTCGGACCCTCGATGGGGAAATTGTGATTTCTTCCGGTGCGGCGCTCAGACAGGCTCAAGAGCACCGATCGACCCCTCTCACCGAGCTCCATCTTTACTTGATTCACGGCCTTCTGCATCTGACGGGGTTTGACGACCTCACCGAGGAAGATGCCGGGGTCATGGGGAAGGCCCAGGAGGCTTATTTGACCTCTTGGATCGACCTTTACGGCCCCTTCACCGATTGACAAGACCCCTTGTGTGAATTAGACCATGGTGTGCGTCAAAGGGGGTTATCTGACGAATTCCCATCTCGGGAATCGGACCGGCCGGGGGGGCCCGTGTCGGTTTTTTGACCTCTGCGTTGATCCGGAATTCAGAGCATTTTTTTTCTCATTGAATCGAGAGATGTCTGTGAACAAATTTCAATCCAATCTGCAGCTGTTGCTGGCGCTTTTGGCCGTCACTCTCATCGGTTGTAACAACGGCAGGGTACTTCCTCCGCCGACGGAAGCCGAGTTTTCCACGGGAGCCTTTTCTGTTCCCTTCCCGTCTGATGTGTTCATCACCTATGCAGGACTCATTGAGTCATCAGTAGGCGGTGCGACGCCGGAGTTTACCAATACTCCCATCATCCCCAGCGCGGAGGTTACGGGAGACACTGGTGATCCGCTGATCGCCCAGGGATTCCTCGACGGATTCTCGGTGACGAGCCCGATGCAACTCGACTTTACCCACAGTGTCGATCCCTCATCGGTAGTGGGGGGGCAATCGGTAAGGGTCTTCGAGATCTCCATCCTTCCGCCCAGTGCCGCTGTAGGCACTGTCGGGGCTCCCATCGCATTGCCCACCAGCATCATTCGCGAATTACAGGCGGACTCCGATTACACCGTGACGATGGCGCGCAGCGTCGGTTACCAAGTGGTGGTGCGGCCGCGTGTTCCTTGGCCCGCCTCCGACAACACCAGTCTCGGTGGACAGAGCCGCGGAATTTTGGTGGTCGTCACCAATGACGTGCGCGATTTCCGTGGAAACCCGGTGATCCGCTCTGATCAATACGATCGCATGGCCAATGGAATCGATTCCGCAACTGGCAATGCATCCGTCGACGGATTTGCCAATGCCGTCGGCGCGATGGTTCAACAAAGTTTGGGGCTGTTGGCCACCCAAGGGATCAATCCCGCAGATGTCATCGTCACCAATTCCTTCACCTGCCAAAGCGTCACCGACGTGATGGATGCGGCGGTCGCCCAGACCATCGCCCAAGCGCCCTTCGCCACGACCGCAGGGGTACTCCCCACGGCGGGGGGAGTACCGGTGCCCGGGATGGACAATGTCTTGGACTACCTGATCACCACCGAGGTCCTGCCTCCCGGATCAGCACTGCCCTACAACCCGGCATTGACCCAGGCCACCATCACATTGCCGACCTTTTACCCCGGCGATGAAACTCTCGCCGGTCATGCCGAGGCGATCAGCGGCTATCTGACCAATGCGGATGGAGGGGTGGTTTACCAGAACACTTCTGATGATCCCAATCCGGCATTCCCAACTCGCTACGATCCCGTCCTGGCGGCCCAGGGCTCCTCTGAAATTCCTGTCCTGATTGCGACTCCAAATACGGTGGGGCCGTGGCCAGTCATCATTTTCCAGCACGGAATCACCCGCAGCCGCTTTGACGTGCTCGCCTTCGCGCCACTCTTCTGCGGAAGTGGATTTGCAGTGGTGTCGATGGATGCTCCCCTGCATGGAACAGTGGAAGGAAATCCTTACGCCGCACAGATCGGCTCTACGGTATCCCCCTTCGGAATCCCGGGGATCGAGCGCACCTTCGGAATCGACTTTGTCAATAATGTCACTGGAGAAGCCCCTGGCGGCGATGGGCCTGATCCCTCGGGAACCTACTTCCTGAACTTCCCGAGCCTGATCAGTTCCCGTTCAGTCTGGACCCAGGCCGTTTGCGACCTGGCTGCACTGACAGAGGCCTTGCCCAGTTGGGATATCGATGGCGATAGCGCTGCAGATTTCACCGGTGAAATCTTCTATGTCGGTCAGTCCCTCGGAGGATTGATCGGTTCGACATTCCTCAGCGCCATCGGCCCTGGCAAGATCACCGCCGCCGAGTTGAATGTTTCCGGGGGGCACATCGCCAAACTGTTGGAAAATTCCCCCAACTACAACCCGCGGCTGGTGGCCTTCTTCGAGGGTGAAGATTTGGTTCAGGGCAGCACCACTGCAGAGCAGGCGATCACAGTGATCTCCGGCATCGCCGATGGGATCGATCCGATCTGCCATATTCGCCGCGCAACCGCCAATACCAACATGCACATGAGTTTCACAGTGGGTGGAAATGCTGCGGCGAACAAGTTTGGGTACTTCCCGCCGGATCTGGTCGTTCCCATCGATACTCTCGGAGGCGGCTTCTACAGCGACTACATCGGTATGCCGATCTCGGGAATTCCCACTTCAGGAAGCGACGATGATCGCATTTACACTGGCATCATCGAGCCCAGTTATCTGGGAGGTGGACTGCCTCTGGCCAGAATCGGATCGGTCCCCAAAGGGGCCGCCGCCATCGGTGCTCCTACCATTCTGCGATTCCCCAATGGCTTTACCCCGGCACTTTCGTTGGAGTACACAGAAGGGGATCACGGTATCTTTGCCGATCCTTTGAGTGAAACCGGCATCTCGATGCAACAGGGAGTGACGACCTACTTCAATGCTTCCCGATCGGGAGTCGATGTCACCACGACCCTGCTCAATGGTGTCGCATATGGTGGAACCGTTCCCGTGATTGATTCGGAAGATGTGACCTTCCCTGTGGAGGCGGGGGAAACATTGCTTGGAAACGTGACGATTTCCATCACCGGCAATCCTGCGAATCCTGTAGTGGCGACCTTCGATACCTCCGCCGATGCGGGAACCCTTGCAGTGGCGGCAGCGGCCTATGGGGCGCACCACTTCAACTGGCTACAGGTGGTTCGTTCCGATTCCTTGCCCCCGAACGCACCCAGTAACAATGTTGGCAGTGTTGGATCGGCCCTAACCACCCCCCGCATCAGTCCACCATCCGGAGGCACAGGTCAAACAGCCGCCAGTGCGGTCGATGGAATCATCGGCGATGACAAACCGTGGCTGTGGAATGAGGTTCAGGTTCCCCTGGGTAGTTACACCGCCGACCAGGATACCGATGGTGCCAGTTTCTTCCCGTTGCGGGAGTTCACGGATAACTCCACTTCACCATCCCCGGCAGGTGTGGATGCCGCCGTCGGCGATCCCGCCCAGCAGACGATTCTCAATTACAATGCCGGACCATGGCTGGGAGATGTCTCCAGCCCGGGGGAGTCGATCGATGTACGTGTTTGGTTGGTAGCGGTCGATATCAATGGAGACCAGGTCCGGCTTCTCCGAGGATTCAACTACAAGCAAGCGGAAAATGCCCTTGGAGGTCCGTCGATTCAGGTGATCTCCGGCATCGCCGAGATGCCCGGATCGCCAGGGACCACCGGTGATTCGGACGACGCTTTGCTGATCGGGTTCTAGCAAACCGGATCGATTGCAGAGAGGAGTGTCCCGGGACTGGGGCACTCCTCTTTTCTTTTCACCTTTTTCTTTTCAACTTTTTCTATTTCTCAATGTGCAGTGAAGCACATCAGAATCACGAGTGGGATAAAGATGTTTTCCATCGCAGAAGAAGGAAGAGCTCTGCTGTTGTCCCTGACCGAGATTCAGAAGTATTGCCAGGATCCTGAGATGATCCATCGTATCAACGCAGAAGTTTCCGAGTGGTCGGTGGGGCAGCATTGCGAGCACATCCTCAAGGCGGACCGGCTCAACTTGCGCGCTGTCGATCTCCTGCACTCAGGAGGTGGAGAAGAGGGAGATTCTTCCCGCAGCCCGCATCCGGTTCTGCTTTCGGGATTTATCCCGACAGGGATGGCGGAGGCTCCCCGCTATGTTCAACCAGCCGACGATCCGCAAGTGGATCAGTTGACTTCAATGACTGACAAGGTGCTCGCAGGGTGGGCCAAAACTCTTGAAGAGATGAAGGCACTTTCGCCCCCCTTCAGCCGTGGGATTTTGCATCACGAGATGGGCCTTCTCGACATTCCGGGCTGGGTGCGATTTGCCCGGGTGCACACCGATCATCACTTGAAAATCATCGACCTTATCCGTCGGTAGTTTTCGTCAACGAGATCGATTTTCGCTCAGGTTCCTTCAATTGATCGACGGGCCCATACAATTGACCTGAGTCTCGGAGTTGGGAGACAGAAGCTTCCGCGATCCCCGCCCAATGAAGTGCAGTGGCCGCTACCGCACGAGTAATCTGGGCCATGAACTCGAAATCCAGCGTTTCCAAGGTATCGGTTTTTTTGTGGTAGTGGGGATTTCGGAAATTGGCGGTATCGGTCAGCATGATGGCATCGAGCCCCTCTGCCCAATATGGAGAGTGATCACTTCTTGCGGCGTCACTGAAGAAACCAGCGATGCGATTGGCACTGTAGTAGGGCAGGTTTGGTTCAAAGAGTTCGATGTGTCTTTCGATTCGATTGCCGAGCCACCCCGATGAAAAGTTGCCGGCGACCAGAATGAAATCGCCGGTCCTCGGTAGATCGACGATCAAGGGAATCCTCACAGGTGCCATTTGGCTGTCGGGGGCAGAAGAGGAGTAGCCGATCATCTCGAGGTTGATCAAACCGATCACTTTGCGATTCGAATCTTTCAGAATCCTCGTGACGTGATGTTCGCTGCCGACAAGGCCGACCTCTTCACAGTCAAAGAGGCAAAAGCGAATGGTTCGTTCACAATTGAGGTTCTTTAGGATCCGTGCGATTTCAAGGACTCCGATGACACCGCTGGCGTTGTCATCTGCCCCCATGTTGTCGAGAGAATCGAAGTGGGCACTGATCTCGAGGATTTGATCGGGAAAACGGGTTCCAGTCTTCTCGGCGATGATGTTGGCATTGCCTCGGCTTTCATACAGCAGCCCTGGAAGCGGTTCCCGCTCTACTTGGTAATCCATTTGCCGCAAGCGCGCTTCGAGATAGTTCTGCGCTTGAGAGATGGCTTCCTTTTTCCAACTGGGACGAGGCCCCAAATCAAGAAATGAAACCATCTCCTTTTGGCAGGTCTTCGCAGTGATTCGATCGATGTTGTTTTCGATCTCGGATCTTTGCTTCGAAGTCGGCATCGATGCGCAGCCGCAGAGGGAGGATAAAAGGATCGTAGCCGTCAGCATCGCCAGGAGAGTCCTGCTCACAAACAGCAAGTGGAAGTGATTCATGAAGATTCTCATTCACTTTTTGGTGCGGGGGGTTGCCAAAGTTCAACACGGTGCCCTTCCGGATCTGTGACCCAGCCGAAGGTACCGTATTCGTTCGTCTCTACTTTCTCATCGACATCGCAGTCCATTTCGCGCAGTTGATCGACCATTTTCTGAACATCCCGAACGGCAAAGTTAACCATCACTTGGTTCTTACTTTCTCCG
The DNA here is from genome assembly GCA_964422295.1 of uncultured Planctomycetia bacterium. GTDB lineage: Bacteria > Planctomycetota > UBA8108 > UBA1146 > UBA1146 > UBA12191. Next base: position 7,875 of record CAYRAM010000006.1, on the reverse strand, counting down.
AAATATGCAGTGTCCTCGGGAAACGCACTCCATATACCAGGCACGGGATCCATCCCTTGCGGAATCCCGGGGAGGCATGCGCCACACCATTCCGCTTCGATTGGTAGACCGAGATGTTTTCCGTACCACTCAGAGAGAGCTTTGGGATCCTTTGAACGTAAAAACACACCACCGATACCGAGTACTTTTTCCATGGTTTACCTTCTTTTGATGCGGAAAGATTTACTGCAATTCAGTATGCCACGAGTTGTTATCATTTCTCAATGTCACATGCGATCAAGTGTGACATTCCCCCCACATGATCCATGTCGAACCAACAGGTACACGACGGCAGTTTTTGATAGATAAATCGCGAATAAACGGCATCTATTGAGAGTATGAGAAAGTTCCGCGATAGAGGAAATCACGGGGCTTGTGAGGAAGAAATCTTTCCAACTCCCGATTCTGGGACTGGGATTTCAACGACGCAATAGTTGTTTTTTCGAAAACTCGTTACGGCCGTAATTTCGTAGAGTGGGGAATAATGCAGAACTTATTCAATATCACCCATACACTTTCGGGAGCTCATACCACTTCCTTGAGATCCCTTTTTCTTGTGATGATTTTGTCTGTCCTCGCCGGATGCGGTGGGGGTGGCGGTGAGAGCATCGCTCCCGAGCCAACTGCAGCCGGATTCACCAGCAGTGTGACGGAAGGTGAGTACGATCTTCTCGTCCAATTCACCGATACATCCACTGGTGCAATTGAATCCTGGTTGTGGGACTTTGGCGATGGGAATAGCTCCACCGAGCAAAACCCATCCCACACTTACACGGCAGAAGGGATCTATACCGTTTCATTGACGGTGACGGGCCCTGAGGGGGAAGACACCCTGACCTGTGCCGATTGCATCACGGTTCTTTCTCCGGCTCCTGAAGCGGCGTTCGATCTCGATCCAAGCAGCGGTACTTACGATTTGACCGTGAATTTCACCGATCTGTCCACCGGACCTATCGATAGTTGGCTGTGGGACTTCGGTGATGGCAACACTTCCGATCTGCAGAATCCGAGCCATTTATATACAGAAGAGGGCAACTACACTGTCTCGCTTCTGGTAGAAGGCCCCGGTGGATCGGATACCTCGATCTGCGACGCATGCGTTACGGTCTCATCTCCGCCACCGGTCGCCAACTTTGTTGCAGATCCGACGAGCGGTATCCGTGATCTCGATGTGCAATTCTCCGATTCTTCCACCGGCCCCATCACCTCCCGCTTGTGGGATTTCGGCGATGGATCCACCAGCGATCTGCAGAATCCATTGCATACCTACACCGTAGCAGGGAGCTACACTGTTTCTCTGACAGTGAGTGGCCCCGGTGGATCGGACACGATGACTTGCAGCGATTGCATCACCGTATTGGAACCGGCTCCGATTGCAGAGTTTAGTGCTTCAGCCACATCGGGGATTCCCGGAACTGCGGTCGAGTTCACCGATCTTTCCTCAGGCCCCATCGATCAGTGGATCTGGGATTTTGGGGATGGACAAGGTTCCGCAGAGCAGAACCCGACCCACACCTTTGCAGAAGCTGGCCTCTACACTGTCACCTTGACGGTGATCGGCCCTGGAGGAGAAGACAGCAGTGTTTGTATCGATTGCATCGATATTCAACATCCTGCACCGGTCGCCGACTTCTCCCTCGATCCTGCTTCCGGAACTTACGATCTGGTGGTTCAGTTCTCTGATACTTCCAGCGGACCCATCGATAGTTATTCGTGGGACTTGGGCGACGGATCGACATCCTCAGAGCAGAACCCTCTACACACATACACCGAAGCAGGTTCCTACACCGTCACCCTGACGGTGGAAGGCCCCGGTGGAATCGATACCGCCACTTGCATCGATTGCGTGACGGTGATTCACCCTGCGCCGACGGCAGATTTCAGTGCTTCGGTGACGGAGGGAACCTACGATCTTCAAGTGACCTTTACCAACTCTACCCAGGGACCAACGACCGATTTCCTTTGGGATTTTGGGGACGGGCAGACTTCCACGGAAGCCAACCCGACCCACACCTACACCGAAGCAGGCGTATACACCGTTTCGCTGATGGCGACGGGCCCTGGAGGGTCCGATACCGCCACTTGCAGCGATTGCATCACCGTACTTCACCCTGCTCCGATCGCCGCCTTCCAGGCAGGCACCACCCAGGGCGACTATCCCCTGACCGTCAGTTTTGTAGATCTTTCGACAGGCCCCATCAGTATCTGGGCCTGGGATTTCGGCGATGGAACCAGTTCCAATGATCAGCACCCGACCCACACCTATTTGGATGCGGGATCTTACGACGTGACCTTGACCATCATTGGACCGGGTGGAACCTCATTCGAGTCCTGTCAGGCTTGTATCATCGTCGAGCACCCTGCTCCCGAGGCAAGTTTCTCGGCTTCAACCACATCAGGGACCTACGATCTGCCGGTGCAGTTCACCAATACTTCGACCGGTCCCATCGACAGTCAACTCTGGGATTTCGGTGACGGAGCGACCTCTTCCGCTCCCTCTCCGAGTCACACCTACACCGCTGCGGGAACTTACACGGTCACGCTGACCGTCACCGGTCCCGGCGGTTCCGATACGGCGACTTGTCAGGCGTGTATCACCGTTGATCACCCTGCGCCCACGGCCAGTTTCACGACTTCGACCACATCAGGAACCTACGATCTGCTGGTGCAGTTCGAGAGCACTTCCACCGGCCCCATCGACCAGTTGTCGTGGGACTTCGGTGACGGAACCAGTGGTTTTGGTGCGGCGCCGAGTCACACCTACACCGCAGCGGGCACTTACACGGTTACTCTGACCGCCACCGGCCCCGGTGGCTCCGACACGGCGGTTTGTCAGGCGTGTATCACCGTTGATCACCCGGCACCGACTGCCAGTTTCACGACTTCGACCTCATCAGGAACCTATGATCTGCTGGTGCAGTTCGAGAGCACTTCCACCGGCCCCATCGACCAGTTGTCATGGGACTTCGGTGACGGTACCAGCGGTAGCGGTGCTGCTCCGAGCCATCTTTACACCGCAGCAGGCACTTACACGGTCACGCTGACCGCCACCGGCCCCGGCGGATCTGACATGGCGATTTGCCAGGGTTGCATCACAGTCGAGCACCCGGAGCCTGTCGCCAGTTTCGAGGCTTCGACCACCTCCGGGATTTACGACCTGGCGGTCAACTTCACCAATACTTCCAGCGGACCGATCACCGATTACGCCTGGGATTTTGGCGACGGAAGTACTTCGACCGAAGAGAATCCGAGCCACACCTACACCGCACAGGGAATCTACACTGTGACTCTGATGGTGACCGGCCCCGGCGGCAGTGATACGGCCATCTGTACCGCTTGCATCGATGTCGCTTCACCGGCGCCAAGCGCAGATTTCTCCGTTTCGGTCGCTTCCGGCGATTACGATCTGGTTGTTCAGTTCACCAATCTCTCCTCCGGTCCCATCACTGATTACATGTGGGACTTTGGGGATGGCACCATATCCACCGAGTCTGATCCGCAGCACACTTACACTGCTGCTGGCAGTTACACGGTGACTCTGACCGTCACCGGCCCTGGAGGAAGTGATACTCACAAGTGCCCAGCATGCATTAACGTCACCCATCCTGAGCCTGTGGCGAACTTCAGCGTCTCCGACGATGCCACGGTGATTGGATCGCCATTGACCTTCACGGATCTCTCCACAGGGCCGATCAGCGATTACATGTGGGATTTCGGTGACGGAACCAGTTCGACAATGCAAAATCCGACCCACGCCTACGACTCTGCGGGAACTTACACGGTGACCCTCACCGTGATGGGGCCAGGGGGGACCAGCACCCATGAGTGTAGCGATTGCATCAGTGTTCAGGAGTTGCCGCCCGTGGCCAACTTCGCCGTTGAACCGGTCGGGGGAATCTACGAACTCACCCTCGGTTTCACCGATCTTTCAACCGGAGTCATCACTTCATGGCTTTGGGAGTTTGGCGATGGCGCCACTTCTACCGAGCAGCATCCGACGCACACCTACGCCATGTCCGGTGGGTACGACATCACCTTGACCGTCACCGGACCGGGTGGATCTGATACCCTCTCCTGTCTTGGTTGTGGGGAATTGCCTTCACCGCCACCGATCGCAAACATGACGATCGACGTCACTTCCGGTGAGGCACCACTGACCGTCAACTTCACCGACATCTCTGAAGGAGAAGGGGAGTTCTGGTTGTGGAACTTCGGTGATGGCAACGTCTCGGTAGTACAGAATCCGACCCACACCTACATGACAGCGGGCACCTACACGGTGACGCTGACCGTCTCCGGGCCCGGCGGTGAAGACACTTCCGAATGTCCTGCTTGCATCAATGTGATCCAACCCCCAGATTTCCGACTTGAAGGATCAGATGCCAGCGTGGCTCTCGGAGATACAGTAGATGTACGCATCCGGCTTGACCACAACAGCACCGGTGTCGGTGTACAGGGTTGGAGTTACGGGTTGTGTCACGATTCGTTGAGTCTTGAAGGCCTCTCAGCGGCCCCGGGAGCAGGATTGAGCACCATCAATAACGGTGGTCTCCCCGATTTCCATGTGACCCAGATTCACGAAGACGGAATCACTGCGGGTGTGGTGATCAGTTTCCTTTCAAACTCCGATCTCCCTGTCACCAATGATCTTGAAGTCAATGTGTTGACATACACTAGTTTGCAAGAGGGGCTCTCAGAGTTGCACTTCTGTAACTCTCTCGGTACTCCACCCATCGAAGCAGTTGTGGTCGCTGGAACCACTTCCCATCCACCTGTCACAGTACCGATTCAAGTCACGGTAACCCCAGCACCCTGATTTGAACCCTTTTGACTAAACGGCCTAACCAGTTCCCGTGAGCCTTTGGCTCACGGGGACATTTTTTTATCCGTCGAGCAGATTGAGGCAGCACTTCTTGTACTTTTTGCCGCTGCCACAGGGGCAGGGATCATTGCGGCCGATCTTCGCTGCGGGCCTTTGGATGTCGGGGGTCTTTCCACTGCTGCGATCCCGATACTGGGGTGACAAAGCCTGAATCAAAGCGCTCACCGTCTGTGCATGGGACAATCGCCCGCGTTTTCCCAAGTCTTCCACAAACAAACGCAGCAGAGCCGGGATTTCAGCGGCCACCGTCGCAGGCAGATCGAGGTGGGCGAGTCCTTCGAGGAATCCGTGGCGGGCATCCTCTTCACCGATTTGATCCGGGGTGGATCCTCGATGATCACAAGCGCTTTGCATAAATCGTTGAAGGATCTCCCCGGCATAGGGAGCCAGATCGGCGGAGACGTTTTGCCCGGCATCATCGATGAGAAAGTCGGAAACCCAATTCCCCAGCTGTTCATCGCGCCAACGATCGTCCAACGTCACGCCTTCTCGATCCACCCGCCACCGAGGACGATGTCACCGTCGTACAGTGCGGCGACTTGCCCGGAAGCGATGGCAAAGAGGGGCTTTTCAAGGATGACCTCGAGCCAATCCCCATCGACCCCTTCAATTTCTTGCCGCTGAATCGTACACGGTTGCGGTGCGCCACCGTGGCGGATCTGCACCGAACACTGCAAGGGTAGGGTTGGAGCTTCCGGCAGCAGCCAGTTCATCTCAGAGACGTAGAATCGATCCTCCATCAGAGATTCGCGGGTTCCGAGCACCACCTGATTGGTGGTGCGATCGGTTTTGACGACGTACTTCGGCTCACTGGCTGCAACACCCAAGCCGCGGCGTTGACCGACGGTGTAAGCGGCATAACCTTCGTGGGTACCGAGCTTCTCTCCTTCTTCGTCGACGATGTCCCCTTCGACGAGACTCTCCGGTGCTTGTTGACGAATTACTCGACGGTAATCGTTGGCGGGAACGAAACAGATCTCCTGGCTCTCTGCTTTATCGACCACCGGTAGGTGTCCGATGCCGGCGCGTTCGCGGACTTCTTGCTTGTGTAGATTCCCGACGGGGAAGATGCACTCTTTGAGCACCGGGTAGGGGATGGTGGCGAGGAAGTACGATTGATCTTTGTCGCCATCGATGCCGCGGGCGAGGCGTGGGCCATCCGCTTTATCGACGATGCGGGCGTAGTGCCCCGTTGCCACGTACTCGGCGCCCAGTTCTCTGGCGAGATCGTGAAAGACGTCAAACTTGATCCACTGATTGCAGCGAGCACAGGGATTGGGAGTGCGGCCATCGCGGTATTCGTCGACGAAGTAATCGATGATGCGGCGAAAGCGCTCGGCGTAGTTGAAGGAGTAGAAAGGGATATCGAGGCGGTCCGCCACCCGGCGGGCATCGATGGCATCCTCCACCGTGCAGCACGCCTTGCTCTTCTCGGCGGCGAGGCCTCCTTCACCGAGGCGCAAGAATGCGCCGATCACCTCGTGGCCCTCGGCCTGGAGCATCTGCGCCGCGACACTGGAGTCGACGCCACCACTCATCGCCATCAAGACCTTCGCCACCGGAAACTCCTTCAAACAGGGACCTGAAAACACTCCTGTTGGGCCCGATCACAAGTCCAGATCGCAGGCCTGCTTCACCAGATCCCAGGTCTAGATCCCAGGTCTGCTATACCAACAGAACAGCCGTCTTTCCTTGCATCTTTGTTCAGGAAGAGACAGATTACACAGCATAAGGTACCCGGGATACGAAAGGTTGTCTGCCTTTCCGGTTCCCCCTTTCAGAAAGGGCCTCCATGGTCTCCTTTGCCCTCTCCGAAGAACAGCAAATGCTCGAAGCGATGACCCGCGAGTTTGTCGCCAATGAAGTGATCCCTGTCGCCGAGGAGCATGACCGCGATGGCCTCTACCCCAAGGAGGTGGCCGCCAAAGCGTTCGAATTGGGCCTGATGAATATCACCATCGCCGACGCCTACGGGGGTGGGGATCTCGGTCACATGGAAGAAGCGATCATCACCGAAGAACTCGCCTATGGCTGCGCCGGCATGGCGATCAGCATGACCGTCAACAATCTGTCGTCGGTACCGATCCAGATCGGTGGCACCGAAGAACAAAAGCAGAAGTGGCTCGGCATGCTCACCGAAGAGCATTGCACTGCTTCCTACTGCCTCTCCGAGCCGGATGCGGGCAGTGATGCCGCCGGCTTGCGTACCACCGCCAAACTGGAGGGGGATCACTACGTCATCAATGGCACCAAGGCGTGGGTCTCCGGTGGTGCCTACGCCCGTTACTTCACCCTCTTCGCCACCACCGATCCGGGCAGCGGCTACGAAGGCATCACCTGCTTTGTCGTGCCCGCCGATGCCGACGGCGTCGAAATCGGCAAGAAGGAAGACATGATGGGGCAGCGCGCTTCCAATACCGTCTTCATCAACTTCCAGGATGTCCAGGTTCCCGTCGACCATCGCATCGGCGATGAGGGCAAAGGTTTCCAGATCGCCATGAAAACCTTCGATCGCACCCGTCCCGGCGTCGCCGCCGCCGCCGTCGGCATCGGTCGACGTGCTCTGGAAGAGTCGGTGCGTTACGCCCAGGAACGCAAAGCCTTCGGCAAGCCCATCGCCCGCCAGCAGGCGATCCAGTTCATCCTCGCCGACATGGCCCGGGATGTGGAAGCTGCACGTCTGCTCACCTATCAATCGGCATGGATGATCGATCAGGGCACCCGCAATACCAAGCAGTGCTCGATGGCGAAGTGCTTCGCCGGTGACATGGCGATGCGTACCTCCACCGATGCGGTCCAAGTCTTCGGGGGATACGGTTATTCCAAGGAATACCCCGTCGAAAAGTTGATGCGCGATGCCAAAGTGATGCAGATCTACGAAGGCACCAACCAGATCCAACGCATCATCATCGCCCGCCACCTGCTGGAAGCGTGATCCCGCTCTGGGGATTGAG
>CAYRAM010000005.1:122123-129263 GCA_964422295.1 uncultured Planctomycetia bacterium | reverse complement strand
TGGGGATCTCCGTGCAGTGGCAACGGGGGGATGAGTCGGGGGCTTTGAGTTTTGGGCGCGAGCCCGCAGTACTGGTAGGGGATGGACAAGAAGGGGCCAAAGGCGACTCCAGCGATGATCATCCTGTTGACCCCGTGATGGGTGACCCCGTCAATGGTGCGACCCGTTTTGAGATCGGATCGATCAGCAAGGTGCTCACCGATTTATTGCTGGCAGAATCGATCGCCCAGGGCAAGGTCAGCGACACCACGACCATCGGTGAGTTGATGGGCAGTGATTTTCAATTCGCCCAACCGGAGGTGGGTAAGATCACTCTGCTGGAACTCGCCACCCATCGCAGCGGCTTGCCGAGATTGCCGGCCAATCTGATGCCGTCTGACCCCCTCGATCCTTACGCCGATTTCGATGAGGCAGCATTGATCAGCGCCATGAAAGATGTGCGCGCACTGCAGCCTTTGAATAAAACGTACGCTTACTCAAACCTGGGAGTTGGGCTATTGGGCTACCTCCTGGGAAAGGTGCACGGCGGTGAGTATCGCTCTGCGGTCACCGAGCATGTCCTTGCCCCCCTCGGCATGACCCGAAGCAACTTCGACGACGGCTTTGATCTGATGCCGGGGTTTGCTGGCGGAGAAAAACACCCGGTGTGGCACTTTGAAGATGCTCTCACCGGTGCTGGAGGATTGCGCAGTTGCACCGATGATCTGATGAGACTGGGTCGTTGGGCGATGGCTGCAAAAGAAACCGCTGCGCCACTGCAACTCGATACATCTCGCGCACTCACGGTCATCGACCGCGCCGCCGGCAGCTTCAAGATCACACCGGTATGGCATGTGGCTTTCGCCGGCGATGCGCCGATCTATTTTCATAACGGTGCCACCGGAGGCAACCGCAGTTTCCTTGGCCTGCGCCCTGACAGCGGCCAGATCATCGCTCTGCTCGTCAGCGGTGATGCGGACCCTACCAACATCGGCCTCAAATGGCTGGGAATAATTCCGCAACTCGCCGAGTTTCAGCCCATCGACAAAAGCATCATCGGCCATTATCGCTTCAGCCCAACGATCACTCTGCAAATTGACCGCGCCGGAATGCAGCTCACCTGCCAACTGACCGGCCAGCCAGCACTCCTCATCAAGCCGATGAAGGACGATTGGTACTCCATGACGGTCGCCGATGCGAGTCTGCAATTCTTCCGTGAAGGAAACAAAGTGACCGGATTGGATCTGGTGCAGTTTGGAATTCGCCAGCGTGCTCAACGGCTGGACCAGCCCCCAAAGAAAGAATCTGCCGACGAGATCACCCTGGCCCCTGAAATCCTCGATGAATATGTCGGTGAATATACCCTGAGCCCAAAAATAAAGATCACCATCCGCCGCAACGGGGAAGGTACCCACAGAACAGGTATCGAAGCACAACTCACAGGGCAGCCCTCTTTCCCCGTCTTCGCCCGCGAAAAGGACGTCTTCTTCTATAAGGTGGTCGAGGCGGAACTGCATTTTGATCGTGATCACGCAGGGGCGATCCAGGCGGTCGTGCTGCACCAAAATGGGCGTAAAATGCGGGCAGGCCGTATGAACCGGCCCGAAGATTAAAAAGCTCTGATATTTCAGAAAAAGCCGGTCCTGTGCCCTCCGCGTTTCGGATGAGCAGGATGATTATGTCTGGTGTGCCCGCCGGGAATGTGTTTGAGGAGGTCCAATGTCGGATGGTCCCTTTGGTTTGACGTTGCGTGTGTGTCTCTCGTGTCTCGCCCTGATCTGGGCTTCTTTCCTCCCCCCTGCAACTGCTTCTGCCCAGGGCACTCCCATCGAGTTTGAAGAGCGGCAGATTTTCCCCCTGGCGGATAAGGTCAACGCTTCCCACCTGGACGATGTCAACGGTGACGGCTTTGCCGACATCCTCAGCCTCGTTGGTGAGCCTGGAATCGATGCGGTGATGTACACCCAACTCGGCGATGGTGCCGGCAACTTTGCTGCACCACTGGCACAACCGTTGACGGTCGGATTTCCATGGTCGGTGGCAGTGGGTGATTTCAATGAAGATGGCAATGTCGATGCCATCGTTTCCGACCTGCTGAATGCCAGTCTTTCTTACCTCAGCGGCAACGGTGACGGCACTTTCACTCCGGATCTGCGTCTGATCCCTGGCTGGAGTGGCGGTAATCCGCAAGTGCTCGCCCGCGATATGGATGACGATGGCCACATCGATCTGGTCGGACCCAACTTCTTCGGCTCTCAACTGCTGGTCGCCTGGGGCACCGGCATCGACGATCCTTTCGATGCTTTTGAGCCGGTGACCGCTGTCGCTGTTTCCGGATTTCCGATGAGCATCGATGTCGCCGATCTCGATCTCGACGGCGATCTGGATCTTTGCTGCGGCTTCAATGCCGGCAGCGGTGGCGGAGTCGCTGTCGCCCTTGCCACCGGAGCGCGCACCTTTGCACCAGAGGTGCGGGAAATCGGCGGCATGACCGGAGCCCATTGGTCCACCCGCGCCATCGATCTCGATGGGGGAGCGCCGGAGATCGTCACCGTCGGCGAAGGGGACGAACTCCTCGGCATCTTCCCGCTGGTGGCGGGTGAGCCGCAACCGCCGATCACTGTCCCCATCTCACCCGGAGCACGCCACCTCGATGCCGCCGATCTCGATCTCGATGGCAATCTCGACGTCGTCGTACGCGATACCACCAATGGGGAATACCAGGTGCTGCGGGGCTTGGGCGGCTTTTCATTCGTCGATGAACTGACCATCACCGATGACCCTGCATCTTTCTGTCCGGTGATTCTGCAAGACCTGGATGGGGATGGACGCGTCGATCTGTTTTCAGCCAATTACAATGAGCAGAACAGCAGCGTGCACCGTAACGTCTCTCTGGTGGGAGCCCTTTTCCTGCGCGGCGATGTCAACCTCGATGGATCGACCAATGTTGCCGATGCCATCTTCCACCTGGCATACCTCTTCAGCGGCGGGATCGCTCCCGGATGCTTCGATTCTGCTGATGTCAATGACGACGGTGGCATCAACATCTCCGACGCCATCACCTTGCTGGAATCCCTGTTTGGAGGCGGCGGGCCGATTCCTCCTCCGACGGGGGATTGTGATGTCGATCCCACCCCTGACGCATTGGAGTGTGACAGCACCGGCGGCACTTGCCCCTAGCGGCAAGCCGCGACCACCATCCATGGGCAATCGAACTGATGGCAAAGAGTGTCTTTCGATCCCGGCTGAAGGATGACGCCAACGATGTCACTGACGATGATGAGGAAAACGCAACGAACCGGTGCACTCGCTCCACACCGCCGACCAGCTGGCACGGGTGCACGGCTCCGATCGCAAGACGGTGCTGGCGGCGACCACTGCCAACAGCAGGGCTCTCTTTCGACTGAAAGAGTGACCCTATGGACACGATCCATAGTTCGCGCATTCGAGGGTGTCGACGGTCGGGTCGACACCGCAGCCGCCGGTGGGGTCCGGGAAACCAGAACCGCCGGTGAATAGCTGCACGAGCATGTTGATTGCATCCGAGATGTCATGATTGCCGTCGTCGTTGCTATCGCAGGCGTCGGCGCAAATCATCGTGCCACCGTTAAAGAGGATGCCGAGCGAGCCGACGGCGTCAGCGATGTCGACTGTTTGGTCCCCGTTACAATCGCCGCGCTCGAACTCAGTCGGCGCAATGCCGGACTCAATCCACAAGTCTGACGTGGAGATGAACACTTCGCCCACCGGATCATCCCGCTGCCACGCGACCCACAGCACGTGATGGCCGCTACGATTGGACGGGATCTCCACGTCGAAGTAGAAGTGACCGGCGACCAGTTCAACGGACGGCCGTCCGAGGAATTCCATCTGCGCCCAATTGAGGGGCGTATTCGGATCCCAGTCTGGTGTCGTCATCCAAACATCCCAAACACTCGGTTCATGTGGAGCCGTCGCGTAGAAGTCCGCTTCGATGGTTTCGCCGGCGGTCACTGTTGTTGTCGGCCAATCTGCGCTTACTTGATCGAGCCCCGCGTAGGTGCGTGGATACTCCGGGGATGCGGGGTCGACGCGGCCGGCGCTCGCGAGCTGGCCATCGGGCATCCATGGAGAGTAGTCGAATCCTTCCGGTAGGCCCCCGCTGACCGCCTCGTCGATGTTTCGCGAGACCTCGTTCCACGTGTAGTACGAGGTGGTGCCGTCGATGGCGACCGCGTTGGCTGCGAGTTCAAAGGCCGGGTTGTCGGGATTCGCCTGGTAGACCTGGTAGACACGACTGATCGGGAACACCATCGTTCCATGGCCATATGCGACCAGGCCCAACGATATCGTCATGCCCAGAGAAAGCAGTGCCGTTAGCGCGACCGGACCTCTCCATCGCTGCATGGTAGCCCCTTTCCTCATCGAAATATTGAGAGCCACCGCCACGAGAGCGCCAAGCGATCTCGATTCTCGTCTAGGTTGTTCTCGCACACTATCAGTTCGATCAGCCGCCGATCAAGATGCGATGCTCTTCTTAAATCAGAACTCGTGGGTCCAATTTAGATCGCACCGCAATTCACACCTTGAGGAACACCATCGTCCGCAAAGGGACGCCTCCGAATTGCGTTCTTGCAATTCATGGTTCAAAGGGGTTATGTTCTGGATGTCGGAAGTTTGAGGGGTAGGTGTGCCTCAGTCCCGATTCAGCCCGCCGCTGGATGAAGGAAGTTCACTTCCTGATGCTTTTGGAGGTGCCTCATGGAGAGGAAACCCCTCCGCAGCGGTGTAGAAACTTCACTTGCCAAATCTTGCCTGACCACTTCTCCACCAGCGGCTTTATCGCTGTCGTTTTCATTTGTGCGTCCATCTTCATTCGTGGGACCATCTTCATTCGTGGGACCATCTTCATTCGTTGGACCATCTTCATTCGTTGGACCATTGCCGATTCTGGCATTGGCGCTGATTGCGCTGCTGTTGTGGCCTTCGTCACCCCTCAGCGCACAGTTGCCGATCGGGCCTGATTCCCCGGGTCAGTTGGTTGTATTTGCAACCGCACTCGAAGAATTGAGCAACCCTTGGCTGGATGACAAACTCCGCCAAAAACAGGGGATCACCAGTTGGTCATTTTCCCGGATCTCTTCCAATGGCAATAGCGACATCTATCTGGGTGGAATCGATGTCAGTCCCCTATCGATGGGGCCCATCGTGAGTTCAGGGCCAACCCTGCCACCCAACAACAACCCCGACAGACTGGTCTTTGTCTACTACCACATCAATCGGGATATTCTCCCCAATCTGTTCACCGATTTCATGTACACCATTCCCCCACGATCGAGTCTGCCGCGACGCCCCATGCCGCTGTTGTTGACAACCCCTCTCCAGCTGGATTGGTTGATTCAGGTCTGCAACTGGCAAATCGATGGCCAGACCCCTGTCCCATTGATCGGGTTTCATGATTGGCTCGCCCAGCCCGACACTGTTTTGACAAAGTTCAAGGCCCGCAATGAGGGCTCACGAATCTATCTGGATGTCTCCGGCGAAGAACTGCTGCCCAACGGCGCCATCTCGCGACGATCTTGGAGCATCTCGGGAGAAGCGCTCCCCGGAGGGGGATTCGACGATCTGGAGGTGACGCCATGAACCCGGCATCCACCGCCTCCAATACCCATGCGGATGAATCGCAAAACAAAGCTTGGATTGCGTTTTCCAGAAGCGAAAAACCTGCGGAACTGTCAGGGGAGTTCCAAAGCCTCTATTCACGACTGGGGTACCCAAACAGGCTTGAATTTCATGACGCCATGAGTCGTGCAATGGTTGCGCCGATCAGGGATGTCATCAAAGAGATCTCTGCCGACTCCGGTTCTCCCAGCGTCTCTGCCAGAGAACTGCTTTCCGCTTTTCTGATTCGGCGCAACGATTACCACGGGGTGACCTCGGCAGACACGCAAATGATTCACGAAGCGCTCCTGCCCAGCCTTCCCGGAAACTCACCGTTCCATGGATACGCCATCTTTCACCGATCGAATCGATTGGTCCAGGAGGGCCAGGCGATCAATGCGCTGAAGATCCTCGAAAATTTTGAATCTTCGATTCCAACCCAATCGGATGAAGTCGTCTGCATTTGGCAACAAACACTGGTCGTCACGGCAAAGTGTATGGCGCTCACCTCTTTGGGTCTCTTCAGAGAATCTACCGATCAGCTCGAAAGTGCTCTCCAAGAAGCCAAAGGGCTCGGGTTCACACTGGCGAGCATGATCGAATACCGCCTTGCACTGCTGTTTCGAGATTCAGGGCTTCAGGAACGCGCGATCGCAATTTGGCAGGATCCGGACCGCGTCAAACAACTCAAAGAAAGTCAGTGCTGGGAAAATCTCGTCGTCAACTATCTCAACGCCTGTCGCTGCTCCATCGATCTCAAAGATTCCAAATCGGCGCAGTTTGCTCTGGAGGAAGCGGAAAGATATCTCCCCCACATCGATTCCACCTATCCACGACTCAGGGGTTACCTGTATCTGCGGCAAGGAGAACTGGCGACCCTGAAAGAGGACTACATCACTGGCGAGGAGCAATTGACCGCCGCCATCGAATACTTTGAAAAGGTGCTTCCTCCCTGCCCGGAGGGCTGGCTCGAATCGCGAATTTCCCTGGGCCATTACGCCCTGTTACAGGACAACATTCCGCTGGCATGGGCGATCATCAAGAAGTTGATGAAGGAGTCTGAAGAAGTGGGCCACATGGGATTGAGGTCTCAAGCGTTGCTGCTTCAAACCTGGTTCTTTGTCAGCGATCAGCCCCCTGGACAAGACGCCTATGAGCAGGTCCACGATCAGGTGCGGATGATCCACAATCCGGCGCACCTCTTCCACGCCTTCAGCAATTTGCTGGCCTATGCCATCGAACACCTAGGTGAATCGGAGGCGCAGCATATCCTGGACCAGATGGAGTCACTGAGAAGCCGCCTGACCGATGAGAGTTATGATCAATTACTGGAGAAGCACCTCCCTGACCAATTCAGGGAGCAGGAGATGGAAAGCTGACGACCGAAAGTGGATCAGGCTGAGTGGATAAACTGCGTGGATGAGACTGCGTGGATGAGACTGCGTGGATGAGACTGCGTGGATGAGACTGTGTGGATGAGACTGTGTGGATGAGACTGTGTGGATGAGACTGTGTGGATGA
>CAYRAM010000005.1:110305-122023 GCA_964422295.1 uncultured Planctomycetia bacterium | reverse complement strand
ACTGTGTGGATGAGACTGTGTGGATGAGACTGTGTGGATGAGACTGTGTGGATGAGACTGTGTGGATGAAACAGAATTGACGGTACACATGCTTGCGCTTCCCCCCTTTCCTTCGCAAGCGTAATATGAGTGGGCCCCGGGAATCGCTGGTGAAGCTTCCCGGGGCCTAATTGAGTCTCCTCACAGGCCCAAGATGACCACGCCTGTGCCTCAACGACTCTCCACAGGATCCGGAACCCTTCGAGAGCCGGACAGCTATTCACGAAAAGAGCTCACACCTTGGTCTCATCGAAAGCCAAAACTCCCAAGGAATACATCGACCAATTGCCGGAAGATCGCCGGGCGACGATGCGCAAATTGCGTTCATTGATCAGAAAACACCTCCCCAAGGGATACGTCGAGAAGATGCGCTGGGGAATGCTCTGCTATGAAGTCCCACTGAAAACCTATTCGGACACATACAACGGCGAACCCTTGATGTATGCCGCCCTTGCAGCCCAGAAGAAACACTATGGGGTCTACCTGATGGGGCTGTACTGCTTTAAGGAGATCGAAAAACAATTTGTCAAAGAGTGGAAAAAGCGTGGAGTAAAGTTGGACATGGGGAAGAGCTGCATCCGCTTGAAGTCGTGGGATGACTGTCAGGAAGACCTCATCGCCGAGGTGGTCGCAGCGGTTCCAGCCAAGAAATTCATCGCCCACGCCCAATCCCAAAGATGACGGCCCTCCCCCTGTTTTTCTCAGATACTGCCGCTCAAATGAGGCCCCTCGTCGGCAACCCCTGCTGAATTGATGCAAACGGGGTGATCCTGCAGCCGGGAAGTAAAGCGGGAAGTCTCTCCTGGATGAATTAAGATAGCGGGTGACCGATGAGGTGAATTCACCGGATTCATCTCTTCCGAGGAATAAGGTGATTATCAGGAATCGGTTTCGCAGATCACAGTTTCAGGGGTGGTGGCTTCGATGGAGCACAACGACAAAGAGACCGTAGAGTACTCCCCTGATGGGGGCTCTTCCCCAAAGCGGGATTCGTCGACTCCCGGAAACATTCCCCACTTTCCCGGATACCAAATTGAAGGGGAATTGGGTCGGGGGGGGCTCGGTGTTGTCTACCGGGGCCGCGATCTGACCCTCAACAGACCTGTTGCCATCAAAGTCCTCAGTTCATCGGAGGGCACTGAACACCAACGCAATCGAATCCTCGATGAAGCTCGCAAGGCCGCCGCCCTCGAAGACCGATGCATCGTCACCGTATTTGGCGTCATCGAAAATGAAGGGCATTCGGCCATCGTCATGGAACTGGTCGATGGACATGAGTTGAATAATGTCAGTGCGGTTCTTGAACCAAAGCAGTTGGCAAAGATCTTTGCTGAAGTGGCACGTGCACTGGCCACTGCCCATGAAGCCGGAATCCTGCATCGGGATATCAAGCCACAAAATATCGTCGTAACTCCGGCCCATGAAGTTCGGATCCTGGATTTTGGCTTGTCGATCCACGTCACCGACACCTCCGAAGAACAGGGATTCAGTGGAACAGTCGCCTATGCAGCGCCTGAAAGGTTGCAAGGTGCCCTATCGTCACCGCCATCGGACATCTTTTCGCTGGGGGTATTGATCCACGAAAGCCTGACGGGGCGTCACCCATTTTCAAAACTGGGAAAACCACCCACAGTTTCATCCATCCTTGCGGGAGATCCTGTCATCCCTCGTGAAATCAGGCCTGAGATCCCCGCTGATTTGGAGAAGTTGTGCCTCGCATGCCTCGCCTATAAACCCGAAAACAGACCCTCTGCCCAGGAAGTTCACCAGTCACTCCTCAACATCCTCATCGATCGCCCGGTGCAACTCGCTTCCGGACGGGCACAGGACCATGTCATCAACCGGATCGAGGAACATGTCTCCACCATCGAAAAGTGGCAGCAGTTGGGAATGGTTGAAAATCGGGACAGGGACAAGCTCCGCTGGTTTTACAGAAAAATTCTAGAGGGCGATGACATGTGGCCCACTGAAACCCGCAAGATGCAGCCCGGTGAGATTGGTCTATACGCTTGTGTATGGATCTCCATCGTCGTCTCATTCTTGTGCGGGATTTATTACAATACAGATGTCGGGCCGACCATTTCGTGGATTGTTCCATTGGCAATCACAGCTGCTTTGGCCTCCGCGTCATATTTGGTCGAAGGAACACATCAACACCGCATCAGGCCCCTCTTTTTCAGTGGATCAATTCTCGCATTGATCCCCTGCATGATCGCCATACTCAGTCGATTCGTTTGGGTTCCCGACGAGAATTCATCCAAAGAGCTTTTCGCTTTTGCAGGAATCGCCAACAGAACTCTCTTCCTTTCCGGGTTGATTGGGCTAATTCTTTCTGTGGTCCGATTAAACCTGACGCAGTTCTCCTTTTACGCCTGGCTCTCCGCTTGCCTGCTCGCGTTTACCCATGGATCTGTCTTGCTCCTTCTGGGATTTTTGGATTGGAGCGATGGGCAGCGCTCGATCGGCATTTTGAGCATGTCGATCTCGTGGTTCGTTGGCATGGGCTTTGAATCGATGCACAAACCAAGATTTGCGCGCGCATTCCATTGGACGAGCGCAATCACTACCGTCGCTGGCTTGTTTTTGTTGGGCACAACCCCGCTCCTTCAATGGATCGGCTGGTCCACCGGGGACAGGGATATCGACATCGGTTGGTCGCTGGCGATTGGCGGGCTTGCATTGACCGCAACAAGCACCTTGTTGGAATCAAGTCATCGCCTCGAACGTCGCAGAATCGCTCTTTTTCATGAATGGATCAGTCCTCTGTTTTTGATCGGCGGTCTCACGATGGCGGCCCTCGATGCCATTCCGTGGAAAGACAACCCTGTGAGCATGACCGGCCAACTGAGTCTTCTGTTTCTTTTCGCCTGCGCCGTATTTTATTCGATTCTGACATCCCGATACTGGCGACCCCGTTATATGCTCGCCTGTCTCTCCGGGACGGCGATTCTGATCTATATCGTCCCCCAGTATAAACTAATCTCAACTTCGACATTTATGATCGCCTGTAGCTTGATTTCTCTGCTTGTTGCCTTCGGCTTTTATGGGAAGATGATACTGGCCAATAGAGTCAAAGTTGAATCGAAGCCTGAACCGTTGCCTTTGCAGGATGACTGATCGGGCACTGCCAGGAATCGAGTTGTCATGCCTGCGCGCTGGAGTGTCTCTCTGATACTGCTGATCATTGGTTACTTGCTGGGGTATCTGGTCGGAAATCAAACAGATCCAAATACTGGCGTTATTGCGCCGGAAATGATCCATCAGGAGATGCAAAAATCCGAAGAGGTCCCCGATGCGGCTGTCACGATCAATAAGCCGCAGGGAGAACCCGATGTCGCTGAAGAGGATGCAGGTTCGGATCCTGTACTCGTGACCACGCCTGTCACTGATTACCCACTACTTTCTCCCGATGAGATCCTTCATTCATTTTTGAGCATGGAGGAAAACCAGGACTTGGTGGGGATTGTGGATCTGATCCTGGGTTTGATACAGCAGCGCAGATTTTCAGAAGCGGATGAACTCATCGAATCGACACTCTCAGGGTTGAATGGGGGCAAACTGAACTCACCTCTGTGGAAAAATTCCCCTTCCATTCCATTCATGCTTATTCGATTTTGCAATTCTCCAAATGATTATCACGCAGCACTCGAATACACCATCCATCTTTCTCAACTGCAAAACCCTCCTGAGTTATTGGGAGACATTCGCGAGGAGTCGCTCATTGGTGGCCTATCTGTGGCGCTCCTTGGATTGAATGATGGTAGCGCCGATCATCTCGTTGCTGATCTTGTCCCCTATTATCGAGAGCAAATCGAAAATCCGAGCCGAAGCTCCGTTGCCAACAGATCCGTCATTCAAGCGTTGGGAATGATACCGACAGACGAGTCGGCACTCTTGATCGCTGATTTCAAAGATTGGGCTTCCGGCAAACACGAACTCGAATTGATTCAGGCTTTGGCCATGAACGGCACCGCTACTGCCATCGAAATTATGGAATCATGGCTCACCGATGAAAACAATCCCCGCTTCAAACTGGCCCTGGAAGATGCCCTGCGCCTGTTGGAATAGCACGCACCGGGACACGCAATGCTCTACCTCGGCTGCGCGACGGGGTTGCCTGCGATCCGGATGATGGCATCGGCCACCTCCTTTGGATCGATCAAAGCCGGCACGGCTGCCCACCAATTGGTCTTGTCGTTGCCGAAGGTCACAATCCCTGCGTGTTCGCTTTTGTCGGCATCGATTTCAGGATCCAAGTCATAGGTACCCAAGATCCAACGCAAGGATTCGATCTCATCGAAATCACCCGTGAGATGATGCCAGCCTGTCCAGTCGTTAGCCGGGTAGCGACGATAATCGCTCAAAGCTTCCGGATCATCTTTCTCTGAATCGATGCTGATCGATAAAAAGACGATGTCCCTTCCCATCCTAACGCCAAACAACTTCTGAACCTTCACGAGGTTCTCGGTGACTCCAGGTCATATTCCGCTGCAAGTCGTATAGAAAAACTGTATCACGGCCATTCGATCTTTGACGAGGTCCGCATAGAAGCGATGTTTGTTGCCGCTGTGATCCGTCAGGACTATATCGGGAAACTTGTCACTATAGAGTCCCCGAGGATTCGGATGAGGTTTGGCTCTCGCACCCTTATCGATGAAGGGAATCTCATCTGTGATCGAAATTACGTCCAAATCGTCGGGAGCTGGCACGCTCCTGCCAAAGGGCGTTTCGCACCCTGCGGTCAAAACCGTCATCAGCCCAAGAATCGATATCCCAAACCGGAGGTTCATTTTTCCTGTTGCTCTTCCGGTATTGGCGCTTCGGGAGTGTCCTGGTTGCCTTCTGAATCCCAGTCGCCACTATCAGGCTCGCAGACCCCATCGTGAAAATCGGGTGGGAAGCCCACGCCCTCTCCTTCGAGATGCTGATAATCTCCGGGTCCCACAACTTCACCACTGGAAAGAGTCTGCTCGTGGTCAAAGAGCAGCCCATTGGGATCGATGCATCCCGTCGGCATCCCCGATTGTAATGCTGCTTCTTCATTGAAGGCGTGATTGCGAATCCCATCGTTCATCCCCTCTTCTCCCGGCTCTCGGGGATCAAAGGTAAACATCATGCGCATGTCCTCATGTTCAATGATGTGGCAATGGCAAACAAAGGGACCCTTGAAAGTCCTCAATTTGATGAGGCACTCAGCTTCTTCACCGCCTTCCAGGTTCACGAGATCGGTATTCCAGCGGTAATAAACCGGAAACTCCGGATCATCGACATGCACATCATCGATGCGCAATACCTGGATTCCTTCCAGATGGACGTGCATCGGATGCCACCAGCCACCACCTTTGTTCTTGAAGATCCAGCGTTCCATCGAATTCAGCAAAGGAGTCGCATCTGTTCTCCGAGGGCTGTAGTAGCGATCGTTGACGACCCAAGCTCCGTTTTTTCGGCCGACTTCAAAGACACGGGTGGCAACCGCATCATCTGCGGAGTAACGGTAAAACTCACGCACCGCATCGCCTTCTGACATGGAAAACTCGCCGTTGGGAATACCTTCGACTTCCTCGGGGCCTGGTGGATCTCCATCGAGCAGACGGAATTGCAGCCAGGGTCTGCTTTCCTTTTTTGGGCGTATACCCTTGGGTTTTCTTCCATCGGTCTGGTGCATAATATTTTGCAGATAGTAGGTGTCGACATCTTCCGGCAACTGGCTGAAATCGATGACGACATCGAATCGTTCGCCAGGGCAGATCGTGAAACTGTCCAAATTAGTGGCTTCCCCAACCTCCCAAGTGTCCTTGCCGATCAGCAGGAATGGCAAACCATCCCTCTGGTTTTTGCCTCTCCTGCTGTTCAGCCTCAGGTGCAAGTAACGAGCATTGCAAGCATTGAGAATTCGGAAGCGATACTTCTTTCGGTATACCTCCATGTATGGCTGCACCCGTCCGTTGGCGGTGAAGACATCTCCCAAGTGCCCATTGTGATCGAGAAGATCGTACTGCAGTGTTCCATCGCTATTGAATGCAAAATCTTTGAGGGCGATGACGTGGTCAAAGTCGCCATACATCTTTGGCAGGCGTCCATTTTGTTGATGCTCGATTTCAACATCGTCTTCACATAAATAGAAGGCGGCAAGCCCGCGATTGACATTGAAGCCGGTGACATCCATGGCGTGGTCGTGAATCCACATCGTCGTCGGAATGTGACTTGTATCGAATTCTCCCGCTTCTTCCACAGTCGCCGGGAAGGGCACATCCGGAGTCGCATTTTGGCGCGGCGCGATGTTTGGGTAGTAGTAATCCCGCTTTTTTCCCTGCAGGGTGTAAAAGTCTGGGAATCCATCACTGTGTGCGGGTCCGTGATCACCGTGCAAATGAGGCGAGTTTTCGACACTGGTCTTGTTATCGAGTCGCATAACTGTGGGCTCACCATTGCGCGAGAGAAAGGTCGGTCCAGGAAAACTTGCGGGAGTTTCGCAGGCTGTTCCCTCTCTCCCTTTATAAGCAAACACCGGAGTTTGAAGACCGGGGAAGAACTCCCACACGCCTTCTACTGCATCGAGCTCCCAATACTTTTCGGGGAATCGGTCCCAATCCGGTAAGTGTGCCGGGTGATCGGGGTAATACTCCGGAGCAATGCCGTGATAAACCTCAGCCGATCCCAAACTTGCTTCAGGAGATCCTGCAGCGGGGACCATTTGGTCCGCCTTTGGGATCACTGGCGGTTTGAAAAAGGTTGGGTAAACGCTTCATATCCAAAATTGGCCGCTTCCGCTTTTCCAGTAACAGACAAAGGAGAGGCGGCACCCAGTGCACCTGCAGACAGGGCACCCTTCAATAATTGTCGACGATTGAGTTTCATAGTGGTCCCTCATGAATAAATATGATCATTCGAATCTCACCATGGACAATAAATCCAAAAGCAGGCAATCAATAAGACAAAATCCCTGCCTAGTTTGACTTCACATATCGGGGAAGTTCGACTTATTCCTTAACTCGTTTCGGGATGCCGAGTTGTTGCAGCTTCTTCAGCAAATCCAGACCGTGGGAACCCCAATTAACTTCTCGATCAACTTCCACCAACTGGCCTGAATTATCAAAGATAAAGGTCACCCGCTTGGCAAAGCCTAGGAAGCCATCGACCCCAAAGAGCCTCGCCGCTTCTCTTTCGGGGTCCGCAAGAATTGGATAAGCATTGCCCAAAGATTCTGCAAACTTTTTTGCCTTATCAGCATCATCAGTGGAGACCACGAATAGTTTGGCTTGGTATTCAGCAATCTGTTTGGCGCTGTCACGCAGCGACTTGCACTGCTTGGTTCATCCCGGAGTAAACGTCTTCGGGATCCAGGCGATGATCAGCGCATCTCCCTTTTCGGAGATCTCTGGAAGATGATAGGTCTTGCCATCGGACGCCTTCAGGGAAACTTTTGGGATTGGGTCCCCGGTCTTCATCCCAGTATCATCTCCGCGAACGCCAAACAGGGTTCCAAAGAAGCCAAGCATGATCACACCTCCGATGAAAATAGTTGTCTTTGCCGATCTCCTGAGCGCCATCGTGTCACCTTTCCTACTCGAAATCGAATCGTAACGCGGTTGACTTGTTCTTCACCAGTTCAACCAAGCGAAGGACGGACTCATCCGTGTCGAGTTGATTCAATTCAGACAGCCCAAACCAGCGAACATCTCTCGACTCCCGACTGACTACCGGTTGATTATTCCCGGATGTCATCACGAGGAAGCGGATATCCAGATGATCATGGGCTGGCTCTTCTTCGATCGCCGGTATTTCGTGAATATCAACGTCGATCACTTGTGGAAAAATAAACAACTCATCGATCCCTGATTCTTCCTGGCATTCTCGCCAAGCAGCGTGAGCAAGATTGCCATCCCCATCGCAATGGCCGCCAAATTGGAGCCAGCGCTTCAACTTGGCATGATGATGTAACAGCACCTTTTCACATCGGTCATCAATCACCAAAGCCGAGGCAGTCAGATGGCCTGGAAAACAACTTCTGAGCAAGATGTCATCGCATCTGCGACACGCATCCAATATCTGATTGCGCTGCATCTGTTGGGCTGGGTCTGCAGGTTGGTACGCTTCGACCCACTGGATAGCAACATCTTTGCCTTGCTCAGGTGCGAGGCGGGGATCTCCTGCTCTCCACGCATCAATCTGCATCTGCTTGCCCCTTAAAATGGCAACATATTGCGAATGACATGGCCTGCAATCTTGGGATTTTCCCGCAATCTCCTGGAGGAATATGCGTACCACTCTTCGCCAAAGGGAACGTAAACACGCAGAGGATGCCCATCTTTGACCAACTCCCCGCGCAACTCTTCGGTCACCCCAAGCAGCATCTGGAATTCGTAATTGTCTTTGGGTATCTCCAGCCGCTTCAGCAGATCGAGGCTGCCTTCTACCAGCCTGCTGTCGTGGGTCGCAATCCCAACCTTACGGATACCCCCTCTGAGCATCTGTTCAAGGTTGCGCAAAAATGCGTCCTGGATCTCTGTGAATTCCTGAAATGCCAGCTCTTCCGGCTCCACATAGATCCCTTTGCACAGCCTCAGATAGGTGTCTCCTCCATCGAGCAATCGCTGAATGTCTGCTTCCGTCGACCGGAGATACGCCTGAACCACCGCTCCGACCCGAACTGTTTCATTGCGCAGCCTGTGATAAATATCGAGGGTCTTCTCGGTAACCGATGAATCTTCCATATCGATGCGAACAAAAGAATCGTGGAGTTCTGCGGTTCTTGTTAACCGTTGCAAAATTTCCACACAGAGGGATTCATCGATTCTCAGCGCCAACATCGACAATTTGACCGAGATGTTGGCGTTCAGAGATTGCCGATCTATTTCGGACAAGGCCTGCTGATAGATCGACTCTCCCTTCATGGCTTGTTCGCGGGTCGTCGAATCTTCGCCGAGCACATCGAGAGTTGCGCTCATGCCTTGATCATTCAGCTCTTTGACGCATTGGAGCGCATCATCCAGTGATTTCCCTGCGATGTAGCGCCGGGATATCTTCCAGACGATCGATCGGGGAACCAGTGGCAGAAGCGAAACGACAGCTCTGTTGATCACAACTTCCCTTCGAAGAGAATCCTTGCAGGTTTTGACCGATCAGGCCTCCGTTATCATATCCTGTAGAGAGCCACTGCGCATTCGAGCACCAAGATTCAGACAGGAATCAAAGATGATCCCGCAGACACAAGATCCGCAGACGATCCCTGCCCCGGCACTGGCCCTGGTTGCAGGCTGGCTTACCTTTCGCGGTTTGATTTGGTGGTGCACCGGCTTCGGCTTGCTCGACTCCCCTCTTCTTCTCTCCACTCCTCTCCTCGATGGTTTGGTGGGCTTCATGTGTTTCGCGCTCGCTCGGCAACTTTGGATGGGGACCCCTGGCAGTCTGCCTCCGGCAATCCTGATATTGCTGATGCATACCACCCTGCATTTTTACCTTTTGATCTACCTGCGTCCGGAGATTTGGCTCGCTCTCAATGCGTGGACAAAAATCCAGGTATTGATCGAATCGGGGACCTCCGCAGCGATGGTCTTGGTTCTCTTGTTCATCCGGCCTCTGAGGCAGGTGCCCAAGCCTCCTGAATAGTCCCACCCCTACCCCTGCAAATGGGTAAAATCAAACAATGGAATATCATGTGTACTCGATGAAATCCGGCCACGCTCTGTCCAGAAGGGCCCTTTGGTGATGTTGATTCAGCCGACCATGCCACTGAACTTGCTATGGATCGCATCAGTAGCCGTCGTGCTCTGCACGACGATGGGCGCGGCTCAAATCATCGAACAAGTGGATGCCGGTCGCGGCGATGTCACAGTCCAAGTCTCCACCAATTACACCCCCGGCACTCCCGCTCCCTTGGTCATGCTTCTTCATGGAAGGGCATGGGATGGAGACTCGATGGAGGGGCTCTTTGGTTTGACAAATGAAGCCAACAACCGCGGCTACATATACTGCTACCCCGATGGACTGGCGAGCCTGACCGGAATTCGCTACTGGAATGCCACCGATGCGTGCTGCTGTCAGGGATTCCCCTTCACCAGTTGCGAAGATGATGTCGGCTATCTGACAGACTTGATTGCGCTATTGCAGAGCACTTATTCGATCGATCCCACACGGATACACCTGATCGGACATTCAAATGGGGGATTCATGTCCCACCGCATGGCATGTGAAAGGGCCGATCTGATCACATCCATCATCACCGTGTCGGGAATGACCTGGAGCGATCCCTCCAATTGCAGCCCAACGGAGCCGGTACCGGTGCTTCATGTACATGGAACCATCGACCCGATCATCTTTTATGGTGGTGGCTTTCTCGGTGCAGGGGTCTATCCATCTGCACAGGAAAGTTGTGAAACATGGGCTGCCCTCAATGGATGCTCTGCCTCTCCTGTCTCGCTTCCACCGCTGGATATCACATCTGCCTCGGGTGCGGAAACGGATGTTCTGCGCTGGCAAGACGGCTGTAATGGTCAGGGGGTCGTGGAGTTGTGGTCGATGGGCGGAACCGGCCACCTGCCCAACTTCAACGACACATGGAGAGCGATGGTTTTTGATTTCATGGAATCTTCTTCATCGCCTCCAGAGAGTTTCATTCGGGGAGACATGAACGGGGATCAGTCGATCGACATCTCCGATGTGATCAGCGGGCTGCAGTACCTCTTTGGCGGCGGCAGTCTGGGATGCCTCGAAACAGCAAACTGCAACAGCGATGGAAGCCTTGACCTCTCCGATGCGGTGTATTTGCTGTTGAACCTCTTCTCGGGGGGTACGCCTCCGGGGGCTCCCCATCCCGATTGCGGGACTGGCCCGGTCTTCATCGAATGCCAGACCGATAACTGCCCCTGATGCTCCTAAAGTGTAATTTCGAGGGCGTATTCTGTCGGCTTGTCGCCAACCGTTTCAGGAATCTCCACTCCGGCAGCAAGTGCGCCAAGGAAAAAGAGTGCCCTCGCCTCGGCTGGCATATCCTGGGTCCATTGGGTGGCATGCGACTCCCGATTGACGAGTTTGCGCATCGCTTCAATCGGCAATTCCAATAACGGCTCCATCTTTAAAAGCACGCGTGTAACCTCAAGGGGATTTTTTTGAGGGGCGCTCCCCTTGTTGCGCTCATCTCGCACCCGTATCACCCAATCTTCGGTCGCCAAAAACTCGACCAAGTCACCCATGTCGGGTGACGGGCCGAGGGGGTCATTGACCGCATCGTACTTCCATGTTGCCGAAAACATCAGCCCCGCACCAAAGAGGATCTGCGCCCACTCCGCAGTTCTCAACTGCTGAAGCAATTGAAAGGGGTCTTCCGGTGAGAGATCTGCTGTGCCGGAGTAAATTTCTTCGCAGATTTTGTCGAGAATCAGATCGAACACCGGCGCACGCGCAGCCAAGAGCCCGCCTGATCTCAAACCGTCATCGCAGATAAACCACTCCCACAGATTTCGAATACGCTCCTGACCCAGTCTTTCCAAGAGCAAAGCGCTGTCATCCTGTTGCAGAAACATGCGCCAGCGATCGTCCACCATCGGAATTGAATAATCCGGTGAAGCCATAATAGTCCTCCGGTATTGCGAGTGAAATTTTGTCCTGCCTCACAAGGGGTCACACTATCATGTCTCGATGACCTTCGAAATGACCTTCGAAATGACCTTCGAAATGACC
>CAYRAM010000005.1:88703-110205 GCA_964422295.1 uncultured Planctomycetia bacterium | reverse complement strand
CTATCATGTCTCGATGACCTTCGAAATGACCTTCGAAATGACCTTCGAAATGACCTTCGAAATGACCCTGCATCGATGGCTCCTCGTAGAGGGAATGAATACCCTGGTAGTGGTGCCAAAGAAATTTCCAGCGCCTACGGGAGATCACCACCAGATCAATTCGCACCCCGCCGTTGGATGGCCACCGGCCTCTCCCTCCGAACCTGATTCGTCTTGACGATCGAGCCTGCACCCAACGAGCCGCAAGGCAAAGCCGCTCGATCTGATCCCTGGAAATCGGCTCGCCGAACTCACTGGAACGATACTTGACCTCCACGATCACGACGCCGCTGTCGTCCACGCAAAGGAGATCGATCTCTGCGAAGGGGGTGCGCCAATTTCGCAGCAAGACCTTCCAGCCGCGGCACCACAGCACCGATGCAACCCATTGCTCCGCCAAGCGGCCCAAGACTCGTCGCTTGCGCCTTTTCCACAGATGAGCAAACTTCCCCGTCGCGGTTTCCATGCTCGCAGGAGAATCTCTTTCAGAGAAAGGGGACACGGCGTCTGCAAGAAACCCGTCCGCAAATGGACTCCTCAGGGCGCAAATCCGAGCTCTGGCTACTTTAAGAGAATTTGCGTCATCTTCAGATTGCGCTTCGGCAGGGTCAGGATCAAAGCGGTCGCCGCGGTGGCAGAAAGCCGTGGCGCGGCAGTGTAGTCCTGTGGATTGTTGTCGCGATTCGGCTGGTAGTAGAAGGTTCCATCGGAACATTGGGAGAGGGTGAACCACCAGCGATTGGCATCGAGCAGTTTGCGCAGAGATGCTGGATCCTGGGCGGCACCAAAGGCGGTCCAAACCATGCCGAGAATCGGCGAGCCGTGGGTATCGGAAAAGGTGTCGGGGTGGTCGCCGATACAGCGGGCTGATCGCAGGGCGAAATCCTTGTAGCCCTCCCTGCCCGCATCAAAGGCGTGGGCGAGAACGGCAGCCCCGGTGCGCCCCATATCGGCATATCCGGTCCCTCCCGAGGAATCCTCATACCAAACGTATCCCCTCTTGTTGGTCCCCCGGTCGGCAAATTCGTGGGCCTTTTGATAGGCGTTCTCGTCAATCTCGATGCCGCACATCTTCATCAACGCCCACGCCATCTTCGCTTGCATCGTCAGGATGCAGATCGACCCATAGCCGTTTCCGCCGGGGCGATGTGCCGGCCGATGACCAAATCCTCCATCGGAGATCTGCGCCTTGACGAGCCAGCGGTTAATCTCTTCCAACTCGGGGATGATCCACTTTTCACCGGTTGCGAGATAGATTTCGGCGAGAGCGATGCCGTAGAGGCTGTACTTCCAGCAATCGAGACCTTCGTAGCGAATCTTGTCATCGGTGCCATGCGCCATCGCTCGGGCCGCCTTGAGAATTTTTTCCCGATGCACTTTCGGATCATCTCCGAGAAGCGCGAGTACTGCGAAGCAGTTCAGATGGGGACGATTGTGCCACAGCCCGGATGCATTCTGCCTCTCCGTCAGATCGGCGATGCTTTCTCTCAGCAACATCGTGCTGCGTTCACATTTGAAGGGCCAGTTCTTGGCGTATTTGCCGTACTTGGTTCCGACATCGATGCTGATCCGGCTCTTCTTGTCATTTCGGGTCACCAGCAGCGGCAGCACTCCTTTCGCCGCCATTACCGCATCGAGTCCGTCAGCAAACTCGGTAAGTGGGCCTTCATAACTAAATTTGCCGACGCCGTAACCAAAGGTGTGCGGCTTGCTGAAGGTGCGTTTTCCGATGCCGACGATGCGATCCCCTGTTTGCAACTTTCCTGCAGACGGAGAATCAGGAAAGACGTAGGCGACCTCCAACTCCTGGGGAGATTCCGGAGTCAATCGTACCCGCAGACCGGTTAGACCCAGATGGATGAACCAGCCGCCCGTGGCCGCATCGGGACCGACCGTCGTTTTGACATCATATTTGGGATTATCGAGAAAGGTGGAGGACCCGACCGCTGAGCTGAAAATACAAAGAAGAGAGATCGTCACCAGGGCTATCTTGTTGACAGTGATGGGTTGAAGCATGTCGATCCTTCCGGTGGTGGGTTCCGAAACGATGGTGCTCTCTCCACCGTGGGCTGGCAACCCCCTCATGAGAGTGCCGTACTGACACAAAATCAGCCGCCATTTTCCTCTGGGGACCGTGGCGGCTGACCTGGTTGCTCATCGTTCCTGGTGACTAATCGCTCTTGCGAGTCGGAACCTTTTCGCGGATACGTGTGGATTTGCCAACGCGATCGCGCAGGTAGTAAAGCTTGGCGCGACGCACACGGCCTCGGCGCTTGACGTCGACCTTGTCGATCCACGGAGAGTGGAAGGGGAAGGTCCTCTCGACTCCCTCGCCGGCTACGATTCTGCGCACCGTGAATGCGGAGCGGTTTCCGGCGTTCTTGCGGGCAATCACGGTGCCATTGAATATCTGCACCCGTGTTTTGTCGCCCTCGACGATGCGGACGTGCACATCGACGGTGTCGCCCACCTCAAAATCATGATCTTTGCTGTCTTGTGCGGATTCGAAATCCTCGATCGCTTTCGCCATCATTCTTCTCCCGGAACCCCTCGGGGTTCCTGTTCTCTCTTCGCCTGCTCCCCGTCACCCGCATCCTTGCCATCATCCGCATCGCTGCGGTTGGAGGATTGCTTCCGGGAATCCCTTCGGCGCCACTCTTCGATTGCCCCGTGGTCTCCGCTGCGGAGCACCTCGGGCACCCCTCGCCCCCGGTATTCAGGAGGTCGGGTCCAATGAGCATGGTCGAGGCCATCGGCTCCGGGCCATGCATTGAAGGAATCGCGTAAAACCGATTCCCCATCTCCGAGAACTCCCGGCAGCAGCCGAATCGTTCCCTCCAGGATCGCCATCGCCGGCACCTCGCCACCGGAGAGCACGTAATCCCCAAGGGAAACATGCTGCCACGGATAAGCCTCGACGATCCGTTCGTCGTAACCTTCGTAGCGACCGCAGAGGATCACCAGACGCTGCGTTCCGGCAAACTCTTCCAGGTCGCCCTGCTGCAATTTTTGCCCGCGAGGGCACGTCAGCAGGAGTTTCGTTCCTTCCGGCGCCGTCTTTCCCTGCGCGATCCCCAACACATCGAGGGCGCGAAAAACCGGCTCCGGTTTCAACAACATTCCAGGACCTCCCCCGTAAGGTCGGTCGTCAACGGTTCGATGACGGTCTTCACTGAACGCGCGAAGATCGGTCATCCGGATCTCAACTTTGCCCTGCTTCCGGGCCACCCGCACCATTCCGTGCTGGAGAAACTCATCAAAGAAATGCGGAAAGATCGTCAAAATGTCGATCTGCACCCGATTCTCCGAACCGTTCTCGCTCAGGAACCGCCCTGTGCCTTCTTCTTGGCACGCTGGACAGCGCGGCGACTCTTTTTCCCTTGGGGCCAATTGACATCCACCTTGCGCAGGAAGGATGTCACCGTCGCACTCGGGCGTGCGCCCTGGTCGATCCAGTGCTGGACACGGTCCACGTGAATCTTTACACGCTTCTCTGAATCATCGACCATCGGGTCGTACCAACCGAGGGTCTCCAGGGATCTTCCACCCCGGGCGTTTCTCTTTTCGATGGCCTCGATGCGATAGAAGGGTCTGTGGATCCGTCCGCATCTTTTGAGACGCAAGGCTACCGCCATGTTCGTCACTCCTTGTATCTGCTCAAATTTCACGGGCTTCCGTAAGCCCTCCTCGGGGACCGGGCATACCGATACCCCGGCTCATCCCCCATTAAGGGGGAACAAATGAAATTACTAGGATGGCCCCAAAGCATCAACAGCGACCGGCGAATTTGGGCGATTCATCGCGGAAAAAAGCGGTTTTGGGGCCCTGACTGGGGAGAACTGAAGCGGCTCAGCGCCGGCGCGACCTTTTGCGACGTTGGCGCTCCTGCTTGCGCTTTTTGCGCCTCTCTTCCTTGCTGGGGCCGGTTTTCGCCTTCCCTGGCCCACCGGGACCTCCACCGAGACCGGGAATCTGCGGCATCTCCCCCGGCACACCCCCCGGCAATCCCCCCGGCAATCCCCCCGGCAATCCCCCCGGCAATCCCCCCGGCAATCCCGGTGCGCCCCCGCTTCCCGGGTCCTGCATCTGATCGAGACCCTGTTGCATCTCCTTCATCCCCTTGAGCTTGCCGAAGAAACCGGACTGTTTCTTGAAGCCCTGCATCATCCCCTGCATCTGCTTGAACTGTTTGAGCAGATCGTTGACCGCTTCCAGGGGCCGCCCGGCCCCGGCGGCGATTCGGCGCCGGCGGCTGGTGTTGATGATCTCGGGACGACTTCGCTCCTTTGCGGTCATCGATTGGATGATGCTTTCGACGATCACCAGTTCGTCACCCTTGATATCCATCTGGTCCACCTGGCCGCCAAGACCCGGAATGTGAGAAAGCAGATCCTTGAGGCTTCCCATCTTTTTGATCTGGCGCAATTGGGAAAGGAAATCCTGCAGGGTGAAGCTGGCTTCGAGCATCTTTTCCTGCATCTCGGCCTGCTCTTTTTCGTCGATCACCTGCTGGGCGCGATCGACGAGCCCCACCACATCTCCCATGCCGAGGATTCGCGAAGCCATGCGATCCGGATGAAACTCATCGAGGCGATCAAGTTTTTCACCGACGCCGACGAACTTGACCGGCTTGCCGGTGATCGCTTTCACCGATAGCGCTGCGCCTCCGCGGGCATCGCCGTCCAGCTTGGTCAGGATCACCCCTGATAATTCGAGAGATTGTGAGAACGCCTCCGCAGAGCGGACCGCATCCTGGCCCGTCATCGCATCGCAGACGAAAAAGGTCTCATCGGGGCGGGTCTTGTCGGCGATCAGTTTCAATTCGCCCATCAACTGGTCATCGACGTGCAGGCGGCCCGCGGTATCGAGGATGATCACATCGCACTTCTGTTCGCGAGCCGCATCGATGGCGGCTTCGCAAACTTGCGGTGGCGTCAGCCCATCCTTATGGAACACGGGGACATCGAGTTGCCGCCCGAGCACTTTCAATTGCTCGATAGCCGCAGGTCTCTGCAAGTCGGCGGCGACGAGCATCGGGCGCTTCTTCTTTCGCTCTCCGAAATAACGCGCCAGTTTTCCGCAAGTGGTCGTTTTTCCTGAGCCCTGCAATCCCGACATCAAAATCACTGTCGGGCCGGACTTCTTCCATGCGATTTCGTGGTCGACGGGACCCATCAGAGCGGTCAGTTCATCCTGAACAATTTTGGTAAACATCTGACCTGCATCGACACCTTCGATGACTTCGGCACCGAGGGCAGCCTCGCGGACCCGCTTTTCAAAGTCTTTGACCACCGGCAGGGAAGCATCTGCTTCGAGAAGAGCGCGGCGAATTTCGCGGCTGGTCTCCTTGATCACATCTTCTGTGATCTTGCGACCTCGAAGGCCGGAGACGATATCAGTGAGTCGTTTGGTCAATCCGCCGAGCATGCTGTTACCCCTGCACCAATTCTGTTTCGGCCTGGCGATCTTCGACGCGCTCGACATCCGCACCGATCCCGCGCAACTTCAGCTCCATCGATTCATAGCCCCTCTGCAGGTGGTAGATGCGGCGTACCTGGGTCGTTCCCGATGCCATCAAGCCGGCGATCACCAGGCACGCACTGGCGCGCAAGTCGCTCGCCATCACTTCAGCACCATGCAAAGGCGCGCCGCCCTCGATGATCCCCGTCGACCCCTCTTTGCGCACTTTGGCGCCGAAACGACGCAGTTCGGAAAGGTGCATGAATCGATCGGGAAAGATCTTTTCGGTGATGAGGCTGACCCCGTCCGTCTTGCATAACAGAGCCATCAAGGGGCCTTGAAGATCGGTGGGGAACCCCGGAAAGGCGAGCGTGGCCACATCGACAGGGCTGACCCGGTCGACTCCGGTGACCGTGACGCTGTTCTCGTTGACTTCGACCGGAACGCCGATGTTTTTCAAAATTGAAATCAGCGCCAGATTCTCCTGGGGGCGGCAGTTGTTGATCACCACCCGGCCTCCTGAAGCTGCGCCAGCGATGATGTAGGTTCCCGTCTCGATGCGATCGGGAGGAATCGTGAAAGTCATGCCCCCGCTGCCGGAAAATCCATCCTGGCCCACGCCTTCAATGCGGATCGTCGGCGAACCATCCCCCTCGATTTTAACTCCGAGGCTGCGCAGGAAATCTGCGGTGCTACATACCTCCGGTTCGCATGCGGCTCCTTCGATGACAGAGTTTCCATCTGCACCGGCGGCGGCCATCATCACATTTTGGGTGCCGAGAACTGTCGGGCCCATCGGCCCGGAAAGATAGACGGACCCCCCTTTGAGAGGTCCACGGGCGATGATGTATCCGTTTTCGTAGCGAATCTCTGCGCCGAGAGCCTCCATCCCGTGGATGTGCAGGTCGATGGGTCTGTCGCCGATGTTGCAGCCACCGGGCAAGGAGACGACCGCTTCCCCTCTTCGCGCCAGTAAAGGTCCAAACGAAGAGATGGATGCGCGCATCTTTTTGACGAGATCGTAGGGCGCTTTGACCGGACCCCGGGTCGGAACCTCGATGGCGACTTGCTGATCGCGCTTTTCAATCTCTGCGCCGAACTTGGTCAGAATGTCAAGGGTGGTATTGATGTCGCGCAGACTCGTCGGCACCCCCTCCAACAACAGCGGCCCAGGGGACAGCAAGCTGCCAAAAAGGATCGGGAGGCTCCCGTTTTTCGATCCGGAAATTTCAACTTGGCCATTGAGGGGCAATCCGCCCCTGATCACAAACTTGTCCAAAGAGTGCCTTTCACAACCGACCCGGAAAGTGCCCCGAGCGGTGCAGCAGTATCGAGCAGCGCAACTTTGATTGTGGCGGACAAGACCGGACTGTCAACGGTCCGGCAAAATCCTGCACTCAGGCTCACCGATCCCCTGAATGGAGATACAGCGCACGTGGAATGGAGGCCAGATCCTGCCGAATTTCCACGGACCACCCCTTCTGACGGGCAAGCTCTTCGATCGCATCTGCCTGGCCGTGACCACATTCGAGCAGCAGCCCTCCATCGTCATCGACCCGGCCACGCAGTTCGGTGATGAGAACCCGGTAATGGCCGAGACCATCACCATCGATGTGATCGATGAGAGCGATTTCTGGCTCGTGGGCTGCTACTGAAGGTTGCAGTTCCGGATCGTCGGGCGATATGTAGGGCGGGTTTGCCACGATCAGATCGAAAGCCCCTTCGAGAGGTTGATAGTGACTGCCCTCCCGCAACTGCAGACGATCGTGGAGTCCGTGCCTTTCAAGGTTGCGCTGCGCCACAGCGAGGGCATCGGCGGAGACCTCCACCCCCACACCGTGGAGATCGGGACGCTCGATCGCCAATGAAGCGAGTACGGCCAGGGACCCTACCCCGATCTCGGCGACTCGCGGCTGTCGCTGCGATTCGAGAAGTTGCAACGCCCAATCGACGAGCAGTTCTGTCTCCGGTCGCGGCACGAGGACATCCGGAGTCACTTCAAAGGTGTGCCCGTAAAACTCCCACTCTCCGAGGATGTGGGCCAGAGGCTCACCCTTGGATCGACGCATCACCTGTCGTCTGAAATCGTTGGCGATCCCTTCTTCGACGCTGAAATCCTGGCGCAACCGTGGATCTCTGTGGTCGATTTGCAGCAGGTGTGCCAGAAGCCAGCGGGCATCAAGATCGGGGGCATCCGAATCGGTGAGTTCGGCGATCGCCTGTTGGATCAAAGTCCGGGAGTTCGCCATCGATCCCCGATCAGAGCGCCTGAACGCGCTCTTCCCTGTCGTGAGCCTCAAGCTGGTCGAGGAGGTCATCGATGTCCCCCGTCATGAAGCGGTCGAGGTTGTAGAGGGTGCAATTGATGCGGTGATCGCTGATTCGATTTTGTGGAAAGTTGTAAGTTCGGATGCGATCGCTGCGATCTCCGCTGCCGATCAGTGAGCGGCGCAAAGCATCCTCCTCCTGTTGCTTCTCGCGATCCGCCAACTCTTTGAGGCGGGTTTTAAGCAGCCGCATCGCTTTGTCCCTGTTGCGGTGCTGGGATTTTTCATCCTGCATCGAAACGACGACTCCGGAGGGCAAATGGGTGATCCTCACCGCGCTCGAGGTTTTGTTGACGGACTGCCCTCCCGGCCCTGATGCACAGAAGGTGTCGATGCGCAGGTCCTTTTCTTCGACTTCGATCTCTGATTCCTCGGCCTCTTGCATCACCGCCACCGTGATCGCCGAGGTGTGGATTCGTCCTTGGGTCTCTGTGGCGGGAACGCGCTGAACCCTGTGCCCCCCCGATTCAAAACAAAGGCGGGAAAACGCCCCCGAACCACGGACAGCAAAGGTGATCTCCTTGTATCCGCCGAGGTCGGTGGAGCTTTCACTGATCACTTCGATCTTCCAGCGTCGTTTCTCTGCGTAAAGGCTGTACAGTCGAAAGATGTCTGCGCAGAAGAGAGCGGCCTCTTCGCCGCCGGTGCCGGCGCGCACCTCAAAGATGCAATCGTCCCCCCCCTCGACCTGCTGATCGAGGATCGCCATGCGCACCGCACGTGCTTTGTCGCAGCACTCCTGCTCAAGATCAGGGAGCTCCGCTTCCGCCAGCTCTTTCAGTTCGGCATCGTCACCGCTATCGATGATTTCCTGTGCTTCTGTGAGAGTTTCCCTGCTCTTGCCGTATTCACGGTAAAGATTCACCAGCGAGAGCAGCGAGCCATGCTCCTTGAGCAACTCCTGAAACTTGCCGCTTCCCTGTTGTTCGGGATCAGAGATCAGTTGTTCCAATTCGACGTAGCGCTGCTCCATTGCGGACAGTTTTTCCTCCAATTTTCCCTCGATCGGTTTATCGAGGAAGTCAGGGGTGTCCTTGTCGGAAGCAGACATCAGATTCTTCTCCTTGAAGAGGGAGTCACGATGGAACCGGGGCCGGACAAAAGCCATCCCTGGCTTCCCTCCGGCCCCGGCTTGTCATTGGATTTAGGAATCGGCGTCAGCGGGTTTTTCCGCTTCGTCGCCACTTTCTTCGGCTTCTGCCGCAGGAGCTTCTTCTGCTGGAGCCTCTTCTGCAGCAGTTTCAGAAGCAGCCTCACTGTCTGCGCTGGCCTCTGGGGCGCTGGTCTCTGGAGCGCTGGTCTCTGGAGCGCTGGTCTCTGGGGCAGTGGTCTCTTCTTCCGCCGGAGCTTCTTCCGGTGCAGCCTCCGCTTTTGCCGCGTCTTCTGCGGGCGCTTTTTCAGCGGGAGCCTCTGCTTCCGCTTTTTCAGCAGCAGCAGCTTCTTCTGCAGCCTTGGCCGCAGCTTTTTCTTCCGCTTTCTTCTTCTTCTGTTCGAGGATCGCCTTGCGACGCTCTTCACGCTCAGCCTTGCGCTCGGCTGCGGCTTTGCGTTCCGCCTCTTCCGCCTCAAGCATCTCACGATGCTTGGCCTTGGACTCCTCCTCGGCCGCGGTGATCATTTCGGAAGCCTTGCCCTCTTTCCAATCGAAGCGCTTCTGGAACTTCTCCACCCGCCCGGCAGCATCGACGTAGGTCTGCTTACCGGTGTAGAAAGGGTGCGATGCACTGGAGATATCCAGCTTGAAGAGGGGGTACTCCTCACCGTCTTCCCACTTGATGGTGTCGGTGGTTTTGACGGTCGAGCGGGAGAGGAAAGCAAAGTCTGCGTTCTTGTCCTGGAAAACCACGAGACGGTAGTTATCCGGATGGATGTCCTTTTTCACGAGTCGATCTCCATTCGCCGCAACCAGCAGTTGCGGCCGTGAAACTCGGTGACGATATCCCGTTTCCGACGACGCCGTGTCGTTCAAGGGAGCCGGGGTCGTTGCACCAGCGGGCCAGATGGCAGTACCAATCGGTCAACTGACCTCTCCAGCCCGATCTAGAATCGTACGAATATGCCCCCGACTGTGCAAGGAAACCGACAAATTGGTGCATGGCACGACAAATTGGTGCAACCCCTTTGCTTCCATCCCCCTCCCTCTATCCCCTACGATGGGGCCCAAGAAGGACACAGATCATGCCCAATACGCTGATATTGCGATTCAGGGATACACAGGGGGACCGCCACGAGGAGATCCTCCCGCAGAAGATGGAGATGACGCTGGGCAGAACCAGCGCCTCTGACATCCAGGTCAACGATGAGACCATCTCGCGGCAACACGCTCGTATCGTTTGGAAAAACGAGGCCGCTTTCATCGAGGACACCAGTAGTCGCAACGGCATCTATCTTGGAGACCAGAAGATCACCCGGATGGAATTGAGGCCGGGTCTGGTTTTTCATCTGGGCGGTATCTCATTCCTCGTCGAAGGCCCTTCAACATCCTCCCAATCGGTTCAACTTCATCGGGATCTGCCCCACCAGGGGGTTCTCGATTCCCTGATGGTCGACGACTGGGAATCAAGTCTCGGTGTCGGAGATGTTCAATCGACCAGTGGCCAAGAATTGGGTGTCGCTCTCAAGCTCTTCAAAGACGCCGCTGAAACCCTGCTCACCGGTTCTGATATCGAGCAGGTCGCCGAAGGCGCGATCGAATTGGCATTGCGTTCGCTTCCGGTGGATCGGGGCTTTGTCAGCTTGCTCGACAACTCCGGACAACTTCATTCAATCGCAGAGAAGAGCAGCGCATCATCCCCAGATCAGGGAACGATCAGGCTCTCAAGCACCATTGCCAGTCAGGTATTGGAAGAGCGCATCGCTGTGCTGATCCAGGACACTGGAAACCTGGAAGACCTTGCAGCCGCACAAAGCATCATACAGATGAGCATTCAGTCCGCTCTTTGCGCACCCCTCACTGCTGGCGAAAAGGTGATCGGCATCATTTACGTCGACTGCGTGACGCAGAACAAACCGTTAGAGAAGAACCATCTCGACATCCTCAGTGTTCTTGGCTTGATGGTCAGCAGTGCGCTGGAGCAGGTGCGCCTCACCCATTCGGTTGCCGAAGAAAAGCGCCGTCGTGAAGAACTCTCTTGCCGACTTTCTCCAAACGTCGTCGACAAAGTCATCGCCGGAGAAGCGGAACTCGGATCGCAGGACCTGGAAATCACGGTGATGTTTGCGGACATCGTCGGTTTCACTCCACTCTCAGAGAGCCTGGCAGCAAATCAGGTCGTCGAGTTGCTCAACTCCCTCTTTGATGGCTTGACCGATGAGGTGTTCCTGGAGGATGGAACCCTCGACAAATACATCGGCGATGCCCTGATCGCTTTCTTCGGTGCTCCGGATCCACAGGAAGATCATCCTGCACGCGCCGTAAAGGCAGCCATCGCCATGCAAGAATACCTGGCAAAATTCAACGGCCTGAATCCGGACTGGCCCGATCTGCACATGCGGATCGGGATCAACTCGGGAATTGCCACCGTCGGCGATGTGGGGTCGATGGCGCGACGGGACTACACCGTCATCGGGGACACGGTCAACACCGCCAGTCGGCTGGAATCCCAGGTTGCCAACTCAGGAGAAATCATCGTCGGATCAAATACCGCAAATCAACTGGGTGAAGAATTCCTCAAGGAAGCGCTGGAGCCGGTAAAAGTCAAAGGGAAGAGCATTACGGTCGAGCCGTGGAAAATCCTCGGATTGAGTGCGGACTTCTGAATCAGTCAGCTGATCCTGAACGCGGCGGTATCACCTGCGGGGGGAGACTTGCTATCGTCCGGGTCATCTTCTTCCACCGCTGAAAGATCTACGGCAAGGTTTTCCGTCTTCGGCGCAGCCGTTGCCGCATCATCCTCAAGAGCCAATACCAGATTTTCGTCGATGATGGTTTTCTTGCCGCGAATGCTGTCTTCTGAGATCTCAAAGAGGATATCGCGCATGAGGTCTTCAACCACCGATCGCAACCCGCGTGCACCGGTTCCGCGTTCACGGGCGATGCGTGCGATCTCCCTCAGGGCGTCGGGAGTGAACTCGAGTTCCCCCCCCTCCATGTGGAAAAACTGCTGGTACTGGCGCACCAATGCATTGCGTGGCTCGGTCAAGACCTTGACCAAGTCATCCTCGCCCAAGGGTTGCAGGGCGGTCAACACCGGCAAGCGTCCGACAAACTCGGGAATCATGCCAAACTTGATCAGGTCCTGCACCTGAACCTTGGCATACAGGCGTGCACGCTCATTGGGGTCTTCGATATCGGGCAGCTCGTTCGCATCTTTGTTCTCTTCGCCGTTTCGGAAGCCGACCTTGCGAGCGTTGAGACGCTCGGCAACGACCTCCGGCAGTCCCTCAAATGCACCCCCACAGATAAAGAGGATGTTTGTGGTGTCGAGCTGCAGGTATTGCTGCTCCGGATGCTTGCGCCCCCCCTGGGGAGGAATATTGGCGACGGTTCCCTCGAGGATCTTCAGCAGTGCTTGCTGAACCCCTTCTCCGGAAACATCCCTGGTGATGGAAACATTTTGAGTTGCTTTGCCGACCTTGTCGGTCTCATCGATAAAGATGATGCCGCGCTCTGCCTTGGCCATGTCGTAATCCGCCGCCATGACCAGTTTGAGCAGCAGGTTTTCCACATCCTCGCCGACGTATCCTGCTTCTGTGAGCGTGGTCGCATCGCCGATCGCCAACGGCACATCGAGAACGCTGGCGAGTGTTTTTGCCATCAGCGTTTTGCCGCTCCCTGTTGGTCCAATCATCAGGATGTTTGATTTTTCAATCTGTACATCATCGGCACCACCATCGGAGGCGAGAGCATCGAGATGAACCAATCGTCGATAGTGCAAATGGACCGCCACAGAAAGGGTGCGCTTCGCTTCTTCCTGGCCGATGACATAGCGCTGCAATTCATCGTAGAGATCTCGGGGACTGGGAACCTCATCGAGAGTTCTCGGCGGCGTTTCGGGGAGTTCTTCGGCACTCTGTTGTGGATCGGGATGAATGATGACGTGACACAGGTCGACACAGTCTGCACAGATGTAGAGACCGGGAGGCCCGGCGATCAGACGAGAGGCCTCGTGCGCTTTCTTGCCGCAGAAACTGCAACTTTCCTTGCCTGATTGTCCAGATCCGGATCCACCTGAAGTCATCATGGCGACCCGCTTAACTGACCTCAGCGGCAGGCTTGAGAGTTTCGATGACCTGATCGACCAGGCCGTACTCCTGTGCCTCCCGCGACGACATGAAGAAATCCAGGTGCGAATCGTCGGCAATCTGGCCGACCGGTTTCCCGGAATGACGGCTGAGAATCTCGCTCAGTACCTCCTTGTTGCGCTTGATCTCGTTCGCCTGGATTTCGATATCCTGGGCGGTTCCCTGGGCACCACCCCACGGCTGGTGGATCATGATGCGCGAATGGGGAAGGGCGTGGCGCTTGCCCGCTGCCCCTGCTGCCAGAAGCACTGCCCCCATCGAGGAGGCCTGTCCGATGCAGAAGGTGGCGATGTCGCACTGGACAAACTGCATCGTGTCGTAAATCGCAAGTCCGGCCGTCACGGAACCGCCGGGACTGTTGATGTAAATGTTGATATCCTGATTGCGGTTGTCCGATACCAGGAACAGGATCTGGGCGATCACGAGGTTTGCGGTGTGATCGTGAATGGCATCTCCTATGAAGATAATGCGATCCTTCAGTAGCCGCGAGAAGATGTCGTAAGATCTCTCTCCGCGGCCTGTTTTTTCGATGACGAACGGTACGAGGTTATCGTGGATCTCATCGATCTTGCGTATCAGGTCGTCACTCATCTCGTGTCTCCCCCTATATATCTACCAACGATGATTGGGCTCCTCAGGAGCCCGAAATTTTTGCTTTTTTGCGCAGCAGCTGCTTGACCTTCTCCCGCTTCATGCCGTTACGAAGCTCAGGGATCATGCCGTTGTTGCGGTATTGCTCCACCACTTCTTCGAGAGGACGCTGGTAGGTCGCGGCGATCGCCTGCAGCCTTTGCACCACTTCATCCTCGGTCACAAACACCTTCTCCTCTTCGGCGATCCGATCAAGGACAAAGATGCGAACCAGTTCGATGCGGGCCTGCTTGGCCAGCTCTTCATCCTTTTCGGCTTCCGCTGTCGCATCCTCCTCGGATGCGCCATCGCGCATCAGCTCCATGACCTTGTTGCGGGCGAGAGATTCCTTGCGCCGTTCATACATCGACTCAGGAAGCTCCATCTCCACCGAATCGGCAACCTTTTCAGAGAGGAGGTCTTCCTGGCGGGTATTCTCCTCCGCCGAACAGCGCCCCTCCATCCCCTCGCGCACCTTATTGCGCAGATCCTCTTCCGATTCGACCCCGAGACGGCCAAAGAACTCTTCGTTCATCTCCGGGGCGATCAACTTCTTGGCATCCTTGATAGTTAATTTGACCTCGGCGGTTTTCCCGTGGTGTTCCGCCTCCGGATAGTCTTCGGGGATCTGTACCTTCTTTTCGACCACCGTATCCGCCGCTGCTTCCGCGAGGTCTTTTCCCAGCCCGGGAACCTCCATCGAATCGATGAAGTCATCTCCGATCTTGATCATCACTTCGTCGCGGGAAAAGATCGATTCGCCATCGGCGGACAGATCCAGGTCGACGACGACGAAATCCCCTTCCGCCTGGGTCCCCACATCCAGCGGCTCCAGGGTACTGGCCTGCTCGCTGATGCGTTCGATCTCCGCATCGACATCGGAATCTTCGACCGCCTTCAACTCAGAGGTGATCTCCACCCCTTTGTACTCGGGCATCTCGAAGGTCGGCTGGACATCGAAGACCGCTTCAAAGGTGAAGGGGTTCTCGCTGGAAAACTCGATGTTTTCAAATTCCGGGAACCCGATGGGAGTATAGTCTGCGGCCTCAAACTGCTCCTCGACGGAGCGGCCGATGAGG
The DNA here is from genome assembly GCA_964422295.1 of uncultured Planctomycetia bacterium. Classification (GTDB taxonomy): domain Bacteria; phylum Planctomycetota; class UBA8108; order UBA1146; family UBA1146; genus UBA12191. The sequence goes on along the minus strand of CAYRAM010000005.1, from coordinate 95,426 downwards.
TCTTCCTGAACATCTTGTTGCACTTGTTCCCCGAAGCGCTTTTTGAGCATCTTCAGCGGGGCCTTGCCCTTGCGAAAACCGGGCAACATCACGTTCGCCTTCAGTTGTTGAAATTGGGACTCTAATTCGGAGGCGACCTTGTCGGGTTCGATGGTGATCTTGAGGCGCTTTCGGCAAGGGCCCTCATCGACCAATTCGGTGTCGCTGGCGATAAAATCCTGGGACTCTTCAGCAGATGCGGTGTCGACGCCGGCATCCTCTGTGGCGGAGGTATTCATAGTCGTATCTTCCGTCTCGGGATTCTCGATCCCGTCCAACTCTTCATTCATGAGCGACCGATGGCTCCCTGTCGTTGCGGTAAACAAACCGTAACCACAAATCATCGTCCCCGCGCCCAGAAGTGTCAACGCAAGCCGGGCCCCAGATGCTCCCGATTCGGGGTTTTTTGGCGAATTTTGGTCCAATTGCTGCCTTCACCCGGTGTATCTGCCCGAACAGAAGGTCGCTGTTTCCCCCTCGTGGACAGTCCCCGTCAGTGACAGCTTCGGGGTCCCATGTGAAAATCCACCACGGATACGAAAGGCAACCCGCTCTCAATGCACCCCACTTTTTGGATTCAGTCTCGAAAGGGCTTGTTCCTTGTTGAAGAAAAACTCTGGCGTCTGCCCCCTTCCAGCGGTGCTGTTGGCATCCCTTGCGCTGCTCCTGTTGGGTTCTGATCGGCTGGCTGCATCTGCGACCGCCTTCAGTGACATCATCCTTTTGGAGGCGGAAGCGTTTGATGACCTCGGGGGCTGGGTTCTCGATCAACAATTCATGGACCTGATGGGCTCTCCTTATCTGTTGGCGCATGGCATGGGGCAACCCGTCAGAGATGCGGTCACCACTGTCACCGTTTCTGACCTGGAAGATTTCACGGCGGGAAGCTGGCGCATTTGGGTCCGAACCCGGGATTGGGTTGCGCCGTGGAAAGCACCGGGCACACCGGGTCGATTTCAGGTGTTGCTCGATGGAACGCCCATCGAAACCATCTTCGGCACCGAGGGTGACCCTTGGCATTGGCAGGACGGAGGTCTGGTTTCACTGAAAGACGACTTTGAGATCGCCCTGCATGATCTGACCGGATTCGAGGGGCGTTGTGATGCGGTGTTGTTGATGGCCGATCTCGACGCAACCCCTCCCGATGACCCGGATGCACTGCAACGCTTTCGAAGAACGGCATTGGGGCACCCGCAAGAACCTGAGGTGATCGGCACCTACGATCTTGTGGTGGTGGGTGGCGGCATGGCAGGAACTTCTGCGGCCGTGACCGCTGCTAGGCTCGGTCTTCAGGTGATCCTGATTCAGGACCGACCGGTTCTCGGTGGCAACTCCAGTTCCGAAGTCAGGGTGTGGCCGCAAGGCCACGTCAACCAGAACCCGTGGCCGCGAATCGGTGATGTCGTGATGGAACTGGTCCCTGAGCAGCGCCCAGATTCCCACAACGCCCAGTCTGCAAAAGTCTTTGACGATGATCGCAAACTCGCCGTTGCTCGTGCGGAAGAAAATCTGACCCTGCTCCTGGAAAACCGCATGAATGGCGCGGAAATGGATGGATCGAGAGTGGTGTCGGTCGTCTGTCAGGATGTCCGCAGCGGTCGCCGGGTTCGGGTCGGCGGTCGCTGGTTTCTCGACAGCACGGGGGATGGATCCCTTGGATTTTTGGCGGGCGCAGACTTCGAACAAACACAAACCGGGCACATGGGCGCCAGCAACCTTTGGAATATCCAGTGTCTCTGTGAGGACGAGGACCCGCTCTCTTCGGAACTCGAAGCGGCGTGTGAAAAAGCCACCTTTCCGCGCTGTCCCTGGGCGGTCGATCTGTCTGCAAAACCTTTCCCGGGAAGGGATCGGGGCGCGAAAACTCCACAAGCGGGAATCCAGCCCATCAGCTTGGGCCAATGGTATTGGGAATCGGGATTTGACCGCGACCCCATCAAAGACATGGAGCGAATTCGGGATCAGAACTTCAGAGCCATGTATGGCGCATGGGATGCCATCAAAAATGTCGAAAAACGCTACCCCGCCCATCGCCTGAACTGGGTCGCATACATCGCCGGCAAGCGCGAATCGCGACGACTGATGGGAGATGTGGTACTCACCGGTTCAGATCTTCGCAAGGGCATCCAGTATGAAGACGGCTGCGTTCCATGCACTTGGGGCATCGACACTCACCACCCCCACCCCAGCTACAGCGAAGGTCACGAGGGCGATGAGTTCATCGCCGATTTCACTCATGGTGAAGAGTACTCATACGATGGGCCTTACTGGCTGCCCTATCGCTGCCTGTTCAGTCGCAACATAGACAACCTGTTTATGGCGGGTCGCGACATCAGTGTGACCCACGAAGCACTCGGGGCGGTCCGGGTCATGAAAACCACGGGTGCAATGGGAGAGATCGTTGGCATGGCCGCAACGGTCTGCAAGCAACAGAACTGTGATCCTCGATCGGTATACGAAGACCATCTCGACGCCCTCAAGGGTCTGATGAAGATCGGAGCTGGTCGGCCCCTCGAGCCTGGAGCCGACGGCGACTGGACTCTTGAAGCGCGTCGCGCACAAATCCAAGGAACCCAGTTGCGTTACGAGTCAGACAGGAACTGTCTGGGGTACTGGAGGACCGTGACCGACTACCCCGGATGGCGCATCAAAATCGACAAGCCGATGGTCTTTGATGTCCTGATTACCTCTTCCTGCCCTGCGAATGAAGCGGGTGCGGAATATTGGTTCCGCTGCTCAAACGCAGCGGGTGAGGGCCAGGAAATCCGTGCGGTCGTCATGGCCACAGACTCCTGGGACGATTACCAGGATCAATCGCTGGGAAGAATCTCATTGCCAGCAGGCACCCATCTGCTCACTGTATCCAGTGGCAAGGAAGAGGGCCCGCTCATGAAATTGAGGCGCCTGAAAATGCTTCCTCTCAGCGAATAAGTCGGTTTTTGCAAGTAGAGTCGTCCGGAATGCATTTTTCTTGAATGAGTGTAATTGCTGTAGCAGGGTGTATCGATGATACGAAGTTGTTGGCAGCACTATCCCCGTTCACCAAAGGAGCGGTGAAACAATGAAGTACTTCCTTACCTTTGCCCTGTGTACAGTTGCGACAACCGTGTTGGTTCACCTGATTGTCAAATTTCTGGATCGGGAATCCGGGACCGTCACAGTGATGGTGCCGATCCTGTTTATGTACTTGTGTTTTTATGGCTTTTCCAACCCGCTGGCCAAAACGAAGCCCGAAGAATAAAGGGCGGTTCAGCTCCTCTGGGCAGCCCTACCGCACGGCCCATCGGGATGCGACTCGTGATATTGCCTGACCTGAATACTGGAGATACCGATGGAAGACTGCTCTGAAAACCTGCTTTCCTGGCTCAAAGAAATCTCTTTCGAGGAAGAGGTCGTACCGAAGGACCAGGTGTTGATCCGGTTGGGTGAAGAGAATGATCACCTATTGCTCCTCCATGAGGGGCAATTGCGTGTGGACACCCGGGCAGGCGAAAGCATCATCCAAAATGCCCCCAATATTCTCGGAGAGATCAGTTATGTCACCGGCGGGGTCGCCAGCGCACACGTCAGAAGTGCGAGCGAGGTGCGAATCTCGCGGATACCCTTCAAAGCCATCGATGACCAACTGGACGACCTTCCCACTTTCAGGCACATCTACTCAGATCTGACCCGCCTCTGCATCCGGCGAATTTCGGGGGCATACCATGAGCGCTATATCGCCCTTGTTGCCCACGATTCGAGGAAGTCGGATCTGATCGATTTGGTCGCTGCCAACAAGGAGTTTTTCTCCTCCGCCCAATTGGTTTCCACCCAGAACACCAGCGGAGAAATTACCGAAAACACCGGGCTTCAAGTGGCACGCAGTGTCAGATCCGGCTTGCTGGGAGGCGACCAACAGATCGGCGCACTCGTCTCAGAAGGGTTGATCAGTGCGGTCATCTTTCTCCGGGATCCATTATGGGCGCAGCCTCACAGCGCAGACGTCCACGCCCTGATCCGCATCTGCGAGTTGGAAAACATCCCCCTGGCCACCAACATCGCCTCTGCCGAAGCCATCATCCGCCAGCTAAAGGAGTCCTCACAGGTCGCCAACGAAGAGTGAAATCTGTCGATGGAAAATCGGTGGGATATGGAGAGCGGAAGAAAAATGGAGCGGGTGATGGGATTCGAACCCACGACAATCACGTTGGCAACGTGATGCTCTACCCCTGAGCTACACCCGCTCTGAGCCTGTTAAAGGCCTCCCGAAGGCAGAAAAGGACTTTCGTACCCTCGAAGGGAAACGCCAATTGTGCAGATCGGCAGTGCGGCTGTCAATGGCAATCGGCAGAGAGTGGTCCGTTCGCCAGATCCAGTGAACCTCCCCCAACTCAGCGCTGCAATGCCTTCTCGATGCGCACCACATTGCCTTTGCCAAGGTATTCGAGGCGATCGGAGCAGCGGTGCATCAGCAGGATCCCGAGGCCACCACGGCCTCCTTCACGCATCCGTTCCTTGGCACGATCAAAGGCGTCCTTGTCCTCTATCTGGCCAAGGAAGAACTCATGATCGAATCCTTCGCCTTCATCTTCTACCAACATCATCACTCGTCGTGGGTCAACGACATAATTGACCGTCACCTTGCGAGTGACATTTTCGCGGTTGCCATGGCGCACCGCATTGTCGACCCCTTCCTTGAGGGCCGACTGGAGGGCATTCTTTTCCGTGTCGGTCAGCGGCAGACGTGAAATCAATGCACCGCCGAGGCTGAGGCCCTGGTCGACCGAATCCTTGGCACCATCAAATTGAAAGCGCACCTGCTGGCTGAACAGCTTTCGGTCGCGGCTCACTCGGCGCACCTCGCTTTCGGCGAGAATGAAGAGATTTCCGAGCTCGAACGGATCGACTAGGGAGTCATTCTCCCAAACCCGAAATCCTGAGACCGATGTCGGATCGACCCCTTTCGGGTGAATCAGGATGATCGACGCCAGTGCGTGCCGCGGCATCAATTTGATACGCTCCACCAGTTTTTCGCTGCCGGGAATCCGTTGATCGATGACGATTAGATCGGGAACGATGGCATCGATCGCTTCCAACATCTCTTTCGGCGACTCGTAAAAGAATGTCTTGCCGCCGCGATCCTCAACACGCTTTTTGCAAATATCTGCAAAGTGCCCCTTGCTTGGCAAGAGCAGGCCGACCGTGCCGGTAGGCCCCGGCTTGTCCGCCAGAACCGGGATCTTGCGCTCGGGGCTGTCGCTGGTGGGGCCAACTTCCTCCCCCTGGAGCACCCTTTCCGCCTCATCGAAATCTTTGGCTACAGCCACCACCGAGGTCACCCCCAGCAGATGCATGGTGATGCCTACATTGCGCGCCACCCGGGTGAGGACGAGCCCTCCGCCGCCACCAGAGCAGTGGTGATGGAAACGGATGATGCCGCTGATGCCGGTGGAGTTGATGTACTCGACCCCTTTGAAGTCGAGGACGATATGGAACCTGCCACTGTCGATCAGCTTTTCGAGGGCCTTCTCAAAGATGGGGTAATTGGCCGCATCGATAAAACCCTCCAATTGAACCAGGGAGTAGGTCAGGGGGTTGTCACTAGAGATTGCTCTCTGCTCGATCGTGGTATTCAAGTTGGACATCGCTGCTCCTGCATCATCACTGGAGATCTCGCTGGGGGCCGGCAACGCTCTCGGGAGGCAACGCTCTCGGGAGGCAACGCTCTCGGGACTAGGAGGCTGCTCGGGGTATCAACCCATCATACACCGGGCAGCCCGCGTGGCCCAGAGCCCCGATACCAGCGCCTCCAATTCTTGCCAAGCGCAACACCGTTAACTCGCACACCCAGCAGAGTTGGGTTATTCTCCGAGTTCAGAAGGAGCAGGAAATGTCGACTGATGCGATTATTGACCCAGCGACCATCGACACCCATCAGGTGGTCTTTGGACCCGATGAAATCCGCCGCAGAAACTTTCAGCGCGACGACATGGAACTGCTGCATCGTATCGTCCACTACGATCCGGAAACCTCTACGATTGCCGGTGTCCACGAAGTCAAGGAAGACGCGTTCTGGGCCTCCGGCCACTTCCCCCACCGGCCGCTCTTTCCAGGGGTGTTGATGATCGAAACCGCTGGACAACTGTGCTCATTTTATTACGGCGAATCATCCGGCAACGAAGAAGAAATTGTGGGCTTCGCCGCCTGCGAAAATGTGCGCTTCAAGGGGATCGTCGAACCGGGGAACGAATTATTGATGGTTGGCGAGATGATCGCCCTACGTAGCCGCCTCGCTAAGTTCAGCGCCCAAGGCTATGTGAATGGCGAACGCGTCTTTGAGGGCACCATCGTCGGAATGAAAATCTGAGGGGACCGCTCGCCCCAGGTGAAGGTGCTGGCTTGGATTCAACAATACTGATGCGCGATGAAACCGACGCAGATGTGGATGCAATCACCGCCGTCACCTTTGCGGCGTTCCAAACACTGGAGATCAGTGACGACACGGAGCATCTGATCATTCTGGCGCTGCGTGCCGCCGATGCCCTAACCCTTTCCCTGGTCGCAGAATTGAAGGGTGAGGTGGTCGGGCATATCGCCTTCTCACCGGTGACCATCTCTGCGACCACCTCTGCGCCCACCTCTGCGCCCATCTCTGCGCCCATCTCTGCGCCCATCTCCAGGGGCGCAAAGGGAGAAGGGTCGGGT
>CAYRAM010000005.1:31492-88603 GCA_964422295.1 uncultured Planctomycetia bacterium | reverse complement strand
CTCTGCGCCCATCTCTGCGCCCATCTCCAGGGGCGCAAAGGGAGAAGGGTCGGGTGGAGAAGCAGAGGGGCAGATCGATGATTGGTATGGCCTGGGGCCGGTTTCGGTGCTGCCAAAGTTTCACCGACAGGGAATCGGCAGCGCCCTCATCGCTGAGGGGCTCTCCCGCCTGAAAAGGCTTGGGGGTGTTGGCTGCTGCGTGGTAGGTGACCCACGATATTATCCGCGCTTCGGATTCACCCGAACCGACGAGCTCATCTATGATGGCGCCCCGCCGGAAGTCTTTTTTGCCCTCCCCTTCTGCGGTCCCATCCCCGCCGGCAAGGTGATTTACCATGAGGCGTTCGAAGTTGATGGCTGACCCCGATGGCTCATTTTCTGTCTTGATGGGGAATTGTGCACTTGCGAGGGAAATGGCTGGCGGAGAGGGAGGGATTCGAACCCTCGGTACCGCGAACGGTACGCCGGCTTAGCAAGCCGGTGCAATCGACCACTCTGCCACCTCTCCGCACAATGTTTGCTGCATTCAAACCCGCTCAACTCCAGATATTATCGCACTGCAATTTCGCACTGAAGTGCGCGATATCGCGTCTGGAAATCGGCGGCGACGAGGCACTCTCACCATATACAGAGCCCTGCCTGTATTGGCAGTACAACCTCTGAACAGGTTCCTGACAGCATCTCGCCGGGCTCCACCGATACAAAGCATCGTTACAGAGCGCTCTTGTGCATGACAGAGGCCACATGTTATCGAACGTCACGGGTGTCAGCAAGTAAACCTGACATTGACAGGCACTTGCATCATCGGACTAAGATTAGGTACCCTCCATAACGCTCTCCTGATCGTCCCGATTCAAGTGTCCATGGTTCAAAGTATTTCTGACCGTGAGGAAATTCGATGGTGGTGCCTGCTGCAAACAAGCCGTACGAGGTGGAATTCCTCGAACTGTTGGAGCAAGAACTTCCCAAGGAAGAAAAATCGATTTGGCTCGACGGTGTTCGCTTGGAAATTTCTGCCGAACGCGCGGCGGTGATCGCGCCCACCATGCCACAATTGGAAGTGTTGCGCAGTCGTTGGGAACAGCCGATCCGCGAGATCATCTCTCGTCTCGTGGATGGGGAGATCGAGGTGGTTTTTGAGAGTCAGCAGCTGGCAGGACCTTCCCCCTCAGATGCCCCCGCAAGTTCCAACGCCGGAACAGGCGCGCCGACCATCGCCAAAGGCTTCGACATCAACCTGCGCCCCAACTTCAACTTTGACAGCTTTATCACCGGGCCATCCAACAAGTTAGCCCATGCCGCCTCCCTCTCCGTCGCTGAAAACCCAGGCAGCGCGTACAACCCTTTCTTCATCCATGGCTCGGTGGGATTGGGAAAAACCCACCTGTTGCACGCCATCGCTCACCGGCTATTGGAACAGGGTTACCAAAACATCATCGTCGCTTCCTGTGCATCCTTCACCAATGAGTTTATCGCTGCGTTGACGAGTCAGAATATCGACCGCTTTCGCAAGCGCTACCGCAGCGCTGACGTACTCCTCATCGATGACATTCAATTCCTTTCAGAAAAAGAACGCACCCAAGAAGAATTTTTTCACACCTTTAATGAGATTTATAATCGAGAACAGCAACTCGTTTTGACTTCAGACGCGCCTCCCAAGGCGATTGAGGGGATCTCTGAGCGCCTGATCTCCCGGTTCCGCCTGGGGCTCGTCGTACAGCTTGATTCCCCCGATCTGAAAACACGGATGGCGATCATTCAACGGAAGCTGATGCTGCGCGAGTTGTACCTTGAGCCCGCCGTCGTTGAGCAAATCGCATTACGCATCAATGATAATGTCCGCGAGTTGGAGGGTGCCGTGTTGCGGGTGGAAAGCATGGTGCGACACGAGGGGATTGCGGCAACGCAGGAAAGTGTCAATGTGGCGCTGAATGAAATCTTCGGTCAGGATTCCCGCAGAATCAATCTCGGCGCCATTGAAGAGCATGTTTGTGAATACTTCTCGGTGACGCCGGAACAATTGCGATCATCGCGTCGCACTCGATCGATTGTGCTGCCGCGCCAAATTTGTATGTACCTCGGTCGCTTGTTGACGGGTTGTTCGTTGGGAGAAATCGGCAAGCATTTTGGTGGAAGGGATCACACCACCGTTATGCACTCCATCGACAAAATCCGAAACTCGGTCGTCACAAATTCCGCACTGCGTCGGGATGTCGAAAGTATTGAGTCGACTCTGCTTCATTGATGGTCTTTCTGTTTTCATCTTCTCCACACAGACCGCTTCAATTGTATTGTTGCCTCCCCTCGCCTGGCGGCATCGAGAGTGGTTTTGGGTTGGGGTGGGGTGAAAGAAAGTTGTGGAAAAACTGTTTGGTGTGGAGGGATATTTTGTCACAACCAAGGGGAAGAATTGTTGGGGGCTGTTTCTGTTTTGTGGGGGGTTGTGGAAATCCGCAGTGTTTTTGATTGTTCATTCACCCATCCTGATCGCTTTTTCCACAAGGCGCAGCAGGGGAAAATTTGTGCAAATTGTTTGATTTGAGGGAGTTACGATTTGCTGTTTCGGGTTATCCACACTGGGGGCGATATAGAGGACTATGAGCAAGAATTTTTCAATTAATTTAATTAAAACAACCTCCCTTGAAAGCCCAGATTCGGATCAAAAAATCGTTTTGTAAGTTGTTTATAATTCATGGTTTAGAGTCGCTGTTTTCTGGGCCCATTTGATTGCCTGGGAGTTGGCTCTCGCCTAGAATGGCGCAAGTCCACGAGGAGGCGCAAAATCAGGTCTGATCGGAGTCTCTTGATTCCTGCGACCCGGTTCACATATGTCCCTCCCCGAAGGCTCTCAGAGGGGTTTCCTGTCTTCAGAATGGAATTGTTCCAAGTTTAGACAACGCTTTGTATGAATACGGTGTATCGATCATCCCGTAAAAGAAGAGGCAAGTATGAAATTTCAATGCCATACCCGTGATTTCCTTGAGGCGGTAAGCCTTGTTTCCGGAGTTGTGCCAACAAATCCGACAAGACCAGTGTTGCAATCAGCAATGTTGGTTGCGGACCAGCGCGGCCTTCAAGTCGTTGGTACAGACCTGGAAGTTGCTCTGCAAACACAAGTCGATGAGGTGATGGTCGAAGGAGAAGGTTCTTGTCTCGTTCCGTGCGCTCGACTCGTCAAGATCCTCAGGGAGCTCCAGGATTCCGAACTCACCGTTGAGCAGGATGAAGCGGGTCAGATTTGCATCCACTCGGGAAGCGCTGATTTCAAGATTCCTGCGGGCCCCGTTGATGAGTATCCCTCCGTCAAATTTTCCAGCGAAGGTCCCGCGTTCCAAATTCAACGCGAAGACCTGATTCGTAACTTGCAAAGAGTCAGTGTCGCCTCTGCCAGAGATGCGACCCGCTTCAACATGCACAGCGTGTTGATGGAGGGGGTCTCTGGAGAGTTGCGCATCGTGGGTACCGATGGAAAAAGGATGGCGATGAGCGCGATGCCGGCGGAAGCCGGGAACGACTCAGGGATGCCAGAAGGTCAATTTATTATCCCTTTGAAAGCGATCGATCTGTTGTCGCGGATCCTCGCCTCTGAAGATGAAGAGAATATGACCTTGCGCTTTGATTCAAACGAAGCGACTTACATCTCGGACTCTGTGTGCCTTTCATGCCGGCTCGTTGAAGGTAAATTTCCTGAGTATGAGAGGGCGATACCCCAAGACTTGGAAAATGTTTACCGGGTCAATACAGAGGAATTACTCATCGCTCTCAAGCAGTGCGCCTTAATGACGACAAAAGAAAGAAATTCAGTTCGTTTTTCCTTTGGTGATACCGAAGCCACCCTCTTTGGACACGCCAGTAATGTTGGTGAGTCCAGGATTCAATTCCCGGTTGAAAGAGTATCCGGCGATGGGGGTGAGTTTGCGGTTCATTTTAATCCCGTCTACTTGATCGACCTGCTTCGAGTAATCGACTCCAAACAGGTGGAGTGTGGTTTCACGGATGGAAAAACCGCCGGTTTATTCAGCATTCCTGATCATCCAGAAGCTTATCGTCACATCGTTATGCCGCTTGTTATCAATGAGATGCAAGAAGTTTGAGCGAGCCATTGGACCAAAAAGTTAGCTACCTCGAATTGGAGCTGGAAAAAGTGCGCCTTAAAAAGGAGATGGAAAGTCTCCAGCACATGTCTGGCGCACTGGGAAAATTAATGAAGCAAGTGGCTCCAACCCACAACCGGGATGCGGTTGATGGGTTGCAAGAGATTCGCAAAGTGTGGGCGGATGTGGTTGGGCAGGGAATATCCAGACACACCCTGCCAGTTCGATGGAAAGAAGGAAAGTTGACCGTGAATGTCGACTCTAATCCCCTTGCTACCGAACTGAAGACTTTTGCCGAGAGGTCAATTATGGACAACCTCCGGGCGGAGGGCTTGGACGGCATCCATTCGATCCATTTTCAAAATGGACCAAGCGAATTAAATCAGTAATCCAAACAAGTGCCAACTTCCCCATGAAAGGGATGTGAGATTTTGACTGAACAGAAAAAAGAAAATTACTCCGGATCCAATATCAAAGTCCTCGAAGGGGTTGAGGCGGTTCGCAAGCGTCCCGGCATGTATATCGGAAGTACCGGTCCCGCAGGACTCCACCACCTGGTTTACGAAGTGGTGGATAATTGCATCGACGAGGCGATGGCGGGACACGCTACCAAAATCGACGTCATCATCCACGAAGATGGATCTCTCAGTGTTGAGGATGACGGCCGCGGGATACCTGTGGATTTCCATGAAGACCAGGGGATGTCTGCACTCGAAGTCGTGATGACCAAACTCCACGCTGGCGGAAAATTCGATAACGAAACCTACAAGGTATCAGGGGGGTTGCATGGAGTGGGTGTTTCAGTGGTCAACGCCTTGTCCACACACCTATTGGCAGAGGTTCGCAGAGGTGGAGCTCTCTGGCGCCAGAGTTTTTCCCGCGGTGTCCCCACTTCTGATCTGGAGAAGATCGGCGAAGCCAGTGATACCGGCACTCGCGTGACCTTTACTGCGGACCCAGAGGTGTTCGATACCGTGATCTATGAACGCGATGTTCTCGCCAAAAGACTCAAAGAACTCTCTTATCTCAATGCCGGGATTTACATCAACTTTACCGATGAACGTCGCGACGATGAGAAGCGGGAAGAGGGGTACCACTTCCCCGATGGGCTTGAGGCTTTTATCCGGGAAGTGAACGCAAAACGAACCTCTATCTACGATGAAGTCATCCGATTTCAGACAGAAGTCGATGACGTCGTCGTCGATGTGGCGATGCAGCACAACGATGGGTACTCCCAGGAGCAGATCTTCTCTTTTGCCAACAACATCAATACCCATCACGGCGGCACCCACTTGAGCGGATTCCGCAGCGCCCTGACAAGGACACTGAACAAGTTCTCCAGAGACATGAATATGCTCAAAAACGACACTCCCCCAGACGGCAAGGATTACCAGGAGGGCCTTGCCGCAGTGATCAGCGTCAAACTCCCCGATCCCCAGTTTGAGGGGCAGACCAAAGAAAAGTTGGGCAACACGGAGATCGAGGGAGCTGTCCAATCACTCGTCAATGATGCACTTGGGCATTGGATCGATATGAATCCTGCTGTTGGCAAGAAGATCGTCAACAAGGCCCTTGAAGCAGCCCGGGCCCGGGAAGCGGCGCGCAAGGCGCGCGACCTAACACGGCGCAAAGGCTTGCTGAGCACCGGGAGTTTGCCCGGAAAGTTGCACGACTGCCGCAGCCGCAACAAGGATGAAACCGAGTTATTCATCGTCGAGGGAGATTCGGCGGGAGGATCCGCCAAGGGCGGCCGCGACTCGATGACCCAGGCGATTCTCCCCATCAAGGGAAAGATCCTCAATACCGAAAAAGCTCGCGTCGACAAAGCGCTCCAGCACGAAGAGATCCAGGCGATCATCACGGCCGTGGGAGCGGGGTTTGGCGATGAATTCAACATCGAAAAGACCCGCTACTCCCGAATCATCATCATGACTGACGCCGATGTCGACGGATCCCACATTCGCACTCTGCTGATGACCTTTTTCTACAGGCATCTGCACGAGCTGGTCAAAAATGAATTCATCTACGTTGCTCAGCCACCACTGTACCGGGTCAAGTGGAAGTCCAGGGATGAGTACATCGTCACAGAAGAAGGCCTTGAGGAGATCCTCATCGATCTTGCCAGCGAACACGGCAGCATTCGCATCGGCAACGATGATCAACAGAGAGAGCTCAACGGGGAAGAGGTGCGCTCAACCATTGAGAAGATTCAAATGGTCTGCAAAGCCAACGAAAGATTCCTGAAACGCGGGTTCTCGCTGCACCACTGGCTCGATCATCAATGGAGCTCCAGTGGGTTGATTCCCGAGCGGGTATTGATCGGGGGCGATGAGCAAATTTCATACGAATCATCCGAGGAGCTTGCCGCTGCGGCGGAAGAGAAGGGCGCAGATTATCACGGCGTGGAGTTGCCAAAGGCGACCGAGCTGACCGAGGCGGTGAAGAATCTGGAAGCGCTTGGCTTTCCGGCGGAGTCACTGCTCCTTGAGCAGGAGCTCGACCGTTTCGGGATTCCCGAGTTTGACTTCTCCAACGAAGGATTCGAGCATCTGAAGCCGTATCGCTTCGGAGTTGATTCTGTGGAAGAGGGCGCTTCCACCGCAGAGGAGTTGATCGAAGAATTGTTCTTGCTGATGAAGAGCAAAGTTGCCCTCACACGATTTAAGGGCCTGGGGGAGATGAACCCGGACCAGTTGTGGGAAACGACGATGGACCCTGCCCGCAGAACCCTCTTCAAAGTCACCATCAATGATGCCGAGAAGACGAATGATCTTTTCATCACTCTGATGGGGACCGAGGTTGGCCCACGCAGGGAGTACATCGAGAAGCATGCACTCGAAGCGCGCGAGTTGGATATTTAGGAGAAGCAGGGGTATGGCACAGATACGTCTCGATCAACTGAGAGCCTGGAAATCCGAAGGGCGACGGTGGGTATGCCTGACCGCATATGATGCCCCCACTGCTCGGATCCTTGAGGGTTCTGGCGTGCCAGTGATTCTGGTCGGGGACTCTCTGGGTAATGTGGTGCTCGGCCACAACAGTACGGTGCCGGTTACCATCGAAGACATGATTCACCATACGGCGGCGGTTCGGCGCGGCGCACCCGACACCTTCGTCGTCGCAGATATGCCGTTTTTGGCGGCCCAAATCAACGACGACGAAGCGATACGGAACGCCGGCCTCCTGATTCAGGAAGGGTGCGCCGATGCGGTCAAGATCGAGGGCGGAGGAGCGCGTGCGGAAACGGTTCGCCGCATCGTCGAAGCGGGAATCCCGGTGATGGGGCATCTGGGATTGACTCCCCAGAATGCGACGCAGCTCGGGGGTTATCGCGTGCAGGGCAATACATCCGAATCCGCAGAGAGAATTGCAAAAGATGCCGCCAGCCTTGAGGACGCCGGAGTATTTGCGCTGGTTCTTGAGTGTGTTCCCGCTTCCTTGGCGCAGCAGATCAGCCAACAGTTGGAGATCCCCGTCGTCGGAATCGGCGCAGGGCGCGATGTCGATGCACAAGTTCTCGTGTTCCACGACCTCGTTGGACTGTCGGGGGATTTCAAACCACGCTTCGTCCGCAAGTACGCCCAAGGGGAGCAAGTTTTCCGATCCGCCGTCTCGTCATTTATGGAAGATGTTTCTGCGGGAGATTTCCCGGCAGACGGGGAGAGCTTTCTCGATCGCGAGAGCGAGAGCACAGAAATGACCCCAGAGGTTTGATGTCCCGACCGAAAACCCCACCCACTGGCAATGAAATGCTCACTGGTCCCATCGGCGTCGTCGGTGGTGGCGCATTGGGAGGCTGGATGGCTTCCCTGATGAAAAATCGTGGCTGGGATGTTTCCTTGTTGTTGAGGCCGGGAAGAGAAGAAATCCCCACCGAATTGGAGTACCGGGTTTGCGGAGCCGGCGACGAAGAGGCATTGGATGACTTCGGCGTGGATGCCCCGGGGCGACAGTCGATTCCCTGCGCTGCGACCGATGCAGCAGGAGAGCCATTTCGCTGGCTCTTCTTTGCAGTGAAGGCGACGGATCTGCCGGAGGTGGCGCACCAGGTGGCTGCGCGAATCAACTCTGGCACGCGGTTGGTGTTCCCGGGGAACGGCCTCGATTTGCCAGCACCTTTTCGCGCCTTGGATAGCGATCGGTTTTTGATCGCGAGCACCACTTACGGGCTCTTCAAGGTGGGCCGCACAAGCGTGTCTGTCCGCGGTGATGACGGAGAGTTCAGCGTTGGATCCATCGACTCATTCGCTGGAGATGCAGAAGATACACGTTGTTTGTCGAGCGCATTGGGCAGCCTGGGACTGCGTGCGCATCAGGTTTCAGATGGAGCCGCAGCGATGTGGCAGAAGGCCATCCTCAGCGCCGGGCTCAATCCGGTTTGTGCACTTTTGGGTCTCGAAAATGGGGAGCTTCCCGCAAGTAGCGGTTTTGCCCTGGCCACCGAAGCGAGCAACGAAGCGCAGCGGGTGGCAGCGGCGGAAGGTGTCGACCTGGCACCGACAAAAGTCGCCGAAGCCCTGAAGAGCCTGTGTGAAAAAACGGCAGCCAACCGCTGCTCGATGCTCCAGGACCTGGATTCGGGAGCGATGACCGAGGTCGCCTGGATCAACGGTGTGGTGGTGAAGCTGGGGAAGAAGAACAACATCCCCACCCCCGCAAACCGATTGCTCCTCGACCTGGTGGAGGGGGCCTCTACAGAGACCCCTGTGCAAATGAGTTTGAATTAACAACCGGCGCCGGAAGGCCCGGGCGACATGGAGATTGATACGATGACTCAGGATTCAAGCATCCTCCCCCTTTCTCTCGAAGAAGAGATGAAAGGGTCTTATCTGACCTACGCCATGAGCGTCATCATCCAGCGTGCTTTGCCGGATGTGAGAGACGGCCTCAAGCCATCCCAACGACGGATTCTGGTGGCGATGAACGACCTGAATCTGGGGCCCCGCTCCAAGCACAGGAAGTGCGCAAAGGTTGCCGGTGACACATCGGGTAACTACCACCCCCATGGTGAGTCCGTAATTTATCCGACGCTGGTTCGTATGGCACAGCCGTTCAACATGCGCCAGACGATGGTCGACGGCCAAGGCAACTTCGGATCCATCGATGGTGACCCGCCTGCGGCGATGCGATACACCGAGGCGCGCATGACCGATGCGGCCACCGACATGCTCTCTGACATTGACAAGGAGACGGTCGACTTTGTCCGCAACTACGACGATACCCGCGACGAGCCCACCGTGCTTCCGGCAAGGTTCCCCAATCTTCTCGTCAACGGAGGTTCGGGAATTGCTGTGGGGATGTCGACCAACTTTGCTCCCCACAACTTGCGCGAAGTGTGCCAGGCATTGTTACTCGTTCTCGACAACCCGGAAACGACGATGGCAGAGCTTCTCGGCGTGATGGAGGGCCCCGACTTTCCCACCGGCGGAGTGATCTGTGGTCGCCGGGGGATTCATGAAGCCTACGGGAAGGGTCGCGGGCTGCTGACGCTGAGAGCGCGGACCCACTTCGAAGAGGCGACCAAGCAAAAGGAAGCGATCGTCATCACAGAGATCCCCTACCAGGTTTCCAAATCGAAACTTGCCACCGACATCGCCGGTCTCGTCAAGGACGGGCGTGTCACCGGAATCTCGGATATCCGCGATGAGTCGGACCGAAAGGGCATTCGCCTGGTCGTCGAGCTCAAGAAGGATGAAAACGCCCAGGTCATCCTCAATCAGTTGTTCAAGCACACCCAATTGCAAACGACCTTCGGTGTGCAGCAGATCGCGCTCATCAACGGCAAACCGCGAACCCTGACTCTTATGGAGTTGCTGAATGCGTATTGCGACCATCGCCGCGAAGTGATCCGCAGGCGCTCGCGTCATCTCTTGGCCAAGGCGGAAAGAAAAGCGCACATCTTGGAGGGGCTGATCGCTGCGACCGACAACATCGATCGCGTGATCGAATTGATTCGCTCAAACCGCAGCGAGGAAGATGCCCGAAACGCACTTATGGATGAGTTTTCACTCACCAGAATTCAGTGCGATGCGATTCTGCGGATGCAGCTGCGCCGACTGACAGGGCTCGAAAGGGAAAAGTTGCAAGATGACCTTGCGGAAACCCGCGAGGAAATCGAGTACCACCGCACGGTTCTCACCGATGACACTGTGGTCAAGGAGATCATTCGAGAAGACATTCACGAGTTGAACGAAAAGTTCAAAGACGAGCGACGCACCACCATCGAAGAGGCCGCCGAGGAGATCAATTACGCAGACTTGATCGCCGAGGAAGACGTGGTCGTGACTTTGACTCACCAGGGCTACGTCAAGCGGACCCCGCTAACCAGCTACCGCTCCCAAGGGCGCGGGGGGACAGGCGTTTCCGGTGGTTCTGTGCGCGAGGATGATTTCGTCAAAAACCTCTTCGTTGCGGGAACCCACGATTCGCTGCTGCTCTTCTCGGACAGGGGCAAGGTCTACTGGCTCAAGGTTTACGAGCTTCCTGATCTGTCTAGAACCTCCAAAGGCAAACCCGTGACACACATGGTCCAACTGGACAAGGAAGAGAAGATTCTCAACATGATCCGGGTAGCAGAGTTCGACGAGCGCAATCTGGTCTTCGCAACACGCCTGGGCAAAGTCAAAAAGACGCCCCTGGAGGCGTACTCAAGGCCCAAGAAGACCGGCATCAAGGCCGTCAAGATCAACGAGGATGACCAACTGATCGGGGTCAACGTGACCTCGGGAGAAGATGAGATTATTCTCTCCACGGCGAGCGGGATGGCGATCCGATTCAACGAGGGCGATGTGCGCCCAATGGGCAGAGATGCGGCTGGCGTCATCGGTATTGGTATAGGATCCAGCGATCGGGTTGTCTCGATGACCATCGTGATCGATGGCGGCTCATTGTTGACCGTGTGCGAAAACGGATACGGCAAGATCACAGAGTTCACTTCGTACAGAACCCAAAAACGGGGCGGCAAAGGATTGATCGATATCCGTACTACCAAAAGAAACGGCTCGGTAGTTTCTGCTCGCACGCTCTCCGGGAGCAGGGATGCGATGATGATGACATCCAACGGAATGCTGGTTCGCATCTCTCTGAAAGATGTTCGTCCGATAGGACGAAACACACAAGGTGTCCGATTGATCAGAGTCAAGGATGCCGACAAGGTCATCGGCCTGGAACTGGTCGACACAACCGAAGGGCAAGAGGAAGTCAACCCCCCTTCCGAGTAACTTCTACCAAAAAACTTCTCCGAAGTGGGTGGTAGATGCGGCTCCTCTTTCGTGGCATATCATCAGGATCCTGCCATCAGGTTTTCATGAATCAAAAGTGGTTCTTGGGGATCTGATGGCGGGGCGTGCTCGTTGATCATTCAGGATCAGCAAAGCGGCTCTGCTCACAAGAAGTTGATGATGGTGAAAGAGCGCTTTGCATCCGGGGAATTTTTTGTCGCTGATCAGGGGGAATCAGGAGGGCGGGAAGTCAGCGCCAGTTGTTTATGTAACCAGGGAGGAACAAAGTTGTTCCGGTACCCCTGGTCGGGGAGTTGGTTCCGGGGTGGGGAATTCCCGGAGCCCGAATGTTTCAGGAAATCGCGCATCGACTTGACGGGGTGACCCCCCCGCCAGGATCAGCGCTCAGTTCCATCAAGGAGTGAGACTTCGCCCGCGCTGGGAGTGAAGAGTCGCCAAGGCGCGGCTTTTCAATACCGGCCCCCGAATGATCGGGGGGTGGCGCAACGAAGTCGAGACACTATGAATACTGAAGAAAAGTCGCTCATCGTGCAAAGCGATGGCACCTTGCTTCTCGAGGTTCATCATGCCTCTGCGCAAAGATTGCGGCATGAGCTCGCAGCCTTTGCCCATCTAGAGAAAAGCCCCGAGTACTTCCACGAGTATCGGATTTCGCCGATCTCTCTCTGGAACGCTGCCCAATCGGGATGGAGCCAGGAAAAGATCCTGCAGTTGCTTGAGGATCACGCCCGCTATCCTGTACCGAAGGCACTCCACGACATGGTGGCGAAAGCTCTCGACAGCTTTGGACGATTTGAATTGATCCGCGCTGAAGATGGGGAGTCATTGATTCTGCGCCCATCCCAACCGGATGACGACCACCTCTCACAATTGGCAAATCGCCCATCGCTTGCAGAGATATTGACCCATCCCAATGAAGACCACAGCTATCAAATCGATCCGGTTTATCGCGGCGCACTCAAAGTGGCGATGATTCGCAATGGATTTCCAATTGCGGACAGGGCTGGATTTCGCACCGGGGCTGCCATCGATCTGTACTTTCCCGAAGAGTCAGAGTTTGAATTGCGCAACTACCAGAACGAGTCGGTGGATGCATTTTTCTCGGATCAGGGCGGAGGCGGAGGATCTGGTGTTGTGGTTCTTCCCTGCGGCGCAGGAAAGACCGTGGTCGGCATCGGCCTCATCGAAAAACTCAAATGCCAGACATTGATTCTTGCTCCCAACATCACCAGCGTTCGTCAGTGGCGCAATGAAATCATTCGCTGGACCAACCTCGATGAATCTCAGGTTGCAGAGTATTCGGGTGCGCGCAAAGACATCGCCCCCATTACGGTTGCGACTTACCAGATCACTGCCCACCGCAAGTCAAAGACAGAAGATTTTACCCATCTCGATCTGTTTGCTGACCATGATTGGGGCCTGATCATCTACGACGAGGTGCACATGCTGCCTGCTCCGGTGTTTCGGTTCACCGCAGAAATTCAGGCGCGCAGGCGCTTGGGCCTCACGGCCACATTGGTACGCGAAGATGGACGTGAGGACGAAGTCTTCACGCTCATCGGCCCAAGAATTTACGACATGCCGTGGCGCGATCTGGAGCGGGAAGGGTTTATCGCCAAGGTGCGGTGCGTGGAAGTGCGGCTCGATTTGCCCGAAGAGGAGCGTGACAGTTACCTCAACGCCGATCGGCGACACCGCTTCCGCATCTCTTCCGAGAATCCAATGAAGTTGCAACGCCTTCACAAGATTCTTGAGCGCCATGAGGGAGACAGGATCTTGGTGATCGGCCAGTACTTGCGGCAACTGCGCGATGTCGCCCGTTCCACAGGTGCGCCATTGATTACTGGGCACACCCCACAAGATGAGCGCGAAAAGCTTTACGCAGCTTTCCGCAACGGCGAGGTTCCGGTGCTCATCGTCAGCAAGGTCGGGAATTTCGCTGTCGATCTTCCCGATGCATCGGTGGCGGTTCAGATTTCCGGGACTTACGGCTCACGGCAAGAAGAGGCGCAGCGCCTCGGCCGGGTGTTGCGACCCAAATCGGATGGGCGCGAGGCAACTTTTTACTCTTTGGTGACCCGCGACAGTCGCGATCAGGACTTTGCCCACAAGAGGCAACGCTTCCTGATGGAGCAGGGGTATCAGTACGAGATCGAAGAGCAAGAGGAGGTGCTGAGTTGAGCGCAGTGGGGAAGTTTCTTCGGGGGTTGAAAAAAGCAGAACTTCAGACCATCCATCAATTCTGGCTTCCCGGAGAGTCGGCGAATAGTCGAGTCGATGAACTGCGCAAAAGAGTCGAGCAGGTATTTATCTCCGGAGAAGGTGTGTCCGAGAGAGTTGCGCGACTGAGCCAGGCCCAAAAACGCCTCATCCACGATGTGCTTTCGCGACCGAAGCCGAAGGCGCAAATAGCAGAGATTCAGCAAGGCCTTGCTGAGCGCGGGGCTTCACGGGTCGAGGTCGAATCGACAGTGCGGCAATTGACGGAGCGCGGCTTCGTGACGCGCCGAAGGGAATCGCTGTCCAGGGATGGAGAATTTCTCGAGATCCCCGATGAGCTGGCGGAGCATCTGGCCAAGGCCCTGAATGTGGGTGAAAAAACAGCCTCCCCTGCGGACTCCCTCAGTCTGCGCATGGTGCCGAATGCCACCTTTGATCCAAGCGAAAATTTGGAGGAGCGGATCAACGCTTTGGATGATCCGCTGCTCGCCGACCTGTGCCGGCAGGCGCTGGCCAATCGCGGCGTCCTCGACCTCGACTCAGACGAGCTGGCCGAAGATCTCGAATCAAAGGGGCGTACCGAAGCCGACGTGGACAAGTGGGCCGGGATGCTTCAAGCGAAGGGGATTGGCACCATCGGCGATGGGCGTCTGCAGGACTACGGCATTATCTTGCCCGATACCGCTTTGGTGATCTTTCAGGAGTGGCTGCAGAAGAGATCGTTGGATCGACTTCATCGCGAGGTTCAGCCCGACCTCGTCCTTGAATCAGGGGTCGACCTGCTGATCGACATCGAAAGATTGACCCTTCACATCGAGCAGGAGCCGATCAAGCTGACACGCTCGGGCAATTTCCCCAAAAGGTTGGCAGAGCAATTGCGGCGAACTTTTGCCGTGGAGAGACTGACCGATTATTTGGAAGGCGACACCGTCACTCGTGTTCTCCGGGTGGCGATGCGATTGGGGCTGGTCGAAAACTTTGCAGGAGAATTGCGAGTCAGCGAATCCCGACTGAGTTCGTGGCGAGCGCTGGATTTCCGACGCAAGACAGAAATCGTGCTGCAACGGTTCCTTGAAGAAAGCGCCGGGGCGCGGTGGTCATTCCATCAAGAGGGATTGCGCACCATTTTGTTGGATACCCTGCGGGAACCTGGCAGCGCGGGGTGGATTTCCCTGGAAGCTCTGATCGATCATGCGGTCAGCACCTATCTCCTCGATCTGGAGGAGCGAGAAGTTGCCCAACAATTGCGTCAGCGCAGGGAAGAAGATTTTTCGCGAGATCGCCTTCAGTGCCCGGTACATCGGCTCGGTACGGACCTGGCTTTCTGGATCTTTAACCGAATGCTCAATTTGGGGATGTGCGAAGTGGGCGTCATCGATGGCTCCCTTTCTTGTCTTCTGCTGACCGACCTGGGCAAGTTTTTGCTCGGGGATGAAGTCGAACCATCCGAATGCAGGATTCTCGTCAATCCTGACTTCGAAATCATGCTCATCACCGAAGGCATCGAGGGGATGGCTCTGGAATTGCAGCTGGCGCGTTTTTCAGAGCGACTTTCCGCCGAACGAGTACGTCGATACCGGGCCACTCCAGAGTCGATGCGTTCAGGAGTCCGCTCCGGTTTGCAGGTGGAAGAGATTCGCAAGATTTTGGAGTCCGCCAGTGAACATCCACTTCCTGAAACTGTCGGGGTCGCTATCCGCGACTGGGGCAGGGATATGGATTGGATCCAGGTGACTCCGGCGATCCACCTCACCGGTCTCAAGCCTGATCGTTATAAGGATCTGACAGAAATTCTGGATGAAGAGAAGGTTAAATACGCAGAGATCGGTCGTCGCGAGATCTTTATCCCGGGGCACAGAATCAGCGGCCCTGACGGCGAGGCACCGGCATTTCTCGATCGCCTTCGCGAAGAGGGATGGCTGGTGCGCCTCGATGACCGGATTTCGGTGGAGCCCGCGGTAGAATTGACCGACGAATGAAGATGGCACTGCATGAGTGATTCCCACGGCGCCCTCGACCCCAGCACGCTGGGGGTCTCAGCGGACCTAGTCCATTTGCCGATCCAGGCCGGGTTGGAAGTTTATAAAGAAGTCTACATGGAAGTCTCGGGCCCCTGCGGTTACGAGAACTTCATGCGAATCGGTGATGGCGCACGCCTTGAAACCGCAGCGACCCCCGAGAAGGGTGCATCGCGGGTGACGTTTTCAAGAGATCGCATCACCTTTCAAGAAGAAGGAGCCGGCATCGGCTCCGATCTCCTTGTCCGCAGGATGGAAGAGGTTGTGCAATCTCTGTCGCGGCGAGTGCAGATCCCTGTCATCGTCGCAAGGACGCGCAATCACCGAACCCTGATCCGTGTTCCCGGAGATGGCGTGGCAGCCCAGTGGCTTGCCGACAAGGCGCTCCGATTGGATGAAGATGCGTGTGCTCCTTTGGGCAGGCCGGTTCGCGCTTCTGGCTTGAGGCTGCAGTTGCCTGCGCAAAAGAATGGCGAAGCAATGCATCTCCTCAGAGTTGAAGAGTGGCTCAAAAATCCCAAAATGCTCTTTGTTGAAGACAATGCCAGCTGGCGCCAGCCGCTGCCCCTTGATCAGTTTTCCAGCATTGGCAGCGAGCTGAAAAGCGCTGAGGAATTGATGGTGGTGCGCATCCCGGGATGGTTGGCCAGTCTGTAATCGCAACCGGGGGCTTTAATCCCCCGAATGCTCATCCCTCGTCTTGGCTTTCTTTTTGGCTGGCATGTCTCTTTGCCATGGCGGAGGCGATGCCAGAGGAAGATCCTCTACTGATTCAGGGTCAAATTCAGGAACCTCGATCAGGCCTTTGATGCGGTCACCGATATCGGAGATATCCGCCCCCTCTTCCAGTTCCAGGAGTTTTGCAGATCCCAGCTCTGCGGCCTGCAGGTCTCCTTGCAGGATGACCAGGTCATAAGTGTCCTTCGACAAGCGCTTGGTGAGCCCCTTTTGGTCACCGACCGCATCTGCTCGCAGTCCAATTGCCCCAGCTCCGTCGAAGCAGCCGTTGCGAAGGGTGGTGTCAACGCAGGCGATGAGGATTTTGGGTCCGGTCATGCTTCCTCCTTCAGTCCCAGACACGCACGCTGATGGTGCGGGTGTGGGGACGTGTTCGGTGTTCAAAGATGAAGACCCCCTGCCAGGTTCCGAGATCGAGCCTGCCATCGGTAACGGGCAGAATTTCCGAGGTCCTGGTGACCGCAGCCTTCAGGTGGGAAGGCATGTCGTCGGGTCCTTCCGCAGTGTGGGTGTAATTGGGATCGTTTTCTGGTGCCAGCCGCTCGAACCATTCCATCAAATCCCTGCGCGCAGATGGATCTGCATTTTCAGTGATGATGAGACTGGCACTGGTGTGGCGCAAAAACAGTTGGCAAAGCCCTGTCTCGATGTCTGCCCTGTGCACACAATCCGCCAACGGTTGGGAGATTTCGTGAAGACCCTTCCCGGGGGTTTGGAAGGTTAAATCTTCTCCGTACATGGAGAGCCCTTTCGTGGTGCTTGGTGCTGACACTTCGATTAATCTACGCCAGGGAGTCACGAAAGGCCAACAATGATGATCCGGAAGCTGGCGCTTCAATTTTTGATGTTCTCTTTTTGTGCGTGGTTCCTGGGCTGCACCGGCAACCCGGGGACAGAAATTGCCAAAGGACCCTCCACCAGGGGTGAAAACATCGCAGAGCCCCTGCCGCGCATCGTCGACAATGCCCCCGGAGAAAACCACTTTGACACCCTGATCCAACTGACGGATGGGGGAATCAATCGGCAGCCGAGTTTTCAGGACAATGGGCGCAAGGTAGGGTTCAGCAGTGTGCGCCCTCCCCATGATGGGTCTCAAAGCTACTCCATGTTTGTCGATGCTACCGGGCTTGAAGTCGTTTCTGAGGAGCCCCCGAAGCCAAGGGTGATGATCATCTCCGCCCCATCGGGAAAAGAGATCCGCTGTTTCACTGCGCTTGCCGGGACATCGGGTGGAGATGTGTTCGCCGGGGCCTTTCCCCCCTCGCCGGGCGACGCCACAGAAGTGCTCGTCAGCATCGATGGAGGCGAGCCACAAGTGATCAGCGCACAGAATCAAATCGCGGGAGCGCCAACCCTGTCGCCGGATGGGCGCTACGTGGTCTACAGCGGCGAATCAGGAGAGGGCGAATACGACCTCTTCGCCCACGATCTCGAAGCGGGAATCAGCGAGAAGATCACCACCACAGCAGGCTTCGATGGAGACCCTTACTTTTCCGAAGATGGGCGACGATTGCTGTTCGTGTCGCAAAGGAACGATTCCGATCCGGAAGAGTACAACCTGTTCGTCGCCAACTGGTTGCTTATTCAGGAAGAGTGATGAAGCCCACAGACGATTCGCCAGGCGCAGTCAAGGTGATCAGTTTCCCCTGCATTCCAAAGTGGGGGTGAGAAGCGGCCACCGCATATTTGCCAAGGGGCAGCATCGGGGATTTGAATCTCCCTGCCGGGTCACACCAGACGACGATTTCATTGAAGGAACCCTCACCCGCCGCATCGACAGGCTCAATCTTTACAGAGGCCCCCCCATAGGGCTGCCAGCTTCGAGCGGTTTGTACGATGCCGGTGATCGAACTGCCCTCCCGCAATACCAACTTTGCGACTCCAGGGCCATCCGCGGGCATCGTCCAGGTTTGCCGTGGGGATAATAGATAAGCGGAGGGGTTTCCGGGCTGATGAAGATATCGAGCAGAGATGATGTAGGTTTGGCCAGAGGCGAGGATATTCATCCTGTTGAGTTCGCCGATAGGCCCATCAAAGATCAACTGCCCCGATCTTTGTACTTGGATCTGGGCATCGCTCACCGTTGCGCCCCCCTCCAACACCGCCGTGGCCGTGAATTCCTGGGACGGTTTGAGCAGAAAAGGCTTTCGAATGCCGATCTTGTCGCCGGGCACCAACAGATTGAAAGACTCCTCCTGATATCCGGGGTGTTGAATGTAGATGGTGGCAAGCCCCTGGGTCAGTCCGGGTAGATTGAACTGGCCCCTGTCTCCGGCGATGGTCTCGGCGTCGTCTTCCAACGATGTCACCAGGGAGACTTTGGCTCCTTCAAGGGTGACGTTGTTTCCGAGAACAAACCCCTCCAACTCACAGCCCGCCGGCAAGATGATCTGGCGATCGAGCGTTTCCCCCGCTTTGACAGAGAGATCATCGAAGAAGGCATCGGAATGGCTGTCGGAGCGCACGAGAAGCGTGAAAGGACCTGGCGGAATCTCGACATTGAATCCACCGATGCCATCGGTTTGCACCTCTTGGCGCCAACCCTTTGCGGTTTCGATGATGAGGGTTGTTCGAGGAAGCGGTTCCGGCTCGGGGAGGGTCTCCCCACGCAGGACGAACGCGTGCCCGCGGACCGTTCCGGTGAATTTTCCCGCAGGGAAAAGGGAATAGAAGCCGTTATTCGCAAGGCGGGTGTGAATGCGGTAGGTGCTCGGCGCTTCGATGCTGGCAAATCCGGAATGCCCCTCGGGGATCCTCACGACAAAATCATCATTGCTTCCCGGGATGTAATAGGTGGCTTCTGCGAGAACATTGCCGTTGTCACCCAACAATCTGACCAATGGGTCTTGGAGGCCGGTTCGCACATTTCTGTTTAACAGGAGGTAGCCATAGCAACTGTGATGCCGGACCCCCCCATCGAGAATTCCCGCCTTGTTCAACTTCCCCAGGGGGTGATTCACGGTATTTGTTGCGGTGCCGGTCATGCCATTGAAGATCCGGAAGGCGGTGAACCCTGCCAAGATGAGGAATATGATCAGCGCGGCGAGAACGCCTCCGGAGAGATTCCTGACCGACATCATGGAACCACCTTCACATCTTCAAGACCCAGGGCGGCCTGGATGCGACTGGCGTGTTGTTGTGCTGCGGAGCGTTCCTGGAATCTGCCGGAGAGGACCCGATGCAATGGCGAGCCCTTGCGGCCGGGCATGCGAATCTCGGCGGGGAATCCGGTGTCCTGAAGCCGCGTCGCCTGTTTGAGCGCGAGCGATTTTTTCAGAAAGGCTCCGACCTGGACACTGAACCAGGGGTCGTATTGCAAACGCAGGCTCGCCTGCGCCGAGTATTTAATGGAGCCAGCGGTATCGATGCAGCGCTGCAGGGCGATGCGTGCTTCATCAAATTTGCCGATCCGCTGCAGGGCAACCCCCTGCTGGTAGAGAGCTTCGCTCCGGGTCTCTTCATCCACAGCGCATCGTGCCGCTTCGCGGAAGCAAGCTGCAGCCCGGGAGGGGTTCAGATCGATGGCCAAGGTGCCACGCTGCAACAAAGCCCTCGCTGCAATTGCGCCCCCCCGTGATTGCGCTTCCCGCAGCAGGCCCTCCGCTTCTTCCACCCGACCTCTGCGCTGGGCACAGATTCCGGCACTGAGGAGGGCTTCCCCCGAGCGCTGATCCTGCGGGTACTTTTCGGCGAAACGGGAAAATGCGCTTTGGGCGAGGGTCACGTCGTCCAGGAGCCATGCCTTGCGGGCGTTTTTCCATTCGGACTCGATCACGGGATCAGGAACCGCCTCCCCCACAATTTTCCTTTGTGAAGGGGAAGAACAGCTGGTCAATAAACCCGCCAGACACAGCAGGAGGATCCACCGGGATCCAACTGTGAAGCGATTTCTCCTGCGGTCTTTCATGGAGCGGTCCTTCCGTCCATCATCCTGCATGGGACCGATGATTTGTGCAAAGGATTTCAGCCACCTTTGTACCGGTCCTGGGGAGGCAACTTGCGAATCGGAGTTGACAGCGGCGGCACCTTTACCGACATCGTCATCTCCGATGCCAACGGGGTGCGACTGAAAAAGGTAGCCTCGACACCTGAAGATCCCGCCCGATCGATCCTCCAGGCTTTGGATGGATTGGATGCAGTGGAGGTGATTCACGGAACCACCGTGGCGACCAATGCACTGCTCGAAAGAAAGCACGCCCGCGCCGGGTTTGTGAGCAATGCCGGGCTCCTCGACCTGCTCAATCTCGGGCGCCAGAATCGTCCACAGCTCCACGCTTTGGAGCCGGTAGCCCGGACCCCCCTCATCGCCAGAGAAGATCGATTCGGCTTGTCAGCACGCAGAGGGCCCGGTGGCGAAGTGGTCACCGCTGTGGATTTGGAGCAACTCTCCGACTTGCGGCGCTGGGCCATCGAGCAGCAATTCGAAGCGATCGCCGTTGGATTGTTGCACAGCACGGAATCGGGCGCGGATGAAGAAGTGGTTGCACAATTGTTGGAGGACCTCCAATTGCCAATCGTGCTCTCCCATCGGGTGGCCGCCGAGCCGAGGGAGTGGGAGCGATTCAGCACCGCTACCGCAGCCGCAGTGCTGGCTCCGGTGATGCAGGGGTATCTGCAACGCCTTGCTTCAAAATTGGAACCGGCGCATCTGCGAGTGATGGATTCTGCCGGCTCTGCGCGTCCCTGGTCCGCTCTGGTGGATGAACCGGTGAAAACGGTTCTTTCGGGCCCAGCCGGAGGAGTGATGGCGGCTCAGCAGAGTGGTGATGGCTCCCCCGCCATCACCTTTGACATGGGCGGCACCAGTACAGATGTCAGTTTGGTCGGGGGCGAGTCCCACCGCTTCCGCAAGCGCAGCACTCTCGTCGATGGCGTGCCGATCGCAGTTCCGATGATCGACATCCATACCGTTGGCGCAGGCGGTGGATCGATCGCCTGGCTCGACAATGGCGGAGCGCTGAGGGTTGGCCCAGAAAGTGCCGGGGCGAATCCGGGCCCTGCGGCATACGGTCGTGGAGGCGAGCGCGCAACGGTGACCGATGCCCATGTGGTTCTGGGGAGATTGCCTGAGGAGGCTCTGCTCGGTGAAGAAACCACCCTCGACGGAGATGCTTCGAGGGAAGCGGTCGCCCGACTGTCAAAGCTTCTCGATTGGAGTCTGGAGAGGACAGCCCTCGGCATCATCGAAGTTGCCAATCATGAGATGGAACGGGCCCTTCGCCGAGTCTCCCAGGAGCGAGGCCAGGATCCGGGAGTAACGACCCTTGTCTGTTTTGGCGGGGCGGGTGCTCTGCATGCTGTGGAGTTGGCACAGTCATGCGGAATTCCACAGGTCCGGGTGCCCGCAGGAGCCGGCTGCTTCAGCGCATGGGGATTGTTGCAGTCCCCATGGTGTGAACAGTCGGAAGCGGTGATGCTCAAAACCTTGCCGCAGCGGTGGGATGCTTCTCTCGAAGAGTTGGCGAACACATTGCAGAATCAAGCGCAGTCCCGGATGCCAGGCGTGCCACCCCAGGATGTGCAGGTGGACAGATTCTTGCGCGCGCGTCATCGCGGACAATCTCACGATCTCGAAATTGTTCCCGGGGATGACCCCGTCTCTGCTTTCAGGGAACAGTATGAAGAGCGGTTTGGGTACAGGATGCCCGAAAGGGAGATCGAGGGTGTCGCCCTGAGAGTCACCGTCACTTCGAGGCAATCGGCAGAGACATCTTCGTTGAAGGAAAAAACCGCCCCGGCGAGAGAGACTCGGGTCTACCTCGATTCGCGCCAAGGATTTCAGAACATTCCACTTCTTGCCCAGGGATCTGTCGAGCCGGGCAAGCCTGTCGAGGGACCGCTATTGATCGAAGGCTGGACCACCTTCTCGTGGACCCCGGCGGGTTCTGAGGCGATGGCGGATGCATCCGGCGACCTGTGGATCAAGGTTCGCCGTCGATGACCCCGGCGCAAAAAATGGCCGTTTCGGTTCTGCTTCTCATCTTGTTTTGTGGAAGTTGGTGGCTGTGGTTGCAAAGCTGCGACCACCTGACTCACGACGAACCGCTGTCTCCCCATATCTTCTTCGCCCTGTTGTTGGCGCTGTGGATGGCGGTGGGATATCGGTGGCTCTCAAAGGTTCCAAAGGCACAGGCGATGGCGGTGATTCTGCTGGGGGGAGCACTGGTGCGGCTCTTGCTTCTCGGTGCGGATCCAATTCTCAGCGATGACCTTTGGCGGTATCTGTGGGATGGGGAAGTTCAACGGCAAGGGCTGTCGCCTTACGGCATCGCCCCCGATGACACCGCGCTGGATTCGATTGCGGCCGGCGATCAGTGGCAGCAGATTCGCGAACGTATCAATCATCAGGAATTGCCGACCGTCTATCCTCCCATGGCCCAAGGGGCGTTTCTCATCAGCGGGCGCTCCGAATCGATATGGCGAGGATCGATGGTGGCCATCGATCTCGTCATCGGGTTGTTGTTGTGCCGAATCCTGCACCGAAGAGGAAGCGATGTGCGCCGCAGTATCCTGTGGTGTTGGCATCCACTGCCGATTCTTGAGAGCGCCATCGGCGCACATGTGCACTTTCTGGCCTTGTTGCTCCTGGGGTTGGCTTTGATCTTTATCGAGGGCAAGCGGCGCTGGGGAGGTGCCGGTTTTTTGTCGCTGTCAACGGCGACGCTCCTGGTGCCAGCGGGGTTGGTGTTTCATCTGGTCAAAAAGATGGGCTGGGCATCCCTCGCCATCTTTTGCGGCGGCCTGTTTGGGACCGCCGCTCTTTATCTGTCGGGATGGAGCATCGCTGCCATCGATGGGTTGGGTGCTTACGCCATGAGTTGGTATTCGGGCGGGTTGCTGTTTGAGCCGATAGGCACACTTTTTGGCGCTGATGTTCATGACGCCAACGATGCCGTGACGCGCATGATCCGGTTTGGACTGATCGCCGCTTGGTTGTGGTTGGCTTGGGCGGTTCGCGATCAGGAGAGTTGGCGGGCGACCCGCATCCTGATGTTGGGTTTCATTCTGCTGACACCAACGCTGCATCCTTGGTATGCACTGTGGCTGCTGTTGCCGACGGTGATCAGTCCATCCCGCGGCGCTCTGCTATTGACCATCACCGTTCTTCTCAATTATCGAATCTTGGACAGTTGGCGTGCTGCCGGAGTTTGGGAGGCCCCGCAATGGAATCCAATTTGGGTGTTCAGTTTGCCGTTGGCTCTTCTGCTGTATGAGGCTTGGCAGAGTCGGGGACAGGCCGATTCCATTCCAACCAGGCGATGAAGATGACTCCGCAAACGATGGCACTGTCTGCGATATTAAAGTTGGGCCAGACGTATTCCTTGTCACCCCAGTGAACGGACCAGCGAATAAAATCGCGCACACCACCGATGGTGATGCGGTCGTAGAGATTTCCGGCAGCGCCTGAAGCGATCATTGCAAATGCCACAATTGAGATCCAACGTCCAGAGCGGAATGCGGCAAGGTAGAAACAGAAGGGCACCGCAAGGATCGAGATGCCGATCAACAGCCACGGCGCCCAGGCAAACCAACCATTGAATGCGCCCAGATTCAGTGCCGCTTCCAGTCCGAAACCGGGCCAGATTTCATGGATCGGCGAGCGTGTCACCGCAGGGAGCCCTGACGGAGTGGTAAAGATGGAAACTTCCAGGAACTGGAACGCCACAGATTTCGTCCATAAGTCAGCCCACAACAAGAAACCCGAGACCAGGGCAAAGCAGCTTGCGGCGTGCGCCGGCTGAATCTTCTCCTGGTGGGGTTCCACAGAGGTACCCCTGACCGGAGATTTCGGCTCTCCCCCTGCCGATTCTCCGGTCATCTTTGCTGAAGCTTCGGGGGGGTGGTGATTTTCCTCTTCTGTACTCATGGCACCATGACAACCGGAATTGCTTTTCCTGTCGAGGCTTGTTTGCAGGTGCTTCTCGGCGTCACCCTCGCAACTCCCCTTCTGCCGCCTTCTTGCTGATCAGGGAGCACAACCCGGTGGTGGCAGAGATTCGCGGGCACACCTCATTCCCATTCGTTATCCTGTTCAGCGAAAGGGGGCGCGATGATCTCCGCAGCAGAGGCATTGGCACGCTTGCAATCGGGCAATGCCGAATTCATGGCGGCGATGCATCAGGAAGACCGCTCCCTGCAACTCCCGGTTCCCGAGTCGGGAGCCGTTCCCAGCCAGGAGCCGTTTGCGGTGATCCTCTCCTGTGCCGATTCGCGGGTTCCCCCTGAAGTGATCTTTCAGCAAGGCTGCGGCCAGCTCTTCGTTCAGAGGGTGGCCGGGCACGTCGTCGATGACTTTATGCGCGAGAGCATCCTCTTCGGCTGTGAGGGACTGGGTGCCCGATTGATCCTCGTGCTCGGTCACCGCGATTGCGGCGCTGTTAAAACCACCTTGGCGATGGCGGATCCCGAAGCGGCAAAGGTCCCCTTTCTCGATCGGGTGTGTGCGG
The DNA here is from genome assembly GCA_964422295.1 of uncultured Planctomycetia bacterium. Taxonomy (GTDB): domain Bacteria; phylum Planctomycetota; class UBA8108; order UBA1146; family UBA1146; genus UBA12191. The sequence continues at coordinate 63,845 of CAYRAM010000005.1, read as the reverse complement.
CGATCCAGCCTTCGGTGGCGGGGTGCCAAAACGCTTACGTCGAAACCTCCGGATCAGCGAGAACCGATGTGATCAACGATGCCGTCTCCAGGCATGTGCAAGCGACCGTGGAAGAGGTCAGGAGTTTCTGCTCAGGGAGCGCCGCAGGATTGCAGGTGGTCGGAGCGGTCTTCGATATCGCTTCCGGGGAAGTTCTTTTCCTCGACTGAAGATCAGGAGACCTGCTCGCGGCAGTAGCGTTGGACTTCGGCGAGAACCGCTTCCTGCAAATCCGGTCCCTCTGCTGTGCAATCCACAAAAAACTGGCGGAAATGCTCTGTTGCTTGATAGAGCGGCATCGAGTTCATGTCGACACTGCGGATGAACGCCCCCGTTTTCCCAAGGACCTGACGCACCAGATGCGGAAGCCGCACGCCTTGAGTGGCGAGGCAGTAGCCATGAATCAGGATCGACGCTTGAAGTTCGGCTGGGCACTCCTGTTTCATCATGTAGGCGACCAGATCTCCGGGGCGATCGAGAATGGTTTCGGTGCCGCCCTGGCCAGCGACGACCAAGTGCCCATCGATGTCACCCACCCAGTTCATTTTTTCGATCATCGATTCTCTTCCACTATTTAAGAAGGATTGGGTTACAGGTTCGAGGCTATCGTCCTGGACAGCTGGCATCAATCGGGAGTGAGCATCTCCAAGCACCGAAGAAGGGAGACGATCGCTGTGAAGCCTGGAAGGAGAGCCCGATGCCTCGATCGTCGCTCCTGGGCCACGGTGTCATTTTCGGTCGCCAGTGTGAACCGACTGTCTTTCGATGGAATTTGGCAGACCTGGGCAGGCTGGCGATGTTGATCACCACTGACCCGCAGACGAATTCAGCAAAGGGAGAAATAGGCTACTCCCCGTCATCTCCAGGATCGCCCCTGTCATGGTGGGAAGTCACGTCTTCTTCAGCGGCGGAGGATTCAACCTCTTCTTCGTCGTGCGAGCCGAATCGGAGCAGGGCATAACCCAAAGCGATTTCTGCGTAGGCGGAAATGTTCCACAGCATTTCGGGCAAAACAATTCCGGTGCTACCCCAGAGATCAAAGCCTACCCAGGAGCCGACGGCATCTACAACGCCGAAAGCAAATACCGCATATCCCAAATACTTCATAATGGCTTTCCTCTTTCATCATGAACTGCATGCAAAATCGAATGCTTCGCTGGGGATAGTATATTTCTGACCTCTGAAGCCAAACAATAATAATCGGAAGAAGGCCTTGTTGGTCTATTAATTGGCGGCAGGTTTTTCCAACTGAATCATGCGCGTGTGAAGAAGGAAGGGGTCACGGCGATCTTTCCACGATTCGACCAGCGCTTCATGGGTTTCCTTGACCTTTTCGGAAAAGGCTTCTTCGCCATTCCAGTCGACGGTGATTTTGTTTTTTTCCTTGAGCAGTTTGTTGGAGACGAAGATGGTCAAAGCAGCAACGTTTTTGCTTTCTATGACGACCTTGTTTCCCTTTTCAATTTTTGCTTCGACCCTGGCCGGCTCTTTGTCATCTTCAAAGCGATCGATGCGAATCCAGTGCTGGCGGCCATGGTCGGTGGTCAGGGCATTGAGCAGGATCTCTGGAGGTTCGAGAACCCGGCGCTTCTTTGTCAGCCACTTGTGGATCCCTGGCAGGATTTGTCCACCGCCCCTGAGATCGAGATTGTGCCCGACCCCATCCAGTTCCTGGTAGACGTGGTCGTACTCCAGATCGAGGAGGACCTCCTCGATCATCTGTGAGAAACGAGCTGGAACGATATTGTCGGTGGATCCGTGGACAAAGTAGGAGGGAAGCCAGCGCAAATTCTCCAGCAGGACTTTGTATCGTGCGTCGAGCTCGTCGGTTTCGTAGTCCTTCATGCACAGCCCTCCGGCGAGGGGAGCGATGGCGCAGAATCGGTCACTGAAGCGGGCTCCCAGGTTCCATGAGCCCCACCCCCCCATCGACATTCCCGACAGGATGACGCGGTTTCGATCGATGGGGTATTTCCATGTGAACTCATCGAGGAGGGAGTTGATGAAGCCGTCGGAGCGATATGACCACCAGTGGCGCGTCGGCGATCCAAGCAGTTGTTTCGGCAAGTCTTCATTCCATTTGTTGTTCGCAGGTCTCTGTGCATCCGGGGCGACGATGATGTAACCATTCTTGTTGGCGAAGTTCTGGTAGCTTCTGGTGACCAGCCAGCGACCATTTCCTCCATACCCGTGGAGCATCACGATGAGTCCGTAACTTCTGTGGCGCCCTGAGGGGCCGTAGACCCAGACGCGGGTATCCCTTCCATCCTCTGCGCTTATTTCCAACTCTGTGGTTTGCCCTGGTTTCAGGCGACCCTTCGGCGCAGTCTTCGCCAACGTTCGGAGAATCTTTGCCGGGGTCGACTTCGACAAGGTTTCGAGATCATTCTCATCGAGGGCGGCGAGCAGGTCGGCGGTCGTTGTTCGAGATGTTTCAACAATGCGGGTGCCGACAGTGAGACGCATCGCTTCGACGGAAGAGGTCCACAAAAACAGCATTGCAATCGTGGCAAAGAGAGCCTTTGCAAAGATGGATCGGTAGGCGGGAGAAGCTTCGTTTTGCTTGGCGATCATCGTGTCCCTTCCGGGCGGCGATCCTGGAATTGCTGCTTCAGCGAGCGCCGGATCAGCGGTTTCTCAAGGTTGTTCAGAATACCCCAGACGATACCATCGGGATTGGTCTCCGTTGACCCTGTGGTGCATTCAGGGTCTGGGGGCCCTGGATTGGGAACCGAATGAATCGGCGAATGCGCCTGTTTTCCTACCTTTTTGCGGTGATGTGCGGAGTTCTTGTCGCGCGCCTGTGGGATGGAGCTGATGTGGCTCCCCCGGAGGGGAATCACCCCAAGGGGTCATCGCAGGAACAATTACAGGTGAGCCTGACCGAACTGCGCGCACGACTCCTGTCGGAAAAGGGTCTGCGCCGCGGCCTGGAGCAGAAGCTCGCCCTTTTGCAGGCGCAATCGGTTCCGCAGGTGGAAGAAGTTGCTGATGCCGGGGATGCAATTCAGGGAACCGCCGACCGCCTTGTTGGCGAGAGGCCGGGGGTCGCAAAGGGCATCCAGATCGGCCATGACCTGGAGGAGGCGCTCAAAGATGTCCGCCTGCTGGCGGTCTTCGAGGTGATTTCTGAACGGGTGAAACTGGGGGAGCTGGACGCAGCCCTCGAAGATCTTCTGTTTGTGGAGGCGGCTCTTCAGGCCCCCCGGGGAGAGGGGCCCCTTGCAGGGCTGGAGCCTTTCTTCGATGGGGTCCTCGGTTATTGGATCCCGCAGGTGCTCGCCTCGTGCCAAGGTGCCGGCGACGAATGGGTGCAGTTGTTCATCAAGATCAGGGAGATGGGTTGGGATGGAGCCGCCCGCGGTCCCCTTCTGAAGTCGTTTCAGATCGATGAGTTCCTCGCCCTGGCCACCTTTTCCATCACAGATCTTTCTGCCGAGACGGAGGCATCCCTGCTTCGGCATATGCAACGTTGTTTTGAAGAGCATGGATGGCTCTCCCGGGCAGAGCTGGCCGCCTTGTCGAGGGTCTCGGGGGAGCCGGTGGTGCGATTCCTGGAGCATCTCTGGGAGCGGGCGACCAGCAACAGGGATGGGGTCCTTTGCGCTCTCACCCAAGTTCCGGATCCGGCCGCAGAGGCGCTTCTGCGGCGGATTATGCCGGAAATCCGCGATCTCAAACTTCGCTCAGCACTGGAGATATGGCTCAATCGGTGAGTATTTCCTGCCTTTCCTTGCTTTTTCCAGCCAAAGAGGGACACTGAGTTATCGTCGGATGCTGATTAATCACGGAGTGCGTGTTTCAGACTTCACCGACTTTTCTGTGGTTCCCTGCGGGGGACCGACTGCGAAAGATCGAGGCGCTTTTCCTTGTTCTCCTGTGTGTTTGACCGTGCGCCCCTTTCGTGCCCACGTTTTTCTTCTTTTGATCATTTTGTTGTCCGGGCAGCCGGTGCGGATTCTTCCGTCTCGGTTCCGGATTTTTTCCCCCGGTTCGCCGGGTTTCGTGTTTGACAGGCGACCAACACTCCCCAGGTCGTCTCTCCGGTCCTTCCGGAGGTTTTTGAGAGGTCAGGGAGCATAATGGGTAATCGTGTATTTGTCGGGGGTCTCCCCTGGTCAGCGGATGAAGCCGAGCTTCGTGCTCACTTCGATTCATGTGGAGAAATCACCGATGCAGTCGTGGTCAAAGACCGCGATACGGGCCGTAGCAAGGGTTTCGGATTCGTTACCTTCGCGACGGATGATTCGGCAGCAAACGCCATCGATAACCTCGATGGCAGTGAGATGGGTGGACGGAGTGTTCGCGTCAGCGAGGCTCGCCCCCGTCCAGAGCGTGGCGCTGGAGGTCCGCCTAGCTACTAAATCGCTCTCGAATCAAAAGAGATCGTTTTAGAAATGATTCGGGCTGCAGGTTCTCCTGCGGCCCGTTTTTTTTGCTCCCACCCCATTCAGCCTCCCCCAATTCCGGATCTCCCCCTCCCAAGGGTTCACCAACTGCGTTGTTTCACAGAGCTGTTGCGGCGATTAGCATTTGGTGCGTCTGGCTTCGGAGACCACCGAAGCGGAAGGGAGCCGCCGAGAATGGTAGATCACCCAAGCGATTCAACGCAGAAGGATGGGGTATCCAGACGCGCCTTTCTGCAGGGGGCAGGGGTGGCCGCAGCCGCCGCCGGAATCTCCCGAATGCCTGGCGAGGCATTGGCAGAGGAGACGGGGAGCCATGAGGTCACGGAGCTGGGACCGGGTGCAGAGAAGATCACCCTGCAGGTGAACGGCAGCAAGAATTCTGCGTCTGCACCACCGAGCACGACGCTGCTCGATTTCCTGCGCAACGATCTGGGGGTCACCGGACCCAAGCGTGTCTGCGATCGCGGCTCCTGCGGAGCCTGCACAGTTCTCCTCGATGGAAAAGTGGTCGACAGTTGTTCGATGCTCGCAGTCGATGCGGTTGGCAAGGAGATCACCACAGTCGAGGGAATCGGCACCCCGGAGAATCTGACACAACTCCAGAAGGCTTTCATCGAAAAGGACGCCCTTCAGTGCGGTTTTTGCACACCGGGGATGGTCGTCACCTGCACAGCGATGCTCAACGACAACCCGAGACCCACCCGTGACGAGATCCGCCAAGGTCTCTCGGGAAATCTCTGCCGCTGTGGAACCTACCAAAACATCATTGAGGCGGTGCAGCACGCCTCCCGGACGGGAGGCAAGTGATGGCTCAGGAGATCACCATCAGGGTCGGATTCGGCAACCAGTTCAAGGATTTGACGGTGCGTATCCAGGATGACGATGTCAAACCATGGCAGCCGGGGGAGCGTCTGCACCTGATCGGCCAAACCTATCCCAGAGTCGATGCGGTCGCCAAGGTGACAGGAGCAGCCCGTTACGCATACGACCAGCAACCAGAGGGGATGATCTACGGCAAGATCCTGCGCAGCCCCCACGCCAACGCAGACATCGTTTCCATCGATACTGAAAAAGCGAGTGCGATGCCCGGGGTCAAGGCGGTGCTGAAAGGCCCCGAGATCTTTGAAGATCAAAGCGCACGCTATGCAGGTGCGGAAGTTGCCGCTGTTGCGGCGGCGACGGAGGCGCAGGCAGAAGCGGCACTGCGCGCCATCGAAGTTGAATACGACATCAAGCCCCACTGTGTGACCGTTGAAGATTCACGCAAGGAGGGTGCCCCGCAGGTCGGGCGTGGTGGCCAAAAGAACGTCGTTCGCACCAGTCCGCGGATGGGGCGCAGAGGCGGGGGAAATGCGGATTCGCGCCTCGCCCGACAGGAAGCGGAAGTTAAAAAGATCATCGACGAGGCGGATGTCTCCGTCGAGGGTGAGTTTCACACCGAGGTGCAAACCCATGCCCCCCTTGAGACCCACGGGGGAGTTTGCACGTGGGAGGATGGGCGACTGATCTTCTGGGCATCGAGCCAGGCGACCTTTGGCTTCCGCAATGAAATGACGAGCAACTGGAGCCGGGTCAAGGCCAAGGATTGCCAAGTGATGTCCGAGTACGTCGGCGGTGGCTTCGGCTCCAAGTTCAGCGCCGGACGCGAAGGAGTCCTTGGTGCACTCCTGTCGAAGGAGGCAGGAGTTCCGGTGCACATGATGCTCGATCGTTCCGCCGAGCAGGTGAGCGCCGGCAATCGCCCCGACTCGCTCCAGCAGATGAAGATGGGGGTCAACAAGGACGGCGAAATCGTCGGCACCCGCATACGCAGCTGGGGAACCCCCGGTGCGGGTACCGGTGGTGCCGGCGCCCACAACGATGGCATCTACAACATCGGAGAAACCGACAAGGTTGAGTACGGGGTTCGCACCAATACCGGCGGCGCACGCGCTCACCGCGCGCCGGGGTGGCCACAAGGAGCTTTCGCGCTCGAACAGATGATGGATATGGCTGCCAACAAGATCGGCATGGATCGGGTCGAGTTCCGCAAAAAGAATGATGATCATCCGATTCGGCTTTTCGAATACGACATCGCCAAACAGCGTATCGGCTGGGATCAAAAGCGACCCGCCGGCATCAAGCGCAAGGGGGTCGGCCTCGCCAGCAATCTTTGGTTTTCAGCCGGCGGCGGCGGTGCCAGTGCGCTGGTCAGGATCACCCAGGATGGCCAGGTCGAGGTTCGCAACGGTGCCCAGGATATCGGCACCGGCACTCGTACCGTCATGGGGATGGTCGTCGCCGAGGAATTGGGGCTCGACCTGGAACAGGTCACGACCCGCATCGGCAACACCGATGATCCCAAGGGTCCCGCCAGTGGCGGCTCCACCACCATTGGCACGCTCACTCCCGCTGCGAGGCTGGCGGCCCACCACGCCAAAAAGCAACTTTTGGAGGTGGTCGCTGAACGCAAGGGTTGGATCGCCAGCGAGCTCGACCTGAAGGACCAGGAGGTCCACAAAGTGGGCATGGGATCCCTGAATCTGACCTTCAAGGATGCATGTGCGCTCATGGACGAAGATGCCATCGAAGTGCTCAAAGGGCGCCCCCGTCGCAATTATGAGGGCTTCGCAGATACCAATGCCGGTGTTCAGTCGGCGTTGGTTGAGGTCGACGAGGAAACCGGCGAGGTCCAAGTTTTGAAAGTGGTCGCCGTTGCGGATGCGGGCAAGATCATCAACCCGCTGACATCGGAGAGTCAGGTTCGAGGGGGAGTGATCCAGGGTGTTTCCTTTGCACTTTTCGAGCGCAGGGTCATGGATCGGCAAAAAGGCCGCATGCTCAACGATGATCTTGAAAACTACAAGATTCTCGGCGCGGCGGATTGCCCACAGATCGACGTGGTCTTGCTTGACGTTTTCAACGGAAAATCAAACACCCAGGTGATGGGATTGGGCGAGCCGCCGATCGTCGCCACCGCTGCGGCGGTGGCCAATGCGGTGGCGGATGCGATCGGTGTTCGCATTTACGACCTTCCCATCACGCCGAAGAAGGTTCTTGAGGCGATCGCGCTGCGGGACGCTTCAAGAGGGAACGGCTCGGGAGGAAACGCTCCGGGAGGTGCGCCGAAACAGAAGGGAGAGCGGCTATGAAACCCTTCAAATTGATCCGGCCAACGACTCCGGCTGAAGCGATGCGGGAGCAGAAAGGGGATGCTGCACCCTACATGGCTGCGGGAACCGATCTGCTCAACCGTGTCAAAGAGCATGTGGCAAGCCCGGACAGTGTCGTCGACCTCAAACAGCTTCCGGGTTTGGATCGTATCGAATCGGATGAGCGAGGTATCTGGCTGGGCGCGCTGGTCAAGATGGCCGCTGTTGCCGACCACGAAGAGGTTCGTCAACGCTTCCCTGCGGTCAGCACCACCGTCGTCCATGCGGCCACTCCGCAGATTCGCAATATGGCTACCGTTGGCGGCAACTTGTGTCAAAAGCCCCGCTGTTGGTACTTGCGACACGAGGGCTTCCCCTGCATCAAAAACGGGGGCACCGGCTGCTGGGCCAAGGATGGCGAGAACGAGTTTCACGCTGTTTATGACAATCAGATCTGTTCCGCCACGCAGCCTTCCAATCTTGCACCGGTGTTGGTTGCCCACGAGGCGATCGTCGAGATTCAGGGCAGGGACAGAATCCATGAAGTGGCCGCAGCAGAATTTTTCATCGGCCCTTCGGAGGATCCCCTCAAAGAGGTGCGGCTTGCTGAGGGGGAGTTTGTTCGCCGGGTGCTCCTGCCCGCCAGCACCGAGACATCCCTGTGGGCCTACGAAGAGGCGCGAGAAAAGCAAAGTTTCGACTGGGCCCAGGCGAGTGTGACGATTCTCCTCGATCGCGGCGGCCGCAAGGGAGATCACCGGGTGGTATTTGGGGCGGTTTCCCCTGCCCCCCTCAGGCGCGAGGACATCGAGAAAAAACTCGATGGCGCCAAAGATGAGGCGGCTCAGGCTTCTTTGATCGTTGCTGTCGGAGCGAGTCCGCTTTCACAAAATGCTTACAAGGTGCCGATGCTTCAAGGGTTGCTGCGCAGGGCCGTGCGTGCAGTCCGTGCGAGAGAGGAGGGCTGAGGATGGCGATGCAAAAACCACCGCTGTTGCCTGAGGATGTCTGTCCCTGTTTGCGCACCAAGACGATGTTGCTGAATACGGAGTACCGTCGCAGCGCATTTGAGGACAACTTTACCGCCGATACAGCCTTCTTCCATTGCCTGCGGACGATGGCGTACCACGGACCTGATGGCGATGATGTGTGCCCGGAAGGGTGCCGCCCCGGACGTCAGTGTTACCCATCGGCGGACCAGATCACCTGATCAGAAGCGCTTTTTCGCTTCATCGGAAATGGCCCGTTCCGGAAGACGGATCGGGCCTTTTCTGTGACCGTGCTCAATGTTGAAATAAATGCAGGAGCCATCGTCATGAGTTCTATCTATTCAGTCTTTTCAGTTCGGTGCTGCATCATCTTTTCGCTGATGGTGTGGTTGGTTGGTTGTGTTTCCGGGCCACTTCGTGATTCCACTTCCGATTCAGCCGCAGCCCGGAGCGATGCCATCAATGTTCTCGTCTGGAACGCCTGGCGCGGCGGCAACGAAGTGGATCAGGGACCGGAGAAGATTCTGGCGGTCATCCGCGATTCCAAGGCGGACGTGGTGCTGATGCAGGAGAGTTACGACATCAACGGTGATCGCCCCCTGTTGGGCGCGTGGCTGGCGGAGCAGATGGGGTGGAATCAGTACCAGGGGGAGAGCCCCCACCTTTGCATTCTGACCCGTTACGACATCGCCGAGACCTTTGACCATGAACCGTGGCACGGCATCGGAGCAAGGCTGGTGCACTCCAGTGGTCGGGAGTTTCTCGCCTGGAGCATCTGGCTCGATTACCGCGATTACATCCCCTACGTCGTCAGGGACAACCCGGGGATCAGTGACGAAGAGTTGCTCAAGTCAGAGTTTGAAAGATCGCAGCGACTTCCCGAGGCGGAGAGACTTCTCGGGCGTATCGAAGAGCTGGGCCATTTTGAGTCGGGCCTGCCCTTGTTGGTCGGAGGGGATTGGAACACCCCCTCCCACCTCGATTGGACAAAAGATACCGCTTCGGTTTTCAAGCGTCGCAGGGCTCTCGATCTGCCGGTCAGCATGTTGGCGGTGTCGAAAGGTTTCACAGATGTCTATCGGATGATCCACCCCGATCCGGTGCATCATCCGGGGATCACCTGGTCGCCGATGTTTCGCGGGACCGACGAAGAGGAGCAGGGTTTCGACAGGATCGATCGGCTTTACCTGCATGAATACAGCAGCGAAACAGAATTGGTGCCGCGATCGACGACGGTATTTCCGCAGGTATGGGAAGATGACTCCATCGCTGTGCGCGATCGCACTTTTCCATCGGACCACAGCGCAGTATTGCTGGAGATGAACTTCGTCGACCGACTTCATGAACACGCAGGCCCGTCCTCGACCTCCCTTGAGGTGGCGGGCTGGCAGGTTGAGGCGAGCGCTCGCAAAGTCGCCGGGAATCAAATCGATGTCTCATTCACATTGTCGAAGGGGCAGGAAAAACTGGCTTCCCCCAGGGTCCTGGTATTGGAGGACCAAAGTGCAGAAATCGAGATCGGTGATGATCAATCCGGGATTCGCGCTTCTGTAAAAACGCAAACGAACGGTTCTGAAACCCGCATCACCCTCGGCATCGAGGTGGAGGAAAACGGAAACGTCGTCAGGCTTCCCGATGCGGACCTTCTGATTCACTGAAGGGAGAGAGAATGCTGAAACTGATCTACATGATCATCTGCAGTATTTTGGGGGCGATCACCGGGGCGATCCTGCTCGGTGAATTTACCTCTCTTTGGTGGTCCCTCGCCGGGGCAGGGATCGGCGGGGTGGCCGGCTGGTTCTTTGGCAAGTACGTGCCCTTTTATGAGCTCTTCAGCTGATCCCTCCGCTGTTTCCGTTCTGTCCCACCGAATGGCCACCCGACAGTGGCAAAGCGTGTAATTCAGGCTTTCAGGCGCATTTTAACGGCGGCGACAGGGCCATTCTTGCGGTCTGCTTGTCAGATCGGGGTCCATGGATAGGATAAGGCTCGATTCTTCCAGCCGGCGGGAAACGGCTGCAGAAAGAGTGGAAGGAACGGGATCATGGCCAACATCGATAAGGTACTCGTCGTCGGGCTCGGCAAGGTCGGCAGCCTCGTCGGAACGCTTCTTCAGAGAGCGGGTTTTGAGGTAATTGGCCGCGATGCCAGAGAGGTGGAGGGGCTGACCTTTCCAGCGGATGTCCTCGATGTTTCCGACACCTCTGCATTGAAGGCGGCCCTGGATGGTTGCCAGGGTGTCGTCTCTTGTTTGCCTTACCAATTCAATCTGCCGGTGGCCGAAGCTGCTTTCAATCAGGGGGTCCACTACTTCGATCTCACAGAGGATGTTCCGACCACCAATGCCATCCAGGAGATGGCGGGTGATGCCAATTCCGTACTCGCTCCCCAGTGTGGTCTCGCTCCGGGATTCATCGGTATCGTTGGAGCCGATCTCGCGCGCCAGTTTGAAAAGGTGCGCTCCATCGAGTTGCGAGTCGGCGCCCTTCCCGAACATCCCCGTGGCAGCATGGGATACTCCTTCACCTGGTCTGCGGCCGGTGTCGTCAATGAATATCTCAATGAGTGCGAAGTGATCAGCATGGGTGAGCGTTCGATGGTGCCTTCGCTGGAGGGGCTGGAGACGATTCACGTCAATGGTCTTCGCCTGGAAGCGTTCACCACCTCCGGTGGGCTTGGAACGATGTGCGAAACCTGGGCTGGAAAATTAGAAACCCTCAACTACAAAACGATGCGCTATCCCGGCCACTGTGACCGCATGCGCTTCTTCCTTCATGAGCTGGGAATGCACCGTGACCGTGAAGAGGCAGGACGGATTCTCGTGGAGGCGTGCCCGCCGGTGCCGGATGACGTGGTTTACGTCCACGCAGCCGTCGAGGGTTGGCAGTCCGGGGATCTTCAGCGGGAAGAATTCGTCGGCGAATATCGCCCCATCGAAGTCAACGACACCGAGTGGCGCGCCATCAGCTGGACTACCGCGTGCTCAGTCGCCGCCGTTGTCGAGTTGGTTCACGCCGGAGCGCTTCCTGAAAAGGGATTCATCAAACAAGAGGAGATCCCGTTGGAGCCGTACCTGTCTACCATCAACGGTTCTCTATACTTGGGTATCGATGATGCCGACGACGAGGACGAGTAGTCACTCCGGATTCTTGTCCGCCAAATCGTGCTTGCTTGGCCCAGAGGCTGGTCCCGAAGGTCGAGTGATGACGTAGGTCCAGCCGATCCCGGCGAGGATTGCGGTTGCCCACCGCGCTTCTACAGGAACATTTTCACGTGTGATCCATAGCGGAAAAGAGATGGCGATGGCGATCATCACCGTCGCGATAATTTTCGTCCGCGTCGGAATCGATCCATGCTCTTCCCAGTCCCGAACTATTTTGCCAAAGGTTTTGTGATTCCTCAGCCATGCGTGGTAACGCGGGGAACCTTTTGCAAACAGATACGCTGCCAAAAGAATGAACGGAGTCGTCGGTAACACCGGCAGCGGGATGCCGATGATCCCCAAGCCCAGGGCGAGGAAACCGAGGAGGTTCCAAAAGTAGCGCAGGGGGCGAGGTGGCGGAGTCAAGATTTGCTGGGTTTCAACCAACCAAGCAGCTCCATGAACTTGGGAGGCTGCCCTGTTCTCAGAACCCCTATCCGAAAGACCTTGGCGGACAACCAGTAGACCATGACCACCGAGATTACCAACATCACCCCGGTACCGATGATCTCTGCCATCGGCGGGCTTGCAGCCATCCGGTTCATCATGATGAAAGGGGTCCACGGGGGCACCCAGGACATCGCCGTGGCGATGGTTCCATTGGGGTCGTTGGGGATGAACACCATCGTTCCCAGCGGGACCATCAGAATCAGCATCATTGGACCCATGAAGTTCTGCGCTTCCTTGATGGTGTTACAGATACTTCCAATGCCGGCGAAGAGGAATGCATAGAAGAGGTAACCGGTGACAAAGTAGAAGATGAATCCGATCAGTAACTCCGGTGAGATGACCGCTGCCATCACATCGACAATCCACTCAGCCCCCGGCCCCGCTTTTAGCCGCATGAGGCCGATGAGGGAGCCGATCCATGCACATTGCATCGTGACGCCCACCGCTGCGACACCGAAAACTTTCCCCAACAGTAATTCATTGGTGGTCACTGAGGAGAGGAGCACTTCGATGATGCGGTTCGATTTTTCTTCGATGGTGTTGTTGAGCAACATTTGTGCGACGGTGAAGATGGCGATCCACAGCAGATAAACGAAGCCGACAGGAGCATATTGGCGAATCTTGTCGCGGATCCCGACCTTTTCCTCTCCGGCCTCTTTGTTGGGGTTGAAGCTGTTGGATCGAATGCGGAGCTGGGATATTTCGGCGACTTCGACAGAGGAGATTCCGCGCTGATCGTATTCCATCTGCCGAATCTTGTCGGTCAAAACACCTGTGATGGCATCGCGCAGGTCGGTGTCGGCAAGGTTGGATGACCAAAAGCGGATCGGCTCTTTTTCGCTGAGTACGTCTTCCGGGATCAAGACGAGGGCGAACAGATCGACATCGCTGTCGTCGACGGGGTAGCGCTCCTCTGATCGCAGGTAGGGGCGTAGCGCCTCTTCGATCTCCTCGTCGGTCGACTGTTCCGTGAGCCCGGCCGGCAAGCTCACTTCCATGAATCGCGGATCCGGCTCGACGAACTCCGCAGCGCCCTCAGGCAATTGGGACAGCATCAGGCTCTTCATCCCTCGCCAACGAAAATCATTGATGAGGAAGTCGTCCGGGACCAAATCTCCGATGTCGATCAATTGCTTGGGATTGAAGGGGTTGATCTCGGCGGAGCCTTGATTCAATTGTTCCAGGCCTTCTTCCAGCTTTTCGAGCAACTCGGCCGCATCGATCTTCTGACCCTCCAGCATCTCCTCTCTTTGGGGAGCGGTTTCTTCGGCGATATGTTGTTGGAGAGCGAAGAGAATCTTTTGTCGATTCAGCAGAATGAGGCGTTGGCGTGCGAGTTCCCCCGCTTCTGCATCGCGGGCGACGATGACCACGTGGCGGGTGGGGATCCCCTTCTCTTCAAGAAACCTGGGAACCTCCATCATCAACCAAATCATGAAGGGAAAGAGCAGGATGCCGATCCAGAAACCTTTGGTTTTGACGTTCTCCAGATATTCCCTTTGGGCGACTCGAAAGATCCTGGTCATCGGATAGCCGCCTCTCTCGCTTCTTCCCCAACCAAGTGGACAAAGATTTCGTGAAGATCCGGCTGCACCACTTCAAAGGTGTCGAGAGATTTACCGGAGTCAAAAAACAACTTCAGTAGTGCGCGCGGATCGGTTTCCTCGGAAACGTGCAACTCAAGAACCCCGGGCCTGCCGTCGCTGGAAGGGTTGACCGCTTCCACACCGGGAATCTTGGTGATCATTTCATCGATCTCCTCGCCGCGTACCCTGATTCGGCTGGGGAGCAATTTGCGAGCCTCTGAGACGGAGCCGTGAAACGCCATCTTGCCCGCAGCGATGACGACAATGCTTTCACAAATTCTTTCCGCATGGGCCATGACATGGGTCGAGAAGAGTACCGTCTTTCCGCGGGCCCTGAGATCCTGGATCACCTCTTCCATCACTCCCTGGTTGACCGGGTCGAGGCCGCTAAAGGGCTCATCGAGGATCACCAGATCCGGATCGTGGGCAATAGATGCGAGCACTTGGACCTTTTGGCCCATTCCCTTCGACAACGCCTCGCACTTGTGATCCTTGAATGCGCCGAGACCATAGCGGTCCAGCAGTTCGCGGGCCTTTTCACGGGCCTTCCCGGAAGGCATTCCCTTGAGGATGGCGAAGTAGGCGATGACTCCGGAGGCGGTCATCTTTTTGTAGAGACCCTTCTCTTCCGGGAGGTAGCCGATGCGATCGCGAACCTCTGCGATCACCGAGTGACCAAGGACGGAAATCGTTCCGGAGGTAGGGCGCAGGATATCGAGAATCATGCGGATCGATGTGGTTTTGCCGGCACCATTGGGCCCCAGAAATCCGCAGATGGACCCTTCTTCAACCGCAAATGAAACATCATCGACTGCTCGGAAATCACCGTAGGTCTTGACGACATTCCTCAGTTCGATGGCAACTGTCACGATGGAAATCTCCTCTGGCGGACGGGGTACGGGATGAAAGCAGTATAAGCGCACTCTTGTTCTGTTGGCAGCGATTCTCAGTCAGGACAGCCCCAACCGCCCCCGCCGGGAGTTTCTATGCGAAGACGTTCTCCGCAGTAAATGCGTCCCTGCCACTTGCCGGAAAGAACCTCTTCGCCGGCGGAGGTAATGCGCAGATTTCTGCCCACTGATCCAGGTTCGCCAGAAGCGCATCCTGCCGGGGCCAGAGTTCTTCTTTCTGTCAGCAGTGAGACATCCATATCTGCAAGGAATTCAAACTCGCGAATGATCCCATCTCCTCCGGGGTGTTGGCCCGCCCCTCCGGTTCCACTGCGCAATTGATAGTGGGTCACACGAATGGGGAGCACCTGCTCAAGGCGCTCGATGGGAGTGTTGAGGGTGTTGGTCATATGCACCTGGAGTCCGCTGGCACCGGGCCTCAATGGTCCGCCACCGCAGCCACCGCCCACGGTTTCGTAGTGGGTGCCGGCATCACAGGAGAAGACGACGTTGTTCATTGTCCCCTGGGATTGGGCAGGGATCCGCTCGGGCAACGCGTGAGCCAATGCGGAGAAGATGAGATCAACGAGGCGTTGGGAGGTTTCCACATTACCCCCTGCAACGGGCCTGTCCTGCGGAGGATCGAGAACGCTGCCTTCGGGGATCACCATCTCGATGGGTCTCAGCGTTCCCCCGCTGGCAGGAATCTCTTCTGGAGCGAGGCAACGAAGAGCGTATTGAACAGCGGAATGGGTAACCGGGGTGCTGCAGTTCATCGGTCCACGACATGCGGAGGATGTTCCATCGAAATCAAAGCGTGCAGTGTCTCCAGCGACATCGATGGCGAGTTTCAACAAGATCGGCTGATCGCTGTATCCATCTCCATCCAGTTGTTCGATTGCGAGGTAGCGACCATCGGGGATCTGATCAAAAAGGGCACGGACATGTTTTTCGGCAGCGTCCTGCAGCTCTTTGAATCCTGCGAGCAGTTCAGCTTCTCCGAGGCGTTCGATGAGGCGAACCAAGCCATCGATACCGGTTTGCAGCGCTGCTTTCTGGGCGAGCAGATCCCCGCGACGCTCTTCGGGAAACCTCATTTGGCCGACGATGGTGCTTTCGCAGGCGCGGTCGATTACTCCGCCAGTGATCCATGTCGTTGGCGGGATGATGACGCCTTCATCCTCAAGGCGATCGGTGATGCCCATCGATCCCGGGACACTTCCGCCGACATCGGCATGGTGGGCCCTGTTGGCGACATAGGCGATCGGCTCGGGGTCAGAGGGGTGGAGGCGAAAAGCCTGGATCGCCGTGATGTCGGGGAGGTGGGTTCCGCCCATCGCAGGATCGTTGACGAGGACCACATCTCCATCGGCAAAAGCTGCATGCTTCCTTGCAGACTTGACAGCCATCGGCATGGCACCGAGGTGGACCGGGATGTGGGCTGCCTGGGCGACCATTTCCCCTTCCGCGTCAAAGATGGCGCAAGAGTGATCGAGGCGTTCTTTGATGTTGGGTGATATCCCTGCTCGCTCCAGGGCAATCCCCATATCTTCAGCGACAGATTCGAGCAGGCTGCCGATGATTCGCAGGCGCACAGGGTCCAGCCGGCTCACGTCGGTTCCTTTCCGGCAGCGCATCCTTGCAGACACCAATTCAACAATTATGGATCAATCAAACCACCCGGGTCGTAAAGCTGATGTATCATACCCACAATACCCGTGATTCTTCGGAGAGATCCATGAACCTTTTGGCCGCTTCCCTTCTCTTTTTGACCGCCTCCTCATCCGCCGTAGCGGTGGATGACGATCGTTGGAAACCCTTTGACCACCCTGCGGTCACCACAAGGATGTTCACCGCTTATACCCATCCGGGAGAGAGCCTAGTTTTGGTCAGCGGGGCGATGGGCTTCTTTCGCGTGGAGGAGGTTTTCTTTACGGAAGGGGACCGGATTCCGGGAAGGGATGGCGAATGGGTCGCAGCGATCCAGGTCGATGCCTCCATCGACAAAGCCCAAAAGAAAACTCTGCAGATTCGTCTCGAATTGGCGCAAAGCGCGACTGAGAGAGCGCGATTGGCTTCGGTGCGCTCCGATTCTGCGGCGCGATTGGCGGCCAAGGAATTGGAACGCATCTCTGCGCTGCGCGATAAAGGGGATGCATCCCAAAGCATCTATGATCAGGCGTTGCAGAAATGGGAAGAGGCCACCGCTGTCGCAGATTCCGCAAGAATCGCCCTCGCCGATTCTCAACTCTCGGTGCGCTTGGTCGAATCAGAATTGGAAGTGCTCGAAGAAAAGATCCAGCAATCAACGCTGCTCGCTCCGGCTGGATGGCATGTGGAGAGTTGTGATGTCGTTCAGGGCTCAGGGCTGACGATGGGTCAAACGATGATGACGTTGGTCGATCGATCCCACTTTGACCTGACGATTCCCATGTCTGAAGAAGAGATCCGCTCACTATCAGAAGGCACGCTGAAATTGCACAGGGTGTTGGGTGAGACGCCTCTCAAGCCATCAAAGATACGGGTTGGATCAGTCCCCCATCCCGGTACCCACCGTCGCGAGGTCACCATCGAAATTCCGGCAGAAGAGTTCTCGCTTGCTTCCCATGAAACCGGGGGCGGCCTAGAGATTCGTGCCTCCCTGAGAATCAGGGACAGCAGAGGTGGCGTCAGGATTCCCAAAAAGTTCATCGGACGGCAATTGGAGCAGTGGATCGTCGTTGATACCGCAGGAAAAACCTATTCGGTCTATCCTATTCGCAGCGATGATACCAGTTGGCTGGTTACAACCGGCAACATGCCCGTTGGGGTTGAATTGGTTCCCCTGACCTCGGAGTAGCGATGCGCTCTTTCTTTCAATTGGTGCTTCGCTCGACGGTGCCGGTCAACATCGTCTTCTTCGGGCTGATCGCTTACGCGCTGTTGGTAGCGATCCCCAATCTGCCGATCGAAGTGTTTCCCAATATGTCATTCCGGCAAGTGCAGGTTTCCCTTCGGTATCCGGGGGCATCCGCAGAAGAAGTCGAACGACTCGTCACCAAGCCGGTTGAAAATGCAGTTCGTGGTCTGGAATCTGCCGAGTACGTTTCGAGCACATCGGTGCCGGGGCGCAGCGAAGTCGTCGTCAAGTTTGATGATAATCTGACGACGGAAACCGAGTATCGGGAATTTCGATTGCGCGTGTTGTCTTCGCTCAATGCCCTGCCACAGGTGAACGGCAAAGCGCTTCAGCCTGTTTTTGCGGAACTGGATGTCGATTCTTGGGTTCCGGTGATCCAGGTGACGATCGTCAAACGCGCCGATTCGCAATTGAGAAAACGTGCATTGATTCTGTTGGCCAAGGATCTTCGCGATGAACTGGAGCGGATCCCCGGGATAAAGCGGATCGACTTTGCCGGGGAAGAGTATGACCAATTCCAGATCGCCCTCAATCCTGATCTTCTGGAGAGATACGGAGTCAGTTTTCAGGAAGTCCTCAATGCGATCAATCGCCAGGGTGGCTTCATTCCCGCAGGCCAGATCGAAACCGATTTGGGGGAGCGATCGATCAGGATCGATACCCGCCCCCGTTCTCCGGAAGATCTTCTCGATGTCATCGTCTCGAATGAAGGCTCGGGATCGCGGATTCGTGTTGCGGATCTGGTAACTGCCGGTGAAACGGGAGTGGTTCCGATCCGCGAAGCGGTCGGGAACAGCCTCGATGGGGAAGACGCCATCGGCTGCAGGGTGCTCAAGGATGGCGATGCCAATGCGGAGACAATTCGCAATGCGGTCCTCGATGTCACCGCGAAATTTCAAGCGGTGCGCAAGGACATACCCTTCGATGTTCACTTCATTCTGGATTCCACTCGCAAGATCAATGCCTCGATGTCGGTGTTGCACGACAGCCTGATGCTTGCGTTGTGTCTGGTGATCTCTGCGCTCTACTTCTTTCTCAGTAAAAAGTCTGCTGTTGCATCGGCAGCGGTGTTGATCCTTGCGGTTTTGGCAACGGTGGTGATCGCTTCGAGCCGGGAGATCTCCATCGAAGTGGCAGCACTCGGAGCACTGGCGTTGTTTGTGTTTTTCACTTGCAGGTCTGCGGTGCTCACCGTCAGCGGCATCGTTTTTGCATTTTTGGGGACTCTGGTGGCCTTCGAGATCATGGGGCAAAGCATCAACGAAGTCAGCCTGATCGGCTTTGTGCTGACAGTGGGCATCATCGTCGACGACGCCATCATCGTGCTAGAAAATATTCGTCGACAGCGCGAATTGGGCGAAGCTCCCCTCGACGCAGTGATCAAGGGTGTCCAAGAGGTCTTTGTGCCCATCTGTTCCGCAACCCTGACCACGATTGCGGCGTTTCTGCCGATGTTGCTGATGACGGGTACCGTTGGAGATTTCTTTTCGATTCTGCCGATCAGTGTGGCGACCGCTTTGGCAGTGAGCCTCTTCGAATGCCTCATCGTTTTGCCGGTTCACGTTCGCGATCTTGATCAATTGGTGGGGCCGGAGGATGTACAAGCCAAAGAGGGTGTGGTCGGCGTCGATGCATACCTGGCCAGGGAAGGAATGGCCGGGAAGCTATCAAGAATTTACGACCGCGTATTTTTGTGGAACCAACGCAACGGCGGCAAAGTTGTGCTCTTGGCTATTTTCCTCTTCTTTGCAGCGATCGGCATCGTCTACCAGAGCATGGTTGGCCCGGGTCACGGAATGCGACCGTTGCTGAAGCTGGTGTTTTTCCCGGAAGACACCTCTATCCTCAATGTTTCTGTCAACACTGCGCCTGGAACCGGTTTGAAAGAAACGGACTCCATTGTGCGTGAGTTATCGAAGGATTTGCGAAAGACCGGGTTTGTTGAGGCAGCAGTAGGTCTTTCCGGGATGAAGCTGGATACCACCTATCGACCCCAATTTGGGCATCAGTTCGGCCTGATCCTTGCGGAGTTTCCTGTGCTTGAAGAGCGCACCTTTGACAATCCCAACACCGCAATTGAAGCGATACGCCGAGAGTTGGGGGCAAAGTGGGGCAAGGAGAAGGTCCGTATCGAGGTCACCGCACAGAAGGATGGCCCCCCTACCGGCGCACCGGTCACTGTTCGTGTGCACGGCAATAATCAGCAGCGTGTCTTCGATCTCGCTGCGAGAACCTATGAATACTTACGGATGGAATCGCAGCCGGGAGGCCGACTTGAAGGAGTGATCGATCTTGCCAGCGACCTTGACCAAAGATCCCGAAGCCTGAATTTCAACCCTGATCCGGAAGCGATGTCGAAGTTGGGTCTCGACCCCCTGGAAGCGCGCCTCTTTGTCGCCGCGCTTTTTGAGGGAGTGTACGTTGGAGATTACCTGCGCAAAGATGATGAGATTCCGGTCAAGGTTCGATTTTTCAAGCCGGAGGGTGAAGTGGATCCCTTCGAAGCGCTGGAATTTCCGGTGACCCGCTCCGGCGATGGCAGCATGATTCGCTTCAGCCAAATCGGTTCCATCGAAGATGTCGAGGAGCCAGGGATATTACGCCGTCGCCATTATCAAAGGTCGGTCAATATCACCGGCAATCTGACATCGGATGCCGTGATTTCTGCAGCCACGGTTGAAAACCTTCTCAGCGATCGATTCGATGCGGAGACACGCCAAAATCCGGGCGCGGCACTCAGCTTTGAAGGGGAGGCAGAATCCACTTCTCGCTCCTTCAGGAGTCTCTTCCTGGCGTTTTGGATCTCCCTCTTCATCATCTATTTGGTGCTGTCGACCCAGTTCAGGTCCCTATTTCATCCGTTGGTGATCATCTCCAATGTGGCCTTCTCCTTCACCGGCGTGGTCCTCGTCATGACAGCGATTGCATTTCTGGGGGATGTCTTGCCGGATGGGATGATCCGCCCTGAGCGGGCATGGATCACGGTACTGGCATTCATTTCGCTGGTAGGTCTCACAGGGATCGTCGTCAACGATGCCATCGTGCTGGTCGACTTTATCCAGCGCCGCAGATCAGAGGGGTTCCCCCTTGATCAGGCTCTCAGGATTGCAGGACATGAACGGATGCGGCCCATCCTGATGACCACGATCTCGACGATTGCGGGATTGTTACCGATGTCCATCGGTATCCCCAGTTTTGATGTTCGCTGGAGTCCTTTCGCCACCGTCTTTGTTGCAGGTCTATTGGTGGCGACGATGATGACGCTGCTGGTGGTGCCGGTGTTGTATCGGTATTCCGTTTTGATCGAGAGAAAGGTCCTGCAGCGATTTAAGTCGAAAGTGGATACGGGCACGTGATCGAAGGATCACTTCAATCTGGGCTTTACTTCGATGATGACACAGGGCTTTTTCAATCCTTCCAGGGATCGACTCTCGACCGCCTGTCGCCAATCTTCTGCGGTGGCATCTGATCTGCTGAAACGGGTAAACACCTTTCGTGAGCGGAAAACTCCGAATCGATGCAGGATTTCGCTGTCACGAGGAAGTCCCGAGAGGATCTCTTGGAGTGATTTGAGATCCGACTCGGCGACGATCAGGTAACTGGTTTCAGAGGGCAGTTCCCCGAGAGACTCTCTGTCGAGAGAGAGATCCGATACCGGCTGACCCACCTGCACGTCGAGCAGGGGAAGGTGGCGTCCCGAAACCTGGTAGATGGGGCTCTTGAGGATTTCTTCTGCGAGTTTCGGCCCCTCGCCGATCCCGATGGATGGGAGCAGCAGCCCCAGGCAGGTCGCCCACGTCAGCGCCACAGCCAGAGCAGTGTTGATCGCATCAGACATCCATGCGTATCTCCACACCAGAATCAGCGCCAGCAGAACGAACGCCGCCAGAGCCGGAACAAAAAACCATCCGACAAGCACACCGACGGCGATTGCGGGGATCGTCGTCAAGATCGCCGCCACCATCAGATGGCGTCTCAAGGCACTCGCACGAACGCTATCCAAATATGCAGAAACGAGGATGGCGAAGATGGGCAAGAGCGGGATCAGGTATCTCTCGAATGTTTTCATGAACAGGAATGGGACCGATGCGATGATCAGCCAGATTGCCAACCAGCGCTCAGGCCTGATCAGCCCCTCTGCAGGGCGGCGAAGGTAATGAAGTGTGGAAAAGAGCAAAACGATGGACCATGGCGCGATCAAACCCAGCCAGCCACCGATCAGCGATGGGATCGATTCGATTTTGAAGAATGAAAATTCGCGGCGTTCGACCTGCTCTTCAAGGCGATGTTGAAGCAGTTCAGGATAGGCGGATTGAACGTACGCCCACCAGGGCAGGAACAGCGCGCAAAAACTGATCAGGAACAAAGCAAAACCGATGATGCGCTTCGAGATGGGGGTGCGCTCATTTTCGCGGTGGTGAAAAAACGCCATCGCCACCATTGCGGTGGCAAAAAAGTATAGCGCCGCAGGCTTGATCAACCCTGCGATCGCCAGAAAGAACCCCGCTACCACCGCATCCCGTGCCCGGCCCTTCGCCAGACACTGCCCCCAACGCTCAAGGGAGAGGATGAGAAACAGCGTCATCGGAATATCGAGCATCGCCCTGCGTGATTCGGTGGCGAGGCCGAGACTTGAAATCAGGATGACAAAGGTGAGCAGTGGATCCGCTGAGCAAACCTGGTAGCCCCAGCGGGCGGCAAGGAGCGCTAAAATTGCTCCGCAAAGGACCCCCCAGATGCGCAGATTGAAAAGAGATGGGCCGAAGAGGTCTGCAGTGGCTGTCAACACCCAGTAAAAAAGCGGTGGCTTGCGTAAACGGGGCTCCCCCTCGTAAGTTGGGACGAGCCATTGATCCGCCTGCATCGTCTCAAGGGCGGTACGAAAAGAGATGCGGTGCTCATCGCCCCCGGTCAGGCTGCTTTCGAGCCAGATGGAAGGAACGAGCACCATCAAGCCGATCAATAGCAACCAGAAGCCACCGGGGTCGGATCGAGCCATCGAAGTTGAACCTCTCTGTTGCAGAAGGATATTCGAGCCGGGAGTCCCGTTGAACAACTGATTGTCGAAGAAAGAAAACTGAGCCGAGGAGCCGATGTCGATATTGCTGATTTACATCTCGCTATTGATGACAGATCCCCCGGGTTTCCAATCCGGGGAGGCTCTCACATCAGGCCCAATGGTGGGCAGGGTCACCTCGGAAAGAATTCACCTCTGGTGCCGTGCGGATGCCGCCGGGAGGCAGGTGGAGGGAGTTCTTCTGGATGGCGACGGGCGCGAGGTCGAAAGGGTTCGGAGAGTTTCCAGCCCACTCTCCGATTTGACCGTCGATTTGGTCTTCACCGATGGGGTTCGTGGCGGTGAATCGTATCACTACCGGATCGAGGTCGATGGGGAGGTGGTTGCCGATGGAGATGATCAACGGATTGAAACCCCCCCGACGGGCCTTGGCGAGGCGCGTTTTGTCTTTGGTTCATGTGCCAGCAGCAGGCATGTCAAAGCGGATGGAATCTGGCAGGCGATCGCCAAACGCAAGCCGCATCAGTTGATTCTTCTCGGCGATACTCCATACATCGATACCACTGATCTGGAACGGCAACGAGCCGCCTACAGGGGATTCTGGAGGTATCCCGGGCTTGAGCGATTGATTCGCAGCACCTCAGTGGCAGCGACGTGGGACGACCATGACTACGGTCTCAACGATGCCGTCGGGGAGATCAGCAATCGCCATCGCTCGCGCAAGGCTTTCCTGGAGTATCACGCCATGGGCAGTGTGGGCGATGGCAAAGGTGGCGGGATATATACGAGTTTGCGACGCGGGCCTGTGGAAGTGTTTCTTCTCGATACCCGCTGGTATGGGAAGACGAAGCCGTCACCGTTGGACAGCAATCAGCCAACCTTGCTCGGAGAAGAGCAGTGGGAGTGGCTCAAAAAGGGGCTGCGAGAATCACGCGCACCATTCAAGATCATCTCTTCCGGGATGATCTTCAATGGATCGGTGCGACCGAACAAAACTGATCACTGGATGCATTACCCCCACGAGCGCAACGGGCTGCTTGAGTTCATCGGCAAAGAAAAGATTTCTGGAGCGATGATCGTCACTGGCGATATTCATCGGTGTCGACACTTGTCCTATCCCCCGGAGGAAGGCGCAGGCTACAGCATCGATGAGTGGATCAGCTCCCCGTTGGGCAATTCAGTGATCGAGGCCGCCAACGTTGACCATCCTTCATTGGTTTTTGATGGAGGGGAGAAAGGTGTCTTTCTCAGTGTCGAAGCTCGCAACATCGGCGACGACGCAGAATTGTGGTGTCGGCTGATCACTTCAGGGAGCAAGACGATTCATGAGAAGCGTTATCTGGCGAGTGAGTTGCAACCAAAGGAGTGATCAAGGGGTCGGCGGCAAGAACGGCGTGCTCTCCGTAATTCCCTGCCCCATCACCCAGCGATGGTAGGAACCGGCTTCGAGGTGCCGGCTTTCTGTCAGGCCCCCCGGCCAGTGAATCGTCACTTCGGCGGAATCAGTCCCTTGATTCAGTGCAAAGAGTTGACGAGGGTCGTGGCTGGAAAGATATGAAGACTGGATCCGATGCTCCCTGTGCCAAGTGGCCGCAGCGGTTTTCACCTCGATCCTTGCCCCGATTCCATCTGTTGGGCATCCCTTTCCATCGCCTTCCAACTCCAATCCGATCACCGGTGAAATCCCTGCAGCAGTCGAGCGGAGGATTCTTGGAGAAGTTTCCCAGCAGGTGATCACCAGATCCAGGTCGCCATCGTCATCCAGGTCACCGCTGATGGCTGCCCTGCCTACCCTGAGGGGTGCAGGTGCGTGCGGATCGGCAATCGTGAATCCGTTGGCGGACCCAATGAACAGTTGATCAGGTTGGGCAAACTGGTGTTGTCCCTTGGAGACTTCTTTGACATTGTCGATGACGTGTCCATTGGTCACGAAGACATCGGGGATTGTATCGAGATTGATGTCCATGGCGCGGATTCCAAACCCGACCCACGGCAGGGAAGGACTGCCCATGCCGTTAAAGAAACTGGTTTCGAGGAAGAGTCCGTCTCCATCATTGCGGTAGCAGGAGTTTGTTTGTGCCTCAAAGTTGGTGACGAGAATCTCCTCGTCTCCGTCACCATCGAGGTCGACTGCATCAACACCCATCCCTGCTTCCAATTTTGCGCCCTCTCCCAATGCGCACCCGGACAGCAGCGCTTCGTCGCTAAAGGAGACCTCCCCTGTTTCCTTGAACTGATTCAGCAGAAGAAAATTGGCTTCTCCATCGTTGGCAACATAGATGTCGGGGTCCCCATCCTGATCAAAATCGGTTGTGATGGTGCCGAGCGCCTTGGATGGAAGAGTGTTCAGGCCCGCTTCTTCAGAAATGTCGGTGAAATATCCGTTGCCGTTGTTTTCCAACAATACGCAGGGGATCCCGGGGAATTTTTTGGGAGAGCAATAGACTTCGAGCCCGCTCCGTATGCATGGTTCAAAGGTCTCGACCGAAAATTCGACATAATGGCCGAGGAAAATATCCAGATCTCCATCCAGATCGATGTCCACCGTACTGATGGCGGTGCCAAACCTGTTTTGTGCGATCCCTCTCGCCTCCGTCTCATCGGTGAAGCTGCCTTGGCCATCGTTGATCAGCAGGCGATCGGGCCCGTCATTGGCGATGTAGAGATCCAAATCTCCATCGCCATCGAAGTCACCGGCAGCGCATCCCATTCCATCGCCGGTATCTCCGGCTCCCATATCATTTTCAAAAGGAACAAATCCTTCCCGGGTGCCTTTGAGAAGGACGTTGGGTTTGGGGAGGGCTCCGTCTTCGGCGTCCGGATCGGGGGATCCTTGAATCAAGTAAAGATCGAGGATGCCATCTCCGTCTGCATCGAAGAGCGCGCCTCCGGAGCCGACCGCTTCGCCGATGTGGCGACGGCCTCGCGCTCCTGAGTCGTGATCGAAGGGAATGACGTCATCTTCGACGATGAAGGGGAACTCCGCTTTTGCTGCTGACGATGAAGGAGAAGGACTGTCCGCAGTGGTACATCCCAATAGCGTCAACAGAAGCAGGGAGGCCAGCGAGGTCCTCACTGATCCTCCTCCTTGAGACTTTCGCGGTACTTGTCGGTCAAGGCTTTGGCTTTCTCCTTCTCCCCGAGACGGCGCAAAGTGGCAATCATCGCCAGAATCGTCTGACCGTCATCTTTAAGAACAATCATGGCTGAATCGAGCAGGGCGCGCGCTTCTGCGTATTTTCCCTGATGCATGCGAATCTGCCCTTTGGTTCGTGAGGCCACCGCCTTTGCGAGAGGAGTGGTTTGCGGATGGGAGAGTGCGGCATCGGCCCACTCTTCGGCGCCTTTGAAATCACCGATTCGATAACAGCTGCTTGCCAGCGGGGAAAGCAGGCGCGGTTGTTCGGGAGTGATTTCGTACGCCTTGAGGATGGCTGCGTGTGATTTGGGGATATTGTTCAGCGACAAGTGGGAAACGTGCAGTATCCATTGCAAGAGGTATTGGTTCTGTTTATCGGGAAGCACTTTCGAGCGTTCCTCTTCGATGAATACCAGTGTTTCTCCAAATCGGCGCATGCTGTGCAACTGGATCTGAACCGCCTCCATGTACTCGGCATTTCCGGGATTCAGCCGGTGAGCTTTTTTTAGTTCAATCAATGCCCTCTCGGGGTTTCCCATCATTTCGTAAGCTTCCCCCAGGAGCCTTTGGGCCATGGCGGAATTTGGAGCGAGCTGGACTGCTTTGCGAGCGTGACGCATCGCTTCGGTTTTGGTTTCAAGCACCAGATAGCAACGGGCAAGGGATTGGTGAATCCTGGAATCGTTATGACCCGGCTTGAGGATCGTATAACGCTTGAAATAAAAGAGGGCTTCTTTGTGGGCTTCGACAATTGCGCGGTCGTCAGTCAGACTCCTCGCCAGCTCGATGCAGGTTGCCCCGGTGAAAAGCAGTGCTTGGGCATCATTCGGAGAGCTGAGAAGCAATTGACGACCGACTTGCAGGGCTTTCTGAAATTGACCTGCATTGAAGGCGCGTTGCAGTGCGGACAAAGAAGGATCTTGCGGCACTTCTGCGGGTGCAGAAATAACGAGAGAGATGCCCAAAACCAGCGAAAAAATGATTGAACCCACAGCTAAAAACTAACCAGTACGGCCGTATTTTCAAGAAGCAGGCTGTGAGGGAGTTGGCTTTATCGACAAAAGAGGCTGTCTGCGGTGCGATCGGGGCCCTCGTCGGGGAATGGGGCTGGTGGTGCTGCAGCAGAGGAAAACAGATATCCCAGCAGTGCGATGGCATCGCCGATGTTGACGTTTCCGTCATCGACGACATCGAGAGCATCGAGACAATCAGGGGTGCCAGTGCCCTGGAACAGGTAGGAAAGGATCGAGATGGCATCGCCGATGGTGACAGAATCATCCCTGTCGGCATCTCCGCGGATAAACCGATCCTGAACGATGACCTCACCGACCATGCCGAAGTTGACATGGGGAACACAGAAATATGGCAGATCCATCGGTGTGTCAAAGGCGTATTGGAAGATGGGATTGAGATCGGATGACTCTTCATCGAAGAGGAATCCCGGCTCATAGATAGTCCCCGGCTCACCACCGGGTACACCGCTGGTCACCGTGTGAAGCATCTCCATCGGTTCGTGAACCCAACGAACGCTGTCGCCCTCGAAGATTTCGATCACCACGGGTAGATATTCGTTGTCGACGACTCCGACATCAAAGACGAGGGTGTCATCGAGAACAGTGATCGATCCGACCTGTGCAGGATTGTTGGCATCGAAGAATCCGATGGTTTCGCCCTGTTGAGTAAAGGTGAAGGTAAAACTGGTGTTCTGGTCATCGATGGGAGCCGTGAAAAGCAGACCGGGTTCATCGAGGGTGCCGGTTGCGCCGCCAGGAATCCCACTGGTCAAAATGTGGGTCCCTGCGAAATGATTCCAGGTGACAGTATCCCCCGCCTCAATCGTCACACTGGTGGGCAGAAATGCACTGTCGAAGAAATTGATGACATGATTGGTGGGTTGACCCCACACGGTTCCCCCACTGCACAGCAGCAGTAAAGGAATCAGAAATACACTCTTCCTCATCGGGCTCTCCCTATCCGAGGAATCCCAGCGGTGTGAACAGGCCGGGGTTCGCTGCGGCAGCCGCATCGTAGCCTGGCATGAACTGTTCCATCATCGACGGATCGTCACCAAACACCTGCTGGAATATCTCAGAGAAGACTACCCTGAAATCAGTATTTGCGGCCAAGTAGCGGTCATTCTCAGTGAACATCGCGCCAGCCTCCCAAGTGGTCGGATCGCAGTTGTAGACCCCTCCCTGGACCGCTCCGCCAGCGATGAACATCACTGATGAAGCTCCATGGTCGGTGCCTCTGGAGCCGTTTTCGATGGAAGTGCGACCAAATTCAGAGACGGTGACGATGACCACGTCCTCCCATTGGGACTGAAGGTCTCGCGACAAGGCCTGAATTCCCTGGGCAAGATCACCGAGGATATTGGCGTGGGTTCCAAGGGTTCCGCCCTGGAAGGTGTGGGTATCCCAGCCACCGATGTTGACCCCGAGAAGTTGGGCGGGAGTGCGCTTCATCAGCATTGCGATTTCACTGAGTTGGGTACCGAAGGTGTTGGCGGGGTAGGCCGCACCATTTTCAGGCACGTAAGGTCCTTGTGCCAAAGCTTGCTGAACAACGCTGACCGACTCACCCAGTTTGACCCCGGTCGGCATCAGCAGATCACGGTAACGGCCATTTTCCATATCCGGCTTGCCGCCGTAGGCGCCGTAGAGACCTCTGCCGTCGGTGCCGCCAGGAGTACTCGGCAACTGGCCGAGAAACTTTTCAACCTCTGCAAAGTTGCCAGCGAAGGAGTAGTCCGCCGTACCCGGGAAGGCGGGCAAGGGAGTCGCGCCGCGGAGCGCAGTCGGCAGGCTGTCGTCGAGGTAAGCTCCGGCGAAGGGAAGATCAGTGAATCCGGGAATGCTGGCGAAGCGGCGGTAGAGCAGACCTTCATCCAGCTGCTCATCTCCGGGAACACCATTTTCCCAGAAGTGCTGGGCACTGAAGTGGCTTCGTGATTGCTGCGGGTAACCCACTCTGTGAAGGATCGCCAAATTGCCGGGGCCAGAGACGCCATTCAGTAATGAATGGTTGTAGACCTCCATCAATGGAGCCATCGCAGGGTGCATCTGGGCAAAGCCGTTGCCCAGGTCGATCGATTGGGTCTCGTTGATGAAGAGGGTTGGCCGTGTGGCGACGCTGTAATCCGCATCCCCACGGGGCAGAATGGTGTTGAGGGCGTCATTGCCGCCACGCTGGAAGATGAAGATCATCTTTTTGTTGCCGGTTCCGGCAGAACCCGCCAACAATTTGCGCTTGAAGAAAGCGGGGCCTGCCAAGGGTGGCAAGATCAGCCCCAGTGCGGCAAGGCCACCGGTCTTCAGGAGATCTCTGCGATTCATCATTTCATTTCTCCTTGTCTTACTGGAACTGGAATCTGGGCAAACTAAAGAGATAGCCCACCATGTCACGAATGCGATCTGCGTAATCGGCAGCCGCGGGGTCGAGTGGCAGGAAACTGCCGTCCAGTCCCGATTCCAGATAATCGAGCGCGAGGCATCGCTCCGCCTCGGTCAACGAACCCTGGAAGAGAACTTCATCAAAGATATCAAGAACTTCCTGTGCGCCGAGAGGGGCGTCGCCAATGAAATCAGCGAGTGTCCACGGGAAGTCGTTGTCTGCATTGGCAGCGAAGCGACGGGCAAAATTGATGCGCTGCAACAGTGTCGTCGTACCGATCCAGTCGGTTCCGATTTCAGAGAAGCCGTCGGGGTCATCCCGTTCAAACATCTCCATGCCCATGTCGGAGGCCCAGGTCACCAGATTGTCGCTGTCGGCGGGCGATGACAGCGCCCTCAGTGTCGAGATGACAAACTCGATCGGGGTTTTGACCTTGCTTCTGCGGAACTGCTGATCCCAGAAGGCGTTGCCCTGATCGATGGGGTCGAGCAGCGTTTCCATGACGACCCCGATGTTTCCGGGACGCGGTGTTGAGTACCACGCAGAGATCATGCTGGCGAGCAGCCCCTGCAGTTCCAGGGGAGCGCTGCCATCGGCAATATTGGCGAGGCTGATATCATCCGAGACAAACTTCTGGATCAACTTTATGCAGATGAATTGTGCTGTTCCAGGGTGAGCTTCCAGCGACGCCACCAGATCAAAGGCATCTTGCACACCTTCTACTCCGACACGGTCCCCGGGGATGTTCAATTCGTAAGGCGTGCCCGGGAAGACCACCTTGGTGCCGGTATCGTGATTGGCAGGCAGGAAGCGGAAGACCCACTTGCCCTGGCG
The DNA here is from genome assembly GCA_964422295.1 of uncultured Planctomycetia bacterium. GTDB lineage: Bacteria > Planctomycetota > UBA8108 > UBA1146 > UBA1146 > UBA12191. The sequence continues at coordinate 33,867 of CAYRAM010000005.1, read as the reverse complement.
GTCATTCAAATCGATGTGGCGCGCCGTTGGGACTCCAGCCGTCAATCGCGGCAGGAATGAGGCATCGTTGTTGGTGATGCTGAGATTGTGGATCTGGAAGGCGAGCACGTTGGCACCGGTCATCAGCAGCGGCCGATAGTGGTTCAGGTCGATCAGGTCCGGTCGGCCACCGGCCTCATGTCCCCCACTGGTCACTGCAGTGTGGGGAGGCGGAGACGCATCCCCCATGTTGCCACTGCGTTGGATTTCGACACCATTCAGGTAGCAGACGTATCCGTCATCGTAATCTACGGACAGTTCCAAGTACTCCGGCATCGCCGGGTCTGTGATGGTGAAGACCTTGCGTGCATAGAAACTGGTGTAGTTGTTGTCCATGTCGTCGAGAATGGTGGCATCGTCCCCGTCCCCCATGCCGATACCGGTGGGACCGATCAGCCACGTGGAATCATCGAACCCCGGCTGGGCCCAGAGGGTCGTGGGTGTACCCGGGTTTGTTCCTGTGGGATCCGGTGAAGGTTCCTCGGTCCCTTTGAAATAACGCCAATCATCGCCGATTTCGATGAGAGCGGTTTCCGTCATCGAATGGAAATCCGTCATCACCGGATTGTTGACGCGAGCGGGGAAGCCCTGATCCATCGAATTGGGGATCCGTGTCAAACTCCAACCGGTGAAGATGCGGGCAACCTCCTCGATGTCCGCTTGGGTGTAACCGTTATCGACACCCAGGGTGTGCAATTCGAGGATTTCACGGGCGTAGTTTTCGTTGGGCTCTGCAGCGTTGTTCAAAACGCTGTCAAGATAGATCAGCATCGGAACACTGCTGGCACTGTAGAGGAGCAAGTCCCCGAATTGACCCAAGGCGTTGTCGCATAAGAAATCGTACTCTTCAAACTCCAGAGTGTTGGAGATCTTCGCTGAACCCGAGCCGCTGCCGTAAACCCGATGGCCATAGCGGTTGCGAATGCCATCAAAGAGATCATTGACTTTGTCTTCGTCGGTGAGGAAGTGGTTTTCCCAGAATTCCCCGAGCACTTTTTGCAATTGATACTCGGAGTAAATGCCGCGGATGAATGGGCTCCGTTGCAGATTGCTGGAGGCGGGGAAGTACGATCTTGCCCCACCGCTTTCGATCATCGAGACGATCTGTGGTCGCATGGTGAAATCACCGCTGTTGGGAGCGTTGTGACACTGAATCGCCAGCGTATTCAGGCCCGGCTGCATCAAGCCCGCAGGGATCGGATAATACTCGGCAAATGCGGCTTCATGATTCTGGGTGGCATATTGATCAAAGGTCGGTGGATTGCCTTCAAGATGGGGAACGCCATTGGTTCTGAGGCTGCGGGCAAACTCGACACCGTTGAGGTAAGCGACGAATCCGTCGTCGTAGAGCATCTTCAGAAATGGCTGGGCTGTCACGGTGGTCACCGGTCGGACAAATTGTGTTCTGGCGTAAATCGAGGGCAATCCATTGGCGATCTCATCGATCTCGGTGACGTCGTCGCGATCCCCCCGGCCAAACCCGGAGGTTCCCATTAGCCATGTGGAGTCATCGAAGGAAGGCGTGGCCCAGTCTGTGGGTGGCTCTTCTGTACCCAGGAAGTAACGGTAACGACCATTGGGCCTGAGTATGAAAGTCTCGTTGGCAAAAGGAATGGAAACCGCAAAAACCTGTTCCAGGGGGTCCATCACAGGATTGGGATCCGCGCCGGGCAATGGGTTGAGTTGGTTGATGATCGTCGCCTGAATTCCGTCGGCAACGACGCTGTCGATCTGCCCCGGAAGCGGCCCGTAAGCGATTCGGTTGAGCAGGTGCCCCGCCGCCAATCGCTGGGGGTCTCCGCCCCCATCACAACTGCTGGTAAAGCAGCCGAGGGTGTCGTCGGTGAGATCGGGTCCGCAAACCAGAGGCCCGGGTGCCGGTGGGGTAGGACCATCACCAAAGATGTATCCAAGAACAGCGATGGCATCGCCGACATTCAGCTGGCCGTCATCATTGGTGTCTGCTGCGTCGAGACAGTCCGGCACTTCTCCGCCGTTGAACAGGTACCCCAGCAGCACGATGGGGTCGGAGATATCCACGGAGGAATCATCGTTGATGTCCCCTCTGCGAAATGGAGCATCCGCAGCAGTAGAAATCTGCGTCGATGAGATGCTCAATCCGATGATGAGAAGAAATGCTGCCCATTGAAAAAGTGTCGATTTGGGGAACATGAGTCTTCCTTCTATGAATCCGATGAGGGAATCAGCCAATAAATCACCAGTTCGGAGTTACAAGGCAGGTGACCACCAAGATAAATGGGGAACCCCTGTCGAACAAGAACGGCGCTATATACTCATATTTAAGCATTTAAGCGCTGATGAGCATATTTTTGAGT
>CAYRAM010000005.1:0-31392 GCA_964422295.1 uncultured Planctomycetia bacterium | reverse complement strand
ATCCGATTCCAACGTGGCGGCAAGATCGTTGATGGCGATTTCATCCCGGTGAGTTGCGAGGTGAACCTGGATCCCCGGGTGACATCGAAAAAATTCATGGCGGGCTGCGGAACCGGACTCTTCGATGGCGGTCTCGACAAAGGTGCTCGATTCACGAGTGCGAACGATGTCGCGGGAGTGGTCATCGATGACATTGAGATACACCGCTGCCAGCGGCAGGATCGATGAACTGGCGACCAGCGCCCACATCCATGAGCGTCTTTCCGATTTCCACCACCTCGAAATTTGGTCAGCGGCGAGCACCGCGGTCGGCGGCAGGATGGCGAGGAGGTGGACAAAGCGATGGTGACTGGCGAGGCAGAGGAGGATCAACCCGCCGACAAGCCATGAAGCCAAGAACAACTCCGCATTGCGTACACGCGGGTCCGGATTCGGCTTGCGCCACAGGCGCACAAGGGCGGCGGTGGCGAAGAGACCTGCCGGAGCCAGGCGGCTCAGAAACCAAGCGATCGGCAGCAGATGGTGCCACCACACCTGTTGGTTCTCAGCGGTACGTTCGCCGATGGAGTGGGCGATCAACTCATCATGGAGCAACTTGTCGAGGGCTTTGCCATCGCTGTCGATGTTTGCCGCATAGAGCCATATCGCCGGAAGGATGCACGCCAATACGATCGCCGCAGTAATTCCCTTCCATGGCAATGACGGATTCTCCTGGTTTGAGGATTCCCGTCGGCGAAGCAGCACTGCGATGAGTCCGAGCAGGCCGATCAGTATTCCCAGAGGACCCTTCGTCAGCAGCGCAGCCAATGACCCCAAAAAGATCCAACCCCATTTGCCGCGATCGATCCAGGCGTGCCATGCGCCGAGCGCAAGAAGAACGATGCTGCACTGGAACAAGGTGTCACTGCGGGCGAGGAGAATCTGCCGCAGCCCCATATTGTTGGCGAGCAACATCAGCGGCACCCACATCGCCGCCATGCGGCCAAACTGTTGGGCAGTCCAGCCGACCAGCAGCAGGATGGTGATCAAGGTAGCGATCCACGAAGGGAAGGTCAGCGTCAGCCGGTGGAATTTGCCGTAGGCCTCTGTCGCCAATGCGGCGAGCCATTGGGTTAGCGGTGGCTTGGAAGCGAAGCGGCCCTCGTGATCTTGCTGCCACAGCCATGCATCATTCTCGACGATGTCGAGAACGTATCCGGCGACCTTGATCTGGTCGCGGCTGTAGAGATCGTCCGGAGCGGTCGCGCGGACAAAAAGAAATCCGGCCCAGACAGCGATGGCAAAGAGCAGAAGAGAAGAACTCGGAATGCGGGGGTTCATTCGTTCGAATTTCGCAGAGCTTCATCCTGTTGCAGCAACGGTGGCAGGGTGATGCCGACGACGATTGCTCCGAACGCTGCCAGCCCGAGAGCGCTTAGCGACCAAGGCTTGGCCAAGAGCAGGGCTCCCAAGCCGAGGGTCAACCCCCACACCAGGCAAAGGCCGCCGATGATTCCGATGAAGATTCTCCCACCTTCAAACGGTGTGGGTTCTTCGCTACTCAATGCCTGCACCGGACCCCACGCCCCCGCGGGTCGCACCTTTTCGTAGAAAGGCACGAGTCGTTGGGGATCGGGAGCTTTGCGCAAAAGTGTGATCAGAAGCGCGACCGCCGTCGACAGCGTGGCGACGATGATGATGCGGCCTTCTGCGCTCATCACGCCCCCTTCCGCGGCGACCTTTCCCAAGGGGGTCAACGGAGTCACCGGCCAGCCCGTTTTGAAGAGGAAAGTGATGGCAGTGGTGCTGATGCTGGAGGTCAGCATGGCGGCGATTTCGGTCCACGCGGTGATGCGCCACCACAGCCAACGCAGCAGGTAGATCGGCCCGACTCCGCCGAGGAATGCCAGGAAGAAGGTGAACAGATCGCTGATGGAGCTGGAGATGGAAGCGAGCAGTGCTCCCTCGATCAGGATGAAGACACTGGCGATGCGGGCGACGGTGACATAAGTGCCGGCCTTTTCATCCGGTGAGATAAATCGTCGATGCAAATCATTGACGTAGTAACTCGCCGCCAGATTGACATGGGTGTCGATGGTCGACATGAAAGCGGCCAGCAGACTGGCAACCACCAGCCCCAGAAGCCCTGCAGGAAGATATCGGACCATCATGACGACATAAGCCTTCTCGGAATCGGTGGAGGCGATCACCGTTTCCGTCGTGACTTCATCCTCCTCATTGACCCGAATCGTCGGCTGGACCCCCTCCCACCCTTCAGGGGAATCGATGGAGAAGGCTTCAGTGCTGCCGTCACTTTTCATGACGATCATGGTTTGGCCATTCTCTCCGATTTCCTGAATCTTGCCGTTGACCGGGGAGGAAATCTCGACGTGGGGAACCACCAACAACGACGCCAATGCCACCGCAACCCACAGCCACGGGCGCAGGGCGTAGTGGGCGATGCTGTACCACAAAACCCCCACCGAACCGTGTGCCGGAGAGCGGCTGGCAGCGATGCGCTGAACTACGACCGGGCCCCCATCGACCCCGTAGGTGGCCCACCAGGAGACCCCCAGATAGACCGCACATGCAGCCAGGGGAACCGTCCAAAAACCCTCCTGGAGAGGGTCTCCGGGACTCGGGAGGAATCCCAGAATGTGTTCCCCCTGGTCCCCCCATCCCTCCAGGACCTTCAGGATCTCCTGTTGCCCGCCGACTTCATTCCAGGCGATGGTGGCGAGGGCGATGGCTCCGACCATGGCGAGGATGAACTGCACAAAATCGGTGATCGCCACCCCCCAAAACCCGGACATCAGCGAATACGACAGGCATATGGCACAACAGGCACCGAGAGCGGTGACCTTGTCGATGTCGAAGAGGACGTCACTGATTTTGACGGCGGCCAAAAGCACCCAGCAGAGCACGATGGGGTTGGTGAGAAACGCGTGGAAAACTCCCAGCGTCGCCCTCAGGACCGAAGCTTCAGGACCTCCGTAGCGCAACTCGGCGAATTCTGCCTGGGTCATCACTCCCAACCGGCGCCAGTAGCGTGAAAAGAGGAACACCGTGAGCATTCCGCCGACCGCAAAACACCACCAAAGCCAATTTTTCCAGATCCCGCTGTCTCGAACCCAGCCGGTAATCACCAACGGAGTGTCTGCTGCAAAGGATGTGGCAACCATCGAGGTTCCCACCACCCACCACGGCAGTTTTCTGCCGGCGAGAAAAAAAGTTTCTGCGGTTTGGCTGGCTCTTTGGCGCATGTAAACACCGACGCCGATGGCGAACGCGACGTAAAGGCCAAGGATCAACAGGTCGGGTGTGGTCAATTGCATGGGGGAAGTTTACACGCCCCGGAGTTTTTTGGCAGGGCCTTGCTTCCGCATCTGATTCGGGTCACTGTACCGGCTTGCAAGGGGGAGCGAGGGAGTTTCCGAGCCTCTCTGGTCACGATCGGTGTGGCGGCGGCAGTATCGTCGAAGTCACACCGGTTTGGCCGGATCGGAAAACCAAACAAGCGCCGGTTTCTTCCGGGGTTTGAAGCGATTCATTTCAATATCGAACAATTTTTCGGCTCAACGGTGCGTGTGCGATCCAATTTCGCGAAGAATTTCCGCGAAGAATTTCCACAATGAACTTTCACGATGAATTTGCACATTCAACCACGCATGATTTCTCACCCGGCAAGCATTGCGGAATGCCATCCCCAGAAGGATGGGTCAACGAAGTTGTCGGGGGCGGGCTCTGCTGAACAGCAACAAGTTGAAGAATCATCGGTCGTTGTTGCCGCTGCCAACCTCTACCCAACACTTGCACATCTGCTGTTCCTGTTCCACAACGATGACGGAAGCCTTTGGGTCATTAAGGACACGGCGGGAAGGATGCGCAGCCCAGCGGGTCCGGTGTCGGGTCGATGCCACAATTGGGGAAGGGTGCCGGCGGGGGCGGCCCAGGTGGTGGGAAGAGGTAACCCAGCAAGTAGATGGCGTCGGCGAGATCCGGATGCAAACCGTCGTCATTGACATCGGACGCGTCATCACAAGGACTGATTCCTCCAGGAATACCGAAGGTATAAGACAAGGAGTTGATGACATCGCCAAGATCAGGAGCTCCGCCGCTGGCATTGGTATCTCCGCGGACAAACGCGGGAATGGCACTGATGATGGTCCCAACAGCAGCCGGGGCAAAAACAATCGAGCAGTCGTTCATCAGACCAAGATCCACTGCCGTCAAGGCAATGGGCACCGGCATGACACCGGTCATGCTGCAGAAATTAATGGTCGTGCTTCCGGAAGTGAGAATCTGGTATTGAGACTGGGCGATCACGTGAACACCTGGCGTGTATACCGTTCCGGGCATGATAAAAGTGGGGATCACATTGCAATTGAAGCCGTTGGAATGGCTCTGGACTTGAAAGTAACTCGGAGCCAGGGGTCCATTCATCAAACTCCCTGGAACGAGCTGAAGATCCGCCGGGTCATGACAAACACCAAAAGAAATTCCGGTGACTGCAAAACCGGGAGGGACGGTCAATTGAATCTGGGACGTGAAGATGGTGCCAACGCTGCCACTGCCACCACCGATGGGGACCACCTCCAGTTGGAAAGAGGGATTGCTGGTGTAACCGGCAAAGATGGGTGTTGAAACGGCGCAACCCAGGGCATCCGCAGTGGGATCGATTCCACTGCCAGGGAAGGGGGCTGGAAGAGGGAGCCCCGATTGCCGCTGAACCAGGATGTTGATGACATCTCCCATATCCAGATTGCCATCGTCATTGGAATCAGCTGCGTCGTCGCAGGGGATTGACCAGCAGCTGGTAAAGAGTTGGGTAAGGATTTCCACCGCATCCGCCACGTAAAAATCGGTGTCACCATCGCCGTTGGCATCGCCACGGACGAATGTTTGCGCAGACACTGAAGAGGTGCTCAGGATCAGTAGTAGAGGAAGTATGAAGAGATAGCGCTTGGCGCCGGCCATTCTCGTGCTGAAGGAAGCATGCGCCTCGGAAGACATCGTGAATCGAACCATGTGAACCCCGTTCCAGGCGGGCGGTGTTCTATCGACTTCACCGGGTAAAATCTCTGTGAAGTCACTTCACGCTCATCGGGGAGGCTGAAATCTCCCACCACTCCATATCCGAAATCGAGCAAGAATCGGACCCGGTATCTTGGGCAGCCGGTTTATTGCGGATGAAACCTGCAAGGTCAGAGCGCTACCGCAATTAAGGACAAGGCGGGAAGGATGCGCAGTCGAGCGGGTCCGGTGTCGGATCGATTCCGCAGTCGGGAAAGGGTGCTGGTATCGGGTTGGATGGAATGGAAAAGAGCTGCGTCAACAGCCCGATCGGATCTGCGATGTCGATGACTCCATCATCGTTGATATCCGCGGCGTCATCGCACTGAAGAGTGGCTCCGCCGAAAAGATATTGAAGGACCTGTATTGTATCTGCGATGTCGACCAATCCGTCGGTGTTTGCATCTGCCCGGATGAAGAGCTCCGGGTTGGGACCTCCGGGAGGGCCATTAAAGATCCAGCTGCTGCCAAAGGCCATCATGGGATTGGTGTCTCCCCTGGAGCAGATGACGACGGTCTCGCCAGCGATATCGCATGAACTGCCGAACAGGTAACTCTCGCCCACTGTGGATCCGCAGAGTATCTGTGATTCGACCCACTGCTGTCCGGGCGGCATCGAATTGTCTTTTCTGTAGATCAGGGCGCTGCCACTTTGCCAACCCATTGCCCCATCAAAAGGTGCGCAGACCACGATATATTCTCCATCGATGCTGACTTCGCTTCCGAAAGAGAAGATGGAAATGTTTGTGATCATCTGGGTTTCCTCTGTTGGCCACTGTCCGGTGACAGAATCCCGTTCAAACAGATACATGCTGCCGTTGGAAGAGCCGATCACGACGGAATCCCCCGAAATGGAAACAGAGCCAGCGAAATAGTCCTGCCAGGCCAGTTGCTGCGGTAGCAGGTTTGCGCTGAGTTCCCAGACGTCGGAGTTGTTCTTTTCGTATACGAATGCCTTGCCAGTGATGTTTGCAAAATCTGTATTGAAGCGATAAGCGCCGACGACGATGACATCGCCGGAGATTGCGAGAGTACTTCCAAACATGTCGGTATACTGATCGCCCTGGTCCCATTGAGAATGTTCGAAGATCTCCTGCTGAAGTTTCCAGGGTTGCGGATCGGAGGGAAGGCTCGGATCAGGTGCATAGTGATAGATGAACGCCATGCCATTGTCACTGTTACCCATGTGGGGAGCCCCAATGACGATGGTGTTGTTCTCGACGGCGACATCGGTGCCGAAGTGTCCCCATTCTTCGGGATTGGGTGCGGCCAGCTCCTGTTCTTCGATCCAGATTTCTTGAGCGGAGTCCCAGCGAAAAACAAATGCAGCGCCAGCTTCCAGTTCGTTATTGGGTCGTCGGTTTCTGACGCCGACGACAATCACATCCTGGTCGACGGCAACGGACCACCCAAAGGCATCATTGATCACTCCATTCGAGGCAAAGATGATCTGTTGGGCATCGGGTCCGAAGTTTCCTGTCGATGGATCGCGGTGATAAATCATCGCCGTTCCCGAGCGGACGGCAGCGCCATCACCATGGATCACACCGGCAACCATCACTTCCTCAGATACCGCGACAGAGTGAACAGATGCGGGCCAGCTGGGGCTAACTCCACCCATCGGTGCCAACAAATGTTCCGACTCCTGGAAACAACCGCAATTGGGATCTGAAAAGCAATCCGGATCGAGGCAGTCGATCAGGCCATCGGTGTCATTGTCGAGATTGTCGGAGCAGAGAACTTCCTGACCATGCGTAAAGGAACTTGAAGGCCCAATTGACGACATCAGCAACACAGTGAAAATGAGCAAAGTCCTGCACAATAGGCCGGGTTTAGATACGTGCATTTTTGTAAATAGCATGAGCACCCCTTTAAGTAATTCGAAAAGAAGAAACTGCTCAGATCGTAAGCCTGGTTTCACTGCCTCTTCATCATCATGCGAATCGCCAGATTAAATTATCCGATTTTGTCCCTCTTCGAGACAGCATGATAGCCGGATTGTTGGAAGTGCAGCGAGCACCTTGATTTCTGCGTTCTTGTCTAGCCCGATGTCAAAGGTAGGATGAAGGATGGCGATGGGCTTGCATTGCAATGGAATGGAACAGTGATGAAGTTTTTGCAGGTGTTGTTTCTATTGGTTTCATTTTGTTGCGTCGATTTTGTATCTGCACAGCAGACCAATGGTCAATTTCGACGGGGCGATTGTCTGGTCGATGGACACATCGACATGGCCGATGCGGTGCACCTAATCGATTTTCTGTTCAACAACGCCGGGCCTCTCGACTGCCAGGATTCGTGCGACGCCAACGATGACGGTTTTCATGATGTGGGAGACCTGATCTTTATCGTCAATTCGGTGACCGGTATTGCAACGCTACCGACGCCAGGAACGACCTGTGGATTTGATCCCACCGGTGATACGTTTTTCTGTGATGTCGATTGTGAGGCACCGGTTGCCCCGGTGGCATCCCCTGATCATTCCATCGCAGTGAGCCTTGAGAATACTCAGGGAACCAGCATGACGCTGGCCGTGACGATGGATACACCCGATCCCCTGCTAGCCTTTACCTTTGGCATATGCCACGACTCCAGCCAACTGACACTTCTTTCTGTAACCGAGGCGATCGATTTCAGTCAAAATCCACCCGATTTTTCTGAAGTCTCCCTTTTATCTGATGGTGTCACCGTTTCTGTTTTGATGAGCGCTTTGAATTCTCTGCTGTTTCCAGCAGGTTCAGGGCTGCAGTTGTTTGACATCGAATATCAGGCGGATCCGTCTAACCCGGCGACCAGCTCTATTTGTCCCTGTGATACCCTTGGGTCAACGGTTCCTTTGCCACTCCAGTTGGTTTCGCAAACGGGAACGCCTTTCCTGCCCGGCGCAATCTGTTATGACCCGATGATTGTTGATCCAATCTTTTTGACCCGCGGTGATTGCAATGGCGATGCGGGTTTCAATGTCGCGGATGCGGTTTACCTTCTCGGCTTTCTGTTTGTCAGCCCCACGCTGTTACCCTGTGAGGATGCTTGTGACATCAATGATGATGGCAGCCTCGATATTTCTGATCCGGTAAACTTTTTGGCTCATCTGTTTGCAGGCGGCGCTCCACCAGCGATCCCCAACCAGATCTCGGGCTGTGGCGACGATCCAACCCCGGGCGATCCTCTCGGATGTGACAACGGAACTTGCCCCTGAGGCTTGGCATTCAAGAAGCCTGCGCATTTCTGATTTTTCAGCAAAGCTTATTCCGTTGCGGCAACTGCTGTTTCTTGCGGTGAGCGAATCGCATGGATCAACCCCATCACTGTCGCGGCTATCGCAAACAGATAACCGAAATTTGGCATGACCCCTTCAGCGATCAGCGATACCCCGTTGACGGCGAGAAAGCCTGCCACAAAGCCAACCACTGCAATGCTTAAAAAGCGGGGAGCAGATGTGGCAGCCCTGACTTGCGGAATGCTCATCACCACACCGATGATTCCCAAAGTGATGATCAGCCAGATCGGCATCGTGAGCGGCCCCACTGCCAAGGTGCCACTGAAAGCATCGATGGAGATTTTCATCGACCCGTGGAAGGCAATCACTGCATCCCCTCCTGTGGGAGTGATTTGCGAACTGTCGAGGGTGAGCCACGCTGGCCCATAGGAGATAACGAATGCGATGATGGATGCGAAAGGCAGAAACGAAGCGGTGCCATTTTGATCACTCATGTTCAATTCCTCTCTTTGCTTTTTCAACCCGAGAATATGCTACCACGGCAATAAGAGTGGTATCACCACCCGTTTACTGCAGAGGCCATAGCGCATCACCCGAAAATCTATCAAAGTGGAAACATGGCAAAACAAACACGCAGGACGGTATTGAAAAAGATTGGAGCGGCCATTGCGGCCTCGTGCGCATCCTTTTCTCTTCCCATGCCTGCCCAAATATTTGCAAGTGACAAACCAAAGAAGCCGATCCGATTGGGTGTCATCGCAGATCTGCACGGCGGCTTGGCTGCCGACGCCGAAATGAGGTTAGACGCGTTCCTGGAAGCGATGAATGAGATCGAGACTGACGCCTTGATTCAGCTTGGCGATTTTGCGTTTCCAAACCTGAAACATCAGTCGTTTGCCGACAAGTTCAATGCTGCACATGAAAACAGGATCCATGTGATCGGCAATCACGAGTTTGATTTCAATTTGACTCGAGACGATTGTTTCAAGGCGTGGGGGATAGAATTCGCATACTACCGTCGCGATCTTGAATACCTGCGGGTGATTGTGCTCGATGGAAATGAAACCGGCTCACCAACGGAATCCGGATACCCATCCTTTATTGGTGACAAACAAAAAGCCTGGCTTGAAGCCGAACTGGAGGCGGCGGATCGACCGGTATTAATCCTCAGCCATCAACCCTTGGCGGGGCGTTCTGCAATTCAAAATGCCGCCGCGATTCAGGAGTTGCTCACCAACCATCGTGAGAAAATCGTGCTTTGCCTCAACGGGCACTCCCATGTTGATTCACTCTTGCAAGTCGATGGGGTCAACTATTTGCATATCAATTCGGCTTCGTACTACTGGGTCGGCGGCGAAACCAGGATGGCTTACTACAAGAACCCGTTGTTTACCACGGTGACCATCGATCCCGAAAAAATGCTGGTCACGATGGAGTCCAGCGCTTCATCCTGGAAAGGAGATTCGCCCGGCGAAATCGGCTACTTTCATCGTGACAGTGCTGCCCCTCAAACCATCGTTGTTCCGGCAATTCGCGGGCGGCAGGTGGACGTACGCCATAATGAGATCCGGACAGAGCCCTTCATCCATGGCTCGGCCAATTCGACAACCAAAGGAAGATTGAAGGTGATGACTTGGAACATCTGGGGCCGGCTCAATCAAGATCCGAGATATTCAATTGGTGAGAAGACAGCCCGTGAAAGAACCGTCGATATCATTCGTTACAGTGGTGCAGATATTATTGCGATGATTGAGACCTATGGTTCTGCAGACGACATTGCCAAAGCACTGAAATTTCATCACTACACACCATCCGCAGGGGCAAACTTGTGTATTTTCAGTCGCTATCCTTTAACGGATATCGAACCACTCGCTGGCCTTTCGTCCTCCTCGTTCATTGGCGCGACGGCGAATTTGCCCAATGGCCAGAAAATACGTGTCTACGATATCCATCTGACGAGTGGTGGGAGGCACATCGTTGAGCTCAAGAATAAAGAGCTCAGTGATCTTGATTTCTGTGCAGGGGACGATCTTCGAGATGATCAACTACAGAAATATTTATCTCACGATGATTTCCAGAAGGGAGTGTCCAACTCCGCAGAGATCCCCGTGATTGTTGCCGGTGATTTCAATTGCGTTTCGCATCTTGATCACAACAGAGTCACCCGACACAGCAAATTGAATCAGGGAAGGGTGTTGCCCATCAAGGTCTCAAGAGCGATGCACAACGCCGGATTCTCAGACACATATCGACAGTCGAACCCCGACATTCTCGAACCTACTTTGGGGCACACCTGGACAACCGTGGGGATGGGTTACCAGTACGTGAGCGGGCAGGGGTTTGTTCCTGTCAAAAATAACCCGAATCCTCAATACCGGGATCCGTACGCACGGATCGATTACATCTATTCGATGGGTTTGCGGCTTGAAGCCATACGGTCAGCCGTCATCACTCATCATCCAGCACAGTCCAATCGGAGTTTTCCCGAGTTCCCTTCCGACCACGCTGCGGTTCTTACGGAGTTTCAAATCCGTAATTTGTAGACCTTTCTCGTCTTGATCAGCGTGGACAAAAGAAAACACGATATCCAGCAGGGTGCCCCCACCGTTGGCGCAGAGGCCACAGGAGTTCAGTGCTTCCAATTTCAGCCCTTCCAACTCACGGACAGGTGTACGACTCGCAATCGAGACTGTCTGGTGTCGGATCTGCGCCACATGTCAGGAAAGGAGGCGGTAGCGGAAAGCCGCCATTAAATAGGTATGAGAGAGTGGTGATGGGATCGGCGATATTCCACAGTCCATCATCGTTGGTGTCGTGTGCATCAAAGCAGCTGGGAAGGCAAGAGAAGAGGCACAGCAAATTCCACACCGGATCGCCGATATCGACTCTCCCATCGCTATTGGTATCTCCGCGACTAAACGCTCGCGTTACGGTAAGGGTGTTTCCGACCATCGCCGGAATAGCCTCGGTCCACCCCGAATTATCAACGATGTGGGTTTTGATGGGAGGGTTGCCCAGCGAATCAGAAAACTCAAGGTTTGTGGTGTCGCCGATTTCTCCGAGCACTTGGTATTGCGCAGTGGCCAGTTGGTAATCTCCATCTGCATAGGTGTAACTGCCGACGATGCTGAGGATGATGAGACAACTCCAGCCATCGTCGTGCGCCTGAACCATGAAAAAGTCCACCTCAGTGGTATCGATCCCTTCCAGTACACTGACAAAAGACAGGTCAGCCGGATCATGGCTCACTCCGAAGGTGCAAGCGGCCATCCTGATTCCTGATTCATCGATATTCAAATTCACTGAGGTTGAGATCGTTTCCCCAGGGGAGCCATACGCCGGCGGAATCGACAAAGTGTAGCCTGGTTCAAAGGGCGGCAATGTCGGAGGTGATACGCAATCGTACTGGTAACTGACACAGGTCAGACCGTCGGCAGTCGTATCAGGGCCACATGCAGGGAAGGGAGCAAGCGGCGCAAGCCCGTCCTCAAAGAGGTAATTGATCAGGAAGACTGCATCGCCAATGCTGTGTATGCCGTCATCATTGATGTCGCAAGCGTCGTAGCACTGGAAGGGGCCCGGATCGCAGAAGACGCACAACATCCATGCCAGATCCGCTAAATCGATCTCGCCATCCATGAGGCAATCCCCACGGATAAAGTCATCCTGTGCCTCCAGGGTGGTCGGCATCAGCGGTACCGCAAAAATCAGAAGTGTGATGAAAAGCAGAGGGTGCAAAAATGGCGATTGCTTGCGCCTCGCCCACCTTGTCTGACAGTGTTCCATCGGCCTGCTCCTTTCTCAATTGGGCAGGCAATAATAGGCGTCTTCATCCATTGTAGCAGAAAAATACCCCCACTGCGGAACTTGGTCGCAAGTATATACAGGCAGCATCTGCATACCATTGCGCTTTTGCCTTATTACACAACACCCCGCAAAAGACAGCGAGTTGCTGGCGGTTGTTTTTCAGCTCGCACGAAGCAGTGAGCGCTTGTCAGTTGTGATTCACGAGAACCGCATATTGCGGCACATCACAACCGTAAAGATCACAGCCACCCATCAGCAGCGAAAGTTGCTCTTCCAGTACTGCCGGATCGTCTGAAGCGGGACCATGGCTGCGAATGAACAGGTGAATTTCGGCATTGCCGATGTCGGTCAGACCAGGCCCGGTGACGATTTCTCCGGCAGGCTCGTTTTCGATGACGAGCGCATCGAATTCCAGTTCGCCATCCTCGTCCGCGATGAGGCCGACTCCGGTCCACAGAATCGACCAACTGTCGACGCCGAAGTCGGAGATATCACACTCATCATCACACTCATCGGGATCATTGAAAACTCCGGCCCAGATGGTGTAGGTGTGGCCGGGTATAAGCCCGGAAGTTTCCGCCTCGATGTAGAAACCGTCGTCAAACTTCTCGAACTTGATCTCTGAATCATCGATGGCGTTTCCGGATGAGGATGTGTCAAGCGGGCTCTCAATGAAGAATTCGAGAAAGGTGAACTCGCCTTCTTCATCGTCGTCGCCATCATCGTCACCATCATCATCGTCGTTCTCTTCGTCGTCATCGTCAGGAGGAGAAGCCGGATTCAGAATTGCGTATTGAACGTCATCGCAGCCAAACTCTTCGCATCCACCACCAAATGTGGTGATCTGCGCTTCAAGAAGTTCAGGGTCATCGAATGCAGCAGGCCCGTGATAGCGAACAATCAGATGGATCTCCGCATTGCCGGCATCGGTCAGGCCTTCCCCCATGAGGACTTCTCCAGGGGGCACTCCCTCGAACATGACCGCTTCAAATTCTGCTTCCCCATCTTCATCAGCGACAAAGCCGATGCCGGTCCACAAGGCGGCAAAACCCGAATCGGGACCGATGTCATCGGCGATTTGGCAACCGTCATTACAGCCGCCAGGATTATTGAAGACCAACGCCCAAATCGTGTAAGCGTGATCTGGAAGCAGTCCGGAGGTTTCTCCTTCGATCACTACACCGCCATCAAAGTTTTCCAGTTCCACCTCGGTATCATCCACCGGGTTTCCGATCACAGAATCAGGCAAGGGGTCCGCCAGCGTGAATTGAAGGAAGGGAACATCGTCTGAGGCAATTGCGAATGTCCCTGACAGAAAGAAGATCGAGCAAGCGAAAATTGAAGCCCTGAACATGGGAACCTCCAAATATTGTTGTAAGCCAAATTGGCGATTGAATTCACAGCACTGAATCGATCGAAACTTCAATGAAGTCGGCAAACCTTGCCGCTCACACAGTTTCTCATTCTTCACATCAGAATACGGATGGAAAGAGGACTCTGTTTTTCCTCCTTCTGGTTAACAAAGAGCAATGTCTTAGTGTGAAATTTAATCCAATGGAGAGCAGTACATGTTTTGTAGGTGAGTTGGAGCGAGTAACTCGTTATCTTGGGTGGGAGATTGAAGATAGGTCCTGTGAGAAATTGTTTTATCTGTTTTCCCGGGTAAGAAATCTACCGCTAATCCTTATGAAGTAAGTGGTGAGTCAAATGAACAAGCGCATTGAAATAGTTCTTCTAATTTGTGCAGGATTCTTTTGGCCAGCGATGGTTCCAATGCCGTCAAACAGGCTGGCCGTAGGCAGATGGAAGTAACGATCGATGTCGGCATCGATCGGGTTTGGAAAGCTTTTATCACCACGGAGGATTTGAAACATTGGTGATGCTTCGACCATTGAGAACACCATTTTGAGCTACCGCTATCGAGCAACTTCTAAGAAACCTCTACTGACACTGATTGCTTTCTATGCAGCCGATGGGGTCATCGGTGGGATCGGGTCCACATGATGGGAAGGGCTCGGGAATGGATGCCCCGTCCGAGAAGAGCCAATCGAGGAAATAGATTGGATCTGCGATATTGATGGTCGAGTCGTCATTGACATCGAGTGCATCGGCGCAGGCAAAATCTGATGAACCGAGAAACAGAGCCGCCAGAGCGACGATGGCATCGGCGATGTTGAGTTGGCCATCGTCGTTACAATCTCCCCGTTGAAATAATTGACCGGGAGGTGTGCCAGGAATCAACGAATCGGTCAGCATTTCACCCACAACATCGTGACCACTGATTCGCATTGGGCCTTCGATCGGCGGTGCATTGCAGGTGAAACTGAAGTTGTACAGGTAACCCCAGCGCAACGGGTTTTCTGTCGGAGCGATCCAGCGCAGAGCGGCTGGTTCCAGGCTGACCTGCCATGGCAGATCGACATATCCAAGGCTTTCAATTTGCGGCGCATGGAATTGAATGTCGGTCACATCGACTCCTGGATATACAGGAATCTCAACTTCTCCCACATGACGCGAAAGATTGTGATTCCAGATGGCGTATTCGTAGCGCCAAGCAGTTTCTTCGGGATTGAGAGGGGTCGCTTTCGCGGCGATGAAAGCGGTGCCATCCGATCCATTCTCCGGGGAAACATGGGAGATGTGGGCACCGGGCCAGGCGAGGATGGCGGGCCCCAACTGGCTTGTTTCTGCGAGTGAAAATTCCCAAGTGTTTCCGGGAGACCCGGCAGTGACGGAGACCGGCTCGTGAATCATGTTGTCGTCAGGATTGGGGTCGTCGTGGGCGATATACAACGCTTCAACAAAGAGTTCCGTGTTTGGATTATTGACGGGATCGAGATCGGAGTCATGGATGCGCAAGCGTCGATCGACGGGGGAGACACTTCCCAGCGGCCCATTCAGAATCGATGAATTGAAGTCGTAAACACCGGTCCACGGGTTGATCTCGCTGCGCGGGCCAAGATTGGTTTGGATTCCGTTAAAGCCGGCGCTGTAGATGTCTGAACAGCCGATGCCGAGGGTGAAAGGGTCGGCCGGTACCGTGCAGCCATAGCCGCAAGCATTCGCTGTGGTCGCTGGTCCCGGGGCATGTTTTGCCCATGAACTGCCGACCTGAACGATGCGATCAGTGGAGATGCGATACAGATTGAAGACCATGAAAGGATGGCGCGGATCGGGATTGCCGTGCCAGTCGAGGGGCTCGTCGCCGTGATTGCAGCACACCGATTGCAACATCAGGCCGACCTCTTCCCCCTCCCTGCCCAGCTGGCTCATCTGCTGATGTTCCCCCGCGATCAGATCGGGTGCCGGCAAATATGCAGGGGCTACATCGAAGAAGTTCAAAGACCACGAGATGATGCTGCCCGATTCACCAGCCACCAGATCTTCAATTTCCAGAGTCCATTCACCGGCAGGAATCGAGTTGCACAGATCAATTAGAGAGCCTGGCCCCACGGGCCTCACCGAGACACCTGTATTGTAGGGAGCTTGTGCCGGCGGAGCGGGTTGCCAATAAGTGGCATGGAGCCCACTGCCGAAACCTCCTCCATACAACATGACCTGCTCCCCTTCCGCAGATAGAAGACGAATTTCCAGATCAGAGATGCGCGGATGATCGATCTCGATTTCGACGCGCAGGTCCGCTGCCAGGTCGGTGCTGTTGACCGTCGCCGTAAGAATGGTGACGCCGTCGTCAGCCAGGGGACCGATCGATCCGAAGGCGATTTCGCTGGCAGTTTCGATGACGTCGACCCGATGGCAGATGGGGGCGGCCGAAGCACTGGCGGCGGTAGCGATCAGACATACTTCGACCGGTGCCGGCCACGGGAAACCGGAGACCTGCTCTTGGTGGAGAGTTCCTGCAGTGACGGAATCGATCGTCGAAACCGGTATTCCATCGATGAGAAGTGCGGCTGTCGTCAAATCTTCGAGTGCTTGCCAACTGACATCGATGCTGCCACTGCCAGCTGCAGAAGTGACGCTGAAGTTCTCGACCAAAGAGGGCGAGAACAGAAGGTTCAGAGTACCACTGCCGGCGGATCCGGCTTGCCACCCTCCAACCCGAATCAGCAACTCCTGACCAGTGGTCACGGTAATGTCGGAGACTTGGGATGTAAAATTACTGCACCCGCTGAAGTCGCCATTGCAGCCGAGGGGGATCAATCCGCTGCAGTCACCCCCATAGACTGCAATGGTGGTATCGAAGTCGGCGCTGGAACAGGTGGAGGCCTGAACCGAACCATTCCCCGGAGATGTCCAGCGGAACCAAAGATCCTGAACGAGATCTCCCGGCAAGGAGTCAGCACACGGGGTCGGGTCAAAGGGTTCATCGCTGTCGGTTGCAGTGGTGGTATCGAAATCGACACTGTCGCCAATGATGTCGATGGCCCCGAGGCAACTGTCATGGATCGGCCCTCCGAAAATGGTGCAGCAGGTTGTTGCACTCTCGCTGCCGGAGATTGCGACAACACACAACTCTGACTGTTCACCAATTCCTGGTGCTTGACCGCCGATCCAGCTGACCGCTGCTGCATCGAGGATCTCGGACAAAACGCCATCGACAAAGATTTGCCAATTGTCGACGGGGAGTGGCGCATCCCAGGTGGCAGAGAGTTCGTCGCCGATCATCTCGCATTGCAAATTCATCGGTGGAATCGGCCCCTGAAGATCGAGGACGAGATCACCACTGCCGATGGCGTTGATGTCCCACCCACCGAGCCGGATCAGCAGTTCGTCACCGGCAGCCACCGGAAGATCGATGATGTGGGAGGTGAAGAGTGAACACCCCGCCGCATCTCCGTTGCAATCCAACAATTGCAAATCAGAACAAGAGCCATTGTAGATCGCCAGATCACTGTCGAAGTCAGCGCTGTCACAGGTGCTGACAGTCAGAAGCCCCGAGATGGAAGGCACAAAGCGCCACCATACATCCCGATGCAGCTGTCCCAGCAGTTCTCCGCTGCAGGCAGAATCATCGACGGGGGCCGCAGAGTCGGTCGCAGTGGAGATGTCGAAGGGATTGACCCCCTCGATGGCATCGATGGCTCCGCTGCAATCGTCATTGATCGGCTGCGCCGAGAGTGTCCCCGACAAGACCAGAAGAAATGCCATAGCGAAGAGTGAGCGGTACCTCATCCACACCACCTCTCAACCTTCCATTGAAGGATGTCGCTACCAATGGCGCAATGGTGAGTCGATCAAAATGAAGGTGGCAAGATCGCAGGTTGGGATTGGGGATGGAGGGGAAATTCGGCGATCTCCTGCGATTGCACCAAAATGCAACAACGGTGTGGGCACATGAGATTTTCGTAAATTAGAGCGTCGTAATGCCGATATATTTCGGGTCGTTTCTGCCTCCTGAGCAGAAGTTCTGCTTTCGCCTCATTCTCTTGTCCGTTTTCCAAACAAATCCGGATATCAGTAGAGATGACTTTTCTGACAAGAGCAGGTAACTATGTCCACAAATCGTAAATCTGGCACCCGAGAACGCTCTGTGGTTCAAGAGGGAGGTGCCGCGCCCCTGGAATTTTCTCGTCTGGACGATCAGCGCTTTGAGGTGAAGAGCCATCGGGATTTTGACTCGGTGACTCAGTTGATGAACGACAGATTTGGCGGCTTGCCATCATTTCATCAAAGTGTCCATCTCGATGTGACGAGCGATCAAAAGTTGATCCGATGCGAGACGGGAAGCCTCTCAATTCCATCAGAGTTGCTGGATCTGGTGGAGCCGCATTTGAAATCTGACCTGCAGCACTTGGTGGATCACATCAACCGGGGCGAAGGAGTGAAATCTCTGGGAATCCTGTGCATCGACATCGGCCTTAATCAAGATTTCGCTCGGGAACAACTGCAAGAAATGGGCAACCGCGCGCACCCATGGATCCAATCGATTACTCGTATCGTCGGTTCACGGGTAAAAGTACCCATCGTGCTGGCGGTGGCTTCACGCAAAACCGATGACCACTACGAGTCATTGGCGGTGGGAGTTCGGGGAGTCACACGTTATTCCAGTGCCTTGGTGGTAAAGCCCCATCAGCAAGCAGGGAGTTTCGAGGTCATCGGTGGGCTGGAGGCGCAAGTGAGAAGAGAGAATATCGATCATCCTATCTCTCAACTTCTGGTCGCCCTCGGTGATCGCGTCTTGCCGCGAGGGTTCTTCAACAATTACCTTGAGAGATACATGGTGCCGGAGCGACGCAGTATCGTCACGCGGCTGTGCCACTACGTCTTCAGTGGTCTCCAAGGCGTCGATGCAGAAGATTCCGCCTGCACAGTGATCCCTCATGATGCTTGTTGGAAGGTGGCGAGCTGATCTCTGATTATTGAACAGGGCTTTGGATTTGCGTCGAAGGTGGATCGGTTCTGTTCCGCCTCAGCGACGGAGCATGGAGAACTTGTTCTGCGCCTTCTCTTGATTCTTTTCCCAGAGGACCCAGGTTGCGTCGAGGCGGTTGGGGTCTTCAAAGAAATTGAACGCATGCTCGCGCATGTGAGGATTATTGCGATCCCCCAAATTGGTGATGCCGGAGAAACGGAACCAGATCTCATCCTTGGTGCCCGGCTCGGCGACCATCGTTGGCTGGTTGGAGAGGGAGCAAAAGTGGGTCAGGGTCAGCTCGCCATCGTTGATGAAGTACATCGTCACCATTTCGTGCATCTGATCGGGGAAGAGGCGCTCCACCACCGAATTGTCGTTGGCGGAGAGGCGATAGATGGCGATGGGATCGGCATCCGGTTCGCCATCGGCGGGATACCAGGTGCCGACGAGGGATTTGACCCGCTCCATCTGCTCTGCTCCGGTGAGATCATCGGGCCCCGGTGCCTTCGGCAATCCCGAGCAGGAGACGAGGGAGCAGCAAAGAAACAGGATGCAAAACAGAAAAAGCACACCACGGGGATTTGTTGATTTATTCATATACACATTGGACATCCCATACCCCACTCTTCAACAAAAATCCTGTGCGAGTTCATCGCTCAGGAACTTTTGGAACGATTACAGTCACGGATCAGTCCTGCCAATTCCAACTCCAGATCTGCACCGAGGGGGTGAAGTGGCAGACGCGGGACTCCCGCATTGATTCCGAGGGAGAGCAGCCCCGATTTGATGGTGGCGGGGAGACTCTTCTTCATGATGCATTCGAGGATCGGCAACTGTTCACTGAAGGCTTGTTCCGCTGCGCGGATGTCCTTTTCCTGGTGGCAGCGATACAGTTGCAGATTGAGCTCGGGAATCAGATTGGCTGCCGCTGTGCACCAACCGCTCGCGCCCACCGAAAAGGCTTCATGGGCGAGGGGATTGCAGCCGTTGTAGAAGGGCAGTTGACCGTCGGTCAGCTCGGAGATTTTCTTCATCCGATTGAGGTCGCCACTGCTCTCCTTGATCATCGTTACATTGTCGATCTCGCGGAACATCTTGCAGATCAGATCCGGGGACATGTCGGTGCCACTGGTTCCGGGGTTGTTGTAGGCCATGATCGGCAGAGAGGTGGCTGCGGCGATCGCCGCAAAGTGATTTTTGATCTCGTCGTCGGTGATTTTCCAATAGGAGATCGGCAAGACCATGATGGCATCCGCTCCCGCCTCCTCGGAGATGCGTGCCTTTTCTGCGGCGGCGGCGGTGGCGACCTCGGCGATGCCGACGATGGTCGGTACCCGTCCTGCGACCCGTTGACAAGTTTCATGGGCGACACTTCGCCACTCTTCGTCGGTCAGATAGGCGGCTTCGCCGGTACTGCCGAGGGGTGCGATGGCGTGCACGTCCGATTCCAGCAAGCGGTCGATCATTTGATGCAAGACAGGGATGTCGATGCCCTGCTCTGAAAATGGCGTGACGAGATAGCCGATGATGCCACTGAGAGGTTGCGGGTCCATGGATCCTCCACTAGGGGGACGTGATATTGGAACAGGCCGGTAAAAAAACACTGCCACTTCAATGGCTGATTGTTGTCTCTGATTCGCAGGGGAATTAATATAATTCCTTCTAACGGAACCCAACATCATCAAGAATGATAATAGAAAACTTCGGGTTCTGAAATGACACGATTGAGAAGGAGGAGCCTCCATGTCTACCGCAGAAATCAAGCCTGTCGGAGTTGCGATTCTGGAGAAGAACGGTGTGGATGTCGATGCACTCGTGAAGCAGCTGATCAAAAACGCATCGGTCGAGTTTACGGCCTATTACTACTTCACCAATCTGCGCATGCACTGTGTTGGCGTTGAGGGGGAAGGGATCAAGGGTGTTCTCGAAGATGCACGTATGGAAGACCTGAGCCACTTTGAATCTTGCATCGAAAGGATCTACCAACTCGGCGGAACATTGCCAACTCATGCCCACGAGTTTGTCGAGATGTCAGGTTGCGAGTTCCTGCAGGTGCCCGAGCCTTCCACCGATCTGAAGCAAATTCTCGAAAAGTGCCTCAAGGCGGAACAGGGTGCCATCGCCAATTGGAACCAGGTGTGCAACATGACTTTCGGCAAGGATCCGATTACATACGATCTTGCGAAGGATCTGCTCGCTGAAGAGGTCGAACATGAAGCGTGGTTCCTGGAGTTGTTGCATGGTCGTCCATCGGGTCACATGAGACGCCGCTACCCCGGGGAAAGTCCTCACACCCGTAAACACAGCCGCGCCCTCGATCGCTAAGATTTGGCATTCACAAATTTGGCGAAGGCAGGTTGTTTAATGTTAGCAATCAATCATTGCGATCGGCGACCCGCATCCGTCTGGATCAAAAGGATCAGGCGCACGTAAAGTAACGTGCGCCTGATCCTTTATCTGCCCTCCCTCTATTCAGCAACCAAAATGAATCATGCATGTGAGATCGTCATGCGTTTCATCATCGCCGCACGTGACAGACGGACTTGGAATCACAACTTCGATCCCAAAGAAGTGACTGAGAGTCAAATACATATCGGCGACATCAATTCGTCCGTCATCATTGAGATCCGCACTGTCGGCACAGGTGACATCACCAGAAAGGAAGAGGTAGCCGTACAGGCTGTAAAAGTCACTGATCCCTCTCTGTAAGTCGCCATCGACATCACCTCGCAGGAACGGCATTGAAGAGGTGATCATTTCAGAGATGATGACTTCGCCATCTTCGAACTCTGGAAGAATGCTCGAGCCTCCGCCGGGTGCAACCAGTAATGATTCGTAAATGGTATTCTCATGCACTTCGTTGCAGACTCCTGAGCAGTAACGGAGACGTACAGTTTCCCCTGTTTCACCCAGGGGTCGCGTTTGAATCGTCAGCAGTTCATGGCCCAGCCCTGCCGGCAAAGTGTTTATCCCGAAGAAGTCAACAATGACTCCTTGAAGAACATGATTTTGAAAAAATGCAATTCCCTCGAATGATGGGGGCTCCCCACCATTAACAATCGCAGTGGTTTCTCCAGTTTGCACGGAAATAATATTTTGCAACCCCGCACTGGAGTCACGGCACACCATGAGTGACCAACCAGCCAGGGCAGTATCGGGATTGTCTAATAGGCAGCGATAGGTGATCAATGATCCTTGAGCGGCTTCAAGGGGCGTGTCGAAGTACAGCTTAAATTCAGAAACGGATGCATTCGTTTCTTCGTTGAGGGGTGAGGAGGATCCGTCAGGGTTGGAATCGTCATTAGCGATACCCGCAGACCCAAAGATAAGGGTGAGAACCATTGCCAAAATGAGGGACTTCATTTGGCACTCCTTTCCAAAGGAAGAGCAGCCAAGTAGACCAGTTGAGGCCGTGAAAACTGTGAAAGCTTCATCGGTTCATTGGTTTTCTTTGGAGTTCTGACCATCGCATCAATCGCAGCTGTGGGATCCAGCATCAGGATGGCGATTAGGAAATGGTTTCGCTGCAGCTCTTCCGCATCCAGGTGGGCTATCCGGTAAGACGATCAACATCGAGAAATCCCTCACGGTTTTTTGAGGTGAAGTTTGTAAAATGTGCTTCAGTTAAAGATGACAGACATCATGAGGTATACGGTGGTTTGAGAGCCCTTTGGAGCCTGTTGCTTTATCGATTAGACTGAAGAACGCCTTTTTCCCGGCGTCAGATACGATTTGGAAAGGTGAAGAGCATGCAGATGACAATTGCACAGAGTGCATCATTTCCTCCTATGATGTTTTTTATAATCCCCCTTGGCGTGATCCTTCTCGTATCGCTGTTGATCTTCCTTTACGGAGTATCGATCTACAACGCATTGGTGGCGTTGCGCAACGGCTTCGAAAACGCCTACAGCCAGATCGATGTGCAGCTCACCCGCCGTTACGACCTGATCCCCAATTTGGTGGAAACTGCCAAAGGCTACATGAAGCACGAAAAGGAAACTTTGAATGCGGTCATCGAAGCACGCAATCAGGCGGTGAGCGCTGGTCAAAGTGCAGCCGCCGCCCCCGGAGATCCGAAAGCGATGCAGTCATTGATGGGTGCCGAAGCCGCATTGACAGGGACATTGGGCAGGCTCTTTGCCCTGGCGGAAGATTACCCCGATTTGAAAGCAAACGAGAATATGCTCTCGCTGCAAAATGAACTTACGGAGACGGAAGACAAGGTTTCTTACTCCCGTCAAAACTTCAACAACGAAGTCACCCGCTACAACATCAAGCGCGAATCGTTTCCAAACAATTTCATCGCCGGAATGTTTAACTTCGGCCCTGCTGAGTTGTTTGAGTTGGATTCACCCGAGCAGCGGGAAGCTCCGAAAGTTTCCTTTTCCTGAGGGAATGAACAATAAAATGGGTGTCTGGTAGTGAGTAGCGATACGTTGCAATGGCATGTGGCCAATCTCCGCGACAACGATGGACTCGCCTTTGTCGTTGCGATCATCGGTGCCATCGCTTTGTTGGTTTTGTTCGCAGAGTTATCCGTACGTGCCCGACGCAAGCAGCGGTTGATCGATGATATCCCCACTTGCAAGACTGCCGGAGTCTTTATCGGACTGGTCGAAATCAAGGGGACTGCTGAAGCGGAGCAACCGTTAACCAGTTTCCTGGCGGAGAGAGACTGCGTTTACTACTCATATTCTGTGAGTGAGCAATGGCGCAGAATGGTGACCGAAACCTATACCGACAGCAATGGGAAAACCCGCACTCGTACACGAATGAAAACAGGCTGGGATGTTGTCGATCACGACTCTTCCTCGATCACTTTTTATCTTCAGGACGATACTGGCCTTCTGCAGATCAAACCAAGGGGTGCTGATATCGAAGGCGATTCCATCTTCCGTCGTACCTGTACCATCGGTGATCCCCTCTATTACGGGAAAGGGCCAAGCTCAAGTGTGTATGGGTCCACAGGAACCAGGATGTTTACCGAAGAGGGCATCGCTTTGCATCGGAAGATCTATGTCATGGGCTCATCGCAATTGCGTGAGGATGTCGTCGCCCCAGAGATTGCCAAAGATCCGCAAGCACCCATGTTTCTGATCTCCGTAAAATCGGAGGAGCAGAAGTCGAGTGACTACCAGTTGCGATTTTGGGGTTGGTTTATTTTCGGATTGATCCTGTTTACAGGGATACCTGTTGGCATCGCTGCCAATCGGGATATGGAAATCCCATGGGGGGCCAGCTTACTCGGAGGTTTGATCTTTTTTGGGTACTGGTCCGCACGTTGGATCGTAATGGTCTACAACAGTTTGTTGGCACTGCGTAATCGGGTGGAACAAGCGTGGAAGAATGTCGATGTGCAACTGAAACGGCGCCACGATTTGATTCCACAATTGGTCGAAGTGGTGCAGGGGTATCAGCAGCACGAAGTTGATCTGCTCGAACACGTCACAAACCTGCGCACTGAGGCGCAGGTCGCCATCGGCGACACCGCCACCGCCTGTACCCCCACCCTCATGGCATTGAAGGAAGCCTATCCCGACCTGAAAGCGAATACGGTATTCGACAAGTTGCAGCAGGAGCTGATTCGCACCGAGCAGAAGATCGCCCTGGCACGCAGTTATTACAACGACATCGTCGAAGAGAATAACGAAAGGGTCGAGAGGATTCCTGACCGCTTCTTCAAGGGATTGGCGAAGATGAGGCGCCGAAAATATTACGAAGCCAGAAATTTCGAACGTGCCCCGATCAAGGTTGACCTGGTCAACAGTTGATCATTCTTGCTGGTGCATTTCTTTCAACAGCCGTTGTAACTGTCGCATTCCAAAGCATCCGATGTGGGATCTTCTCCGCAAATTGGGAAGGGGTCGACTGGAGCTTGGCCTCCGCTGAATAGGTAGCTGAGCAAGGTGATCGCATCGCCGACGTCGACGGATCCATCGCCATTGGTGTCGTTGGCATCGAGACACTCAGCAGTTCCACCTGAGAAGAGATAAGCAAGGGTTGCGATGGCATCGCCCAGATCGACGACCCCATCACCGTTTCCGTCACCGGAGATATACTTCATTTCAAAGAGTTTGCATTCGTCAGGGATGCCGTTGAGGTCACTATCTTGGCTAAAGCCGCTGGCGATATCGCAACTATCGATGATGCCATTTTGATTGCAGTCTGCGGGAGGGGAGGTATTGATCCACACCCTGTTTGGCTCGCCGGAGTTGGCGACAAAAGCATCGAGATCTCCGTCACCGTCGACGTCGCCAAGGGCCACATCATAGGAGCTTCCATTTCCGAGGGTTTTATTGCTGTCGAGGAAAACACCCGTGGTGCCGAGTTGATCGCCACCTTGATTCACCCAGTAGCGATTAGGTTGGGAGATGTTTCCCACGAAGGCATCGAGGTCACCATCGCCATCAATATCCCCCAATTCGACACGGCGACTATTGGAGTTGCCCAGGGCAGAAACTCCGAGCTGGAATTGTCCACCCCCCACATTTGACCAGATTTGATTTTGCCCCTGGTTTGCTACGAATGCATCGAGATCACCATCGTCATCTAAATCACCCAGTTTGACATCGTTGCTTGGCATGCTTCCAAGGGCTTGTCCGCTGTCGACAAATTCTCCTTCTTGGCCTTGCTGAACTCCGCCTTGGTTGATCCACACCAAATTGGCAAGGAACGGTTGCGGGAGGCCATCCACATTGGCAACGAATGCGTCAAGATCTCCATCGCTGTCGAGATCGCCGAGGGAGACCCCTCGACTGTCGGAAGAGCCGAGGAATTGGTTGCTGTCTGTAAATTGCGCAAAGCCGTTATTGAGTGTCACAGTGTTTGGCTGGCCACCATTATTGACGACAAATGCGTCGAGGCTGCCGTTACCATCGAGATCACCGAGATCCAAACCCCACGAAGAGTAAGTGATCGGTTGGCTATTGGGCAAGAAGAGGCCGTTCCCCTGGTTGAGCCAGATTCCTGTGGGTTGATTGACATTGATCACGTAGGCGTCGATATCACTATCGCCGTCGAGGTCGCCCAATTTGACGTCAGTGCTACTCGCGTTTCCGAGTGTTTGGCCACTATCGAGGAAGACTCCAGGCTGCCCCGACTGTGCTCCCCCCATATTGACCCAAAGAATATTGGGTTGGCCGGCGTTGGCGACAAATGCATCGAGATCGCCGTCGCTGTCCAAGTCTCCCAGTTCCACCCCATAACTGTCAGAGTTCCCGAGAAGTTGACCACTGTCGACAAAGCAGGTTTGCTGAGCCAATTCGCAAACATCGATGAAACCATTGTTGTCACAGTCGATGCTGGGGTTTGCGATGATGTCGCATTCATCCAGCGAGCCATTGAGATCGCAATCGAGGTTTGGGTTAGCGCTGATTTCACAGGAGTCGACGAGACCGTTTTGATCACAGTCAGTGCCACTGGCGACATTCAGGTAGATTCGGTTCGGTTGATTAAAGTTAGCGACCACCAAATCGAGATCGTTGTCGCCATCCACATCCCCAAATGCCAAGGCATAGCTGAGAGAGTTGCCGAGAAATTGCTGGCTGTTGACGTATTCGCCGATGGTTCCACCCTGGAGACCGCCTTCATTGATCCACACCGTATTTGCGAAGAGGCCTGCATAGGCGATATCCAGATCTGCGTCTCCATCGATGTCGCCGACGGTGACGCCAATCGTTCCGCCACCGGGAACATCGACGGTTTGCCCACTATCGATGAGATTGCCGAGACCGTCATTGAAAAAGAGTTGAGTGGTGGTTCCGTTGTATTCCGGTACCAACAAGTCTGCGTGTGTGTCTCCGTTGAGATCTTCGAATGCGAGCGAGAAGGTATTGCCATTCCCCAACGCCGGAAGCTGTTGGATAAATTCTGCGAGGTTGCCTTGCTGCGCCCCACCTTGATTGATCCAAACCGTGTTGGGCTCATTGTTGGTATTGTTTCCGAAGATCAAATCGAGGTCGCCGTCACTGTCGATGTCGTTGATCGCAACGGCGCCACCATTCGAGGATCCAAGAGTTTGCATGCTGTCGATGAAGTTCCCCGAATTGAAGCCGTCATTCAGGTAGATCCGATTCGGCTGACTCGCCCAATTGGCGAAAGCAAGATCGAGATCGCCGTCATTATCAAGGTCTCCCATGGCAACAGCGTTGCTGTATGAGCCTCCGAGGCTTTGGCCGCTATCGCTGAAATTGCCGAGACCATCATTGGTAAAGACGCGGTTTGGCTGCGTTTGTCCATTAGCGATGACGAAGTCGAGATCGTTGTCGCCATCGATGTCTCCGACCGCAACGCCGTAACTACCATTGGCAGGAAAAGTCTGATTGCTGTCGAGAAAGTCACCAGTATTGCCACCTTGTAACCCGCCCTGATTGATGTAGATGCGAGTCATCTGGGAGTTCAGCGCGCCATTCGAGAAGATAATATCGAGGTCGCCGTCGCCATCGAGGTCTCCAAGCTTCACACCAGTACTTCGAAATGATCCAAGGCTGTGCCCGCTATCGATGAAGGTTCCGCTGCCGGGGCAAGGGGGCGTTTGGCCGAGACCGGTGGCTGCACCAAAGATGAAGAGTGCACCTATCCACAACGCACATTTTGTGAGACCGATGAAGTCCACAGACCTCTGGCCATAAGGACCAACGGACGATAGGAGAGTGGAAGTTTTCAAAATCTCCTCCTCAGCGGGCTTGAAGGCGTCTGTCCCTAGGGCGGGTGAGGAGCTCCTGATGAGAGCAACGCTCGACTGACTTTGGTCGCACCGGCGATTCTTCCGAAGTGTCGGAGGGCAGGGATGACAAGCACCCAATTATAGCGACTATTGGATAGGTCTGATGGGCGGGCTTTTTCTCCCAGCGATCCCCTAAGTATCTTTGGTGTATATTCTTATGAAATTGTTTCAGGGGCTGATCAAAATTCAGAAGTCAGCGGGTTTACCTGAAACAAACGCTGAATAGATGAAGAGATGCGATCGGCCGCCGGCTTGAAACTGGCTTTGGCTCAGTTTGTCAGCGAGAAAAGTGAAGGATCATCTCGATCACGCTACCGGAGCGTGCGGTGGTCCAGCTCCCCTCCGCTCCTGGGCAGTGGATATCGATGCCTGGGGGAAGGCCGTGAATCTCTACTCGGCCGAATTCATTGGTGAAGCCTCGCCAGACATCCTGCCAGCCGGCGCCACTGAGCCGGAGCTGTCGGAATTTCACCTGGCGACCATCAGGCCCGTAAGCGAGCACGCTGATGGCACTTCCCTGTTGCAGTTGAGCTTCAAAAACGTTGGGAGCTAATCCGTCTTTTGATGTGACGTTGATCACCTGCATCGCAAACAGGTTCGGGTCGCCTCCTTCATTCGGTTTCTCTTTTTGGATGAACAGGTGACATTCCCCGATGGGAACATGCACCTGTCCGGTGCAGGAGATTCCGTCCTCACTCAAAGTCAGAAAGGAATTGCTCCAACCCGTGGCAGGATGGCGGACATGCACCCGGAGTTGTGATTCTGTCGG
Source organism: uncultured Planctomycetia bacterium (assembly GCA_964422295.1). Lineage (GTDB taxonomy): Bacteria > Planctomycetota > UBA8108 > UBA1146 > UBA1146 > UBA12191. Next base: position 3,506 of record CAYRAM010000005.1, on the reverse strand, counting down.
AGCCTGTACCTTCAACCAGCCCATCTCATCTTTTACAAATTCGACGACGAGAGGCTCGGCGGATGGGCCATCGATGGTGACGTTACTATCGCCACGAAAATCGCCCTTCGGCTTGCTGAAATCAAAATTGGTTTTTCCTGCGGCGAGTCCATGCAGTTCAAAAGGCATCCCCGCCGTCAGTGTCGTTTGGACGGATTTTCGATTTTGCGGGGAAAAGTCAGTGGTCAAATCCATCCTGAGGCGGATCGGTTCACCATTTTCATAGTTGCGAATCTCTTGGCCGGCGCTATCGACGATGCGGATGATTCCACGAAGCGGTGTTGTCGCAACCGGCTCCAGAACTCCGAGGTCGTACTCCCCGGGACCATCGATTTGGAAGGACCTCCAAGCCATCCAGAGATGCTGAACGTCGTCGATGACGGCACTCCAGCGGGTTTCGAGAGACTTCTCACCATCGCGGGGGCCTTCGATGAAGAAGCTGCCATTTTCTTCTGCTTTGACACTGCGTTCTCTCAGCTGGGTTCCAAAGTCGGCGATCCCGTCTGCATTCAGATCCGTGGTTTCAACATGACGGAGGAGAATATGGGTGTCCTCAATTTCGGCGGTTGGGAGTGGTAACCAACCACTGATGAGAATCCCGCTGTGGACCCAAACGCTGCCCGTCGCGATTTCACCCGGGTGTACTTCCAATATTCCGGAAAGATTAAACTCAGGTTTTCGATGAATTCTGGTGTCCACTCGCAGACGTCCGCCTGGATCAAGACCTGCGACTTGGGCCTCGTCAGAGGGTGTGCAGGTGACCGAATCTTTGCAGCTGACCTGAAAGCGATAAGGACCTGCGGGCAGTCCGGAGAAGACCAAGTCGGGCCCTTCGTCGTCGGTGGACAGCATCAGAGCGGGAGCTTCGGGCAGAATCAAAAAATCACTGCCGACGGGGAAATCTCCGATTCCTGAGAGCTGTTCGACCAGTTCGATGGGCAACTGATGGGTGGTTGTCGTCGGGTTGTTGGTGTCGGTGATCCATAACGTCCATGCGGCTTGCACCTGCTCAAAGGTGAGCACCGGGGATGGGGATAACGGCAGCAAATAGGTTTCCACATTCGGGAGCTCGACTTTGGGATCGGTGCTCACTTCCACCTGCATGGTTCCGAGTTTCTCGAGCTGGACTGTGGGTTGTTCGGTCAACTCTTCACACTCCATCAGTTGGACGCGGTGTCCGGGTGCACGGATCAAGCCTAAACTGGCGCAGTGGAGGGCAGACAGGGGAATCGTGACACGGCCCTTTTCATCGCTCTCGAAAAAATCGGGACACTCTTCCTGATTGGAGAGGAGCCGAATTCCGGCGTCGGCCAAAGGACCCTGGTCATTGACCACAGGGATCACGACGACCGGATCCTGCGCAGGGGGCGTTTCGATCTCCTGTACCACCGGATCCACGGCAGGAGAAACCGTCTTTGCATCACTCTCTTTTGGAAGTGAAACGGGCTCCTCATTCTGGGGAAGGAACCACCAGATCAAAGCGACGAGGAGAACGAGACCGACGATAAGTGGACGACCGAAGCCGCTCGCAGAGTCATTTGTTTTTTGAATCATGGGCAACCGCAATCCAGTAACAGGACACCCCAGATATCATAGCGCAAGGAGATGCTGGTCCCAACGACCAAGGTGGCTAGAGACGCATTGGCGAAAACTCTGCCGTCAAGGGTTCCGCTGGGGTTCAGAGTGACGATATCGGTGCAGCATGTGTGAGTCTCGACCTGCCAGTCAAAAGGCTTCGCAACATGTTTGCCGGTTCCTATGGTTTGCGGAATCGTCAATGTCGCACCTGCAGATCCCACTGAAATGCTGATGCTTCCGCTTGCGCTGGATGAACTCGATGCGGCTTTTTCCAGAACAGCTTTGTACCGTTTTTCCGGGGTGCATGGACTTTTGAACATGTTGCTTCTTAAGATCACCTCGGCAAAGATGTGACCTGCACCAATCGTATCGGTGATCAGAACATGCCCTTCTCCCTTGCCTTGAACCGTCAGTTCCGCATAGGTATCTCCTGCACTGATCCACCGATCTTTTTTCCAGGAAGCAAATGCTGAGGCAGCACTGTATGGTCCCAAGGCACTCCATGCCTTTCCACCGATGGCCCCCCAATATGCCATTGCAGCAACTCGGATGTATGCGCCTCCAAAAAGATCGGATGAAGGATCTTTGGTCGTGGTATCACTGAGTGAGCTGCCATCATCGAAGTACTGCCACCCACATGGCAGATCATTGTTGTCGAGAATTGGCAACTGATCATATCCGGGGATGTCGCATTGCAGTTCTCCGGGGATGGGCGCACCTTCATCCGCAATGACCGTCCCGATGAGCATAAAAGTGACCAGGCAGGCCACACCTTGCATTGCTTTGATTCGCATCAAAACCTCCTTAAAATTTGAGTTTCGGTCGCCCTCGCATCCTTCTCCGCAGATGGCAGCGGGATGAGTTTTTCTGTAGATCCGGAGAAGAGCGGCAACCGTCCAGGGGGTCGGTTGCTGGCGTGAGCCCCCTCTTCTCCTCGACCCATCGGAGGTGACAATAATCAATGATTTGACTTTACGCAATAAAAAAGTCAGGGCACCCCTGCCTCGAATTGCCCAATAAGAGTCATTCTGCCTGTTTCAGGAGGGATTTGAGGGCATCGACATGTTTGAGAGATCCGATCCGGGCTACTTCCGTTTCCCCACCTCGATACGAATAAACTCGGGCAGGTAATTGGGGGTGCAGTTCTTTGGCACCTTCTCTTCTTTATACAGTTCGAGGGATTCTCCCAGCTGAACGCAGCGCTTGCGGAACTCGGTTTCAAAGACACCGATCCAGCCGGCGCAGCCATTCATCGCCCACTGCACATCCGGGTCTTCGCTGCCGAGTTTTTCTTCGATGGCATTCATCAGTTCTGCACTGTTTTCCGGCGGTGGGGTTTTGCCGGTCCAGCGCTGACGCAGTTGGTGATACCAGAAGAAGCGTCGCAGGATCGGCAGCGGGTGATCCATCCAGGTTTGCATGGCAGCGCTGAGATCCTTGCTCTTCATCAACTGGTGCGCCAGTAGCCAGTCCCCCATTTGATGACGCTGCTTTTCATCGTGCACCGTCATCTCTTTGGCGAATTGGTTAAAGTCGTCTTCGGTCAGTTGTTTGGGATCAAAGATCAGCGCCGCCAGCAATCGGGGAACGTACTCCCCTGTCCCCCACAATTCCCACGCCAGTTCCGTGTCCTTCTTGATGGATTTGGCGAGTTTCTTGATATCCCCCATTTTGGGAGACTCTGTTTCGAGTTGGGAAACCACTTCCTGAGCTTTGGGGGATAACGACATCGAATCACCGGGTTTCTAAGGCTCACGTACGGTTAATGACAGAAACCAAATTACAAAAAGCGGGTGACCAGGGGGAGCCCCCAGTCACCCGCTTTTTTGTGGGAGTCGATTCTAGCAACCGTCGAAACTCTCACATTCCAGGGCATCCGCGGTGGGATC
>CAYRAM010000004.1:144450-148119 GCA_964422295.1 uncultured Planctomycetia bacterium | reverse complement strand
AACCGCCGATGGCGCTGGCTGAAATGAAGTGTTTTGGCGGAGATTCCAGCTTGAGAAGCAGTTCGCTCAGGTTGGCGGTCGCCGTTTCGCGGCTCTCGCGGATACGTTTCTTCCTGGCACTATTCCAACGGCCTCCGGCGATGTTTTCACCGGCCAGATGAATCACCGCATGCAAGCCTTCGAAAGCTTCCTTTTGGGGGGCGGAAATTTGGTTAGCGGGGAGCAGGGGCTGCCAACGGATTTCCTCGTCGTTGGCGGGTTCCCGGCGAACCGCTCGGATCACACGGTAACCACGAGCAGTGAGAAGGGGGATCAATGCAGATCCGACCACACCCGAGGAACCCGTTAAAAGAACCGCCTCACCACCCTGGGAGGGAGCGGCGAGGTCGGAATCAGAGGGGCTGCTATGGGACAAAAGAACCCTTATTCAAATTTCTTTGTTTCGAAACGTCTAAATCTCGTTCGGTGTCAGCAATCTATCACAGAATGCCCTGAACTGCTTCAGGGAGCGGAACTCAATCAAGTTGGAGATGGGCCTGCGAGTCAGTTTTCCAGTCTGCCGGCCGCCCACTGCCAAAAGGATTCCCAAGGAATGTAGCTTTTCGGCAACAGAGTGGATTTTTCTCTGGAGCATCGGAATCGGATCGCTGGAAGTGGTCGAAAGCCAGGCGATGCGCGGTCTTTCCTTGCGGCAGTATTCCACGAGAGATTCGAGGGGAAGATCGGGCCCAAGGTTGATCGATTTGAAACCGAGATCTTGGACTGTCAAAGAAACCATCGTGGTGGGGATCCTGTACGGATCCCCGGATGGCGCACCACCGATGGCGAGAGCTCTTCCTTCCGCTGTCGGGAGTAGGTTTTTCAAAGTGCCCAAAGTTTCGAGCATCATTTGGGTTGCCGCATGTTCGCTGGCGATGCCTGTGGGTGATTTGACCCACTGCATGCCGAGACGAGCGATCACTGGAGAGACCACATCTTCAAGCAGCTCAACCAATGGCATTCCTGAGAGGAAAAGACCCAAGACGATTCTTTGTGCTTCGTTGAGGTTTTCAGCCTCCAAAGCATCATGAAGCAGCTCGAAGGGCTCGCGTCCGCCGACGAGGGTGGACGGTTCGATCGGATCGGGAAGACCGATCGATTCAGGATTGCGGAAGGGGATCCCCAGATCACGGGACATGCGGATCGCTTCAGAAATGCTGAATCGGCGGTGACCACCACGGGTGCGGTCACTTTTGAGGATCCCCTTGTCGGACCAACGCTTTAGGGTCGAGGGGCTTACGCCGAAAGCGTTTGAGAGAATAGTGGGAGAGATGTAAGTATTCATGCCCTAAGCATAGTGAACGATTTGAACGATTTCAACCCCGAATCCCAAATTTCCCTGAGGTGCCTAAAAAGCCTCTATTTGGCTATTTAAGGTGCAATTTGGGGTCTTGGGTCGGATTTGGCAATATTAAGATTTGGAAAATTGGTGAACGAATAGGGCTGCTTTTGGACGATTTTTGTCCCCGTGCGGCTTCATGCTGAAGACTTTGCGAGATTAGAAAACCTATCGGTGAGATGAGAACGAGGTGAGCAGTAAAGAGGTGAGTGGGAAGAAGCGACTAGCTTTGGATGGCTCCCAGAATCGGAGCCGTGACCGCCCCGGGGCGCTCCAAGATCAACTGCGCGTCGCCGATGCTGCGTTCGGCAAAGCCGCCTTCGCAGTAGCAAAGATAATAGTCCCACAGCCGCAAAAATGCCTCGTCCAGACCCAGGGAGAGAACTTCTTGATAATGATCGTGAACGTTTTTGCGCCATTCTGCGAGGGTGCGGACGTAGTGGGATCCGATCTCTTCGAGGTGGACCAGGCGCAAATCTGAAGATTGAGCAGCAGCACCCAGTAATGCGGATACCGACGGGATACAGCTTCCTGGGAAGATGTATCTCTTGATGAAATCGACCTCCCTAGCAGCAGACTCAAAACGGTGATCTTGAATGGTGATGCTTTGCAGAGCCATGCGCCCACCGGGACGAAGCAATTCTGAGCAACGCTTCCAGAAGATGCCAAATTGGCTCTTCCCGATCGCTTCGATCATTTCAACACTCACAATTTTGTCGTATTGGCCCGCCAAATTTCTGTAGTCCTCCAGTTTCAAATCGATTTGGTTCTGGAGCCCCGCCTCATCGATCCGTTTGCGGGCCATGGCGTGCTGTTCACGGGAAATGGTGGTAGTGGTCACTTTGCAGCCGTAGTTTTTGGCGGCGTGAATTGCGAGGCCTCCCCAACCGGTGCCGATCTCCAAAAGGTGATCTTCAGGCTTCAAATACAGCTTTCGACACAAGCGATCCATCTTTTCGATACTCGCTTCTTGCAAGGTTGAACCAGGCGTTTCGAAGATACCGCAGGAATAGCACATCGTCGGATCGAGCATTTTCTCAAAGAAGTCATTGGAGAGGTCGTAGTGGGCTGAAATGTTCTTCCGGGCGCCTTCAAGGGAGTTCCAATTCAGGAGGTGATACCCCCAAAGGAACGGCTTTGAGAGCCACTGAAGACCACTATCCATCGAATCGACCGAATCGAGATTACGGGCGAGCACTCTGACGACAGCGGTGAGATCCTCTGTTTTCCACCAACCGGCGACATAGGCTTCTGCAGCACCCACCGATCCTCGCAACAATGTTCCTCGATAAAATCGCGGATCAAGAACGTCGATGGTTGCCTCGAGGCCATCTTCTGCGGGTTTGCCGAGAGAGATGACGTTGGAACCCTCGCGAATTTGCAGGATTCCCGATTCGATCGAACGCAAGGAACGGAGGACCAGATTTCTGGCTATTCCGCGGTATGGAGTACGAAGCTCTGGCCCTTGGCCTTGGTGAGCGGTTTCTTGCGTCGATGAAGTCGTGCTCATTTCAACTCAGCCTTTTCTTGATCGATCTGCTCTTGATCGAGCTGCTCTTGATCCTTCGGTTCTTCAGGCGCAGTGTCAGATGGCACCTTATCAGATGGCACCGTATCAGGGTGGGGGACGTAGGGAACTCCCTTAAGGCGCAATTTCGCGGCTTGCCAGTAGATCGCCAACCACCCTGCCAGGGTCACACACGGATTTCGCAAAAGCACCGAATTCATGTTTTTACGATTCCATTCGAGTCTGCGGCCGACCAAACGAGCTTCGAAGACCTTCTTGCCGCCGGTAAAGTTTTGCATCCAGACATTGAGGTCATCTTCTGGTTTAGAAAATCCCCAATCGTAGATGTGATCCATTTTGAAGAAGGGTGAAACGTGGAAGCACTTATCGAATCGGTTGTGGGTCAAATCGTCTGCCGAGCTCTTTCCTCTTTGGTCAGTGACGTAAGAGTGCCGCTCGAGCCAAGGAGTGTTGGTGATCTCAGAGACCACTGCTTCAAGTTGATCCCCTGATGGATCAAAGCAGTAGTAGAAGGAAACCGGATTGAAGACGTAACCGAAGTAACGTGGATGGGTCAACAATCGAACTGGTCCACCAGGGCGAAAGCCCAGTTCTTCTTCGACACGGTCGAGGACCGCTTGTTTCAGGGGAATCGATTCATCGCCGATGTAGTCCGATCTGCGGAAGCTGACGATATTTCGTTTTTCGAAAGACCACAGAGGGTGGCGCTCAAACAGAGAAGGAAGTTCATCGAGGTCCAGGTACAGGTGATGAATCCGGTATT
>CAYRAM010000004.1:129730-144350 GCA_964422295.1 uncultured Planctomycetia bacterium | reverse complement strand
TCAAACAGAGAAGGAAGTTCATCGAGGTCCAGGTACAGGTGATGAATCCGGTATTGGAAGCGATTTCTCCGAGGTGTGTACCGGTCATGTTCAACATGACCGACGTAGATACCGCTCTCCAGCTTGGGCTCAGCGACCATGACTGAACTCTTTCAGTCCGCGACCGAATTTTTCGGCGACCCTCATTCCGCTGACGACACCATCCTCATGAAAACCATTGGCCCAGTAAGCCCCACAGAAGTGTATCCCATGAACACCATCGATTTCTTCGTGGCGTGACTGTGCAGATATGGCGTGTTGATCGAAGAGAGGATGTTCATAGACCATCTCTTCAATCACCTTATTTTGATCGATTCCAAAATCTGAGCCCTGGCCAGGATCATTCAGGGTGACGACGTAATCTCTGGGTGCTTGTTGGAATCCTTGCAAGCTGTTCATCCAGTAACTGACGAGAAGATCTTTTTGCTGAGCACCGGTTTTGACATTCCACGCAGCCCAGGCGCGCTTTCGTTTTGGAAGAAGGCGGGTGTCATGATGCAGAGTGGTGGGATTTTTGGTGTACTTGAAGTTGCCCAAGACATCGAGTTCAGACTCCGTCGCATCTGTCAGCATGCGAAGTGCCTGATCACCGTGACAGGCAAGGATGACTCGATCAAAGGCTACTTCTTCACCTTTGGCAGTTTTTAGTAACGGCTTGCCGTCTTTTCGGCGAATTGATTCTACCGGAGTGTTCAGATGGATTCTGTCGGCGAAGGGCAAAGTCATCGGTTGGATGTACGACCAGGACCCACCTTTGACAGTTCGCCAAATTGGCCGCCCTGAAAGTTTTAGAAAGCCGTGATTGTCGAAAAAACGGATGAGAGAGAGCACTGGGTAATCGCGAATCTCCGTGAGGGAGGTTGACCATACTGCCGCAGCCATCGGAATCAGATGGTCATCGACAAAGGATCTCGAATATCCCTGTTCTTCGAGCCAATCTCCCAAACGGGTATCCGGCGAGATAGTGCTCTTCAATTCTTGTGCCGAACGATAAAAGCGCAGGATGCCGCTGATCATCGACCAGAAACGGTATCGTAACAGATTTGTCGGTTGCCCCAGGAGGCCTGATAGGCTTGTTGCATTGTATTCAAAGTCTGAATCGGGGTTGAACACGCTGAATGACATGTTTGATTCGCGACTGGCCACTCCCAATCGATCAAAGATCTCAATCAGGTTGGGGTAAGTTTTCTCATTGAAGACGATGAAACCGGTATCCACGTTGCGGGTGCCGCCCTCTTCTTCAACGGGGATGGTGTGGGTATGGCCGCCGATGTAATTGCTCGCCTCAAAAACGTGAATGTCATTTTCACGGCACAGCATGCGTGAGCAGACGAGTCCGGAGATTCCTGTTCCGACGACGGCTATCTTCATGTGACCCTAGATGATTCACGTACACCCTCTGGAATCTTTTTAAGACCGCGAATCAGTCCGACACAGGACCCGAGCCAGAGGATGTAATACGTGAAATCAAACTCCCACCAGTAGAACCCTTGACGGGCGGTGTACTGGTAGTGGTGGTGATTGTTGTGCCAGCCTTCTCCCAGAGTCAGGATTGCCAAGAACCAATTGTTTCGGCTGTCATCTCCGGTTTTGTATCGGGTTGAACCCCAACGATGTGCCAGCGAGTTGATGGTAAAGGTGCCGTGCCACAGAAGGACCGTTGAAACGAAGCCTCCCCAGACCAGCATCTGCCAACCATTGGTGCCAAGTTCGGGGTAGTGGGTCGCCAACACATCTCCGATCAGATAGCACACTCCCCAGTAAGCGATTGGGACCACGTAATCATAGCGATCAAGAAATCGCAACTCTGGATAGCGGTTCAAATCTTTAACCAACTCATTTTTGATAGGGAAGTTTTTGTCGGCAAGAAACCACAAGACGTGACTCCACCAAAAGCCATCTTGTCGTGGTGAATGGGAATCGACCGGCTCATCGCTGTGTCGATGATGGTGACGATGATGAGATGCCCACCAGATTGGTCCTCGTTGGGCAGAGCTGGCTCCCAACACCGCTCCCAAAAACTGAACCACCCGTGAAGTTCTGAAAGTGCGATGGGAGAAGTAACGATGATAGAAGCCCGTGATGCCAAACATTCTGACAAAGTAAAAGAGAACGCATAACCCGATGGCGATGGGGCTGAACCCCACCCAGTAGAGAGAGATGAGCGCCAGGTGGCTGAGCCAAAAAGGACTCGAGCGTAGCCAGTCTATGTGCCCTGGATCTCTATCCTCTGATGCTTCAAAGGTCGAGTTGTCCAGAGCTGCCTTCAGGTGGTACGTCAGATTTCGGGATTTTGTTTTCAGGTTCAAAGTTCGATCTACTTTTTCAAAAGGAAGTGGGAAACGCCCCACTGTTCGCCGTTTTGGTAACCAAACAGTTCAGAGCACGCGATGAAGAAAATTCTCCAGCGGTGGAACCAGCGTCGTGCTTCTCGATGCCCGTAGGTATTCTCAAGAATCGGCATGATTTCTGAGCGATACTTGTTCATGTTTTCCAACCAGTGATCTGACGTCTTCTGGTAGTGAGTGCCGTTGACAAACCAGGAGGATTCAAGAGATAGGGGAGTCTGCAAGCAGTCAAAGATCTGGTGGCTCGGCATCATTCCGCCGGAAAAGAAGTGCTTCGCCATCCACTCGTCTTCATTCTCTTTGAGGAAATGATAGGCATGGACTCTATGGCTGAAGACGTGTAGAAACAGCTTCGCTCCATCAGCCATGACTTCGTCAAGCTTTGAGAGTAGCAACTCCCAATTCTTCATGTGCTCAAACATCTCCACCGATACAACCCGATCAAATTCGCCCTCCGGTTGAAAATCGTTCATGTCACAGGTTTGTACTTGAAGGTTGGTGAGGTTTCTTTCTGTAGCTTGGCCGTCGATCCAAGCTTTTTGAGAAGAGGAATTGCTGACCGAGAGTATCGGCGAGTTAGGAAAGTGTTCAGCGAGCCAAAGTGATAGAGAGCCCCAGCCGCAACCGAGCTCCAAAATCCGCATTCCATCTTCGATCTGCGCTCGCTCACAGGTCAATTGCAACATCGTTGCTTCTGCCTGGTCGAGGGTGTCGTCAGGGTTTTGGTAGAAGCAGGAAGAATACTTGCGGTGTTTACCGAGGACATATCCAAAGAAGTTGGCAGGAACTTCATAATGTTGTTCATTCGCCAGTTCAGGGACTTCAGCGATGGGCGATTGCCGAAGAGATTCAACGAATCTGTTTAAGACAGTCGCGTGATTTCCAGCGGCTTGATCCTCCGATTCTTGCAGTCTGTCACGGACTTGTCCGTGAACTCCAAAACGGATGACGGATTCGGGGAAAATTCCCCGTTCGGCCAAATCGATGCCAAGGGACATTTGGGTTCCTCACTCAAGCTGACGGATTAGATTTGAGAATCTTCCCGAAGTTTGACGACAGGGGCAAGTTCAGAATTCCGGACCCGCAGGGCGGGAAATATTCGACCCCATGACTCCCTAATCATTTTTGCATCTACTTAATTGAGGTGGGAGCCCGCCATAATCAAGTCTGATCCCTTCATCGGAACCCAACAGGAGAACAGTTTTGAAGAAAAGTATCGTGATCTCGGCCCTGCTTTATTACGGCGGCTGGTTAGGTGCAGTTCTGGGTGCGGCAGAAGGTCAGCCAGATTTAGGGACTGGTATCATATTGGCTGTCATCCTTTTTGGTGTACTGAATGGGGGTAGGGCCGAATTATGTTTTGCCGGGGTGGCATTGCTCATCGGCTTCGCCTTTGAAACCTCCTTGATCTGGTTGAAATTGGTCGACTATCCCCAGAGTGCCGTTGGGGCCATCGGATTGAAGCCACCGATTTGGATGATTCTTTTATGGCCTTTACTGATGAGAACTCTTGCAAAAGATCAATGTTTGGCCTGGACCAATGGCAGGCGATTACTGGGGATCGCTTTTGGCGGAGTCGGTGGAGGATTGGCTTACTATGCCGGTCATCAGTTGGGGGCATTGCAATTTCAAAGCGAGGTGGATCCATCGATCACTGCTGTGAAGATCGGAATTTGCTGGGCGATTCTTTATCCCTTGATCACTGAAGTAAGAGAATACATGGAGAAGCAACTGTTCATGGGCAAGCGGGAAGGGAATGATTTTGAAAATTGACGAGCCTTGGCAGGCGATGCTCTACGGATGGTTGATCGTCGCATTTATCATGCATCTCTTGTGGATGTGGCAAAAGAAATCGGGACGTGCCGGATTTGTCGATGTGGCATGGTCTATTGGGACCGCTTTGATGGCGATCGGATTCTGTATCGTTGGCTCAGGTTTACCGCAACGGCGTCTGATTTTGGGAGTACTGATAGGGCTTTGGGGGTTACGCCTGACGGTTCACCTTTGGAAACGTCTCGCCCGTGAAGGGGAGGATGGCCGTTATGAAAGTTACCGGCGGGAACGGGGCAAGGAAGCGGCTGATCGTTTCTACCTGATTTTCTTCCAGATGCAGGCGGTGTTTGCTCTCATTTTTGCCACTCCCATCCTGGTAGCCTCATTCACCCCATCGGATACCCAGTTACAACTTCTGGATGTGATGGGAATTGCCATATGGCTGATCGCAATGATGGGTGAAACCATCGCCGATCGACAGCTGGAGTGCTTCCGCATGAAACCTGAAAATTCGGGAGAAGTTTGCAGGGTGGGGCTGTGGGGCTGGTCGCGTCATCCCAACTACTTTTTTGAATGGCTGCATTGGTTTGCCTACGCTATCATCGGGTGGCACGGTGAATTGCGCTATTTAACACTGTTGGGTCCTGTTGCGATGTTGTTATTCCTCTTCAGGTTCACGGGAATTCCGATCACGGAGAAGCAAGCATTAAGGACCCGTGGAGACAAATATCGAGAGTATCAGAGAGAGGTCAGTGTATTTTGTCCGCGGCCTCCGAAATGGGTTTTCCGAAAGAGATGAATCCTCATGCATGACTGGGCTAGGTGTTACCTACTAATTTGGGTGTTGTTGCTATTGCTTGGCTGCGGAGGGGGATCGGGGGAAGGCTCCAAGTCCCCTGCTCCACCCCCAGATCCGCCGGCAGATCCAGTTTTGGAAGCGCCTTGCAATCTGGCTTATCCAGATTCAGAGCTTGTTATTCAATCGGGAGGAAGGGTTTCCGGATTTTTTCCGACGGTGGAGTGTGGGACTCCGGATGCATACGCCATCACCCCGGCCTTGCCAGACGGCTTGTCGATCGCGCCTGACACCGGCGTCATCTCCGGATCACCGGTTGAGGAGATCTACTCGGGTTCGCACACCATTGAGGCAAGCAATGCTTTTGGTCCTGCGCTTTTTGAACTGACGATTCATGTTCGACCCCTCTTTGAGTTCACTGCAGAAGGAAGCTCGGGAACGTATTCAGGCTTGGATGGATCAGGCTCACTGTCGGTGACAGCCCAGTTGACAGAAGACCTGCTGAACCCCGGATTCCCCGATCCTGTAGTGGGAGTAAATTTTTGTCTGGCTCATACTTCTTCGTTACTAAATCCGGTTTCATTTTCCCTTTCACCGGAATTGGAAGCGATGAACTCAGGAACAGGTCCCATGTTCATGGATGCCCTGATGTATCCTGGTGAGGTGATCTTCTATTCCATATTTTCAATTTTACCCAGTGATTTGCCGGTTTTTGCGGTCCCTACAGCACTGGTCGAAATTTCCTACGAAACGCATCCAGATCAGTTTGTCGGCTCTACAGGGGACGTTTCCGTCAATTTTGAGTGGCTCGAGAATTCAACAGAAACTTTGACCCCCGATGATCTCTTCATTATTCTTGAGAATGCTGTCGGATTCCCAGCGGCAAGTGTCGATTTCACTGCGACTTTACAGAGAATCGATTGAAGCGATCCTCCTGTTCAGTTGCAAAGGCAAAGCGATAAGGAGGGACATGTCGGAAGAGTCCATCGATCAGTCTTCCAATGAGCCTGAAAAAATCTATCCCGTCTGGGGCAATGTCATCCTCATGGGATTGAGGGTGTTTGTCGCCTTTGTCGTCATTCCTGCGGGTTGGAAAAAGATCAGCGGAGGTCATGAGGGGATCGAGGGATTCTCCCAGTATTTGGCCTCACTCAGTGTCCCCTTCCCCCTGGTCTCCGCCTACGCCGCAGTTCTGACGGAGTTTTTCGCTCCGATGTTCTATGTCATAGGGTTCGGTACACGTCTCGCCAGTCTTCCGTTGATTGTGACTTTTGGGGTCGCCACCTTCGTTGCCCATGGTTCGGATGTGAAGGCGATGAATTGGTCGGAGTTTTACATGCCCCTTGCAATCCTGGTGAGTTGTTGCGTGGTTGCTAAGTTTGGTCCGGGATCATTCTCTGTGGGTGGCTCTGCCGATCACGAGGACTAACTTCTGGACCCCCTGTACAAGCAGGCAAAAGTCAGTGGATTAGACGGCGTGATTTTTGGGACCGTATTCGGCGAGATAATCTGCCATGCGATCACGGATTTCATCGTCGATGTGCACGATGCCATCCACCTCTCTGCCGTGGAGATACTCCATTACCTGCTGAATCTGGACGATAGCCACGCATGGCATGGCAAATTCTTCTGAAAGTTGATCGAGAGCTGCGCGAGAATCGGTGCCTCGCTCTCTTCTGTCGACGGAGATCATCAATCCCGCAAGTTCAATGTCTGCAGCGGCCCGCAGTTTGGGAATCGTTTCCCGGATCGAAGTTCCTGCGGTCGTCACATCTTCGACGATCAGGACTCTATCCCCGTCCTCGGGTTGATATCCGACGAGGGAACCCCCTTCACCATGGTCTTTGATCTCTTTGCGATCAAAGCAGTAACCGCAATCGATCCCATGCTCTCGGGCAAGGTTTGTGGCTATCGCAGCGGCAAGCGGAATCCCCTTGTATGCGGGACCAAAGATAACGTCGAAATCCGATCCGATGTGCGTGACGATGGATTGCGCGTAAAAGGAAGCGAGGCATTCCAGTTGGTCACCCGTTCGGACCATCCCGGTGTTGACAAAGTATGGGGTCTTGCGGCCACTTTTTGTGGTGAAGTCCCCAAATTTCAAAACTTTGCAAGAAACCAGAAATTCGATGAAGTCCATTTGTAGTTCTGAGATTTGGTTCATTTTTGTAATCAATCCTCGGGACGATTTTGTGCTAATGGAATACTGATTTCGCTACTAAACATACCAACAGGATCGCCACGTTCCGACATGGTTTTTGCCAACGTTCGAATATTTCTCACTGCCTTGAAAGTCAGGTATTGTTTTTTGTTGATGGAAACAGAGACCGGCAGGTTGAGGTCCATCATTGAGTCATCCAACCGAACTGCCAATGAGTCGTGATTCTTCAGTACAAAGACCTCGATATTTTGGCCGGAAATGGTCGCTTCTACACGCGTCCTTGGTTCAGGAGTCGCATCAAACAACCAGTAAAATCGAGAGTGCACCACATCATCCTGCAGCCAGACGACTTTCTCGGGACGCAGGCGGCGGGTTTTACTCGCCAGCCAAGGGATCGCCTGTGCATCCTCGCGATCCATCCAGTGACCTTTTTCCGCATAGATTTCGACCCAGTGGTCATAACCGAATTGGTCCTTTGCACGCAATTTACTCAGTAATTTCTTCCATACCTCGGCTTGTCCGTTGCGGTCGTAGGGTGAATCGTTGGCACCCATATGCAATGTGAAAGGTAGATTTCGCAGTGAATCAGGGCGGGCGTCATTGGGGTGTCCAGCCATCATCGCTGCGGCTGCCCATCGATCGGCCATGCGCGGGGCAAGTTGGTAGACCCCGTCTCCTCCAGCAGAATAGCCCAAGAGATAGACGTGATTGGGATCGACCTGATGAAACACGATCATATTGGAAATCAGTCGATCGAAGGCGCGATCGATGTGACTCTGATGCCACAGGTTCCAGGTATTGGTGGGAGCACGGGGGGCAAGGTAGATTCCCTCCGCAGGTGAATACAACTTTTTCTGGTTTTCCCACTGCTGGTCATTGATTTCGGCGGGTGCGCCACCGCCGCCATGCAGAGAGATGTAAAGGCTTCTCCCCGCTGGTTGGAGTTTGCCATAGATCTGGAAGTCAAACGGCATCTTCAGATCCCCCACGGGAATAACCTTCTGTTCCATTTCCTCCGCCCTGGATTGCAGAAGGAGAGCCGCATGAGCTTGCCAAATTGCCCGGGCTGCGGTATTGGCTTCCCGCTTATTCAGGGGAACATCTGAGATAGGCAGTTCTGCGACGAGTTCCAGTGTTGCCGGTTGCTTCTCCAGCAGGCTTTGGAGTGCTGCCAACGCCCGAGTCGATTCCTTCTCGTCGCCATCTTGTGGAAAGGTCAGGGTGACGGTTTCTTCCGCTTGGTCGACAGTCACTGCTTCAAATACATATTGGTCTCCCAGATGGGCAAACAAGATCTGCTTCTGACCACGGGCCACCAGAAACCCGAGGTGGTCATTGGAATCAAACCGCTCGTCTTTCGATTCGCCCTTTTCGACAGGATCAGCAGAAGAAATGAGGAGTACTGAAGCGGCAATCCTGTCTCCTGATGCAGCATCTTTGACCTGAACATGGAGTTTGCTGCGATCCTCAGGGATTTCTTCATCCTTTTTGGAATACCGTGAAGTGACATCGATGGCTCCGACAGTCGTATCCCCCGGTTTCCAGACCATCGGGAAATGATGCGTAGAACCGGACCAACTCACGGCATAGATGGCATTACGGGGGTCCCCTGTTGCTGCCCCTGCTGCGCGACCAGAGAACCATCCGCGATCGAGTTCTTTGCCGGTGGGTTCGGCGGCACCTGTGAAGCGCCAGTCTCCATCCCAAATTTCGATCCACGAGTGATTACCTGAGTTGTCGGACCACAAAGGAGTTCCAACAAAACGCGCAGGGATGCCCACGGAGCGACAGGCATCGATCAGAAGAATCGACAGTCCGGTACAGGAAGCCAGTCCCGCTTCCATCGATTCATAAGGGCTTTGATCAGCTTTCGGACGTTTAGTGGAGTATTTGACCCCGACGATGCCAAAGATCTGACTGTTGAGGATCGCTGTCGCTTCGCTGGCAGAGTTGGCCTCTTTGACCAAGGGAAGGAATCTCTGACGAAAATCGATTCTCCATGCATCGCGCCGCTCATTGACGCTGGCATAAGGGAGGATGGCATCTCTGAAAACTGATTCTGGAACTCGTGATTCCCAGGGGGTCTGTTGCCATGCTTCCAGTGCACCTTCGACATGTTCGAGGAGGAAGTCATCACTGAGAGTCTGTAGATCTGCATCTGGCATCTGTTCCAAGAGCCATTGCAAGTGGGGGCGGGCAGAATCAGATGCGGCTTCGATGGCACTTTCAAGTTTTTCCAGGTTATCCCCTGCAACCTGGCGCCAGGTACTCTCCTGGTCCGATTGAGATTGGACGCTGCCACTCCCAAAGAAGAAGAACAGCAACACGAGGAGCATCGAGAAACGCAAACGTTGATTCATCGCAGACTCCAAAATCTTTAGTAGATAAAGTACTCGGCGAAACCGGGGCTGGTTTCGAGTGCGCCCTCACTGGCGACGATCAGTTCCAGCGTTCCGCTATTGTCACGGAGGAAGCCATAGACGGTCAGAGTTTCGCCGATATTGACACCGATGGGCCACTGTTCCATGTCCTGTAACTCCGGAAGCAGATCCCCATCTGTATCCGTGATGATTCCGTAGGGAAGCAGGACATCGAGACCACCGGTACCGTCATTCACCGTTGCCCGATAACCGTCGGCGAAGACTCTCCAACCGCCGGCTCCACCGGGGTATGCGCTGCCACCTGCAGGAGGAGTGATCAGCGTACCAGTCACATTCACCCAGCGGCCGACATCCGAAGAACTGACGCTGCCTGTGGGGAAGTTGACGGAGAGGGGGTAGCCCAGATTTTCAGCGATGCGTCGGACCTGAACCGGATCTGCGGTGACATAGCGATCGCCCCCCGCAGTGCTCGCCATGACTCCCTCGACATGCAGAGGAATAGGCACAGAGCTGTTCAGGGCAAAGGGGTAGGGATCGGCCAAATCGTGAAAGGTGGAGAGGTTGAAGGGAAGTGTCGCACCGTTGGAGAACTCGAGTTGGGTATCTCCATCGTAGTCAGTGTAGAGTCCGCCCGCGTCTGTAATGCTGATCAGGATTCCGTTGCCATTCTCCGAATGCAGGGAGAAGCCATATTCGCCCACCGTGGTGAGGGCTCCGGGCACCATGCCAATCACCCCTTTGATGAGCACTTTTTCGCCATCCGCCAATTGGCGGGCGTCCTCAATGGAGATGGAGAGATCGTACGGCCCCCGGGGGGCGATCTCGTAACCGCTCCCGTCATTAAAGAGAACTCCGGTGACGCTGACTTCTTGGCCGACGGTCAGGAATGGCCACTGGTCTGCGCTGTGGGAAGCGCTGACATTCAGAAAGGTGAGGCCGGTTTCAGTTCCGTCATCAAGATTGACTTCCCATCCCAACAGATTGCTGGACCCGTCATCGATGGGTACCACGGCCAACCCGCTGCCCCCCGGATCTTCCACCACATCGGCGGTTGCGGTGACGATGATGGCTTCGCGTTCGGGAGTTGTGGATGTGGAGTTCAACTCACTCATGGTGATCGATTGGGGAAAGAAGAGGAATCCACCCGAGGAGGTGACGGTAAAGTCTTCCGCATTTTCCAGCGACAAAGTTGTTAATCCATTTAACTCTCCCACAGTTCCCGTGACCTGAACCTGTCGGCCCAGTTGAAGAGCAGACAGATCCAGCCCCAGTGAGGGTTCCACAGTGACATACAAGCCTCCAGAGTTGTCCTGGAGGGTAAAGCCTGCTTCCTGAGTCGTACTTTGCAACGCTCCTGAAATGACGGAGACGAAACCTACGGTGGTGATCACGGTCCCCGGATCCTGGGCTTTCACCTCTGTCAGGGTCGGCAAGGGATCAGGGGAAGATCCACTGCTGCACCCGGATAGGAGAAATCCCAGGCTGAGGCCCAGGTACAGAGGGAAGCAGATGTGGAGAGACCTGCGAGAGGCAAATTTCATGGGAAAGACCTAACTATACACAAGGGGGACCCTACTTGGGCAATCTGCGAGAGAACAGGGTTGGGGTCAAGGTGGCACCTGACTTTCCTGCCAATTGGGACAATCCTGCCATATATGGAACTCTTGTAAATTGTCTCATCCGGTAATTTCGGGCTTAACATGGACCAAATGTCACGATAGATGTTGAGGATATGTAAGCGATGGACCGATAGCGATGAACCGATTTTGTTCCGAAAGGAACGGTTCAGTCGATCAATGCATGGACGGTGTGAACTTCGCTGTCCAAAGTTATATAGCAACATTGAACAAATTTTTATAGTGGACGGCCGAGTATGTCAGTTCAGTTTATGCGACACAGCCCAACTATTTTCGCCATCATTTTCATGGTGTTTCTTCAGTTTCATGATCCTGTGAGATTGCAAGGCCAGTCTCCGTCAGGCTTCGGCAATGGACGATTTGTAGAAGCATACACCATCCCGATGGGTGCGCCCTATCTTTCAATGGACAATGCAGTTCTCAATTGGGATCCTCACACGGACCTCGTGATGACATCCCCGTTGGAAGGAAAGATCGCCTATCTGGAAACATCCCCGGAGGGGGTCCTTGAATTAACGAGCGAGTATACGATCAGTAACCCTTCTCAATTTGGAGAGGTACTGATGATCGACTTTAATCTAGACGGTCTGGAAGAATGCCTTCTCTACTCGGAGAGTGGAATCGTCCTCTATCTGCAGCCACAAGGTTCAAGTTTTAATGAGATCGTGATCTCAATAGCCAATGAATTGATCTCCGGAATTACGGCAGCGGACCTTGATGGAGACGGGCTGGATGACCTGATATTGACGACCTTGGTGGGAATCGTCGGGGGCGGAAACACTTACGTCATGACCTCTGCAGGAAACACAGAGCTGACACTTCACCCCCAGGTGTTTCCCCATGCGCAATATGTGAAGACAACAGATATTGGAAGCGACGGTGATCAGGATCTGTACCTGGTGTCATCTTCGGAGATTTTGATTTTGGAAAACTTGGGCGGGATGGATTGGCAGACTATCCAAATCGCAGCTCTTCCAGAACCTGCTGAAGCGATTGCGGTCGGGGAGATTCTCCTGGGTGATCCGGATGGCAATTATACTCCGGATCTTCTGCTATTCCCGATGGCTGGCGATGGAGTTCATGTCTTTCCGGGAACTGTCGCGGGAACCATAGGAAGTCCATCTCTCTTTGATGTGGATCTGATTGAGCAAGCTTCAGAATATTCATTGGCAAATCTCGAGGGACAAGGCACTGAAGACTTGCTCTACCTGAATGGTTCTGAAGACAAAATGAATGTGTTGCGGGCAGGAAACAGCGTCGATGGGATTCCATTTTCTGGAGTGGATCATTACAACACTCCTTCGAATGCAACTTGTCTCTCAGTAGCGGACTACAACAGAGATGGCGCATTGGATGTGGCTGTTTCCTCAGAGTCACTGGAAGTACTCGTCATTTATCATGGTCGAGATCCTGAAGCTAATTTTTCAAGGGGAGATGTCAATCGGGATGGCTTCATCGATATTGCGGATCCGGTAATTTCCCTACATGGCCTCTTCCAGGGACCTTCCCCTGAGATATGCATGGATTCGGTAGATTGTAATGACGATGGAATGGTTGACTTGACCGATCCCATATTGCTCTTGAGTTTCATATTTTCCGGCGGTGCCGTTATTCCTGAGCCAGTGGATTGTGATGAGGATCTCACCGAAGACCTCCTGGACTGTTCCATTTATCAGGTCCCATCTTTGAACTGTCTCTGAACCTCCAGGCTCAAGAGGCGCACCTTGCCCCCAGTCGCAAACAATGTTTGGGCTGGGAGTTGGTATAACTTCCCAAACAGCGAGAGTGGTAACGGGCCGGGATTTCTTCCTGGCGCGGGATGTTATCACCGGATGGGTGGCGCCTTCGTAGTCTCTGGGCGAAACTGGTTCATCGGTGGATGAGCGGATTGTGGTGCCCTGGTTCCCTGGTTACCTGGTTTCCTGGTGCCCTGGACAGTCTGCTGTGTTTTTGTGATTCGCTTTCCGCTTCAACGACATGAATCGGGGGCTCCATGCATGTTTACCTGGATCTGTTGACGGACGTTCTTGAGACAGGTGTTCAACGCTCCGATCGCACCGGCACGGGGACGCTTTCCGTCTTCGGGCGTCAGGTACGTTTCAATCTCGCCGACGGTTTTCCCCTGTTGACGACGAAAAAGGTCCACCTTCGATCCATCATCCACGAACTGCTGTGGTTCATCTCCGGCGACACCAATGCCCGCAGTCTTCAAGAGGTGGGAGTGACGATCTGGGATGAGTGGGCAGATCCGGAGACGGGTGATCTCGGGCCGGTTTACGGAGCACAATGGCGTCGATGGCAGGATGCGAATGGATCGACACACGATCAACTGGCCCATGTCATCGAACAGATCCAATCGAATCCCGATTCACGGCGACTGATCATCAATGCCTGGAACGTGGGCTTGATCAATCAGATGGCACTTCCTCCTTGCCATTGCCTCTTCCAGTTTCAAGTTTCCGATGGGCGCCTCAATTGCCAACTTTACCAGAGGAGTGCGGATATCTTCCTCGGTGTACCCTTCAACATCGCCAGTTACGCATTGCTGACTCACATGATGGCACAAGTCACCGGTCTTCAAGCGGGAGAATTCGTTCACACCTTCGGCGATCTTCACCTCTACGAAAATCATATGAAGCAGGCGAAGAAGCAATTGGCTCGAGAACCGAGACCTCTTCCGCATCTGGAGTTGGACGCATCCATCCAGAAGATCGATGACTTCCGCTTCGAACATATTCACATCCACGATTATGATCCGCATCCGGCGATCAAGGCCCCGGTGGCAGTTTAATGAGTGTCGATCCGAAACTTCGCATTTCGTTGATTGTCGCCATGGGTACGGGCCGGGTGATTGGTGATAAGGGAAAACTGCCTTGGCGTCTTCCAGCGGATCTTGCTCGCTTCAAGCGCTTGACGATGGGACACCCCATCGTCATGGGCAGAAAAACTTGGGAATCGATAGGGCGACCACTGCCGGGGAGACGAAATCTGGTGCTCTCCCGATCCGGTATTTCTGCGGAGGGGGTCGAGTCTTTCATTTCGGTGGACGAGGTTCTCGCCGCCTGCATGGAGGGGCCGGGGGGGAAGACGAGTGAGGCGACGAATGGGGATCCCAACGAGGAAATCTTCGTGATCGGGGGCGGTGAAATTTATACGCTATTCCTTCCTTTTGCGTACAGAATCCACCTGACTGAAGTTGAAGGCGATTTTCACGGAGATGCACATTTTCCTCCACTCGAGCCTGGCGAGTGGCGAGAGGTATCCAGAGAGACCCGACCCTCCGATGCGCAGAACCCTCATATCTGCCATTTCCTCGTATTGGAGAGATCCGGGACAACAGGGTCCGATTTGGCCTGAATTTTTGCCATATTTGGGCAACCTGTGGGCTTGGTCGGGGTTTGTATTTTGCGGCCCTGTTCGTATGATGCACTTGGACGACACCACCGGAGGGAACGCAGATTCGTACTCTCAGTCCGTACTCTCAG
>CAYRAM010000004.1:0-129630 GCA_964422295.1 uncultured Planctomycetia bacterium | reverse complement strand
TTGGACGACACCACCGGAGGGAACGCAGATTCGTACTCTCAGTCCGTACTCTCAGTCCGTACTCTCAGAGTGGTGCAGTCAGCACAGGGCTTTCAAACCTGTTAAATTAGAAATTGAAAGGCAGCGACTCCCATGAAACAGACTTTACTCCTTCTCGGTCTGATACTGCTCATGCCGATGGGCATGATTTCCGCCCAGGATCCAACACCGGCACCGGGGGGAGATCATCCCACGCCACCACCGGGGGGCGATCAGCCCAAGCCACCGGTGGTCCGCCCCGATAATCCTCCAGCACCCCCGGTTCCCCCCGCGCCGCCGGAGCGCAGGCCTGGCAGAGGCGGACTCATCGAGCGCCTCGATCGCAATGGCGATGGAGTGATCGACAAAGAAGAGTTGGAAGGTGCCGGACGCATCGGTCGCAGGATCGGTGGTGCAGATACCAACGGTGACGGCATCATCACCCGCGAAGAACTGGATGGACTCCTCGGTGGAGGACAGCAGGGTGGCGGATCCGGTGGCAATGGCGGTGGTGATGGGGAGCGTCCTCGTCGTCGCGGCAATACAGACCGTGTCAAGGATCTGATTGAGCGCCTCGACCGCAACGGCAACGGCGTCATCGACAAAGATGAGGTCCCGGAAGGCTGGGGCGAAAGAATCGGCCCCGCTGACACCAATGGCGATGGAGTCATCTCCCCTGAAGAATTGGAAGGATTGATGGGTGGCGGACGTCGCCCGGGTCCTGAGGGGGGTGAAGGGGATGGCGAGCGTCCCCGCCGCAGACCCGGCGATCGCGGACGTGGCCTGATCGAGCGTCTGGACCGCAACGGGAATGGGGTGATCGACAAAGACGAACTTCCCGAAGGTTGGGGTCGCAGACTTGGTCCCGCAGATACCAATGGCGATGGGGTGATCACTCCTGAAGAGTTGGAAGGCCATCTCGGTGGAGGAAGCAGACCCGGCGGCGGTCAGGGCGGCGAAGGAGAAGGGGATCGTCCCCGTCGTCGCGATGGTCGTGGAGGCCAGGGCCTGATCGAGCGCCTCGATCGCAATGGCAACGGAGTGATCGATCTCGATGAGATCGACGAAGGGATGCAAGAGCGTCTCAAGCCCCTCGATGCCAATGGTGACGGAGTGATCGACGAATCTGAACTCAATCGCCGCAGAAGGGGTGGACGCCCTGGAGGTGGCGAAGGGGACAATCCTCGCCCTGAGCGCAGACGTCCTCGTCCTCAGCCAGGTGGTGATCAGCCGAAGCCGGATGGTGAACAGCCGAAACCCGGAGTTCGTCCGCTACCGCTGTAACCTGATCTCAGAACCGAAGAGTTGCTGTCCCGGGATTTTGCAAAATCCCGGGACAGTTTTGTTTGTGTCGAGGTGGTGAAGACCGACAGCCCTGATTAAGATCAAGGCCACGTTACACAGTTCGAAACTACAGTTTCAGTAAACGGGTGAGAATCTACGATGCCGTACAACCCTCAGGAGATCGAGCCGCGCTGGCAAGCGCACTGGAGTCAACACGACCTGTTCAGGGCCGGTGACCGTCCCGATCTGCCCAAGTACTACGTTCTCGACATGTTCCCCTATCCATCGGGTAGCGGGCTTCATGTCGGACATACCGAGGGCTACACCGCCACTGACATCGTTGCCCGTCACAAGCGCATGAAGGGCTTCGACGTTCTTCATCCGATGGGCTTCGACGCCTTCGGCCTCCCCGCAGAGCAGTACGCCATCGAGAAGGGAGTCCACCCCGAGACCTCAACCCGTGAGAACATCGACACCTTCAGTCGACAATTGAGAGCGATGGGGTACTCCTACGATTGGGAGCGGGAGTTTTCGACCTGTGATCCTTCCTACTACCACTGGACCCAATGGATCTTCCTCAAATTGCTGGAGCACAATCTCGCCTATCAGGAAGAAGCGATGGTCAACTGGTGTCCGGATTTGGGAACGGTCCTTGCGAATGATGAAGTGATCGACGGAAAAAGTGAACGCGGCGGTCACGAAGTGATTCGCCAGCCAATGAAGCAGTGGATGCTGCGCATCACCGCATACGCCGATCGCTTGTTGGACGGTCTCGACGACATCGACTTTCCCGAATCGATCAAATCGATGCAGCGCGATCGTATCGGTCGCTCGGAAGGTGCGGATGCCCGCTTTGCCATCGAGGATTCGGAGCATTCACTGGAGATCTTCACGACTCGCCCCGATACCTTGTTCGGTGCGACCTTCTGCGTCTTGTCACCGGAGCACCCGCTCGTCGATGACGTGACCGCCGCTGCTCAGAAGGAAGCGGTCGACCAATATCGTGAAGAGGCGGCCAGAAAAAGTGACATTGAGCGATCAGGTACCGAAGCGGGCAAGAGTGGAGTCTTCACCGGGGCTTATGCCCTCCATCCCTGCAATGGCGAAAAACTGCAGATCTGGATCGCCGACTACGTGCTCATGGGCTACGGAACCGGAGCCATCATGTGTGTTCCTGGCCACGACCAGAGGGATTGGGATTTCGCCAAAAATTTCGGATTGCCCATCGTCGAGGTCGTCAGCGGGGGCCATGTCGAGGAGGAGGCCTGGTCCGGAGATGGAACCATGGTCAACAGCGACTTCCTCGATGGATTGAGCAAGGACGAGGCGATCACCCGCATGACTTCCTGGCTCGAAGAGAATGATCTCGGACACGCGGTGATTCGCTATCGACTGCGAGATTGGATCTTTGCCCGCCAGAGATACTGGGGAGAGCCAGTTCCGGTCGTCTACGATGAAGACGGTGTCGCCCATCCTCTCCCCGAATCGGCATTGCCCCTGGAGTTGCCACACCTCGATGACTTTGCTCCCACCGGAACCGGGAAGTCCCCCTTGGCCCGGGCGCAGGAGTGGGTAGCCACCGAAGTTCCCAATACGGGGAAAGCCGCAACCCGTGAGCTCGATACGATGCCTGGGAGTGCAGGATCGAGTGCCTACTTCCTGCGCTTTATCGATCCCAAAAATGATCAGGCATTGGTCGATCCGGAAAAGGCTCGCCTGTGGATGCCGGTGGACCTGTATCTGGGAGGAGCAGAGCACGCAGTGGGCCATTTGCTTTACTCCAGATTTTGGACCAAGTTTCTCCACGACATTGGCGTGTGTCCCGTCGAGGAGCCGTACGCCAAACTGGTGAATCAGGGGATGATCCTCGGTGAAGACCACCGCAAGATGTCGAAGAGGTTTGGCAATGTCGTCGATCCCTTGGACGTCATCGCAGAGCAGGGGGCAGATTCTCTAAGGGTATATGAAATGTTCATGGGCCCGATCGAGGCGGATAAGCCTTGGTCCACCGGTGGGCTAATGGGTGCGAGGAGATTTCTCGATCGAGTTTGGCGCCTCTTCTTCGATGAAGATGACCAGTTGAGAAATTTTGAAACTCCTGCTTCCGACGACCAGTTGCGTTTGTTGCACAGAACCATCTCCAAAGTCGATAACGATACAGAGTGCCTTGCCTTCAATACGGCGATCTCACAGATGATGACCTTTGTCAACGAGGTCACCGCTTCAGATGATCGGCCCAGGGAGATTTTGGAGCCTTTCTGTCTGCTGTTGGCCCCGTATGCTCCGCATTTGGCAGAGGAGTTGTGGGTAAAATTGGGACACAGCGAATCGTTGATGTGGGAGACTTATCCACAAGCGCAGGAAAAGTGGCTTGTGGTCGATTCCGTTGAGGTTCCAGTGCAAATCAATGGCAAGGTCCGAACCCGGATCGAAGTTGCCGCAGATATTTCGGAAGAAGAGATTCGTCAACGGGTCCTTGCCGACGCTCGAGTTCAGGAGTACACAGAAGGCAAGGAACTGGCAAAGTTTGTCTGGATCCCCGGAAGAATGGTCAACCTCGTCGTCAAGGGATAAACCTTACCGGGAAGTTTCTCAATGCGGTTCCTGGGGCTCATGGTGCTTGCGTGCCAAAGAGTCCCCATAAACTTGAACAGACGGCTTCAGGGCCGGGTCTTCAGGAACGACCGAGGCTGCCGACTGGCGCCTCGGTCGCTTTTTTTGATCGGAGAAGAGTTTCCCGGCTGCGATGCCTTGGAACTCATCACTGAGGATGGAGAAGGGAATTCCAAATGAGCGAGAACATCATCGATGAGCTGATCCGTGCCTACTGGATGGAACTTGAAACCACCATGAATTACCTCTCCGCTTCCACCAATCTGGTGGGGGTTCAGGCGGAGCCGATCAAGCAGGCATTGGCGGCAGATGTTATGGAAGAGATTCAGCATGCCCAGACCCTTGCCAGAAGGATTCACATTCTCGGCGGTACGATTCCCGGAAGCATGAGTTTTTCAGCTGCTCAGCAATCGATGCAGCCCAACAGTGAGGCGACCGATGTGGTCGCAGTGATCAAAGGTGTCATCGACAACGAGGAAGCGGCCATCTCCCAGTACAAAAAGATCATCAAGATGTGCGAAGATGACCCTGTAACCGAGGATGTTTGCGTCACTCTGCTGGCCGATGAAGAAGAGCATTTGAGACTCTTCCAGGGCTACCTCTTCGAGTTCGAAAACCGCTAGACCATCTCAGAGGGAACGACCCATTCATCGAATTGTGCACCGGTACAGTAGCCCTTTTCGATGGCGACTTCGCGAAGAGTCTTGCCCTCGGCGTGGGCGGTCTTCGCAACATCTGCAGCATTGTCGTATCCGATATGAGGATTCAAAGCGGTGACGAGCATCAGCGACCGGTGGAGCAATTCGTCTATTCGATCCTGTACCGGCTCGATCCCTTCGGCACAATTTTCCCTGAAAGATTCCATCGCCGCGGAGAGAAGATCGATTGATTGCAGGACGCAATCTCCGATCACCGGCATGTAGACATTCAACTCAAAGTTCCCAAGGGCACCACTGAAGCCGATGGCACTGTCGTTACCGATCACACGGGCGCAGACCATCGTCATCGCCTCAGATTGGGTCGGATTGACTTTGCCTGGCATGATCGAGGATCCCGGTTCATTTGCGGGAATGGTGATCTCACCGATGCCGCAGCGTGGACCACTGGCAAGCCAGCGCACATCGTTGGCGATCTTGTGGAGGGCTGTGGCGACAGTTTTGAGAGATCCGGACAGGGCAACCAATGCCTCTTTGCCGCCCAGTTGGGCGAACTTGTCTGGAGCGGCGACGAAGGGGATGCCAGTGGTTCCCGACAGGACCTGTGGCACCATCTCCGAATATCCCTCACGGGTGTTCAGCCCTGTTCCAACGGCGGTGCCACCGATGGGAAGTTCGTAGACCAGTTCGAGGGCAGCTTTGATCTGGTGTTCACCGATGCGCAATTGATCTGCCCAGCCACCGATCTCCTGGCCGAGAGTGAGCGGAGTAGCATCCTGCAGATGGGTTCTGCCGATCTTGACGACGCCGGAGTATTTGTCTGCAAGTTCAAGGAAACATGAGCGCAGTGCTTCTATCGCTGGCAACAAGCGATCATGGCACTCGGATGCACACGCCACATGGATGGCGGTGGGGAAACAATCATTGGTGCTCTGGGCGTGGTTGACGTGGTCATTGGGGTGGACCGGATTCTTGCTTCCCAAAGGCTCACCCAGGGACTGATTTGCCCTGTTGGCGATGACTTCGTTGCAATTCATGTTCGTCTGGGTTCCCGACCCGGTCTGGTAAACGACCAAGGGGAAATGATCGTCGAGATCGCCGCGAATGACTTCATCGGCGGCACTGTCGATGGCCTTGCCGATGTCATCGGGAATCCCCCCCAACTTTGAGTTCACCCTGGCAGCGGCCTGTTTGACGAGACCCATCGCACGAATCATCGGTCGGCGCATCCGCTCGGATCCGATGCGGAAGTTCTGCAGCGATCTTTGGGTCTGTGCCCCCCAGAGACGATCAGCGGGAACTTCGATTTCTCCCATGGTGTCATTTTCGGTGCGGTGATCCATGTGGATTCCTCTCCTCTGCCTGACCCCAAGTTACCCCATGGAGGATACCTCCGGCCACCGATGCCGAATCCAGACTCGATCCCCGGCAGCCTCGATCCCCGGCATGGGAGGATCTACAATCACGGAGGACTTCCCCGAGCGGTGTTTTCCAAGCAAAAACAGAGGAGCGGCGATGGGTGACCTTTTGCGTAACATTGCGATGCTGGGCGTGTTTCTTTCACTGCTGGCGTTGAAATCCACTTCT
Source organism: uncultured Planctomycetia bacterium (assembly GCA_964422295.1). GTDB lineage: Bacteria > Planctomycetota > UBA8108 > UBA1146 > UBA1146 > UBA12191. The sequence continues at coordinate 123,472 of CAYRAM010000004.1, read as the reverse complement.
ACTGCAGCACAGGATGGCCCCTGGGAGGAGATGGATTACGGACCCTTCCTCTCTGCCGCCATCGAAGTCTCCGCCGACAACATCGCCTGTAAGGGGATTGCGATCCCGCTGACGGCAGGAGGAGAGAGGGCTGCTCTCTTCGACACCGCCGAACTTCGATGGGCAGCGGTTTGGGAGGGCGATTTTGTCGAGTTGTCGGGGATCGTCTACGATGGCCCTCATGGGACTTGGCCGAAAATATCTGGAGAAGCGATCTGGAAGAATCCTTCGGGACCAGGGGTGACCCACCTGAAAGGCAGTTTCGATGATCCTCGCGAAGTCCCCTTCGGCCCCTTTCCGGAAGGGCAGGGTCGTTGGCGCGGATTGCAAAGGGATCGCCAGGGAATCCTTCTGCACTATTCCTTCGGGGATGCCATGGTTTTTGAACGGATGGCGGCTCTCAGGGAATCGGGATCCGATTTTTGGAAGCGTTCAATCCATCTGCAAAAAGTCTCATCCGGGTTGCAGTTATCCATCATGGATTTGCCCTCGGGTGCCACATTGGAAGCGGCAAAACAAAAAGGGGATCCCTGGATTGTAAAATTCAAAGATGGATCTGGTTTTTTATTGGGATTTGAAAATCCAACGAATGTGCGATTCAACATCGATGAGGAGCGCTTGGTCTTGCAGGTTCCTCCCTCCTCTGCTGACGTTTACTGCCATCTCTACATCTGCCAGTTTGAAGAAGACCCTCCCCTCCGCCAGTTCGAGACATTGCGTGGCAGGGTTTATCTGATCAACCCCTCACCGATGGGGGAGACATGGATGAAAGGGAATTCGCCGCGACTGTACGCTGAAACGATCGAACTTGCGGGGGAGTTGGATTTCAACACGGGCAGATCCGGTGAAGAGATCGAGATTCAATTGGCATCCGGATCGTTGTCTTCACACCGGGATTTGCAATTGGGATCGGGACGCAAAGTCATGGCTCTCGATTCTAGTAGCGCTGCAGTCGGTTTTCCTGCGCCACTGGAGGGGACGATTTTGGTGGTCGAAGAGGATCGCCAGGTGAAACCCTTTGCCGGTTGGAATTGTGATGAGAGCACTGGTGAACGGATGCAGAGTGTCATCGATGGGGAAAGGGACCTGCTCCTCGATGGGGTGACTTGGCGCAGGGGGGTCAACGGCAGGGCGCTCGATTTTGATGGGACCGGGAAAGCACGTTGGCTGCGTTCACCGGGAGAAGAACTCTTTGACAGCGACTTCACCTTTTCAGCCTGGATCTGTACCACCAAAGATGGGTCCATCTTTTCCCAGACACGGGAAAGAGGTCCCTGGATTCATGGGGGCAAGACCTTCTTCGTCCGGGGGGGCCGACTTTGTTTTGACATCGGTTGGGTCGGAGTCATCGAGGGAGAGCGAACGATTTCAGATGGCCAATGGCATCATGTTGCTTTCTCCTGGAGTGCTGCGGATTCAAGAGTCGTCACCTACATCGACGGTAAAGAGGATGCCGATGGCATCCTGGAACCGGAAGAAGAGGCGACCGATACCGTCACCACCATCGGCTTCACTGCAGAAAACTTCCCGGCAGATCCTTGGTTCAGCGGCTACATCGATGGCCTACGATTCCACCGGGGTGCATTGGAGGAAGAAGATATCCGGGCGGTGGCTTCCCGCTCAGGTGAGCCACTGGTGGAGGCGATGGCGTTGTCGGGGGAGGTGGAAAAAGCACACTGGGAGGCGGATGCGGATGAAGTTCGAATCGTTTTGACCTCCGGTCCGGAGGAGAGGCGTGTGAAACTTCAGCAGTGGTGGGGTCCCATCTCGAGAATCTCCGAGTTTATCGACACGCTTGCACCGAACGAATCAGTAAAGCCGGTTCAGCCCTTTCGGATCGACCGGATCAGTTGGCCTCACGAAAACCCCTGGAACTCATGGATGCGTTTTGGAGATTTCGATTTTCTTTCCGGCGGTCAAAGTGCGGTGATCTCCACATGGAGCGGGGATGTCTGGAAAGTGGACGGACTCGACGAAAAACTTGGTGACCTTCAGTGGCAGAGAATTGCCAGCGGACTCAGTCAACCTTTGGGATTGTTGACCCGTGACCAGGGTGATGGCGAACAGATTCTGGTGATGGGCAGGGATCAAATCACCGAATTGATCGACACCAATGGCGATGGGGAGACCGATCTTTATCGGGGTTTCAATGTCGATCCGATGAATTCACCGCACTTTCACGAGCCTGCGGTTGGTTTGCAGGAGGGACCTGATGGAAAACTGTACTACCTGAAAGCAGCTCGCCACGCCAAGCTTCCCCTGCATCCACAACATGGAACCCTGATTGAAGTCGAGAGTGATGGCAGTGCTTCCAAGATCATCGCTTCGGGATTCAGGGCTCCCAATGGAGTCGGTGTCGATTCGGGAGAGGTCTTCTGGGGCTCCGATCAGGAGGGGCACTGGATGCCTGCGAATCGCATCAACCGTATCACCCGCGGTTCTTTTCACGGGAACCATTGGAGCGGCATCATGCTCTCTGGGGAGATGGAAGTAGGCGGGCCATACGATGCACCGCTGCTGTGGATCCATCCGACGGTGGATCGATCTCCTTCGGCACAATTTCGAATCCCTCAGGGGGTGTGGGGAGAGTTGTCAGGAAAGTTGTTGGGGATCTCCTATGGTACGGGTGAAGTTTATTTGATTCTTGAAGACGAGGTCGATGGGGAGCACCAAGGAGCATTCGTTCCGCTTTCCATCGAGATTCCCACTGGGGCGATGCGCGGACGATTCCATCCTGATGGCAGTTTGTATCTTTGCGGACTCTTCGGATGGTCCTCAGATAAAACCGATCCAGGGGGATTTTATCGCGTGACAAAAACGGGAGCACCGATTCCATTGCCAATGCAGATCCAGGCGGTCGATTCAGGGCTGATCGTGGAGTTCAGTGAAGCCATCACCACACCTGAAGACGCTCTCGCAGGAGCATTCCAACTTCAAGGCTGGAACTATCGCTACAGCAGCAACTACGGTTCGCCGCGCCTGAATCTCAGCGATGGAAGTGAGGGAGTCACTCGACTGCCGGTTTCGTCAGCAGTTCTCTCGAACGATACCAGGACTGTGCACCTGACGATTGAAGGGATGCAGCCGGCGATGCAGATGCATCTCGAATGGGATCTGCAGTTCGGTGAATTGGGTGACAAGTCATCCTTCATACACTTCACGGTTCACCGATTGGCCAGCGTGGAGAAGCGCCAGTAGGAGATCATATTTAGAGCTCGGTGGCTCTCCAGCAGTACCAACTGGCGATGGAACGGTAGGGTGCCCAGCGCTGCGCACGTTTTTCCAGTTCGGGGACAGTCATTTCACGTCGTTTTCCCAGAATGATGGTGGCTCCCTTGCGCACTCCCAGGTCGTTGGAGGGGAGTACATCCGGCCTTGCCAACTGAAAGATCAGCAGCATCTGAACGGTCCAACGCCCGATGCCATGGACTTCGGTCAATCGATCGATGACGGTTTCTTCATCCCAGGTAGACAATTTTGCAAAACCGGGAAGCCGACCTTCTTTGTGAAATTTCGACAGATCCTGGATCGCCAACATTTTGGGTCGTGACAATCCCGCAGAGCGTATTTGCTCCGAAGTCATCTTCAGCAACCGTTCCGAGTTGGGACGTCCCCCCGGAAACAGTTGCAATAATTGACGGTGGATTGTTCTCGCGGCGGAACCGGTGATCTGTTGGTAAATGATCGCCCTCAACAGATACTCGTAGACAGACCGTGTTCTGTGGATGGTGAGTTGATGTCCCCGGTTTGCGCGTATGACTCGTTCAAAAGCGGGTTCTTCTTCGAGGAGTGAATCGACCGCCTTCTTCCACCCGTTTCTTGCGTTGAAAAAAGGCTTCTCAGCCATCGGCCCTCACCTTTGTTTCCCATCGACGATCTTTATTCACCGATCCTTGTCCAAACCCGGATTCGGGAAGATTGTCGATGGGAAGCGGCTATTGCGACTCAGTTCCAGCAGTTCTTCCAAAAGTTCCGGTTCCGATTTTGAGAGGTCCTTCAGTTCGCCGGGATCTTCCTTCAGATTAAAGAGTTTGATTGCCGGATTATTCTTGCCGAGTCTGCGACGAACCAGTTTCCAGTCACCGATCCGCAAGGCCTGCTGATCCCCATGTTCCCAGTAGAGAGGCTTGGTTCTGTTGACATCTTTACCTGAGAAAATCGGTACCAGGCTGTGCCCATCGTGGGGTCGATCGTCGATGATCCCGGCCAAATCCATGATCGTCGGAAATAGATCCGGAAAGTAACTGGGAAAGTCACTGACCGACCCGGCTTCCGTTTTCCCGGGCCACCGAACCAGGAACGGCACCTTCAGGCCCCCTTCGAGAACACTGCCCTTCAAGCCGCTGAGTTCGCCGGTGCTGTCAAAGAACTCGTGATCGACGCCACCGGCCCAGGTGGTGCCATTATCGCTGCTGAACATGACGATGGTGTTCTTCGATAACCCCAATTTTTCCAGTCGATCGAGGAGTGCCCCGACCTCTTTGTCGAGGTGGGTGATCATCGCTGCATAGGCGGCACGGGGTCGCGGGTGCGGCAGGTAACTGCCACCGAGATACGGTTCCATATCCCAATCCCGCGGATAGGCATCCAGATCTTCGACGGGAACCTGCAGTGCGACGTGGGGGATGGGGCTGGGGTAGTAGAGGAAGAAAGGTTTCTTTACGGCATGAGCTTCATCGATGAAGCCGAGAGCCTCTTCAAGAAAGACATCAGCCATGTATTTCTCACGCAGATAGCGGTCGTAGTACTCCTGTTCAGAGGAGAGCGGCTCATCAATTTTTTGATGCGCCTTGAACCAGCCGTTGCCTTCGAGGATGTACTTTTCGCCATTCTTCCACAGGTGGTTGGGGTAGAAGTTGTGAGCCTTGCGCTGACAGATCACGGTGCAGGAGTGATCAAACCCCTGAAACTCCGGAGCACCGGTGGTTCCCGGCCCGCCCAGTCCCCACTTGCCGAAGACGCCGGTGGTGTAACCCGCCTCTTTCAGCAGGCTCGCCATCGTTCGGGTTCCCAGCGGCAGGGGGTATTGCCCCTCAGGCTGAAACTCGCCCCAGCCGCCGTTTTCCCAGTTGTTGCGTACCAGCGAATGACCACAGTGAAGACCGGTCATCAGCACGCAACGGGAAGATGCACACACCGGTGCGCCCGAATAATGCTGGGTGAAACGCATCCCCTCTGCAGCCAGGGCATCGAGCCGGGGAGTCAGGATCTTCTCCTGACCGTAACTTCCCAACTCCCGGTACCCGAGGTCGTCGGCGAGGATGTAGATGATGTTGGGCGGTGTTGGCCGCGACTTGTCGATCGGATTGTGTGGGAGCTCCCCAACATTCAGGGAGTTCCACAACATTGTCGCCAGAATCAGAATCGTTGAACACCCCATCAGGCCTCCCGATCAGCCATCGACTAAGGCCACAGCCATGCAAAGGTTGAGGCGGTGACGAGACTGTACAAAACCCCATCGAAGAAAAATTTGAAGGTGACGGACCAGTTGGCGGCTTTCCAGATGGAGTCATCAATTTTGGGGATGGCATAGCCCAACAGAGCGATCGTAAATGCAACGCGAAAGACATCCATGAATCCCGCTCCCGCATCGACTCCCATCGCGGTGAGGTAGGCAACAAAAACGCCGATCAGGATGCTGAAGAGAAACCACAGCGCAAGGTTTCTGCCCATGGCGACGGGGCCGACCGGAATGATGGTCATGAAGCCATTCGGCCCCAGATTCATCTTGTCGGTGAATTCTTCCGATCCCATCTCTTTGGCAGAACTGCAGTGGGGAAAGGTGTACATGCCAGGGCCGATGTCCTGACTGCGCAATGCAACACGCAATCCTTCCTCATCAGGGGTGGGTGAATAATCCTTGTAATGGTACTGAAGGACCATGTGCAGGACCCCACTGACGATGAAGACGAAGACTGCCGACAGCAGAATCGGAAGCCACAGAGCGGTGAGCTCAATCATTTCTGACCTCACTTTCTGTGCTCAGGGTACCCTGTTGGGAACCCACTGCTATCTTGAAGATGAGATGGGCTGGATCTTGAAGGGAGTTCGCGTGCCTTCCGTATTGATTCTGTGCACAGGAAACTCGTGCCGTTCGATTCTTGCTGAAGCGATGTGGCGGGAAGAGACCGGTGGGGTATGGAGATGTGCCTCCGCTGGCACTCAGCCCAGAGGAGCGCTCCATCCGATGGCGATTCGAGTCCTCGATGAAGAAGAGATTCCGACGGCGGATCTGAAGAGTGAAAGCATCGAGGAATATCAGGGGCAGACTTTCGATTTGGTGGTCACGGTGTGTTCATCTGCAGCGGAAGAGTGCCGTGTATTTTCAGGAGCTGAAAAAACCCTTCATTGGCCATTCCCCGATCCTGCGGATCACGTCTCTGTTGAGGACCACAGTGAAGAGGGGCTGCAAATATTCCGAGTGGCGCGGGAGGCGATCCGACAGCGGATCCAACATTACCTGGCGGCCCTGGATTTTGAGAACACGCTCCTGCAGCTGGTCGAACAACTCCCGGGAGATCTGGATGAAAATCGCCGCACCGCCTACCGCAGGTTGATCAATGGCTGCGCTGGCGTCATGGATCACCCCGACTCATGGTCTCTGTTGCCGGGAGTGATTTGTACGGAGATGGAGTCGTTTGGTTGGGCGTGGAATGGCATCTATCACTTGCACGGGAAAACTCCCCGACGTCGCCTCCAATTGGGTGCTGCTGCGGGACCACCCGTCTGTGCGACGCTGGAAGAGATCCCCGGTGAGCGCAGTGGAATGTGCTTCGACGCAGTCCGGCATGGCCGCATCCTCGTCGCAGCGGATGTTCGTAGTTGGTCAGGATACGTTTCCTGTGACGGCGAAAGCGGTTTGGCGACCGTCTCTGCCATCGTCAGACCTCTGTTGAACGCAAATGGCGATGTGGTGGCGGTCTGGGATCTGGATGCGGTAGAAGCGGTTCACCCCTGCGATGCCCTGTTGATGGATGCGCTCCTTGAAGGCTTCTGTGCTTTCGGGCCACCGCAATCAGATTGAGGAGATCAATACAATGGAAGAGCCGACGATTCGACTCTCGCAGTACCTCAAGTGGATGGGGCTTTGCGCCACCGGTGGGGAAGCGAAGATTCGCATTCAAGAGGGCGAGATCTTTGTCAATGGCGAGGTCGAGACTCGTCGAGGAAGGGTTCTTCGATCGGGAGACCGGGTGACGGTGGAGGGCGTCGAACACGAGGTCCAACTCAATTCCGGAGAAAACGAATCTGGTAGCGCCGAATGAACGATCAGGAAAACTTGAGTAACTTGCCGAGTGCAGAACCCAATCCGACCATCAACACACAAACCAGAGCCTGAATCAGCGCCAGTGACATCCCTCTGATCAATTGCCCATCCCGAAACAGATTCCAACCTTCAAGGCCGAGGGCGCTCATCGTAGTGAAGCCTCCAAAGATGCCGACGATGAGGAAGGCGCGGATTCTCTCATCTTCGAACGCTTTGTCCCCCGACGCGGTGTAGACGATCCCAATCAGCAGACAGCCGACGACATTGACCAGCCAGGTTCCTGCTGCACCTGGTGCTTGGGCAATCAGCGCATCCGAGGATCGGGAAATGCGGCCATCGATCCACCCGTACGCGGCGTAGCGAATCGTCGCACCGATGGCGCCACCGAGGGCGACAAGGATCCATGTCATGCCTTTGTTCCTCTCTCTGCATTTGCAGGGTTCCAGTTTGGCGGGGAAAGGGGAGAGTGACCACCTCTTTGCTACAACGGCGGTGGCCCATCGTGGTGTCAATTTGCGGAGTTGATCCGTTTTCGTTGGTTGTGCGCCGCAGGCTGGGGCACGATGAAGTCCTGAAGTCACCGCCCGAGGAGTCCCCATGCCGGAGATTGAAAAGAGTACTTATAACTTTCATCTGCGGGCAGTGATGTTTGAAGGTGTCTTTGGCGGTCTGCTCTGGTCTGCACCTGAAATCGCTCGCAAAGCGCTGGGGGTCGACAATCTGTTGTTGACCCTCATCGTCATGGCGCCGGCGGTGGCCCAGGGTGCTGTTCTCTTTTTTGGCGGTTGGATTGCCAGAACCGGTCCCCGGCGGCTGCTGAGAAGAGCAGCGACGGTGGGAAGATTGCCGTTATCGCTGACTTTGTTGCTGTTGGTACCTGCGATCGCCAATTGGGCTCAAACCGATCAGGGGAAAACGTGGGTACCTTGGCTGTTTCTGGTGTTGGTGACGATCCAGGCGCTGGCGTCAGTGCCGATTACTTCGGCGATCAATGGGGTAATCCGCAGCAACTATCGGGATGAGAATCGCGGTTTCCTTTTTGGAAAGGCCCAGCGGTGGGGTGCACTGATCTCCGGTGCCGGCAGCGTGATCGCCGGCTTCTGGATGCACTATCAGAGTGAGGCGTTTCCGATTTTGTATGCCATCGCAGGACTTACCGGCTGGCTTTCCTGCATGATCTTTTCCAAGGTTCCTTTGCGGGACAGGGAGACCGCCGCTCCCGATGCACCTGACATCCACAATGCGCGAGCCTTGTGGAGAATCCTGATTCGGGATCGTCGATTCTTCATCTACGAGATCGGTTTTATCCTCTACGGAACCGCATTCATGGCACTGATCACCGCCAAGCCGATGTGGACTGTCGATGAGGAGTGGCTGGCACTCGATTGGCGATTCTTGCTCGGCGCAAAGGGACTCTCCAGCGTGGCCATGTTTATCCTGACCCCCTACTTTGGCAAGAAATTGGATCGTATCGGCCCGGGTTGGCTTGCCGGATTCAGTTATTCGGGGCTTGCGCTGTACGCCGTCCTTCTGGGTTTCGCATCATCTCCGATGACGTTCCTGTTTGCCGAATTGGTTTTCGGATGTTCGATGGCTGGAGTCATCCTGGCGTGGAATGTGGGACCGATTTCCTTTGCGACCGCGGATCAGGGACGGCAGTACATGGCGGTCCATGTTGCATTGGTTGCAGTGAGGGGGTTGATCGGGCACCCCCTCGGTGGCTGGATGGCGGATTACACCGGTGACCCCAGATCTGTATTCATATTTTCACTGATTCTTTGGGTGGCGAGTGCAGTAGTGATGTTCAGTCTGGGAAAAGGACCTGCACGACGTGAAACTGAAGCGGAGACTTCGTGATACACTGTGCTGCGGAGGCATCAAATGGCGAAGAAAAATAGCGGAACCCGCCAGTCAAGAAAGGGAGACTCCCTGGATGAGGCACTGGTTTCCCTGGATCGATCCAGAGGGCCGTTGTTTCTTGAAAAACGCGAAAATCCTGCACTCTCCGAAAATCGTCCTGCGCACTGTTGCCAGAGGCCTGTCAACAAAATGAGAATCTCGGAATTGGAAGCGATCGACATCGCCCGTGCATTTCACGAGAAACCTCATCTCTTGGGAAAAACTGAAACGGTACTGCAACGGCTGGGGCAAACGATCCACTTTTTGCGCGATAACCGTCGTCCCCAGGCATTCGACTGTCCATTGCTCGAAGATGGTCAATGCATGGTCCACAAGATTGCAAAGCCGATCGAGTGTCTCGCTTACGATACTGTGGATGACAAGATCAGTAGCGAAGGACGACGCAGCATTGAGAGAAGGGATCAACTCAATGAATCCCTCTATGGCCAAGATTGGGACTATCGGGTGATCCCCTTTATGTTGATCCGCTACCTGCTGGACGAAGAAGGCTCTGCGGTGGGATCGTGCGGTTCCACTTTGCGCAAGGATTTTCAAAGGAATGATCGATCAGTCCAAGACCGCTGATCAAATTTAAGGAACTCTTCGATGTCCACGCGCCCCCTGCTAGTTCACGATGTGTCGCTCCGGTTGGGCGAGACGGAGAAGGATCTTTTGAGGGCAGTGACACGCAAACTCAAGATCGGCCGTCAGCGAGTTCATCGGCTGGAAGTTCGCAAGAGATCTCTCGATTGTCGTCGCGGTCGCCCTCCTCGCTGGATCCACTCGGTGGTCATCGAGACTGAGACAGCCGTCGCCGAAAGACTCTTGGAAAAGGGGCGTGCCCGCACATGGTCGCCGCAGAGGGTGGAAATCTCCAAATACTCCGGTTCCGAAAGACCTGTGGTGGTGGGCACAGGTCCTGCGGGTCTCTTCTGTGCCATGCGCCTGGTTCAATCGGGTGCACGACCGCATCTCATCGAGAGAGGCCCCGAGGTGGTGGAGCGATCGCGGCGTTGGAATCGTTTTATCCGCGGGGAAGAATTTGAGTCGGAATGCAATCTCCTCTACGGCGAGGGAGGTGCAGGAGCCTATTCCGATGGAAAACTATATACGCGAGTGCAGGATCCTCGAGTTCCAGAAGTTCTCGAAACTCTGGTCGAACACGGCGCACCTCAGGAGATTCTCACTGATGGACGACCCCACGTCGGTTCCAACTTGTTGCCGAGTGTCGTCAAGAGGATGCGCAATAACCTCATAGAAAGAGGAGCAGAATTCCACTTTGATCATCGATGTGTCGATTTCGTCTGTGAGAAGGGTGAGCAAGGGGCCCGATTACAAGGCTTACTCGTCGAAACCGATGGAGAATTGACCCGTTGGGATTCGGAAACCGTATTCCTCGCCAGCGGGCATAGCGCTCGTGATGTCTATCGCTGTCTTTACGGCCATGGTGTGCCGATGACTCGCAAGCCATTTCAGTTGGGGGTTCGCATCGAACATCCGCAGCATGTGATCGATTCCATCCAGTACGGAGATTCAGCGGGACACTCCCACCTTCCACCGGCGGATTACAGCCTGGTGGCCAATGGTGATAGAGGGGAAGTTTTCTCCTTCTGCATGTGTCCCGGAGGTGAAATTCTCCCCTCCAGTGAACGTGATGGATTTCTCTGTGTGAATGGCGCTTCTCGTTATCAACGTCGAAGCCCATGGGCGAACAGCGGTTTTGTCGTCACGTTGGAACCGGAGCAATTCGGAGAGGGTGATGATCCATTGGCAGGAATCGAGTTGCAGGAGCAGATCGAAAAAGCAGCATACGATTCAGCCGGAGGGAATTTTGCGGTGCCTGCATTGCGTCTCGTCGATTTCCTCGGCGGAGAGATTTCTGCTGATTTACCGCAGTGCAGTTATCCGAGACCCTTGGTGGCGACAGATTTTTCGAAATTCTTGCCTGATTTCATTCTTGAACCTTTGCGTTCAGGATTGCAGGAGTTGGTTGGTAGAATTCCTGAGTTTGATCACGAGATGGCTGTGGTCACCGCACCGGAATCGCGCTCTTCGAGCCCGGTGCGCATCGACAGGGATGGGGTTACATTCGAAAGTCCCGGGCTCAAGGGGTTATACCCTCTCGGTGAGGGAGCAGGGTATGCAGGAGGAATCCTCTCTGCGGCCCTCGATGGAATGAAGGCTGCCGAGGCTTGGGTGGTCAGAGATCGATCTCAATTGAAGGGATGATGATGGCAAGGGAGTACCGACCGGTACCACTCTCTTTCGATCGCAAATCCACAGAGGAGATGGAATCGGTATCGCTACGATTAGAGGCAGAGCTTGCTTCGCGAAGATCGGTCCGCGATTTTTCCGATGAGCATTTCCCAAGGGAGTGGTTGGATCGTGCCATCGCGGCAGCGAGCACCGCACCCAGTGGAGCACACCGGCAACCCTGGCACTTCGTTGTCGTCGATGATCCCGCGATCAAGCGAGAGATCAGGATTGAGGCTGAAAAGGAGGAGGAGCGATCCTACGGTGGGCGCATGCCGGATGACTGGCTTGAAGCATTGGCTCCCATCGGCACCGATGCGAGTAAGCCTTATCTGGAGATCGCCCCATATTTGGTGATTCTCTTTGCAGAGACCCAGGGTGTGACTTCTGAAGGGGATAAGCAGAAAAATTATTATGTCACAGAGTCAGTGGGGATCGCTGCGGGTCTTTTTATTGGTGCGGTTCATCGCCTGGGTCTGGCGACCCTGACTCATACTCCTTCACCGATGAAGTTCCTCCGGGACGTATTGCACAGACCTGTCCGCGAGAAGCCGTTTCTGCTCTTCCCTGTGGGATACCCCGCCCCTGAATGCATGGTTCCTGATCTGCACAGAAAGGGGATCGAAGAGGTCCGAAGTTTCAATCGAGAGGGGCGCAATTCGGATTCAAAGGAGGTGGCGGATGAATCGTGAAGAGGTTCTCTCCAGTCTCCAAAATCCTCGAATCAAATCTTTGGTCCGCCTTCGCGATCGCCGTGACAGGGACCGGGATGGACAGTTCGTCATCGAGGGATACCGGGAGATATCCCGGGCAGTTGAATCAAAACTGCCCATGGAGGAGGTCTTCACCTGTCCCGAACTTTATCTCGGTGTCCAGGAGCAACAACTATTGGAAGAGGCATCATCCCGATGCGGGGCTCAGATCTGTTACGTGACCAAAGAAGTCTTTCAAAAGGTCTCCTACCGCGATCGCCCCGACGGCCTGATCGCACGTGCGCCGAAACCGGAGTGGGGACTTGACCGCTGGAATCTTGAATCGGATGAATCCGGCCAAGGTGATTCGCCCATCTTCATCGTCGCCCAATCGATCGAGAAACCCGGGAATCTGGGGACTTTGCTGAGAACCGCAGACGCAGCTGCGGTCAGTGGTTTGGTGGTCGTCGATCGCTGCACCGACATCTTCAACCCCAATGTCGTCAGGGCCAGTGTGGGAACCCTGTTTACCGTTCCGGTGGCAGAGTGTTCCAGTGAGGACGCTCTCGCCTGGTTTCGGGAGCGGCGAATTCGCCTGGTTGCCACTTCACCGGATGCCTCCGAGAGTTATACCGAGAGTGATCTCTCAGGTCCCATAGCCATTGTCATGGGCAGTGAGCAGTACGGGCTCGACGAGCGCTGGCTTTCGCAGACCGATCTTCAGGTTTCGATCCCGATGGCCGGGAGCGCAGATTCACTCAACGTCGCGATGGCGACCGCTGTCGTCCTCTTTGAAGCGATACGGCAAAGGTCTCTTCGCTGATCAGTCTACGTTGTGGACGGGTAGATCTGCAGCCTGCAACGCTGCTTCGATGCGGTCCCAGTCAAATGCAGGGCCCGGATCCACCTTGTGGGAACCGACATGCCAATGCCCGACGATTCCTGCCACCGGCTGGCCGGGAATCTCATTTCTTAATTCCGACTCTACCTGACCTGAGTTGTTGCGAGGGACCACAGGACGAATGCTGGGAAGAGCTTTGCAAAGAGTGATCAGCAATCTTTCAAGTGCGACGTATTGGGCTTCGGTGAAATCTCTCTGAAAGAGGCCTTGTCGGTGAATCTCTCCAGTGAACATCTCCTGGCGTGACGGATAGGGGTAGGCTCCCTCAGCGGAAGTCCCTGCCAATGAATCTGCTTTGAGCCGGAATCCTTGTGGGCTGTTTTCATAGTGTTGATCCGCTTCATTTGCATCCGGGAACGCACCGAAGTGGGCGATCTCGATGCCGATGGAACGATCGTTGGCAGTGCCTGCGTGCCAGGCACGTTCCTTGACATCCAGGGTTTGATAAATCGTGCCGTCGACATCGAGAAGAAAGTGGCATGACAAGCCGCGGATATCATGGAGGACGTGAAAGCAACGACTTGCGGATCCACAGGCGTCGTAGTGGATGACGACCGTGTCGATCACCGCAGTCAGATCCTCCACTGAGATCCCCTCACTGCGGACCTGGTCAGCCCAACCGGGGGGGCCGTTTCTGCGCAAACTGCCGAAGCGTAACAAACGATCGGGGTGATCTCGGGGGGGCCCAATGTCTTTTTGGTCATGTCTGTGCCCCCGATAGGCGTCATACCCTTCTTTATCGGTCCATAGGGTCACTGGATTGGTCGTGTGGAAGCGCTCTCCAGCAATGACGATTTCGTCGCCTGAGGCCTCTGAGAGGTCTCCTGGCAGGGTATGGCATCCTGAATAAAGCGCCGGTATTAGGCAAATTCCAAAGATTTTCAAAAACTTCTTTGTTATTAAAAAAATCTTCAAGAATCCTCCTTGTAAACCCACCTATGATGTGAAAGTATAGGACACATATGACTAATGTCACGTTTCGTAACAACTCGTGATAAATGGGACAAATCAGTATGGATTTTCCCACAATCGGAGTTTGATATTCGCCTAAAGCCTTGGAATTGAGTGTTTTGGATACTTCAAGGCGGTGTCTCAGCTCTTTTTAGTGTTTTATTAAGCGACGATCCAGTTATTTGTGGAAACGGGTGTGACGCGCACAAGTGTCTTCGGGTGAGTGAGGCTCCCGGAGAATTGCGAAGCAGGATTCATTGTTAGTGGATTCTCGACAGGCTTTGTCAATTCTGCCTATAGAGCATGGATAACACCATTAGGAAGAGGTGGTGACCGTGAATATGGAGATTGAGATGGACAGTCTTGGAAGATTGGACGTTGAGGCGCTGAAGCAGTTGGTCGCATTGAAGGAAAATAGCGGCAAACTCAATCGCCTCGAAACCAAACGACAACGCCTCAAAGATGAACTTGATAAAGTTGAGGACCAAATTCGCGAATTTCTCAGTCAATATCCGGAGGTTCAGGGATATCTGGCGACGACCACTGGATCGATGCGCCGCCTGACTCCATCTGGCCGCAGGCCACGTGGCTGGATCAGGTCCCAGGTTGAAGAGATTTTGGGAGCTGCTGAAGTTCCTCTGACCCCTGCAGAGGTCAGGGATGAGATCGCACGGCGTCACCCTGAAGAGGCGACCAAAAATCTGTATCTTGCAGTTTTCCAACATCTGCGTCGGCATGAAGAATTCGAGCAGGATGTTTCAGGCCGCTGGTTGATGAAATCCCAAGAGATCGCATAGATTTTTCCTTTGAAGTGTTCCAGGGTGCTCGCTACACATCGGTGTGGCGAGCACCTTTTCTTGTTATTGTGCCGCATGTCAGCGGTTTTTCCGAAATCTGCTTCCTCGGGGATACACATGTTCAGAAGGTTGGATGGCTGGTGGGCAATGACAAGGCTCAGACAGTCAATAGATCGTTACTTCTCTCAATCCCCAGATTGGGTTAGTCATGAACACAGGTGACAGGAAGAGCGCAGGAGATCCTGAGAACAAGAGCGAAACAGAGTCAACATCGATCGACGCTGTCGCGGGGGCACGAAAAGGAAAGTGCTCGATGATCAAGGGAGTGGTTGTTCTCGTTTTCATTTCGGCAGTGCTCGGCTTGGCTACCAATACTCTGAGGGGGAAAAACTCGATCGACCTTTCGCGGAATTACTTCCCATCTATATCTGCCCCCACCAATCCGGTGGTGATTCAGGGTCCAGCGGAGATCCAGAGTGGAAGCGATCAGGATTCCGGTGTTTCAGGGAATGATTCCCAGACCTCCGTTACCCCGGATATCCATCCGCCGGATGATGGGATTCAGCGACTCACTTTCGAAGATGTTCGAGATCACTTCATGACGGCTGAAGAAGAGTATGTGAGCACAGGTGAATCCATCGTTGCATTTGTCGATGCTCGGGTCAGGGATCAGTATGAAGATGGGCACATACCTGGAGCGGTTTGGCTCTATCACTACGAATCAGACAGCCTTGTCGATGATCTCAGGCCGCAACTGGAACTGGCTTTTTTCATCATCGTTTACTGCAATGGTGGAGATTGCGAAGACAGCATTCACCTTGCGGCAGATCTTGGATCTCTCTATGGGATGCCTCCTGAGAACATTTACGTTTACGAAGGCGGATTCAATGAGTGGAAAGACAAAGGGATGCCTGTTGTTTCAGGATCGGAGGCACGTTGATGGATTATCTTCGGCGCCTGGATGCAACGGGATACCCCTTGCTGATTGCCCGACTGATTGTGGGTTTGGTATTCCTGTTCTATGGCATTGAAAAAGTGAACGACCCCATCGCCTTCCTCAAGGGGATAAAAAATTACGACATTTTACCGCTGGAACCGTCTTGGCTGATCAACAGCATTGCAGTGATCATGCCATTCACTGAAATCGTGTGTGCCATGGCACTGCTCTCGGGAATCGGATTGAGGTCAGCCGGAGCAATCACCTCTGCGATGCTCCTCATGTTCACCCCCGCAGTGTATTTTTTGGGAAGCGGTTTGATAGGGTCTGATCCTGCATTTGTCGGTCTTTGTGATGTGGTTGCGGATTGCGGCTGTGGTTCGGGTGAAATCCCGATATGCCAAAAACTACTCGAAAACAGTTGTCTGCTGATTCTGTCTCTGTGGGCGACCTTCAGTCGAGCGACTTCATTTCGTGGAGGACTCGGTGGGTCATCGTGTTGAATTCCACGTTCCGTGGATTATTCATGCAAGAGAAGCCTTTCGAGAGTTGCTTCCAGCAACCCTTCGCCTCCTGAGCCAACCCTGACCCAGGCAATCTCCCCTTTTTTGTTGATTAAGACCACCATCGGAATGCCACCCACCTTGTAGGCATCGAATCCCTGTTTTCCGGTGACGACGAAGGGGTAGTCAACACCAAATCGACGCCTGAACTCCAACAAGTGCTGCAGGAAGGCATCACGGGTCATGCCGCGCACGGTTTGACCCCGCTTGGGATTGTCGCGTTCAGGCAACCAACCTTGGGCATACGGTTTGGTGACACCCAGAATCTGTAGCCCCTTTGGTGCGAGTCGTTGCTGGATTTTATCGAGGCCGGGCATCAGCATTCGACAGGGTCCACACCAGGTCGCCCAAAAATCGAGAAGCACGACCTGCCCTTGCATCGATTTGAGGCTCTTCTTTTTGCCACCAAACCATGAAGCATCTCCGAGAGAGGGAGCTTTTTTTCCCAAAAGGGCGAGGCGGACGGCGGAATTGCGCCGGGCGCGGGCATCGTCACCAAACTTGTTCAAATCATCGGTCAGGCGACTCCAATCCCTTTTGGCGGGGAGGACTTCACCTTTGGCAGCTTTCAAATCTCCACTCAGCAGCCAAGCTTCACGAATATCGACACTTCCCGATTCGAGGTAGGGGAGTCCCTTCTCCAATACAGTGATCGCTTGATCGATCTGGCCCTTTTCACCATAGGATCTTGCCAGTGGTAACAAAGCTTTGAGTGCGATCTTCCTTGCAGGCCCGTCGCTTTCTATGTGCTCTTGGACGATGGGTGAAAGAATCCTCACTGCATCATCGAGACGACGATTTTGCTCATGATCCATTCCGATGACCCTTTGGCATCCGATTCGGAGGAGAGAGTTTTCATCGCCGGGGAGAAGAGTGAGTAGCTCCTTTCCCTTGCAAACCATGACCAGCTCCGACCGATATCGCATGACCATGCCAAGGTTGCCTTTTTCTTCTGCTTCGAGAAGAGACTTGTATGTGCCCGCAATGTCCGTGTCAGCAGTTGCAGACACAGATTCCACGGAAGGAATCGAAAGTAACAGAATCAGGGTCAGAAATTTCATGGTGCCTCCACGCCAATTCCGGCTTCGCTGTTTATCATAGAATTTTTATAGGTCATTTGTCGATATTGCTGTATCAAATGGCCCCGGGACCTGGATAGAAACAGCCACCTGAGGCGTGATCAGAGAGGATCTTCGATGAATTACTCATTCTTTGCAGCGATAATCGTGTTAGGGGCAGGTTTCTGTTGTTTGGAATCCCCCCATCTGATTGGGAACGAACTCAGGGGAGGAAGCGGGTTCACCCAAGACTCCGGGGAAGAGGATCAGCAGAGATCGTCCCTCACCGATCAACACTCCCGACTCGCCAAAGAAGCCGGGCATTATCGTTGGAATGGTCAGTTGGATTACACGCTGGGGGGCGTCGATCCATTGACTGGGGAGAAGGGCCCCAAATTTATCCAGTTGTTGGGCGAATCAACTTCACAGATGATCCTTGGTGATCAATTTTTGCTCACTCGTGGCATGACCCAGGGGAAGAAGTCTGCCGAGTACCAACTACAGGGCTACCGGACAGATCTGCAGCAGTACTTCCTGATCGGCATGGAAGAATTGCGAACCCCCTTCGCCTATCGCTCGGGGACTGAGGAAGATGGAGAGCGAGTTCTGAAGGGCCCCTTCGGGTATGTGATTCAGAAAACCCGCTTTGATGTGTCAAAGAAAACCAGCGAAAGCGAGATCTATCTGGGGGAATCGAAGATTCCGTTCTTGACCCTGAATGCCGAACCGAAAAAGGGCAAAGAAGTGAATCTGTTGGCGGAGTTGATTGCCGCCAAACCGATTCCGAAAGTTTTCAATCTCTCGGATCAGAGGAGTGATCCCGCAGAAAACTATTCCGAAGAGCATCAGCTCCTTCATAAATTTGCAGGTGACATGATCGCAGATTCAGAAGAGGTATTGCCGAGGGCAGGGAGGATCATCTGCGATGGTCGCTTCCTAGCTTCTCTGTCCCTAATGGATGGTAGAAAGAGGAGCGTTTCCAGCATCACCCTGATCGGCTTCGACAGTTCCAGGGAAGCTTTTCATATGTTTGTGATTCACACTGAAAGCCCCAACCCGGAGTATTACGAAGGGGATTTTGACGGCGTGACCCTGACCTTTCGCAATCCCTTCGCCGGTGAAGGGAAAGCCGATCAACCTGTATTCACCTACAATTTTGCTCCGAAAGGACCCGGGTTCACCGAGGTCGATTTGCGCAAAAAGGGCGCAGAGAAGCAGAGGCCGGTGCGGTTTCTTCCGAGCAGGAATCATCGCAGGGAGTAGTGTCGATCCAACAAAAAGCAGGCCCGCACTCCCTATGGGTGTGCGGGCCTGTTCAATTTGTCGTGTAGTACGATCTCAGGAGACGTCGAATCGGTCTGCGTTCATCACTTTGTTCCAGGCGCAGACAAAATCGGTGACAAACTGGTTCGCTCCATCGTCAGAGGCGTATACCTCGGAGATGGCGCGCAGTTGCGAGTTGGAACCAAAGACCAGATCGACGGCAGAAGCGCGCCACTTCGACTCGCCACTGCTACGATCGCTACCTTCATAAAGGTGCTCGCAACGCTCGGAGACCTGCCACTTTGTTCCAACATCGAGAAGATTGACGAAGAAGTCATTGCTGAGAACTCCAGGGCGATCGGT
The DNA here is from genome assembly GCA_964422295.1 of uncultured Planctomycetia bacterium. Classification (GTDB taxonomy): domain Bacteria; phylum Planctomycetota; class UBA8108; order UBA1146; family UBA1146; genus UBA12191. The sequence continues at coordinate 104,489 of CAYRAM010000004.1, read as the reverse complement.
GAAAACTCCGAATTCGGCGTGGCCGGTGTTGGCGTTGAGGGCCCTCATTCCACCGACGAGAACTGTCATCTCTGGAGCGCTGAGGCCAAGCATCTGCGCGCGATCGACCAAAAGCTCTTCGGAAGAGCGGGTGCAGGCTGCCGAGTAGTAGTTACGGAAACCATCTGCCTGCGGCTCAAGGACGGCGAAGGAATCCACATCGGTGTGCTCGGCAGTGGCATCGGTGCGGCCCGGAGTAAATGGCACGGTGACGTTGTGGCCACCGGCGGCGGCTGCGGTTTCCACCGCGGCACAACCTGCGAGGACGATCATGTCGGCAGCAGAAATCTGCTTGCCCCCGGAGTGGGCGTTGTTGAATTCACTGCGAATCCCCTCGAGAGAATCGAGGACTTCTGACAACTGGGACGGGTTGTTCGCTTCCCAGTACTTCTGTGGAGCCAGCTGAATGCGGGCACCGTTGGCACCGCCGCGATGGTCGGTGCAACGGAAAGTGGAGGCGGAAGCCCAGGCAGTGGCAACCAACTTCTCACCGCCGATGCCGGACCCATTGACCTTGGCTTTGAGGGCGGCAACGTCATCGTCGTTGATCAACTCGTGATCGACGGCGGGGACCGGGTCCTGCCAGATCAGAGGCTCTGCCGGAACCTGGGCACCGTGGCAACGGCTGATGGGGCCCATGTCGCGATGGGTCAACTTGTACCAAGCACGCGCGAAGGCGTCGGCGAACTGCTCCGGGTTCTCCAGGAAGTTCTTTGAGATGGGAGCGTAGGCTTGATCCTCCCTCAGGGCCAAATCGGTGGTGAACATCACCGGAGTGTGGCGCTTGCTGGAATCGTGGGCATCGGGCACAGTTCCGTCGGCGGCTGCATCCGTGGGAATCCACTGGGTGGCACCGGCGGGGCTTTGGGTCTGCTTCCACTCGTAACCGAAGAGGTTTTCAAAGTAGTTGTTGTCCCACTGCACAGGGTTGGTGGTCCAGGCTCCTTCGAGTCCGCTGGTGATGGTGTCGACACCTTTGCCGCTGCCGTAACTGTTCACCCAGCCGATCCCCTGATTCTCAGTGGGTGTGCCTTCCGGCTCGGGACCGACATGAGAATCGGGTGCCGCACCGTGTGCCTTGCCGAAGGTGTGGCCCCCTGCGATGAGAGCGACCGTCTCCTCATCATTCATCGCCATGCGGCCAAAGGTCTCACGAATATCTTTGGCTGCGGCAATGGGATTGGGATTGCCGTTGGGACCTTCAGGGTTGACGTAGATCAAACCCATCTGCACTGCACCGAGGTTGCCTTCCAAATCCCGATCGCCACTGTAGCGTTCATCGGCGAGCCATTCCGTTTCCGATCCCCAGTAGATGTCATCTTCCGGTTCGAAGACATCCTGACGCCCACCGGAGAATCCGAAGGTCTTGAAGCCCATCGATTCCAGGGCGCAGTTGCCGGTGTAGACCATCAGGTCTGCCCAAGACAAGCGCCGGCCGTACTTCTTTTTCACAGGCCACAGAAGCATGCGCGCCTTGTCGAGGTTGGCGTTGTCAGGCCAGCTGTTGAGGGGGGCAAAACGCAGGGTTCCCGCTCCCGCGCCACCACGACCGTCTCCGATGCGGTAGGTTCCGGCACTGTGCCAAGCCATGCGGATGAAGAGGGGTCCGTAGTGACCATAGTCGGCGGGCCACCACTCCTGGGAAGTGGTCATCACTTCATCGATGTCTTTGCGTAACTCTTCAAGATCGACGCTATTGAATTCTTCAACATAGTTGAAGTTGTCGTTCATGGGGCTCACCTGCGGTGTGTTCTGATTGAGCACCTTGAGGTTGAGTTGATTCGGCCACCAGCGCTGATTGGCACTGGTGCTGGCAGCGATGTGCTGCTGGGGGCCACCCATCGCCGGGCACTTGCTGATATCGCTCATCGATTCTCCTGTCTGTCCTTTGTTTTCTCAAAGGGGAAGTGATCATTGAAACAGAGCCCCCATTGGCAAAGAGGGCTCCAGCTGCATCTGCTCGCTCTTGTCTTTTGGCACCGCTGACGCAGGTGCTGTATGCTACCTGCCGGGAATCCAGGCAAACAACCGAAAACCAACGGACTTCTGGGATCCGGTTTTCCCTTGGTATGCAGATTTTGCGGAAGGTGAACAAATGGGTATGAAGACCACCACCGATGTCGAGATTTCTAGGCCATTGTCGGAGGTATTCCGCTACACCTTGGAAAATGTCGCCGACTGGAGCATTACAGTCGTCGAAGACGAAGTGATCGAGGAAACCCCTGAACATGTTGGGACGACCTTCAGAATCGTGACCGAAGATAGAGGCCGGAGGATGGAGATGAATGGGGAGGTGACCCGATATGAGTTGGACCGCTTGAGTGAAATCCACCTTACAAGCACGGCATTTGATATCGACGCACTCTACGAGTTTGAAGATCTCGGAGGTGGAAGAACCAGGGTCACAGAAAGTGCAGAGGTACATCCCAAGGGCATCACCAAAGTCTTCTTTTTTCTCTTCGGCTGGGGAATGAAAAAATCGAGTTGTGACGCCTTGCAAAGTGAGTTGAACAGTCTCAAGGAAAAACTCGAATCGGGTGCGGGGGCAACGTCTCATTAGTTTCGGTTGCAGTTTCCTTTAAGGGTTGATCCAACCAAGTTGATCAAGAGATAGCGCAGAGGAATCATATGAACTTCTTGTTTAGACCAAGTTTGTTGCGACGGACAAATTTCAGTGTGCAACTTATGCTGCTGGCGCTCATTTTTTCCAGTACGGGTTGCAGTCATCTTATTAATGGGAGAAATCCACTCCCGGATTTCAGTGGTCACTATGCGATTGCGATCCATGGGGGTGCAGGTGTCATCGAGCGCAATTCTCCTGAAGCAGCTGAAAGACGGCTTTCATTGACGAGAGCTTTGATCAAGGGTGAGAATATTCTGCGTGAAGGTGGATCCAGCCTCGATGCGGTCCAGGAGGTCGTCCGGCTTCTTGAGAATGACCCGAACTTCAATGCCGGTCTCGGAGCGGTGTTCACTGCCAATGGAGAACACGAACTCGATGCTTCGATCATGGATGGCAAGACTTTGGCCTGTGGGGCCGTTGCGGGAATACGCACAGTCAGCAATCCCATCCTGGTTGCTCGCCACGTTATGGATAACAGCAGGCATGTGATGTTCACGGCGACGGGCGCCGAAGAGTATGCCAGGATGGCCGGTTTCGATGAGATCGACCCACGATCCCTCGACGTGGATCATCGACGTCAGCAATGGGAGCGGGCCCAGGAGCGTGAGCGGGAGAAGAAAAAGGACGATATTCGAGAACGGGGAACCGTCGGTGCTGTCGCATTGGACTCTGACGGCAATCTGGCAGCGGCGACTTCGACAGGCGGATTGACCAACAAACGCTTCGGCCGTATCGGCGACTCACCAGTGATCGGTGCGGGGACTTATGCAAACAATCGCAGTTGCGCAGTTTCCTGTACAGGAACCGGGGAGGAGTTTATCAGGCACACCGTTGCCCGAGATATCGCAGCCCTGATGGAGTACCGCGGCATGACCGCTGAAGAGGCAGCACGTGAGGTGGTCTTCGGAAAACTCGCCAAAGGGGATGGCGGCGTCATTGTCGTATCTCACGAAGGGGAGATCGCACTCGTCTTCAACACAACAGGAATGTATCGGGGAGCTGCTGATTCAAATGGGCGTTTCGAAGTGGGAATCTGGGATGAAGCGGGAACAACGGATGAATGAAAGTGGCATCCCTGGCTAATCGAATGAGAAGGACATTCCGTCATGTAGGAGGTGCAGGCGAACACCCCGCGCCCCGAGAATTTGTGTGGATTCTGAATCTGTTTGTGGAGCGGAGGTGGTTGCGCTGACCTCGGATCCACGTGCATCGAGTATGACAACACTGGATCTTCCGATGACATTCAGGTGATTTTTCTGCACGACCACTGCGGTGCCTTCATCGATGCCGATCCCCACAAGCTGGGGCTGATCAAGTACAGCGGAGAGAAGGCGATTAAAGCGCTGTCGTTTGTGAAAGTGTTGGTCGATGATGGCATGAGGAATCAGCCCGAGTCCTTCTGCGATCTCAGTGGCCCCAGCCTCAACCCCCTCCAGATTTGCTTCCCCAGTAATCATTGATGATGACATGACGGCAGCACCGGCGCTGCTTCCACCGATGACCCCACCGCGCTCGAAACAGTGTCGGATTGCTTCTTCTACGGAATCGGGGAGTCTTTCCATCAATCGGTTTTGATCACCGCCACTGATCCAAATCAATTGCGAACTGTACACCGATTCAAGCGCGGCAGCCTCATCTGAGAGGTCGAGAATTTTGACCCTGGCACAACCAAAGCTTTCAAACTTTTTCTTGTTTCTGGGACCTGCAGTAGTGGTGCTGGATGCTTGGGGGATGATCAAAACAGGAACGTCAATTCCCCCTGAAGATTGGATTGCTGCAGAGTAGATTACCTCTGGCAGGCTTCCACCACCTGCGATGACAAGAGTTCCCTCTTGCATGTTCGCATCCGTTTTATTGAGGGGGAGTTGACAGCCGCAAGAGAGAAGAATAAGCAGCATCGAGATCAGGAAACTGATGGATTGCGTTGGCATTGACATCGTGATCCTTTCTTTCTCAGCACACTTGGTTCTCTGATTGTTTTATCAGTTCTTGGAGTAAAGACACAGGTTCGTCAAACTTAATAAAAGGAAGTATCCCGGCAAGTGTTTGCAAGAAGGAATGGTGAGAATGATCGAGTTGCTGCTTAACTACATATATAGTGGGTGCTAATCTGGAGTACACGGGGTTTATGAAGATGAATCGTCGTCGAAGTTGGCAACGACTATTCTCATTGCTGGTTTTTCATGAGTTGACCCGTTGCTGGAGCGAAATTGGAGGCGGTCTGCATGTGGACCCATCGATTTCTAATGACATCGACCTTGCTCGTTAGTGCTGCTCTGTTGCCTCTGGGTACAGTTGTCGCTCAACCGGGCCAGGAAGTTTGCTCTTCTCCGGGGATTGTTTTCGGAGGAGAGAACGGGACGCCAGTCTCCATCTCCGATTCGATCTTGATCACTGACAACATGACCATCGAAGACTTGCACGTCAGAGTTGATATCACCCATGGCTTTGTCGCCGATTTGCTGGTCGATTTGACCTCTCCTGCCGGGACTTCCCTGCGGCTTCATGATGGTCTCGGAGGAGACCTGGATGATTTGCGGGTCATCTACAGCGATGGAGGGGTGCCCAATGGTGCAGTCCCCTACGACTTTGGTTGCTACATGCAACCCTCGAATGGCCCTCTCAGTGTTTTCAGCGGTCAGGGATCACAAGGGGTTTGGACACTGAATGTCACCGATGATTTCCCTGCCAACAGTGACGGCGTGCTCAACAGCTGGTGTACCCGTATCTTTACCTCCCCAGTATCGGTTTTGCCGTCTGTACAGAATTTCGCCTGCACTCCCACTCAGGACGGGGCCGTGCTTTCATGGGGGAACCCCCAGCCCTACGGCTCCATCGAGCTGACCGTCAACGGATCAGTGCAGTCATTGTCGGGAGATACGACGACCCACACCCTCAGCGGAGTTGCACCGGGGACTCTTTTGGAACTCTCCATCGTCGGCATGGTGGCGCCTCCCGGGCAATCGGTTTCCTGTGCGGAAGTCTGTGTGGTGACAACTCTGAATGGCCCCCCGACTCAGGTGGCGGTGACCATCGACGAACAGTACGACGACTGGAGTGGGGTGACCCCGCTTCAGGACCCGGTTGGCGATGCCGTTTCCGGTGGACACGATCTGCTGTCTCTTTCCGTGGCCGATGATGATGAGTCCCTTTTCCTCCGTTTCGACTTTGCCGGGCCGGAAGTTCAGCTCGATGAAGGAAACACGTTGCTTCTCTACATCGATACCGATGCGAATCCCAATACGGGGCTGGCGATCTCCGGGATCGGTGCCGAACTCGAATGGGACTTTGGGGCCAGGCAGGGGACGGTGAGATCGGGGGGAGCCACCTTCCCGATCAGTCATGCGGATCTGGGTTTCGTCGCCGCTCCGACCGTTTCGGCGACCGAGTTTGAAATCAGTCTCCGGAGAAGTTCACCCCTGCTCTCACTGGGATCAGAAGTTCGGGTGCTGTTGTGTGACGATCGACCGGGGGGGGATTGCATTCCCAACTCCGGAGGGCTTTTTCATCCACTGGCTTTCGGGCAACTTCCGCCCGATGTCGAAATCCCATTGAGCCGTGAGGTCGCCTCCGATTTGCGGGTCGTGTCGTACAATGTTCTTACCGACAACCCCTGGCAGGGTCAGGGGAATCAGATTGGAAGGCAATTGGCGGCGGTTGCCGCAGATATCTACTGCTTCCAGGAAATCTACAATCACTCGGTGGCGGAAACGGTTTCATATGTTGGCTCATGGGTCAGTCCCCCCGGTGGCGGCAACTGGTTTGGTGTCGGTCAGTCGGATTGCATCTTTGTGAGCCGCTTCCCGATTTTGCAGACCTGGGCACTGTCCGGGAACAGTGCCGCCTGGATCGATACCTCCAGTGAATGGGGTGTGCCGACGATGGTGATCAATGCCCACCTCCCCTGTTGCGCCAATGAATCGGGCCGGCAGAACGAATGTGATCAGATTGCCGCGTTTATCCGAGATCAGAGACTGGGAGGTACATTGTCGACCCATCCCCAAGCTCCGGTTCTGATCCTTGGGGATATGAACTTTGTCGGCGAATCTCGGCAACGCACCACACTGCTGACCGGGGACATTCTCGACGAAAATCAATGGGGCTGGGATTCTGCTCCCGACGGAGATGGCACCAATTTGATCGATACCAAGTCTCGCCAAGTGGCCCGCCGTCAGACCTACACATGGAGAAATGACAATGGCAGCTACTCGCCGGGTTATCTGGATTACATTATCTATTCCGATTCGGTTTTGGAGTTGGGGCGCAACTTCGTCCTCCTCACGGATGAGATGTCGGCCGGCACGTTGTCGCAGAATGGTCTGCAATTTGATGACTCCAACGGCTCAGATCACCTCTTGGTCGCGGCGGATTTTCGCCCGTTGATCGGTGGAAACATCTTCCGCAGGGGTGACTGCAACAGTGACGGCTCTCTCAATATTTCGGATGCCGTCTATTCACTGCTCTCCCTCTTTGGCGGAGGAAGTCCCCCTCCCTGTGGGGATGCCTGTGACTCCAATGACGACGGCAGCCTGGATGTCTCTGATCCGGTATCGCTGCTGGGAATGTTGTTTTCCGGATTCGGTGATTTGCCGGCTCCGGGGCCACAAAGTTGCGGACCTGACCCGTCCGACGATTCCCTGGATTGTTCCACCTTCAGCGGCTGTCCCTGAAGGGATTCAATTCGGGTTTTTCAGGGGTATTTGCAGAGTTGCATTGCGGAGGCTGAGAGCGTCCACATGCCCGGTCAGCGATCCGGAAATTACATGCAGATGGCTGTTGTGTTGGTGGTGGGTCAGTTTCCCGGCGGATCCTTCGACGTAGATTCCCACTAATTCCAAGGGATCGCCCTCGACAGACCCGCGCCAAGGCGGAGTCCCTTCGGGTTCAGCAATCGGACAAGAACCGGCGATGACGTGAAAATCCACTCTTTCAGCGATTCCGCTGATTCGAATCGGAGTCGGCTGGAACAGGTCGAAATGGTGCTGGATTAAACAGTGTGAGATCTTCCGCTCAAGTTCTTCATACGATGAGCATTCAGCAAGTTCTACCGACTTCCAGGCATTCACCTCGGCCATGACCAGCAAGGCGGCCTGATCAGAATCGAGAGCACGACGGGTAACAGGAACCCCGGTTGAATTTGGTCTCTCATCGGAAAAGGTGGACACGAAGGCAACCCCGTCGATGACGGTGATTTCCCCCTTGAGCTCGGCAAGGGCACCGACACCCATGGATTTTGCATGGACCACTTCGGTCAATTGCACCCTGCCCCCCGTGTTTCCTTCTCGCAATACCTCTCGCATGCTTCCCCATGTTTTTACTGCATGAGCTTCATGTTTGTAGGCCACCTCAGAAGTAGAACTGCACGAACACAGGCAAATAAACGTGAGAATCATCACAACAGGGCTGAATGGGAAATCCTGCAACTCTGTACTCCATTCACCAGGTGAATCGATGAGATAAATATGCGTCCCCGGCAGGATTCGAACCTGCGACCTTCGGATTAGGAATCCGATGCTCTATCCAGCTGAGCTACGGGGACTACTCTTCGTGACATTTGGTTACGACCTGACCGGGGAGAGTATCTCCAATGTTCTGTGGGGTCGAGACGAACAGTGATTCAACTGCCAATCAGAACCGATGTCGCCATCGGAAAGTTCCACGCCATATTGACAAAGAGCATAGCCGAGTTGTCAAAAACTAACAAAGTCAATACATTTGAGAGATCGGGAAACCTATATAACTCTTCAAAATTAATGGGGGAGAGACCCAATGAAGAAGATTTCATCGACGACCGCACCGGTCGTATTCAAGCCCTTTGACCTCGGTCGAATCGGGTTTGCATTCGTTATTGTTTTCGTCTCGGTCGCGCTTCAGAGCACCTTTTTGCAGGCGCAAAATTGTCAGACCGATTCCGAAGTTCTCGCCACGCAAGGAACCCTTGTCGACACTTCAGGCACGTGGCTCGTTCGTGGACAAGGAAGCGAAGTTGAGTTGCTTCATCAAGATCAGGGGGTATGGGTTCACAACACGACCCTGAACCTTGCTCCGCAAACACTTCGATCGCTGGACCTGGATGGCAACTCACTTGCCTTGGGTCTTGATAATGAAGTCAAAGTGATGAGCTATGACGGGACCAGTTGGGCCGAGGAGTTTTCTCACAGCCCCAATGACCCCTTGGCGAATTTTGGTCACAGTGTTGCCCTTTCGGGAATTCACTTGGCTGTCGGTAACCCCAACGGGAATCAAGTTACCTTCTACATCCGCTTCAATACCGGTGGGAATTCCTTCACATGGTTTGAAAGTTCCATCAATGGCGGAGCGCTTGGCGGGACACTTGGTGACGAATTGGAAATGGTGTCAGGATACTTGGCAGCAGCGGACAGAACCAATAGTCAGATATTGGTATTGAGACCTCAAGGAAGTCCGTCATTGCAGTGGGAGCTTGATTCATCTCTGGATCTCCCACTCGTATCCGGATTCAGTCTTGCACATTCCGGGAGTGATCTGAACATGTTGGTCCCCGGTGCAACGGGTGCAAAAATTTACCAGCGCTCGGGAGCAAATTGGACTGAGACAGCAGACCTTCTCTACACACAAGGTGCTCAGAGTTACAGTGCACTTTCGGCAGACAAGGCAGTGGTCTCCACCAATTGCGGACTTCACCTGTTCAGTAAAGAAGGCCTTCTTTGGGATCAGGGTGTTGAACTGCGGACCTTTGATGGGACCGTCAATTGCATGGAACTTCCCGGTGGATTGGATGATTCACCTCTGAGCTTTGGAGACGCCGGGATATTCCTCAGTACGACCACGGACGTCAGATTGATCTCCGAGTTGACCTATGTCGACTGCAACGGAAATGGTCAGACGGATTCTTGTGATCTTTCCCAGCCAGGGTTCCCTGACTGCAATGGGAACGGGATTCCAGATAGTTGCGATTTCGCTCAAGGTGACCAGGATTGCAATGGCAATAACATCATCGACAGTTGTGAAATCGAACTGGGATTTGCTACCGATTGCAATGGCAATGGTGTTCCCGATCCTTGCGATGCCTTAAATGGAGTGCAGTTTGATACTCTTCCGCCGGTGATTTCCGGAGTTCCGGAAGATCAACTGATCGAAGTCACCCCGGGGGCTTGTTCAGCCTCCACCACATGGATCGAACCGACGGCGACCGATGTGTGCAGCAATGCCACGATCTCATCTGACGTTGCCCAGGGGGGACAATTACCGGTAGGTGTAAACGTCATCACCTTTACGGCGGTAGATGATCACGGGAACCAATCGGTGGCTACCTTCACTGTGACGGTTACGGAATCAGTCCTGCCGACGTTCACTTCGATTCCGACGTTCCCGAATGTTGCGGCCGATCCGGTGACATGCACCGCATTTGTGACCTGGGAAGAACCGATTGCAACGGATATCTGTTCTGACGTGACTGTGACTTCAACTCATGTCAACGGTTCGGAATTTCCTATCGGTGAAACCTTGGTGATCTTTACAGCAACGGATGTGAGCGGGAATTCCAATACAGGAGCAATTCTCGTAATCGTTACAGACCAATCTCCACCTCAGATTGAGCAACTACCTGATCTTCAGGTTTCAGCGCTGGCGACTGCGTGTACAGCGACGGTGAGCTGGGATGATCCGATTGTCTCCGATTGCACAACCGGAACCACTTTGACTCAGAACCTCAATCAACCCCTCGTTGGTCTTCCAGGCATTCGAACGGTTACCTACACGGCTACCGATGCCAATGGATTGTCTTCATCGATGTCGTTTATCGTCGACATTGTGGATGATACTCCTCCGACAATTGTTGGAATTCCGATCAGTATGGTATTGAACACCGATCCGGGAAGTTGTGGAGCAACAGTGCTCTGGGCTCCACCAACAGCAGTCGATAACTGCGATCTCGAAATCGAGGCGATCAGCAATTTTGATCCTCCTTCCACCTTTGGAGTGGGAGTGACCACTGTTATTTACAGTGCGGTCGATCCTGCAGGAAATGAGACTGTCGGGTCCTTTACAGTCACCGTGAATGACCTTGATGTTCCGGTGTTCGTATCGACTCCAGGACCCATCTCGGCATTGACGACGACTGCGGATTGCAGTGAGCCTGTGACTTGGGATCCTCCCTTGGCCATCGATTGCTCAGCCAATTTGACTTACACAGCCTCTCATGAACCGGGATCGTTGTTCCCCATAGGAACAACAGAAGTCACCTACCAAGTCTCTGACCTGACCGGATTTTTCTCGGAAGTAACCTTTCCGGTGACGGTTTCGGACGGCTTTGGTCCCAGTTTCCAAGGAGTTCCGGTAGATATCACCGTGGCTGCAGCACCGCTAGAGTGTAATGCTCTGGTGACGTGGATTGAGCCGACCAGCACAGACTCCTGTGGCTCCTCGGTTCTCACCGCTTCTCACTCTCCAGATACGGTCTTCCCGGTCGGAGTGACTCCGGTCACCTATTCCGCTCAGGATGACAGTGGAAACATCAGCGAGGCGACATTCAACGTGACAGTCACCGATGGAGTGCCACCTACTTTCACATCGGTGTTGGATAACCATGTTGTAGAAACAGCGCTGGGAACCTGTCAGGCACAGGTGTTCTGGACCGAGCCTACAGCGACAGATGACTGCGGTAATGTGGTGATCACTTCGACACACTCACCAGGGGCATTCTTTGATAAAGGAGTGACTACGGTGACGTACACCGCTTCCGATGGGGGTGGAGAAGTAGATCAAATCTCATTTACCGTTACCGTAAATGATATTGAAGCTCCCACACTTCTGAATATGCCTGTAGACACTATCGTTGCCAGTATACCTGGTGCTTGCACAAACACAGTCTTCTGGCTTACTCCAACGGCTTTCGACCACTGTGATCCAGTTGGGTTTGCCGCAAGCCACGTGCCAGGTAGTAGTTTCCCTGTGGGCGATACCGTCGTGACTTACACTTCGACCGATTCCTCAGGAAACCTTGGTAGCGCCAGCTTCACGATCACCGTTCAAGATCTCGACGCTCCTATCTATACCGTTACGGTTCCAAACTTCTCCACGGTGATTGACCCTGGAACCTGCGGAAGTGTGGTTACCTGGGATGAGCCGCTTGCTCTCGATGCATGTGATTCGGAGCTGACCACTGTTTCCAGCCATCAATCGGGAGACACATTTGGGGTAGGTAGCACCTTGGTGACCTACACCGCCACGGATGACTTTAATAATTCTGCCAGCATCTTCTTTAACGTCGTTGTGGCAGATAATGAAGGACCAACCATCGTGGGTATACCTGCGGACTTCTCTGTTGGAGTGGATCCGGGTGTCTGTGGAGCCGAAGTCACTTGGCAGGAGCCTGCTCCGATAGATTGCCAAGGGATGACGGTGCAAAAAAGCCATGATAATCCAGCATTTTTACCACTGGGCAATACCACGATTACCTACATCGTTACGGATGACAGCGGCAATCAGACGATCGATTCTTTCATCGTGACGGTCGTAGACAATTTGCCTCCGACATTCACGATCTTCCCCACCAATCAATCAGTATCCACAGAGCTGGGAAGTTGCGAAGCTGTTGTAACCTGGGAATCACTGCAAACCAGTGATCCGTGTTCATCATCGACCTTTACTCTGAGCCATGAGTCCGGATCGGCGTTTCCTCAGGGGACGACTACCGTGACTGCAACGGCGACCGATGCTCTCGGAAACAGCCACGAACAAAGCTTCACGGTGACCGTCACGGATACTGAATCTCCATCTCTCCTCGAAGCACCGTCAGATCCGGTATTCGTTGGAAACAGCACACAAGAGTGCGAAGGTGTTGCAAACTGGACCATACCATCATTCACCGATAACTGTGTGGGACCCGTCACAGTGACTTCCAGTCACCAGCCAGGTGACATTTTCTCGGCAGGTGAAACCTTGGTGACCTACACCGCATTGGATTCTGATCTCAATCAGTTCTCGCACTCGTTTACAGTGATAGTGCTGGATACGACAGATCCGACCATTGAACAGTTGCCTGGTACGGTTCACATTTCAACTCCAATAGATTCCTGTACAGCAGTGGCCTCTTGGCCAGATCCGATCGCTACTGACTGCGCAACGGTCACTGCGACCAGTGACATTGTGAATGGTTCCGAATTGGCAATTGGATCGCATATCATCACCTACACCTTCTCCGATGAGTCAGGAAACAGCACGACAGGATCATTCCTCGTTGTGATCGTGGATGGAGAAGCCCCGACGATTTCGAACATACCGCTCGATGTCACTGTGGTGAATACGACCTCGTTGTGCAGTGTCAATGTGGTTTGGGCAGAGCCTTCCACCAGCGATTGCACATTCAGCAGCATGGTTTCTTCTCACTCTTCGGGGAGCCAGTTTTTCACCGGTACGACGGACGTGACTTATACCGCTACGGATACCGAAGGAAATCAGACCGTGGCCAGCTTCAGCATTACGGTCCTCGATGGTGAGAATCCCCAGATCACTGCAATGCCGAGTGACATCACCGTCACCGCTGAACTGGGGTCATGCAATGCCGCTGCAACATGGGCTGATCCCGGAACTCTCGATTGCGTATCTTCAGAGTTGTCAGCTACCCATACCTCAGGAAGCCTGTTCGACATTGGAATCACCGAGGTGATCTACACCGCAATTGATCCTTCAGGAAACACCTCTTCCGAGTCCTTCTTGGTGACAGTCACCGATCAAGAAGCACCGCTGGTGGTGGATTTGCCGGCAACAGTTATGGTTCAGAATACTCCCGGTCTGTGTAGCGGAGTGGCTTCCTGGATTGAGCCGACCGGTTCAGACTGTTCAGGCATTGCATCGGTGACCTCTTCGATTCCTTCCGGGTCCGAATTCCCCGTAGGAACCACGACCGTTTTCTACAGCGTCATCGACAACAGTGGTCTTGAAACTATCGAGAGTTTCCTTGTACAAGTGGAAGATATGGATGCACCCACGATTCTGGATATGCCAGGAACGGTGACCGTTTCCAACATTGAAGGCAACTGTGCTGGTATCGCGACTTGGACCACTCCCTCGGCGGAAGATTGTTCAGGATTATTCCTCAGTTCCGATTACTCCAGTGGCCAGACGTTCCCGATTGGTTCAACCACGGTGACATACACTGCGATAGACGATTTGGGGAACAGCAGCCATTCCAGTTTCGAGGTAGTCGTGGAAGACACGGAAGCTCCGTTCTTCACCAACTTGGGTTTGACGATGACTTTCCCCAATATCCCTGGATCCTGCGAAGGTATCGCTAATTGGCCGATGCCAACCGCAGCTGATTTCTGCAGCGCAGATGCAGAGGTCACGGTCACTGCGAATTATGAATCGGGAACTTCTTTCCCCATCGGAGACCATATCGTGGTGTTTACCGCCACCGATGCGAGTGGAAATGAACATGCACAATTGGTGACTGTTACCATCGAGGATATTGAACCGCCCACGATTACCGATCTTCCGGCTAACCTCGTTGGAACCGCGACCTTGGGAGAGTGTGGAACCATCATGTCGTGGAGCCCGCCGACCACTTCAGATTGTTCAAGCGTGACACTGACCAGCAATTACTCTTCCGGATCACTGATCCCGGTAGGACTGAATACGGTCACCTATACCGCAACCGACAGCGCTGGAAATTCTTCTCAGGCTTCTTTCTTCATCAATATCGCTGATGCGGAGGCACCGTCCATCACAGGAGTGCCAGCCAATGTGGTATTGACCAATGATTTTGATTCGTGTGGAGCTGTTCATGTCTGGACAGATCCGGTGATCGAAGATTGCAGTGAATTGATGACCGTCGAAGCCTCCCACGAGAGTGGTAATTTCTTTGAGCCGGGAATCACAGAAGTGACCTACATGGCGATGGATTTCTACGGAAACACTGCGAATGCCAGTTTCACCGTGAATGTTATCGACAAGGAAGGTCCAGAATTCCTGAATGTTACTGGGTTGGTTGAATTGGAAAACTATCCAGGACTTTGCGGTGCGAACGCATTCTGGCCTGAGCCTACTGTCGTTGACAATTGTGAAGTGTCCAGCTTGCAGGCGAGTGTCAGCCAGGGTGATTTCCTTCCCCTCGGTATAACGATAGTGGATTACATTGCGATTGATAGTGAGGGTAACGCCAACACAACGTCGATCACCATCAACATCGTCGACAGTGAAGCGCCAGACGTGATCAATTTGCCCGCCCACATCTTTGCAGAACCGGATGTAACCACATGCACGGCAGTAGTGACCTGGCAAACACCTGAAATCTCTGACAACTGTGACGGCGGGACGATTAGCGTTTCTCCGTCTTCAGGAACAGAGTTTGAAGTTGGAACTCACACTGTCACAGTGGTGGCCACTGATGCCGTTGGATTGGTAACGGAAACCAGTTTCCAAGTCACGGTCAATGAGTGCGGAATCTACTTCCACAGGGGTGATACAAACGATGACGGTTCTTACGACATATCGGATGCGATCGTTATCCTGAACTACATCTTCGGAAACATTTCCTCAGACCCGACATGCTTGGATGCCTTGGACGAGAATGACGATGGTGATATCTCGATTGCAGATGCCATCTATCACTTCTCCCATCTCTTCTCCGGTGGTCCTGAGCCCGCAGCGCCCTTCGGCAGTTGCGGAGTTGACCTGACCGATGATGAGTTGGATTGTGCAAGTTATGTTTCTTGCCCTTGATCGTCTCTGAGGACGTCATCGAAGTGGCCCCGTTGGTAAACCATCGGGGCCATTTTTTTGATTGGGGCTTAGTGTATCACCGGGTGCAATCCGCAGGCGGTGTGGTGTAACATCCTGGCCAGCAATCCACTGTAGAGTTTTTCTTGGGTGGATGTCGGAGGCCCATGCACCATACAGTTCTGCTGCTATTGATCTGTCATCTTTTGAATCCGTCCCAGGATGGCTCTGGTGAATCAGATTCTCCCAGGGGAGAGAAATCCCTCTGGTCTGAGGATGCCATCGAGGCTCTCGAGAGGATTCGTACTCCAGAGGGCGTTTCCAAACGAATCATCGCAGCAGGTCCCTTGGTCAGGGACCCGGTAGCTTTTGCCGTCGATGCACGGGGCAGAGCATACGTTTGCGAATCGCAGCGTCAGGAGTTTGGGGTCGAGGACAATCGTTCCAGTCCTTTCTGGCTGATAGATGATCTTGCACTGCAAACGGTCGATGACCGCCTCGCAATGTATGAGAAGCACAAGGATCGCCGTGAAAACGGCATGGGATACTACAGTGCCCGAGAAGATCGTCTGACCTGTCTCAGCGATACCGATGGGGATGGCATCATGGATACGGTGCGCCCTTTCACCGATCCCTTCGACGAACCCCTCGATGGAACATTGGCAGGAGTGCTTGTCGAAGATGGCAATGCATGGATCACCAATATTCCCCATTTGTGGATCGCCACTGACGAGGATCAGGATGGGCAGGCGGAATCGCGGCGCTCTGCGCAACGGGGTTTTGGAGTGCGTATCGCACTTCGTGGCCACGACATGCACGGCCTTGCACGCGGACCGGATGGGCGCATTTATTTTTCCATTGGTGATCGAGGTTTTTACCTGGAGACCGCTGATGGGCGCATGCTCCACGACTCCGGTTCGGGAGCCGTCTTTCGTTGCGAGCCCGATGGGTCTGGTCTCGAGGTGGTTCACGTCGGGTTGCGTAATCCCCAAGAGCTGGCCTTTAACGAATATGGAGATCTGTTTTCCGGCGACAACAACTCCGATGCCGGGGATCGTGCGCGCATCGTGCAGATCCTCCCGGGTGGTGAGACGGGCTGGCGCATGGAGTATCAGACACTGGAGGGAAGCAATCAGAGGGGACCATGGAACCAGGAAGGGATCTGGCAGTTGGAGCATCCGGTCAGACCCCGATGGGCATTGCCACCGATCACCCATCTGGGCAGTGGCCCTTCCGGTTTGGTCTTCCATCCCGGAACAGGCTTTCGCCCCGATCTCGCCGGCAGCTTTTTCATGTGTGATTTCCGCGGAGATCCCGCCGCTTCTCTGCTTTGGAGATTTCGCCTCGAAGCGCAAGGGGCAGGGTATCGGATCTCTGAGCAAGAGAAATTTATTGAAGGTGTATTGTGCACCGATGTTGATTTCACTCCGAATGGTGCGTTGTGGATCACTGCATGGGGTGGGGGATGGGTCTCCACGGATCGCGGCCAACTCTTTGAGTTTGCCGACAGTGAAGGATTGCGTCACGCGGTAGAGAGTGGAGTGGAAGATCTGCTGACGAAGAAAGACTTGAGTGTCTATCCGGTGGATCGGTTGTCAGGAGCGGTGTTTCTGGAGAGCCTTCTCGGTCATGCCGATCGCAGGGTTCGCCAGCGGGTTCAGAATCACTTGGCCGCTGGGGGAGAAGCGGAAGCCGATCTGCTCGTCTCCATCGCCCACGGGGAATTTTCGTACTCGTCCGAGCAGTTCAGCAGGGTGCACGCCCTCTGGGGATTGGAACAGTGGTCGCGAAGAAACCCCCAAGATGATTGCCAGCGTCTGTTGTCTTTAGCCCCGTTGGAAGGGGATACCAGCGGGGAAATTCGTCGTCAGTTGGCCCGAGTCTATGGAGAAATGGCAGATCCTCGCGGCAAATCGGTGCTGATTCGATTGCTGGAAGATCCCTCTCCCAGAGTCAAATCGATGGCGGCTTTGGCACTTGCCAGGACGGGCGCACCGGAGGCGATGGATGAGTTATTCCAATTGGGAGTCGCAGCAGCGCCGGAAGATCCGGTGCTTTATCACTCTGCAGTGATGGGTTTGGCCGGGTCTTGTACCGAAGCGGATCTCCTGTTGGAGGGTCTGTCGAGGGGTGCCTCTGCGGAGAGAAGAATGTTGGCTCTTCTCGCACTTCGCAAAAAACATCACCCCTGGTGGCTCTTTGCCGGGGTTCCCGGGGAGGTCGATACTCCTGCTGAGATGAGAGTAAATCCTCGTAGTCCGCAGCAATTGTTGCAATCAGGATTGCGGTATCGAAGTTCCGCAGAAGATGCGGTGACACGGGTACGTCAGGTAAGCGCATCTCTTGCACTCTTTCTCAATGACCGCAACCCCGAAATCGTTGCAGAGGCGGCTCGTGGGATTCACGACCTTGGATCGGCAGAGGGATTACCGAGATTGGCGGATTTGCTGATTCGCCTTTCGCGTATGGAAGCGGAAGAATTGAAGAAGTTTGGTGACTGGATCTGGCCCATAGGAAGAAGGGCCATCGATGCGGCTCTTCGCCACGGGGGAGCATCCCACCTGAAAGCATTGGCAGAATTTGCTGCTCTTGAAAGTGTTCCTCAAAGGTTGCGCCAGTTGTCATTGGAGACGGTTGCACAGTGGCAGAATCCTCCAGTCAGGGAAGGAGTGCGTGGTCTTGTAAGGCCGGTCCAGGAGGACCAGAGGGCATCTGGTGTGAGCCCTGCCAAGGAGTTGTCCGAGCCACTGGCAGCACTGTTGAAACCGAATGACCCTCTGCAGGGGCCAGCACTGAAGGCTGCCTTGATCCATCAGATTCCACTGGATTTGGATGTGAATCGATCGGTGTTGCACGCTACAGACCAACCAGTGGAATTCAGAATTCAGGCATTGGAACAACTGTTGAAACAATTGCAGGGTGAGGTGTCCCAAGAAGATTTGGCAACAGAACTCGAAAGCGTAAGGGGTGATTCCGAAGATCAGCTTCGTCTGCGCATCGAAGAAGCATTGAGGATCATTGCGGATAGGCCCGCATATCTGATGCAAGTATTTGAACAAGGTGCAAGCGAGAGAATTCGTCAATTGGCAGTGCGCAGGGTAACCAAACTGTATGACACGGCACCCGGGATTCACGATTGGCTTCTGCTGCAGCTGGATCTACATGAGAAAGCGGAGATTGATGCAGGCTTGGTGCTTGACCTGTTGAGAGCATGTGAGAGTTCCGGTTCCAAAGATGTCCAGGAGCGAGCGCAAAAACTGCTCGCAGGAACAGGAGAGGACAGGGTCGAAGATCATCGATGGGCACTTGAAGGCGGAGATGCCAGTCGCGGCCGCAAGATTTTCATGGAGCACCCTGTAGCCCAGTGCATGCGTTGCCACGTCAAAGAGGGTCAAGGGGGAGTCTCCGGCCCGCCCTTGGATGGATTGGCAGAGACCAGAAACAGACGTCAAATTTTGCAAAGCCTGGTGGATCCCTCCGCGGTCATCACGGATGGATTTTCGGCACAAAATGGCCTTTCCGCGATGCCGGAAATCCATTGGATTTTGCAGCCGGAAGAGATTCGCGACCTGTTGGAATATGTAGGGAGTAAATAGTTTTACAATATGTACGAATGGGCATACAAATGGCATTTCCCGCTCGGGAATTATTTCCCGGTTTTCTCCTATCTTTCTAATAGTTCCGCATTTGCGCGACACGAGTGACATTTCGTTCATTGTTCGCCCACTGATCGTCTACTCCATGCAACGGGGGGTGAGTCGTGCCGGGACCAAGACCTTTCGTTTACAGGGTAGCGGTTGTTATGGGCCTGTATTCTCACCTAGACAGGTCAGACAAGTTTCACCCCGGGTGGTTGGCAAGGACCGATAAGTCGATACAATCAGAGATGCTCGGGCTCGAGAATTAGATCAATTTCAGGATCACGAGAAGGACTTCCCATGCTTGGGATTTCCTTGCACCTGTGAATGGTCGGTAAGGGCTTTCCCTGACGGTCGAGAGCCTCGAGGAGGTGGGATGGTGTGCGTCGAGGACGTCTGTATTCAGATCGCCCGACGTGCACGCCATTTTTCCTCAGCTTGACTCAACATTATAGACTCTGTGAGGACCCGTTCTGGCAAGGTGTGTCGGAGGCTTTTTCAGAGTTTTGATTAGAGAAAAAGAACTTTTAATGGGGTGTGTCGGGGCGATTGCCCTGGAGTGAGACCGAAAGGAACACACGATTATGCTTCGATCCATGATGACCATGCTGACCATTACGGTGGCAGTTTTGTTTTTACCTGTTGCTGCTCATGCTGGCGGAGGAGCCTTCCAGTTCAGCTTGACTGGCGGATCTGGTGCGGCTGGTGACAGCTTTACTGCTTCCTGTCTCTTGGCCAACAGTGGTGGAGGAGACATTCAGGGTTGGTCCTACGGAGTTTGCAGTAATGCTGGAGATCTCTCTGTAGACGCCGCCAACAGCGGTGCCGACACCGAGACCGCCAAGAACGGCTCACCACCCGACTTCAACCAGATCAGCACTTTTGCTGATGGTGCAACCCAAGGTGTGGTTCTTTGCTTCACCGGTTGTGCTGTGATTGGTGACACCTCCGGTTTCGAGATGATGACGATCGATTACACGATCGCCGGATCTTCAGATACCGACATTTGCTACTGCAATACTTTGGGTGGCCCTCCTGTCAACACCGTGGTCGTGGTTGGTGGAGCAAGTATTCCTCCCGATACCTCCTGCGGAACGGTTGATATCATCAATCCGAACCAGTTGAGCGCTTCCAGCGCAACCGCTGTTCTCGGTGATGCTGCGTCCACCACAGTGAGTTTCAACAACGTCAACTACCCGGCAATCGATGCGGTCCAGATCAACTTGGGCTACGACAACACCATCGTTTCGCCTACCGGTATCGCTCCGGACTTTGCCTTTGAGACTTTCCTCGTTCAGGATTTCTCTGGTAATGGTGGTGCGATCGTCATGGGTGGATTGGCCGATGTCACTCCTCCTCTGGATGGCCTGATTCCCGCTGGCGCTTCTACCGACCTCTTTACGGTCAGCTGGAGCACTGACGCAGAGGGTACTTCTGCCATGACCTTCCCGGCGAGTGCAGGATCCCCTTCACAGGATCTTCTGTTTGTTGCGGGTCAGTCTTCTCTTGAGACACCGACCCTGATCGACGGCGCTCTGACCGTGGTCAACTTCAATCAGTTCCTTCGTTGTGACTGCAACGCTGACGGAATCGTCAACATTGCTGACGGAATCAACTTGATCAACTACCTCTTCCAGAATGGCCCAGAGCCGGTCTGTGACGATGCGTGTGATTCCAACGACGATGCCTCCATCGATGCTGCAGACGCCATTTACGTCTTCAACTACCGCTTCCTCGATGGACCACCGCCGCTGGCTCCCTTCCCGTCCGCGGGTCTCGACCCGACTCCGGGAGATGGCTTGGGATGTGACGGCGACGCCGACGACATTTAGAAGTCACTGATTTCAAGATTGAAGAAGGCCGCTCGATCGATGATCGAGCGGCCTTTTTTCTTTGCTCATCCCGCTCTGCAATGACGGATTGGCTTTGGATTTAAAATTCGAGTTTTTCAATCGCTTCAGCGGTGAAGGTGACGTCCTCTTTCGAATGTGCCAGCGAAATGAATCCCGCCTCATAGGGGGATGGAGCGATGGCGACTCCCTGAGCCAGCAATCCGTGGAAGAACTTCTTGAAAACTTCTTCATCCGCTGCCGCTGCGCCCGCGAAATTGAAGACGGGGTCAGGGGTGAAAAAGAGGCCGAACATCGATCCTATTCGGTGCCATGAGTGGGGAATGCCGTGATTGTCTAGGGCGGCCTTCCATTGCTGTTGGAGTTGTTCACTACGCCTCTCCAAGGTTGAGTAAATCGTCGTCGAATCTTCTCGCAAACGATTCAGCAAGGCGATGCCTGCAGCTACGGACAGGGGATTTCCACTCAAGGTACCCGCCTGGTAAACCGCTCCTGTCGGAGAAAAATGCTCCATGAATTCTTTTGGACCACAGACCACTCCCATCGGCATGCCTCCACCGACGATTTTCCCAAGGGTTGTCAGGTCCGGTTTGATCCCGAGAAGTCCTTGGGCACATTGGGGACTGACCCGGAAGCCGGTCATGACTTCATCAAAGACAAGTAGAGATCCGTGCTGGTCACACAACTCCCTCAAGCCCTCCAAAAAGCCATCCACGGGAGGGACGCAGCCCATGTTGCCGGCGATCGGTTCGACAAAGATGGCCGCGACCTCTGAGCCGTGTTCTGACATCAATCTCTTGACCGCATCCAGATCATTGTAGGGTGCAACAAGAGTCAGATTTGCGGTGGAAGATGGCACTCCAGGACTTGATGGGTGTCCGTGGGTTGCAGCACCCGATCCGGCTGCGACGAGAAAGGAGTCACCGTGGCCATGGTAACAACCCTCAAATTTGATCATCATCGATCTTCCGGTGATGCCACGAGCCAGCCTCAGTGCGGACATCGTCGCTTCCGTACCACTGGATGTCAGACGAGCCATCTCCGCTGAAGGCACCATATCGACGATCAGTTCAGCGATTTCCACCTCTGCAGCAGTAGGTGCACCAAAGGAAGTCCCGTGGAGTACCGATTGGGAGATGGCTTCAAGAATTTCCGGATGCGCATGCCCGAGAATCATAGGGCCCCAGGAGCCTACGAAATCGACGTACTCCCTGCCATCTTCGTCGAAAATACGGCACCCCTTCGCGGATCGGATAAATCGCGGGGTTCCTCCAACGGAGCCGAAGGCGCGCACAGGGCTGTTGACTCCTCCGGGGATGATTTGGCGGGCGCGATCGAAGAGTGCCTGATTTCCTGTAGGTGAGGATTTACTCAAGTCTTGCGGAGTGGAGTTCATGACATGCTCCCAACGTTTGTATCCGGGGAGTATATCCGCCGTAGACTCGGGGGATACCCTTGCCGAGCCTTCCCATGAACCCAAAGTTGATCACAGGCTCCATTGGCACAGGAGAAAAGGAGCATTGTGGTCATCGCTGGCGACTACCTCACCCATTCGGTCGCCGCTACCATGAGCAGTAGAATTGAGGACATCATGAAGATTTGCCTGGCATTAATAATGCTGCTTTTAATGGTATCAAGAGTCAGTGGTGGGGATCGGGTCTTCGGATCGCAGATGGCGACTCGATCCCCATCTCTGGCGATAAATGGAATGGCTGCAACCAGTCAACCTCTGGCCACAGATGCGGCCCTCGACATCCTCAAGTCAGGTGGCAACGCCATCGATGCAGCCATCGCAGCCAATGCCTGTCTTGGATTGATGGAACCGACAGGATGCGGCATCGGCGGAGATCTCTTTGCCATCGTTTGGGATGCGAAAGAAGAAAAGCTGCACGGCTACAACGGCTCAGGTCGATCTCCAAAGAGCCTTGATCTGGAAACCCTTCGCAAGGAATTGGAGAGCAGGGGACTGAACGCAATTCCGGCCCATGGATCCCTGCCGATTTCGGTTCCTGGATGTGTCGATGGGTGGATCAGCCTTCATGAGAAGTTTGGAAAACTTCCCCTGGAGAAGGTTCTCGAGCCGGCGATTCGCCATGCCAGGGATGGATTTCCTGTTACCCAGGTCATCGCGTATTACTGGCAGGCCAGTGTTCGCAAACTGGCAAAACAGCCAGGATTCATGGAGACCTTTTCCCGTGATGGTGTTGCCCCGGAAGAAGGTGAAATTTGGAAGAATCCTGATTTGGCTGAGAGTTACGAGAAAATCGCGCGATTGGGGAGGGCCGGGTTTTATCAGGGAGAAGTCGCAGAAAAGATGGCCCAATTTGTTCAAGAGCATGGAGGCTATCTCACCGTTGAGGATCTGAGATCCCACAGGGGGGAGTGGGTCGAACCGGTAAGTACTTCTTATCGGGGTGTGGAGGTGTGGCAACTGCCTCCCAATGGTCAGGGGCTCGCCGTGTTGCAACTTCTCAACATCATGGAAGGTTATCCCGTTCACGAATGGGGTTTTGGCAGTGCAGACCTCCTCCACCACTTCATCGAGGCGAAAAAACAGGTGTTTGAGGACCGTGCCCGTGAGTACGTCGATCCTGATTTCCACGACATTCCTGTGGGTGAACTGATTTCCAAGTCGCGGGCGGAGAAGCACAGATCGTTGATTTCTGCAGCAAAGGCGGCGCAGACCATCGACACGGGCAGATCCCAAACGAGGGATGGGGATACCGTTTATCTGTCGGTGGCGGATTCAGAGGGAAACATGATTTCCCTGATCCAGAGCAATTACCGTGGAATCGGCAGTGGAGTTTGCCCTCCCGGTTTGGGTTTTGGATTACAGGACAGGGGGGAACTCTTCTGCCTCGATGAGGATCACGCCAATGTCTACGCCCCAGGAAAGCGTCCTTTCCATACCATCATTCCCGGCTTTGCCTTCAAAGATGGGAAACCGTGGCTCTCCTTTGGAGTCATGGGTGGAGCGACACAACCACAGGCACAAGCATGGGTCCTCATGAATCTGATCGACTTCGGCATGAACCTGCAGGAGGCGGGAGATGCTCCACGGGTGGTGCATGTGGGATCATCACAACCGACGGGATACATCATGGAGGATGGCGGGGAGGTTGCTCTCGAAAGCGGCTTTTCTGCGCAAGTGATTTCCAATTTACAAAAACGCGGGCACGAGATTTCGAAAAAGAAGGGGCTTTTTGGCGGATATCAGGCGGTGATGCGTGACAACAAACTTGGGGTCTGGGTGGGGGCGAGTGAATCCAGAAAGGATGGCCATGCGGCAGGATATTGATTTGATCGTTCCTGCTCTGCTGGTACCGATCCTGGTGGGGATTGTTGCCATGGGAGTGAGTACCGATTCGTTTCCCGTCAACTCAGTTCTTTTGCAAAAGGTCAAAGTTCCTTGTCAGCCGGGTTCTGCACTTCCTTCCCTGACGCTCGATCAAAATGGAAATCCAATGATCTCATGGGTCGACAGCGACAAGGATGGCTATGCAGTCTTGCGGTTTTCCAAGTGGCAACAAAATCATTGGTCACCACAGAAGGAGATCATTCGCGGAAACACTTGGTTCGTGAATTGGGCAGACTTTCCAACGATGGCTGTGCTGGATGACGGCACCCTTGCAGTGCATTGGCTCGACAAAATCTCTTCAGACACCTATGCCTATGGAATCAAGATTGCACTGTCGAGAGATGATGGCGAGACATGGACCGACCCGATCATTCCTCACTCGGATCGATCCCCTTCTGAACATGGATTCCTTTCGCTGAAGTCGGCAGGGGATCGGTTTCACCTCTCATGGCTGGATGGTCGTGAGACGTTGAAGGGCAAGCCGATGACCTTGCGATCGAGATTCCTCTCAGGGGATGGATCGATGTCGGAGGAGATTCTGCTCGACGAGTCTGTATGTGATTGTTGCCCAGTGGATGCGGTGGTAGGGGAGAGCGGTGCAATGACCTTCTACCGCGACAGGGATCACATGGAGGTGAGGGATATTGCGTGGATTCAGCAATCTGAAGATCGCGGCCTCCCCGAAGTCTCGGGTCTCTTGCATAACGATCAGTGGATTCAGCCGGGCTGCCCGGTAAATGGACCAGCGGTCTCCGGCAATCCAGACCGCTGGGCAGCCCTCTGGTATACGGAATCTGAATCGATGGCTCCGGACGGCAAAGGTGTCGTGCTCCTGAGAAATGGTGGAGCGTCATCGAATGTCAGAGGGAGCAATCATTCCCCGATCAGAGTCGATGAGGGAGCCCCTCTTGGGCGGGTAGATATTTGTGATTGGGACGACGGTGACTATTTGATTTGCTGGATGGAGCAGAACGGCGACCGCGCAGAAATTTCGGTGAGAGCGTGGCAACCAGGTTCCGAGCTTACGCAGCGATGGGTGATCGCAGAAACTTCTGCGGGGCGAAAAAGTGGATTCCCGCGAATCATTCGCATCCCAGGTACGAGTCAGGCTCTGGTCGCCTATACCCGATTCGATGAGGAGAATCGCAGCTATGTGGAAACGGTTTTGATCGACGATTGGTTGTCCAATTGAATCCTTTTATTTGTTCAGGGGAACCTGAGACCCTATGCTAACGTCATTGTCATAGCACAGGGTGAGGATATTCTGCTGACACCAATACTTCTATTGAGAAGGGGTGCCCATGGATCATTTGAAAAGACCCGGCGAAGAGATTTCTGAATCCAATTATTTGAACCGTCGCGATATTCTTCGCACCCTCGGCTATGGAGTTGCCGGATTGACCGCACTATCGGTTCCCGGATTTCTCCGCGGCATGAATGGCTCACTTACCATCGATGATGATGATCTCAAGGAAGCTTTCAAACCAGCCATCGGTGATCTGCATGCGGATCTGTTTCCAGCAGAACGATCGAAATTATTCTCCATCGCACCGAGAAGCTTGACTGAGGAAAAGATTGCTTCCACCTACAACAACTTTTATGAGTTTACCACGGTGAAAAACCGGGTCTGGCAGATGGCCCGAGGATTCAAGGTGACGCCTTGGAAAATCGAAGTGGGTGGAGCCGTCGAGAAAGAGTTCATTCTCGATCTGGATGATCTTCTCAAGTTGGCCCCCCTCGAAGAAAGAACCTATCGTTTTCGATGCGTCGAGACGTGGGCGATGCAGGTTCCCTGGACCGGTTATCCGTTGAGCAAGTTGATCGATCGCTGCAAGCCACTTGGAAAAGCGAAATACATCAAGTTCATCTCGATCCTCGACAAGGATCGGCTGCCAGGACAGTCTGATCCACAGTGGCCGTGGCCCTACTTCGAGGCTTTGCGACTCGATGAAGCCCGTCATCAACTAGCGATGGTTTGTGTGGGTATCTTTGGCCATGCACTTCCGATGCAGTTTGGGGCTCCCTGGCGAGTCATCGTTCCGTGGAAGTACGGTTACAAGTCCCCCAAATCTATCGTGCGGATCGAATTCACTGAAGAGGAGCCGGGAACATTCTGGAACCAGGCAATACCCAAGGAATACGGTTTCTATTCAAATGTGAATCCCTCCAAGCCTCATCCTCGATGGAGTCAAGCGATGGAAAGGGATATTGGGACGGGAAAACGCAGGCCGACCTTACTCTACAACGGATACGCTGAAGAGGTTGCAGGTTTATACAAGGGTGATGAGCACTGAGATTAAAGTGGTCAGTTGCTGACGGGCCACAACTCATCGACGAGGTCACCAATTGCGCCAGTATCGTTGTTCCCGATGATGCGGTCAGCGACCTGCTTGAGTTCTTCCATGGCATTCCCCATGGCTATCCCCAGACCCGCTCCGGCGACCATCGGAACATCATTGGGAGCATCTCCAATTGCGACGACGAGTTCAGGTTTGATGCCCTCTTCTTCCTCCAAATAGTTGAGGGCTTCCTTTTTGCCTTCACAGGCAGGCTGAATGTCTACCACCTTGAGAGGGCTGTCTCGCAATTCTGGAAGCAGATTCAAAGGAAACCAGGTCATATAGGAATCGGAATCATGAATTTTGCGGATTTCTTCTGCGAATTCCGCTGCGTTTTCATGGCGCTTTGAAAATACTGAGAGGCGAATTGGTCGTTCAAGCCTCAGATCTGATTCGCTCACGATTTCGATGTTGTTCATGTCATGCAGAGGGAAGTCGAGAACCTGGGGACGGGCAGTGAAAGCTTTCTTGGTATCTGCGCACATGACCACGGGCATCAAGTCTTCTGCGTGGGCAAAATCCAGGATGACATCGAGATGCTTCGCTTCGATCAGGCGCTCCCTGATCAGTTGTCGATCTTTGGGGCACCAAAGCGCTGCGCCGTTATAAATGATCGTCGGCAAGTGGATTCCCAGATCATCAACAGCAGGAGCTGCGGATTGTTCCGATCTACCGGTAGCGATCATCACACGAACTCCTTCCCCGTGGATTCTATGGAGAGCAGATCGGGTTTGCGGGTGAATGGTGCCCTCATCTGAGAGAAGCGTGCCGTCGAGATCGACGACCAGTGCGCGAGGTCGGGACATGGAACTCTCCAGTTGCATCTGGTCACCAGAGGTTGAGAATCGTTCTTCGTCAGCGGGCTAATCGATAGATGGTGCCGTCTGAAACAGCCTTGGGCAAGGCTTCGAAATGACTTCATTGGGGTGGGACACCTGATTAGGATGCGCAGGTGAGATCCGGGCTCAGACAAGAGGGCCTCGGCAAACCCTGATTTGATACAGTAATAAGGAGCGATAGATGACCAGTCATGCTGAAGATGGATTGAAAATCATTTCCGTCTCCCTTGGTAAGGGAAAGGTGGCCTGGAAGGTCGATTTCCCCCCCATCGGGCGCAAGGATTCACGCCTCAAGGGGCACTGGGAGAGCCTTGAGGAGGCCCTCAATGCGATCAAGAATTCTTGCTCAATAGAGGAAGTGGACCCAAAAACGGCCTTATTGGCCGATGAGCACTGCCCGGACACCCCTTGGGCGGGCTGATCGAAAACTGGTCGGATTTACTCGCAAGGCCCGCCATCCTTGGAGAAAATACACCGATGCCGACGGACTCTGTGGATAGATCTGCAGCCAAAATCGGTCTTCGGTGGACAGTTTAAATCTGGCTCAGTACCGATTCGTTTTCGCTCATTTGGCCAGGGAGGTCCCTCTTTGGAGGTCGATTCTTGCCGAAGAAATGGTAAAGGAGAGGCATGTTCACATTGAATAATTTCAGAATAGAACCACGGGCCACGATTTTCAGACCGACAGCAGAGGAGCTCCGTTCATTGACTGCAGAGATGTCCAATGCATCTTGGACGAGTTTCGAAAACTACAATGTTCAGACCCAAGTCGATGCCCGGTCAAAAAAATCAACCTACATCATCGATGATGACGCCTCTCAGCACAGTGACCAATGTATTTCTCGCTTGGAATCTGAGCGGCTGGCAGAGATGCAAGATGAGTTTATCCGTGGAGCAGAGATGATCTGCGTCGATGGCTACATCGGTAATCACCCCAAATATCGGACTCCGGCCCGACTTTGGATTGAGAAAGCTCATGCGAATATTGCAGGCATGCAAAATCTCCTCTACTACCCTCTCGATGGAACTGAAGGCGATGATTGGCGCCCGACCCTGACAGTGGTTTATACACCCAGTGTAAAAGCGGATGGATATCCGGACGATCGGGTGATCACGGTGGATCTTGAAGCGGGTGTGACCCGTGTCATGAATTCAGACTACTTTGGTGAATCCAAAAAGGGTGGCCTGCGCATGTGGAATGCCATGGTCTACAACCAGGGAGGATTGCCGTTGCACGCAGGGTGTAAGGTAATCCCGGTCGGAGATGAGTCTCGCTGCGCAATGATTGTGGGTTTGAGTGGAACGGGGAAAACCACGACCACCTTCACTCGGCAGAATGGATCTGGCCCGGTACAAGATGACTTTGTTGCATGGATGCCAGATGGTGTGATCCAGTCTACGGAAAATGGCTGTTTCGCAAAAACTTTTGCATTATCCGAAGAAGATGAACCGACCATCCACGCAGCAGTCTGCAGGCACGAGTCGTACTTGGAAAATGTTGCACAGAAGGATGACGGGAGTGTTGATTTCTTTGATGAGTCCTACACTCAAAATGGTCGGGCAGTCATCCGCATGCAGGATGTAGATGGCGCAATAGATGCACGGGAAGTACCCAACGCAGACTTCTTGCTGATTTTGAACTGCAATGAAAACATCATCCCGGGTGTTTGCAAACTTGATGAGAAGCAGGCTGCAGCCTACTTCATGCTGGGAGAAACCCAGGGAACCAGCGCTGGAGGTAAAGATGAGGCTGGCAAATTCCTGAGAGTCCCAGGAACAAATCCGTTTTTCCCACTGCTCCATGCTCAACAAGGAAATCGTTTCCTTGAGTTACTGAAAAAGCAGCCCCTTGAAGTTTATTTGATGAATACAGGTCGAGTCGGAGGTCCAGCCTCGGATGATCGATCGATGAAAGTTCGTATTCCTCACTCAAGTGCAATCGTCAAAGGGATAGCAGAGAATTCCATCTCATGGGAGGCCGATCCGGACTTTGGCTATCAAGTCGCGACGGCGGTCCCGGGGATCTCTTCCGAAGATCTGGGGATTCTACAGCCGAGAACTCTGTATCAAGAACAGGGTCGCGAAGCAGAGTACGGTGATCATGTCAGCCGGATCAAACGAGAGCGGGTCGAGTATGTGAACTCGTTCCCTGGCCTTGACCAGGAGATCATCTCCGCTCTCTCCAGCTGATTCGAGGCTTCGAGAGGGGTAATAGTTGACTCCTGATTCGTACGGTGTGCCTACCAACGTTGTTGTGATCTTGCTGACCGTGTTTTACGGCTCATTGATCACCAGTGAGTTGATGTCCATTCGTAAAGCAGGGGGTGGAGATCCTGACTCGAAGCCCGGATTTATTTGGTTGAAACTGGCGTTACTGGTTCACTTCGGAGTGGTATTGATCCGGGGATTTGAGATCGGTTGTTGCCCTGTCGGTTCCCGTTGGGAAGCTTTTTCTCTATTGGCTTTATTGATCGCATTTCTTCAGTGGATCCTTGTGAAGATCAGCAGTGATCGCTCGACTCTTGTCTTTGGACTGAGTTTCGCATTCATTCTTCAATTGGGGTCTGCAACCTTCAGTTTGACCTATCCAGGTGAGTTGATCCCAGCTCTTGATCCGATTACATCGCTGCATGCATTCTCTGCACTTTTGGGAGTTGCAGGGGTTTCCATCGCCGGTATCCATGGGGTCCTTTGGGCACTGCTTCGCAGTTCGATCAAGAAGGGTAGATTTGGGCTACTTTTCAACAATCTATCGAGTCTTGAATCTCTCTCAAAATTGGTTAAATCGGCCACGGTCATCTCGGCGGTGACGTTGACCATTTCTGTGGTTAGTGCATATTTTCTTATCGATGAAACCAATCGGGATCGATCTGTTGGATATGAAAGTCTTCTGACAGTGTTGGTATGGTTGGTGTATTCACTGCTGGCCATCTTTCCCAGGTCTACGCATAGTGTGACCGTGTGGAGAACTTGTTTTTCCATAGGTGGATTTTTCGCTGTGCTGCTTATTTTGGGTTGGATCTCTGTTTATGGATTTCACGCAGGATGAAGATTTATAGCCTCACCGTCTGCCACAAGGTTTTCCCGATAGAACTTCGGGAGAAAATCGCTTTCAAGTCGGAAGAAGCGACCCTGTTCCTGTCAGACCTCAAGAGTAAGCACTCCATCGATGAAGCACTTCTGATTTCCACGTGCAATCGTACGGAACTTTTTATTGGCACTGATAGTACTCACAAAGGATTGAACTCACTTGAGGAAGTACTGCAGATATGGGAGCGGGAAAGAAATTTCAAACTGCCCATCTGTCCTCCACCAAATATTGTAGACCACCACAATTCTGTGGAGAGATTGTTGAGAGTGACTGCTGGCCTCGAGAGTCAGATTATTGGGGAATCAGAAATCCAAGGCCAAGTCAGAAACGCTATGAGCCATTCGGAAGATGCCGGCGTGAATGGCCCTGTAATACTCAAACTGTGGGAGAAAGCCCTGCGTTGTGGCAAGAGGGTTCGATCAGAAACACCCCTGGGAGATGGTGCACTTTCAGTTGCATACGGCGCACTTGAAGTTGCAAAAAAGATCTTTGGGGAACTCTCAAGATTGAATGTCACCATCATCGGTGCAGGGGAAGTGTCCGAACTGGTTTTGCAAAACTTAAAAGGCCAAAAAACAAAAAGCTTGAAGATTCTCAATCGAAGCCTCGAACGGGCAGAACAGTTGGCACAAACCCATGGTGCAGAATTGGGTGGCTTGGACGAGTTGCCTCAATCTCTTGTTCATTCTGATCTAATCATCACTTCAACAGGTTCCAACGAGCCGTTGATCACGGCCGAAATGGTGCATCAAGCTCAGTCTAATAGAAGAGGCAGAGCGCTTCTCCTGGTAGATTTGGGACTGCCCAGAGATGTAAATTCCGAAGCTGGAAAGATAGGGGATGTTTTTCTATTCAATTTGGATGATCTCGCACGGCTGGTTGAAGGAAACTTGAAGACGCGCCGTGCTGCAATTCCAGAAGCAGAAGAAATTGTACGCCACGAAGCGGGGCAGTTTGCGTCATGGTTGGAGTCACGAAAATTGGATCCAGCGATTCGTTCGTTGAGAGGCGCACTGGAGAACGCAGGGATGAGAGAACTTCAGAAAATGAAGTCGGATCTTAATCCCGATGAATATCAACGGATGGAAAAACTGGTCCGTAAAGTCATCAATCGGCTCCTTCACAGATCGACGCAGGAACTTCGGGACAATTCCGATCAGTTGGAAAAGAATTTTCTGACTCGCCTTGAGTCGTTTTTTCAAATTGATTCACAATGTGAGGAAGAGCAATCATGAAAATCCGACTGGGAACTAGATCCAGTCTTCTTGCGCGAACTCAGTCTAGATGGGTCGCTAATCGATTGGTTGAACTCGATCATGATCTCCAAATAGAGGAAGTTCTGATTGAGACAGGTGGTGATCAGGATCAAGAAACGCCGCTTCATGAAGCAGGTGCTCCAGGTGTATTCACTGCCGAAGTGGAATCAGCGCTGATCGAAAATAGAGTGGACCTTGCGGTGCATTCTTTGAAAGACTTACCGATACGTCAGCCAGAAGGTTTGACGATCGCAGCGATCCCGTTGAGAGAAGATCCGAGAGACGCATGGATCTCAGTAGATCATGCCGGTCTTGTTGACATGCCTGCAGGGGCGGTTGTGGCGACCGGTTCCCTCAGAAGGCGCAGTCAAATTTTGCACAGGTTTCCGCATTTGGAAGTTGAAGGAATCCGCGGAAACATCGATACGCGATTGTCCAAATATCTTGAACGGGGTGCATCAGGATTGATTCTGGCAGCCGCGGGTATGAACAGGCTCTCAAGACAATCTGAGTACCGAACGCTGATTTCAGTGACTGACATCACGCCGGCACCGGGACAAGGAGCTTTGGCTTTGGAGGTCCGAAATTCAGACGAAGCTCTGTGCGATCTGGTTGCAAAGCTGGATCATTCGGAGACTCGAGATTGCGTGACTGCAGAGAGATCTCTGCTTGAGTGCCTGGGTGGGGGTTGTCATTTGCCAGTGGGAGCAATTGCAGGCATCTCTGGTGAGAATATGAGTCTTTGTGGGGTTCTGGGTGCCTTGGATGGAACTCACCTGGTGCGATTGTCAATTGAAGGACCACGTCACCAGCCAGAAGAAATTGGTTCGGAGTTGGCAGCATTGATTCGAAAAACCGGAGGCGATGAAATTCTTCGGGAATTGGATGCTGGGCTGGAGCGATGATGAATTCAGTGAATCTGCAAGGGTCTTCCTGGATTCTGACACGACCCCATGATCGATCTGCTTCATGGACTCATGTGCTGGAGCGGCATGGTGCATTTGTATTCAATGATCCTGTCTTAAAACTGCAGCCGATTCCGACTCCCGTTGACTTTGGAATGATAAGAGTTGCGGATTTACTGGTTTTTTCCAGCGCAACGACGGTAAAGCATTTCTTTTCCCTGCTTTCCGTTCCGTTGCAGAATTTCATGGGCGAGGGGCAATTGCCCAGAGTTGCCGCAGTTGGCAAGGCGACTGCAGATGCTCTCAGGGATCATGGACTCCCCGTTGAGATCGAAGGACCGGGAACGGGTGCTGAAGATCTTGTGAAGTTGATCGTATCCAAGTTTTCAGGAGGCTCCGCAGTTCATGTGACCAGCGATGCCGGACTTCCCGTGATAGTGGATGGGCTTGGCACTTCAGGAATTTCCTGCCAAAGATTGGAAGTCAGTCAATCTTCATTGGTTCCGGGATTGGATGTTTCTCGCTGGAGAGAGGTACGATCTGACTGGACTGGCATTGTCTACAGTAGCCCCGCGACGGTCCGAGGTGTCCTCGACCAGGCAGGAGACCTTGGCGATTGGGTTCGCACCATCCCGGGGGTGGCGGTCGGAGAGAGAACCGGCAGCATTATTCGTGAGGCGGGGATACAGCACTGTGTTGTCGCTGCTTCCGCCGATGAGAAAGGGCTGTTAGGGGCCTGCGCTTCGGTGATTTCAACTGTTAAGATGAATCAGGACTTGAATAGTTGAGTGGGTTGTTTCCAATTCAGGAATAGCCTCTTGGGAAAGGGATAAGATTGTGGACTTCGAGAATTCACTTCTAATTAGAAAATTGAGACGTCAGCCCACTGAGAGAACTCCGGTATGGTTTATGAGGCAAGCGGGAAGATATTTGCCCGGCTACCAAAGAATACGCAAGGGGATGAACTTCCTTGATTTGTGCAAAGATCCTGACTTGGCTGCTGAAGTAACTGTGGAACCACTGGAAGTTCTCAATGTCGACGCAGTGATCATATTCAGCGACATCCTCGTTCCGCTGGAGGCGATGGGGCTCGGAGTTGAATTCGGAGACAGAGGTCCCTGCATGTCCGACCCGCTTAAAAGTCGGTCTGATATCGATGCCCTTCGCGTCCCCGATCCTGTCGAAGAGACAGGTTTTGTCATGGACGTGATCCGTACAGTTCATCGGCATGTCGATGGAAGGGTCCCAGTTCTCGGATTTGCGGGTGCACCGTGGACATTGACTTGCTATGCACTGGAAGGGTCTCCCAGCAGGACGTTTGCTGCAGCCCAAAGGATGCTTTATGAATCGCCAGCGGATGTTCATGTATTGATGGAAAAAATCGCAGATACGGTAACCAGGTATCTCAAGGCTCAAATCGCCGCAGGTGCAAATGCGGTACAACTCTTCGATTCTTGGGGGGGAATGCTGTCCCATCAGGCTTTCGAAGAGTTTTCTTTGCACTATTGTCGTCGAATTCTCGAAGGGCTTGATGGTTGTGGGGTTCCCAGAATTCTGTTTATCCGCGGTGCCGGTAGCCATCTTGACAAGATCGCCCGTTTGGTCGACGAGGTTGGCGTCGAAGCGGTAGGACTGGATGAAATGATCCCGCCAGAACAGGCGATTCGGGTATTCGGGGACAGGTGTGCCCTCCAAGGCAATCTTCCACCGCAGGCGCTTTTTGCACCTCAGGAGGATTTGCTTCAGCGAGTTCGGGATCTCCAGGCTGCCTTCAAGGATCACCCCGGTCACGTATTCAACCTGGGGCATGGAATCCTGCCGCCGACACCAGTACCAAATGTTCAGGCAGTTGTTCGGGAGATACGTGGGGAATGATACTTCTCGTCGGGTGGCCGTCATCGGTGGGGGCATTACAGGCCTGTCTGCTGCGTGGCGTCTGAAACAAGCGGGAGTCGAAGTCGTTCTTTTTGAATCTGCGCCAAGACCGGGAGGCTGGATTCATACCACACGGAGAGATGGGTTTATTCTCGAATGGGGTCCCCATTCCGTATTGCCGGGTAGTCCGGTCTTGATTCAGCTGGCGAATGATGCCGGTCTCACGGATGACTGGACGAGTGCAGATCGAAAGGCTCGTCGTAGGTACATCTTCAGGGCGGGCAAGCTGCGGGCGTTACCCCAGTCTCCCTTCGGAATTCCGTTTTCTTCGGCGCTATCACCTGCAGGATGGCTTCGGGTTGCCACGGAGCCATTTCGTTCAGTCGGTGGAGTTTCTGAAGAAAGCGTTCAGAGCTTTTTTCATAGACGTCTTGGCAAGGAAGCTTCAGAGATTCTTGCGGATGCCATGGTGGCGGGGATTAGTGGAGGGGTGCCAGAAGAGTTGGAGATGGAGTCTTTCGCTCCCGGTATTGTTGAAATGGAACGGAAAAAAGGAAGTTTACTACGGGGATTAATCTCAAGACCCCGTGATGAAGGCGTTCCATTTAGGGGAACAGGATCTCTTCAGACAGGGATGCAGTCTCTTCCTGAGTCCCTCGCCAGAGAATTGGGTGACTGTTACCAAGGAAATAATACCGTCATCGATTTGTTCCGTAGGAACGGTTCTTGGTGTCTTGAGATCAAGGGAGCGTATGCAGGAGATACGGCTGGATTTGACGCCGTCATCCTGGCCTTGCCTTCAAGCCCTGCTGCTAAACTGATACGTGCTCAGAATGTACGCCTGGAGCAGCTATTGGGATCAATTTCTTACGCTTCAATGGTCGTCGTACAGATCG
Source organism: uncultured Planctomycetia bacterium (assembly GCA_964422295.1). Taxonomy (GTDB): domain Bacteria; phylum Planctomycetota; class UBA8108; order UBA1146; family UBA1146; genus UBA12191. The sequence continues at coordinate 69,081 of CAYRAM010000004.1, read as the reverse complement.
CATACGATGCTTCAAAGTGCCAGTCTCAACCGGACGGCTTTGGATTCTTGGTACCCCGGGGGCAATCGTTGCGGATCCTCGGGTCGATCTGGTCCTCAAGCGTCTTCCCTTGGAGAGCGCCCCAAGGTCTGGATCTGGCTACCGTCTTCATGGGGGGAGTGCGTGATCCAAGACTCTGTATTCAGAATGAAGAAGCCATCGTTGAGCATGCGGTTCGAGACATGGTTTGTGTCCATGGAACAGGCTTTTCTCCCGAATGGTGTCAAGTGGGACTGGCGCCAGCAGCGATTCCCCAGCACCAGAGAGGTCACCGACGCAAGGTCGCTGCCATACGTCAAATCTGTGCCCAAATTCCGGGATTTGAGTTGGCAGGAGGATTTGTCGATGGGATCTCACTCGAGAATTGCGCACTTTCTGGACAGAATGCAGCTGCGCGTATCCTCGCGCAGTGTGTATGAGTCGAACGGTGCAGCTTGAGGGGAATCGATCAGATCGATGCGATGTCTCGTAGGACAGTTGAGCCCAAACAACGATGGTCCAAATCGGAAACGATTTCCGGTTTGTTTGTTCATGGATCGTATCTGCTAAAAATATTTCCTTATTCAAAACTAATAGGATATGAACCCTAGGCAAATTACGCCTCAGGGATAAATTAGATCATCTCTTCCAAAGACAATTTGCCAGGTAAATCCGATGCAAGGGTTGTGTATTCCATCCCTGTGAACTCCCACGAAAGGCTTTTTCGTGGTGGTTAATCACACCCTGAATGCGAATCTTGCCATCGCTTCCTGGCTAACTCAGACAAGTTAACCCTTTTGAATTTTGGCTCGGGATGTGCCCGTGCCTGAATAAACCCATTGCGACCTGCGGTATGCAGGTTTATTGGAGGTAAACCCATGAAGACGTCTCCCCTCGCCTTCCTGGTGTTTGTGATTCACCTTGTTGCAGTCACCTCATTTGCAGGTGCCCAGTGTGAACCTGGATTGGATTGCAACGAGAATGGAATCCTGGATAGTTGTGACATCGCTGATTTCAACAGTGATGATTGCGACGGTGATGGCGTTCCCGACGAATGCCAGATGGCCCTCGATCCGTCTCTGGATTGCAATCAGGACTTGATCCTCGACAGCTGCGAAAGCAACCTTGAGGAGATTCTTGGCAGTCTGGATACAGCATACGGTTCAAGCATGGATATGACGTCCAATTGGCTTGCCATCGGTGCACCAGATGCTTCTTCCGGCGGAATTTCGGCTGGCGCTGTACATCTGTACAGAAACATTGGCAGCCGTTGGATCTCTGCAGGTGTCCTTCACCCTCCGGTTCTTAGTGATTCTGCGGAGTTCGGCCACAGTGTGGCTATCACGGACGACATTCTTGTTGTCGGTGCACCAGGTAGCGGAATTGGCAGAGAGGGAGCGGCATACATCTACCGCAGGTCTGGTCTCGATTGGATTCTTGAGCAGCAATTTGAGCCAACCAGTGACGAAAATGATGCCGAGTTTGGTGTCTCTGTGGCAGCTCAGGGTGACATCGTTGCGATCGGAGCCTGGTATGCATTGGCTACCAGTGATTCTGGAACGGTTTATCTCTACAGTCACGATGGAAACAACTGGAATCTGGACCAATTGATAGAATCTCCCGATTCCGATGGAGAAAAGCACTTTGCCGCTTCTATAGAGTTATCTGGCGAAGTTTTGTTGGTAACAGATCCTCGCGCAGATGCGGGCCTGGAGGACGATGCCGGTGCAGTATATGTCTACAAGGCATTTTCTTCGACCCTTTGGGCTTTCCTCCAAAAGATAACTTCATCCACTCCAGACGAGGGAGGCCAGTTCGGCCACTCCATCGATGTGCTTGGAGATCAGTTGCTGGTGGGAGCACCGAACAGTGGATCAAGTGCCCGGGGAGAGGTGCACCTGTTCACACGTGGGCCCAGCACGTACAGCATGACCAGCGTTTTAACTGGCCAAATGGCAAATAATAATTTAGGCAAAGATGTCGCACTCGCTTCGGATGGAATTGTTGCAGGAGCTTGGAGAGCTTCTGGAGACACAGGCCAGGTAGTGGTCTTCCAGAAAAATGCGAGCGGCGCATACCAAATTGCAAACTATGTCCCCACGGGTGCACTGAGCGGAGATCGCTTTGGTGAGAGTGTCGCCGCAGGAGGACGATGGGTTGCAGGATCTAGCATCATTGACGACTACGTTGCAGTAGAAAGGCTCATCGAGCTGCCTGACTGCAATGCAAATGGAGTTGATGACCCCTGTGATATTTTCTTGGCAAACGAACAAGATTGTAACCAGGACGGCAAACCCGATTCATGTCAAATCGCAGATGGTGAGTTAACGGACTGCAACCTCGATGGGATTGCGGATTCTTGTCAATTGGATGATGGCACGGCAGATGATTGCAACCTCAACGGTGTGATTGACTCTTGTGACATTGATTCAGGCACATCTGCAGACTGCAATCAAAATCAAATTCCGGATGATTGCGAATCAGACTGCAATCAAAATGACATTGAGGATAGTTGTGAGATTACTGCGGGAACCGCTAGCGATTGCGATGCAAATGGGATTCTCGATGAGTGTGATCTGAGTGCAGGAACGGCTACTGATTGCAACAACAACTCAGTCCTTGACAGTTGTGACCTTGATAATGGCACATCCACTGACTGCGATGAAAATGGCACCTTGGATGTTTGTGACATCCTCGGAGATTTAAATAAAGACTGCAATTCGAATCAAATTCTCGACTCGTGCGAGATTGCAAATGGTACTGCCTTCGACTGTAACAACAATGCGACTCCGGATATCTGCGATGTTGCATTCGGAGTTTCTCCAGACTGTGATAATGATCTGATTCCGGATGAATGTGAGTTGCTGGATGGTAGTGAGCCGGATTGCAATGGCAATAATCAACCGGATTCCTGCGACATCATTGCAATGATTGAGAATGATTGTGATGGCAACGAAATTCCGGATAGCTGCGATATTGCTAATGGAGCAATCGACTGCAATGAGAACAGTATTCCCGATGTTTGTGAAGTGGGTGTGGATACTCAACTTCCGACGATTACGGGATTGACGGGTAACGTTTCACTCGCAGCTTTGGATGGGGCCTGTGAGGCACCATTCAGTTGGGTTGAGCCGACTGTAACCGACGACTGTGGCGTGGAATCGGTATCCAGTAGCCATTCTTCAGGTGATTCGTTCCCTGTTGGTGATACGGTCGTAACTTACACAGCAACGGATGTCAGCGGAAACGTCAACACTGAGATGTTTGTCGTGACAATTACTGACAACCAATTGCCGGTTATCCTTAATGGTCCTGCGAACATCGTAATTGATAATGAGCCCGGGACATGCCAGGCCATGATCACTTGGGATGAGCCGAGCGCATCAGATAATTGCGCCATCGAATCTCTGACCTGTGATTTTGATCCGAACACTTCATACATGGTGGGTACGACTACCGTTACATATACTGCCATCGATGTGAACGGAAAGGTTTCCACTCATTCATTCAATGTGACTGTGAGTGATGCGGACCTTCCAATGATTCAGGGACTTCCGGGTCCGGTGTTTGTGAACAGCAATCCTGGAAGTTGTAGTGCGCAGGTCAGCTGGCCTGAACCCCAGTACTCTGATAATTGTGCAGGGGCAACTGCAACTGCCAATCATGCTTCCGGATCAGCGTTCTCAGTGGGCGTCACCCTTGTGACTTACACTGTCGAAGATGCGTCCGGAAATACTGCGGAGGCGTCCTTTGAACTAACCGTTATCGACAACGAATTGCCGACGATTACCAATGTTCCTGCGGATGTAACTCTCAACAATGACGAAGAACTCTGCGGAGCAGCATACTCATGGGAGGCACCGGCGTTGTCCGACAACTGTGGTGCTCCTGCCTTAACCTCTGGCCTGCAGTCTGGACACGTCTTCCCGGTAGGGTCGACATTTGTAAGCCTCACTGTCGATGACGGCAACTCAAACGTTGTGGAGACCGGCTTCACCGTAACAGTGATTGACAATACGGCGCCCATCATCTCGAGGATGCCGGAAAACATCATCATTGACGCTGATCTGGACAGTTGCGAAACCAATGTTGTTTGGGAAGAGCCTGAGGCTGCAGATAACTGCGGAGTATCGACACTGGTTGCTAACCACGTCCCGGGAACGTACTCGGTTGGAGAAACTGAAGTGGTGTACACCGCTCAGGACATCCACGGAAACATCACCATAGAATCCTTCACAGTGACAGTCCGCGATAGCCAAAATCCGGCGATTAGTGGACTGCCTGTCGACCTTTCTACAGACAATCTTTTGGGATTGTGTGGAGCAAACCTTGCTTGGCCACAGCCGAGTGCTACAGACAACTGTGGAGTAGCGAGCATCGTATCTACACATCAGCCAGGAGCAGAATTCCCGGTGGGTACGACATCTGTGGTTTACACAGTCACTGATAACAGTGGGAACATCACTGAGGATTCATTCCTAGTGACGATTCACGATGTGGATTCTCCTGACATCGACAATATGCCTGCTGATATCGTTGTAAATAATGATGAAGGAGCATGTGGGGCTCTCGTCAGTTGGACGGAGCCCAGCTCATGGGATAACTGTGAAGTAGTTGATCTATCCTCAGATCATCTCAACGGTGGAATGTTCCCTGTGGGTACCACTACAGTAACTTACACAGCAACCGATAGTTCTGATCTTCAATACAGCGAGTCGTTTAATGTAACAGTGAACGATGTCGAAGCACCGGTATTGGTTGGACTTGTTGAGAATGTGACCTTCAGCAATGAATTAGGTCTATGCAGTGGATTGGCAACTTGGGACGCACCAAGTGGTACAGATAACTGTGGTGAAACCACGATTACCTCCACCCATGAGCCTGGCTGGTCATTTAATGTTGGAAACACCTTGGTGACCTACACGGTGACTGATCAGTATTTGAATTCCTCACAGAATACGCTGCTCGTGACCATTGAAGATAATGAGGCGCCGACATTTGTTTCTGCACCTGATTTCATTACTGCAACGACTGATCCTGGAACCTGTACTACGTTTGTCGATTGGGAAGTTCCTGTAGTTGATGACAACTGTGGGATCTTTAGTCTCTCGACCAGCAATCTTCGTGGCACAGAGTTTGGCGTGGGCGTTACTGAAGTGACGTACACAGCTACCGACATCAATGGAAACTCGACGATGCACAGCTTTGTGATCACCGTCGCGGACGATGAAATGCCGGTGATTGAGCCTGTTCCAGAAGTTGTTGAAGTCAATACCGAGACGGGTCAGTGCAACGCTGCTGCCCACTGGGAAGATCCGAGTGCTTCAGACAACTGTGGAATCCTCAGTTACGAGAGCACACACCAATCTGGTGAAATCTTCGATCTTGGATCGACTACGGTAACCATCACCACGACGGACATTCACTTCAATGTGACCACTGAAAGCTTTGACGTCGTAGTGACGGATGCAGAAATGCCCGTCTTCACCTCATTCCCAGCTAACATCGATTTGATTGCGGAGCCTGGACTCTGTTCAGCAGTTGCACAATGGGAAGACGCACAAGGGTCTGACAATTGTGGCGTCGCAGGAATTACTACAAATAGACAGCCTGGTGAGCACTTTGATGTCGGCATGACACCGGTCACATTCACTCTGACTGATGTGAACGGAAATGTCACTGAGCAAGTGATGAATATCACTGTCACCGATTTGGAAGCTCCCGTGATTACCAATCTTCCGCCTCGTGTGACGGTTGGTACAGAGCCCGGTATTTGCTTGGGGACAACCTCATGGATAGAACCAAACACTTCTGATAACTGCGCAGTCTTAAGTCTTGAAGCAGATGTGGTGAGCGGTGCAATGCTGCCCATTGGTGATACTCCTGTGACGTACACAGTGACTGACATTCATGGTAACTCTAGTTCCCAGAGCTTCATTGTCACTGTACAAGATCAGGAACTTCCACAGATTACCAATGTTCCGGCAGACATCACCCAATCGAATGATATGGGTGATTGCGGGGCAGTGGTTATATGGGAAGCCCCTGAGGCGTCTGATAACTGTGTAGTAACTGCATTCACCAGTACTCACAACAGTGGTGACCCTTTCCCAGTTGGTACCACAACGGTGATGCTTGTCGCCATCGACAACTCGGCGAATGAACTCACGGAGTCTTTCGAAGTCACCATTTTGGACGATGAGTCACCGGTACTTTCCGGAGTACCGGGCAATCTGACGGTTGGAAATGATCTCGATGTTTGCGGTGCGAATGTCAACTGGACAGCCCCTACTGCAAATGACAATTGCGATAATGCACCCGTGATTACATCAACTCATGGTCCTGGAGATCTCTTCCCAGTAGGCATTACGACCGTTACATACACTGTGACCGATACAGATGACAATTCCTCAAGCCAGAGTTTCACCGTGACAGTCAATGACGTTCAAGCTCCACAACTCATTTCTATGCCTACTGATATACAGCAGAATACCGATGCTGGTGTTTGTGGTGCAATCGTTGAGTGGACTGCACCGACAGCCATTGATAACTGTGAAGCAGGGATTCCTACCTCAGATTTCCAATCACTTGCTGAGTACCCTGTTGGAACTACCGTGGTGACTTACACCGTGGTCGATTTCTACGGAAACCCCACCTCGGGAACATTCCAAATCACCATCACTGATAATGAGTTGCCTGAATTCACTTCTGTTCCTATGAATGTTGCTACAAACACCGACCTTGACGTTTGTGGTGCAATTGTAGAGTGGGACGCACCGGCAGCGGAAGATCCTTGTGGTCATGGTGGAATTACTTTGAGTCATACATCTGGTGAGTTGTTCCCTGTTGGATTGACAACTGTCGAACTAAGCGTCACGGACAATAACGACAATACTGCGGTCACTTCTTTCACCATTACAGTTACCGATGATCAAAATCCAGAGATTACTGGGATTCCTGAAAACATTACTGTCTTCAACGATCTTGATCAGTGTGGCGCAATGGTCATGTGGAGTGAGCCTAGTACCAGCGACAACTGCGAAATCATCTCTTTTGATCCGAACTTCGCCAATAATAGTTTCTTCAGTGTTGCTCAAACAGTTGTGACATACACAGCCCTTGATGAGAACGACAACATTAGCACTGCGAGTTTTGTAGTGACAGTTGTGGATAATCAAGATCCTCAATTTGATCAAATACCTGAAGATATCACGGTCAATACAGATCCAGGGCAGTGTTCGGCAATGGTGCAATGGCAAGATCCTCAGCCATTCGACAACTGTAATCAGATTGATTCGACAACCTCAACACATCTCCCTGGAGATACGTTCCTGGTTGGCAATACGACAGTTACGTACACGACATCAGATGTTCATGGAAATACGCATAGTCAATCGTTCTCAGTAACCGTGCTAGACAATGAAAATCCAGAGATCATCGATATTCCACAAAACATTACAGTAGGGACTGATCCCGAAACTTGCAGCGCGGAAGTCACCTGGACAGAACCTACTGCTACAGATAATTGCCAGGCAGATATATCTCCTGATGTTCAGCCGAACACTAATTTCCAACTAGGTACCACGACTGTGACATACACAGCAGTCGATCCAAGTGGCAATACTGTTTCTGCAAGCTTTGATGTGACTGTGGTGGATAATGAGGCTCCCATGCTTCATCAGATTCCCGCTGACATCACTGTTTCCAATGATCCTGGTGATTGTGGTGCTCTCGTCAACTGGAGTGAACCAACAGCAACTGATTACTGTCACGCACTTAGCCCCATTACAAGTTCGGAGAATGGTGGATTCTACGCAGTCGGACAAACGGTGGTTACTTACACAGCAACAGATAACTCAGGAAACGAAGCGTCTGCTAGTTTCACAATCACAGTAGTCGATGTGGATAGTCCCAATCTCACAAACATGCCTTCAGACATTACTGTTAATACTGAAGAGGACTCAGACCATGCTGAGGTGAATTGGTCTGGACCAGTTGCTACTGACAACTGCGATTTACTGCCGAATTTGGTGGTGGTCCCACCAAGTGGTAGTGACTTCCCAATCGGTACAACGGTTGTTACTGCTACCGCAACAGACTTAGCAGGCAACTCGTCTACAAATACCTTTGAAGTCACAGTGGTGGATAATCAGAATCCTGTTATCACCAATCTTTCATCGGACATCACCGTTGAAAATGACCTAAATCAGTGTGGCGCAACGGTATCGTGGCCAGCTCACTCTGCAATCGACAATAGTGGAAATGTTACTGTGACTGTCAGCCCTGAGTCAGGAACCAGTTTCCCGATTGGCCCGACAGTTGTCACAGTCACTGCTGTTGATGATTCCGGAAACAGCACAACTGGCGAGTTTACTGTTACTGTTCTGGACACCCAGTTACCAATACTTCTTGGTAATAGGGTAGATCTTCAAGCAGTGAATGATTCTGGTGAATGTGGAGCAGAAGTTACCTGGAGTGCTTTCGGAGTAGTGGATAACTGCGATGCTACACTTGTTCCTTCTCACAATCCGAATGATTTCTTCCCTGTGGGTGAAACTGAGGTAGTCCTTACCTTAACTGATTCTTCTGATAACGTGGTCATCGAATCATTCACCGTCACAGTGACTGATGCTGAGAATCCGGCGATTGTTGATCCTAGTAACATTTTGGTTGACGCTGATCATTCAACATGCGACGCCACAATTGATGTTCCAAGGCCGGTGACTTCCGATAACTGCGCGGTAGAATCCGTAACTAACAGTTTCACCGGAGAAGCTAACGCTAATGGCACTTATCCTCTCGGTGATACCCTCATCACATGGACAATTGTTGATACAAGTGGCAATGAAGTCACTGCTCAGCAGTTGATTACTGTCAATGTCGATCAAACGGACTGTAATGGAAATGGTCTTTTTGATGTTTGCGAAATTGGCAGTGGTGCTGCTACCGACTGCAACTCCAATGGAATTCCAGATGATTGTGAAACTGACTGTAATACAAATGGCATTCCAGATGATTGCGATATCGCTACCGGTGCGAGCCTCGACACTAACGGAAACACGATACCAGACGAGTGCGAGACTCAGTTCCAGCGTGGCGATGTCAATGTCAGTGGAAGCGTCGATGTGACAGATCCGATCTTTGTCTTGCAATACTGGATCGGTACTGGTCCAACTCCGACATGCCTCGACAGTGCTGATATCAATGACGACGAGCAAATCGATGTTAGCGATACGATTAGCCTGTTGATGTACCTCTTCCAAGCATCAGATCCTCCTGCAGCGCCATTCGGTACCTGTGGAATAGATCCTGATGGAGAGAGTGGCCTCGGCTGCGATAGTTACGCCAACTGTCCCTGAATTTTAAATAACTGACAAATTACCGGGCGACCCTTTTGGGTTGCCCGGATAAATCCCCTACTTTTGTGGCGAAAATTTGCCGCAAGCAACAAATCACGGTCTGAGGATAGAAACCCCTGTTCTTCCCTCATTCCGAATGGAGGTACGATGTTCCCCCGTATCGCCCTTTACACAGGTGTATTCATTTGTGTGTTGGTTCTGGCCCAGAACTCAATCATGGCCCAGTGTCAACCCACCGTTGACTGCAATCAGAATGGTGTCGCTGACCAATGCGATATTGATCTGGGCACCAGTGACGATTGCAATGGAAATCAAATCCCTGATGAGTGTGATCTTGAACTTGCTACGAGTGAAGATTGCAATCTTGATGGAATCCCCGACGAATGCAGTGCAGGCGTTTCCGATCTAATCGGAATTGGTCTGGCATTTGGTAACGGATTTGGATCATCAGTTGATTCTACGCCAGAATTTGCTGTCGTCGGTGCACCTGATGATGATTTATTGGGAACAAATACTGGATCTGCAAATATCTTCAAAAGAACTGGTACTCGTTGGATTGAGGAGATGAAAATCTTCGGAGTATCGGCAAGTTTAGAAGATCGATTTGGCTCCGCTGTTGCAATTGATGGGGATCTTGCAGCAATCGGTGCCCCCGGAAAACTACAAGGCCGAGGTGCAGTTCTCCTATATCGCAGGGTAGGTAACGGGTGGTGGAACTACGAAGGAACCCTTACTGCTTTTGACGCACCTCTTGGCGCTGCATTTGGTAGCGCACTCGCAATTGAAAATGAAACCATTTTTGTGGGTGCTCCAGGGGCCATAAATGGGCTGGGTTCCGGAGCTGTGTATGTATACACGCGCCAAAATGGAATGTGGCTCCAAGACCAAAAGTTGGAATCTGCTCAATTGAGTGACGGAGACATGCTCGGTTGTTCCGTTGCGGTTCACGACGGAACAGTGGTCGTAGGAGCACCTGGTCATGAAGCAGATGAAGTGACTAATTCGGGGTGTATTCTCGTTTTTGAAGAGTCAGCGGGCATCTTTACAGAAAGCACTTTGCTTACTGCAGCAACTCCAAGCCCCTTTGGTTCCTTTGGATACTCAGTGGATTTGAATCATGATCATCTACTCGTCGGATCACCGGGCGAGAATGTTGATCAGGGAGCAGCTTATCTTCACAACAGATTGGCTGGATTGTGGATTAATCAACAGCGAATCGAGCCTGCAGATGCAGATGAAAGTGGACTTTTTGGCGCTGCAGTTGGGCTTGATGTAAAAACGGCAGTCATCAGTGCTCCTGCGGCAGGGTCTGATCAAGGACAAGTCATCATCCTACGAAAGTCCGGAGCTGATTGGTTGCGAGATGACCCTATCAGCTTACTCAGCGAAAGAGAACCTGGAGAACTTTTTGGTAGCTCAGTAAGTTGCCAATTGCCTTTCCTGATTGTAGGAAGCGCAGGAGAGAATTCAGGTCAGAGCCTGTGGATATCAGTTTTCAATGATTGTAATGAAAATCTTGAAGACGATATCTGCGACGTGACTCAAGGTCTTGAGACTGACTGCAATATGAATTTGATTCCTGATACATGTGAAATCACTGATGGAACAAAACTTGACTGTGATTCAAATGGAGTCCTTGATGAATGTCAGATAGATTCTGGCGAGTTGTTAGATTGCAATATGAATGGAATCCCTGACGATTGTGATCTTTCTAGTGGATTCTCAATAGATTGTAATTCGGATCAAATACCGGATGAGTGCCAAGTTGATGCGGATCCATTGTTCCCATCCATTTCTAACTTACCGAATCCTGTAAACGTCAGCACCGATCAAGGATCATGTGGAGCTGTGGTGGTGTGGGATGAGCCGATAGCGACTGATAACTGTGGGATTGCCAGCTTCGTAAGTTCGCACTCATCAGGAAGCTTGTTTTCCACCGGACTTACTGAAGTGACTTATACCGCTACAGACGTTAGCGGAAATGTGACTACATCTTCATTTAGCGTAATGATAACGGATGATGAACTTCCAACTTTGGTAGGTTTGCAAAGTCAGATATCTGTCGATTCATCAGAAGGTGTGTGCGAACTATCAGTGAGTTGGGAAGATCCTACACCTGTTGATAATTGTGGAGTGCAACAAGTTACTTCTTCCGCCCAACCTGGAGACCTGTTTCCGATCGGTTCGACAGTGGTTTCTTACACATTGATCGATATCAATGGAAATACATCTCAAGTCACCATGGAAGTAATCGTAGTCGATACTGCAAATCCATTGATCACTGGATTGCCAGCCAATATCGATCTATTGACTGAACCCGGCGCATGTACGCGCATCGTTGATTGGCCCGAGCCACAAGCAACCGATGATTGTACCGTGGCTTCCTTTTCTTCCGATATTACGAGTGGGTCCGCGATTGGAGTGGGAACCACAACGGTGACCTACACCGTTGTGGATGGCGGAGGAAATACGATCTCTGAAAGTTTCACCGTAACAATTTCGGATGAAGAACTCCCTCAATATCTTTCTGCACCTGTAGATGTGATAGCCGGAAATGATCCCGGAGAATGTCAGGCACAGATTTCATGGGCACCTGCATCTGTCGATGACAACTGTTCCGTTGATACGCTGGTGAGTAGTCATCAGTCTGGTGATACGTTCCCACTTGGTGAAACGTTAGTTACCCTAACACTTACCGATGTGAATGGTAATCAGTCGGAACATGCGTTTACAGTCACAATCTTGGATACTGAAGCACCATTATTAAGCAATGTTCCTACGGATATCGTCATTGATAATGATCCTGCTCAATGCACTGCAGTGGTTAATTGGCAACTTCCAGAGTTCTCAGACAACTGCGGAATTAGTCAATTTGAAGGATCGTCTAATTCTGGCGATGCGTTCCCAATAGGAACGACGGTAGTGGAATACACACTCGTCGATAATGCAGGAAATCAGACCAACGCAGCATTCAGCATTACTGTGAATGACACAGAAATGCCAATATTGTTGGGATTGCCACAAGACATCTCGGTTTTCAATGATCTTGGCCAGTGTGGAGCCAATGTCACTTGGGATGCTCCTACACCATGGGATAACTGCGAACTCGCTGATTTCGATGCGTCACATGAACCTGGTGCATTTTTCGAAAAGGGAACCACAGAAGTAACCTATACAGTCGTCGACGGAATGGGATTGGTAACCACAGGCTCGTTCCAAATTACAGTCGACGACGATGAATCCCCTACAATCAGTGGAATGCCAGCAGACAGAACTATCACTGCAGATTCTGGCTTTTGCTCTGCTGTCCATACATGGACGCCGCCGATTCCATCGGACAACTGTGAAGTAGTCTCATTCACTGCGACCCACCAGCCAGGTGAGGCATTTCCTGTAGGGGTAACTCAAGTTTCATACACAGTCGTTGACAGTATGGGAATGACGATTTCCGATCAGTTCAGTATCACGGTCATTGATGAGGAAGATCCGGTCATAATTCGTATTCCTGAAAACATCGTGCTTGTCGCTGATGAAGGATCCTGTGTAAAGCCTGTCAGTTGGATAGCGCCAGATTCCCAAGACAATTGTGCGATTGAGGAGTTTTCAATTTCACATGTATCAGGTTCTGATTTCCCTGTGGGAGATACTACTGTTGAGATTAGTACCAGTGATATCCATGGAAATACTGCATCAGCAAACTTTGTAGTGACTATCCTCGATCAGGAAACGCCTTTGATCTTGGATATGCCCACAAACATATCTGTCGCCTCCAATTCGATCGATTGCGGGACTCTGGTTAGTTGGTTAGAGCCAATAGGATCAGATAATTGTTCGGTAAATGAACTGTCAGCAACTGCAACTAATGGCGGTTATTTCCCTGTTGGCGAAACAACAGTGACCTATAGCGTTTTTGACGCATCTGGAAACTCTAATGAAGCCAGCTTTGTCATCGAGGTACGAGATGAGACGAATCCAGTGTTTGTCAGTGTCCCCATGGGCATCGAAGTGCAAACCGACCCGGTCCAGTGTGGCGCAATCGTCACATGGAATCCGGTTACCGCTGATGATAACTGCGCGGTGGATACGATTTCAGGAAGTCATTCATCTGGAATGTTTTTCGATCCAGGGACAACAACTGTTAATTACATCGCTACAGATTTCCATGGAAACCAAAAACAGCATGCCTTCGAAGTTTTGGTGTTAGATCAAGAAGCACCACAAATCATTGGAATTGATGAAAATATAGTAGTGAGCAATGATCTTGGACAGTGCGGCGCTAATGTATCCTGGACTGAGCCAGAGGCAGTCGATAATTGTTCCGTGCTCAGTCTGGCACACAGTATCCCTTCAGGCGCATTTTTCTCAATTGGTTCCACCCATGTTGAATATCTTGCTGTAGATAACTCTGGTAATGAAACAGTGAAGTCATTCACAATTACTGTTGAAGATGCAGAGTTGCCTATGTTCCTTGAGATTCCAGATTTGGTTGTAGGATCAACATCTGAAGGAAACTGCGAAGGCGCAGTAACGTGGGAAATTTTAACTGCGTCAGATAATTGTCTCGTTGAATCAATTACTTTGACTCATGAATCTGGATCCATATTCCCCATCGGAGACACTACAGTTTCTGCAACACTTACAGACATTAATGAAAATCAGGTTGTTACAGATTTCACGGTACGGATTGAGGATGATGAACTTCCTCAAATAGTAGGAATGCCCACTGATCAATTCATGGTCACCGAAGTTGGTGAGTGTGGGGCCGTCGTCGATTGGGCCATCCCCGATTCGATGGATAACTGTGCAGTGAGTGAGTTTTCTTCTAGTCATGTCCCAGGGAGTTTCTTTGATCGTGGGACTACTGTAGTCAGTTACACCGTTTCCGACATGTCTGGTAACATCCATACGGATAGCTTCGAAGTTAACATCGTTGATCTGGAAGTCCCAGTCATTCATGGAGATCTGCAGGATATTGTCGCGATCGCAGATCCAGGATTATGCAGTACTACGATAAGCTGGATTGATCCCACTGCTGAAGATAACTGCTCTGTTCAAACATTTTTGTCAAATCATTCCCCTGGTGACAGTTTTACTTCAGGTGTTACGACAGTCGCTTACACAGCTCAAGACCCAACAGGAAACATTTCCACAGTCCAATTTAACGTAACTATCTTGGATGAAGAAAACCCAAGCATTGTTAGTTTCCCCAGCCCTATTGATGTGGGAACTGATTTAGATCAATGCGGTGCAAGTATCGCCTGGACAGAACCACAGTTACTTGACAATTGCGATATGGGTGTTGTTGAGTCGAATTTCCAATCTGGAGACACTTTCCCGATTGGAACAACGATTGTCACCTACAACATTTCTGATGCTTCCGGAAACACGATTAGCGAAAGTTTCACGGTTACCGTTACTGATGTTCAAACGCCACAGTTTCTTAACTCCATTGGAAGTTCTGTGATAGAAACTGATTTAGGCGAATGCGGGGCAGTCCATACTTGGGGTGTTCCTGAAGTTCTCGAAAATTGTCCCGGTGTCGAGATGACGTCCAGCCATAACCCCGGAGACTTCTTTAGTACCGGATTGACGGTAGTTAATTACACTGCCACTGATGCAGTGGGCCATACTTCGAGTTTGATGTTCACTGTCGTTGTTCAGGACACAGAAAACCCTGTTCTCACAGGCATGCCGATCGATATGACTGTAGAAACAGAATTGGATACATGCGGTTCAGCAGTTGAATGGATAGCACCACAGGCATCAGACAACTGCACAGTTTTGGAGTTTTCATCAAATCACAACTCCGGTGACGTTTTCCCCTTGGGTACAACCACAGTCAGTTACTCAACAACTGATTCTTCAGGGAATAACGCTACGGGCAGCTTTGAGATAATGATTGTTGATCAACAAGCTCCGGCAATCACAAATGTGCCTCAAAGCGTTACATTGAATAGTCAGGCTGGCCAGTGTGGTTCTCTTCATGCTTGGGATCTCCCATTGTTCACTGATAACTGCCCTGATCATCAAATGGTTGCTTCCCATAATCCTGGAGATTACTTCGAGGTGGGATCAACCACAGTGACCTTCACAGCAACAGATTCGTCTGGAAATATCACAGAAGCAGAGTTTGTTGTGACTGTCGTCGACAACGAATCACCCCAAATCATGGGTGTTCCTTCAGATCTGGTGTTAATTGCAGATCAAGGCATGTGCAGTACCCAGGCTACATGGGAGGCACCAAGTTCGGTTGATAATTGCGCGATTCAGGATTTTACACTGTCACATACTTCCGGAATGGAATTTCAGGTTGGTGCAACGACGGTCGAGATAGCGACTTCGGATATTCATGGAAATCAAACAACGGCAGCTTTCCTAGTCACTGTATTGGACCAAGAACTCCCACAGGTGGTCAATCTGCCAGCGGACATCTCGCTGGAGGCAGACAGTGACAGTTGCGGAGCCACCGCCACATGGACAGAACCAACCGCGAGTGACAACTGCGAAGTGGCCACTATGACCACCGAGAAAATCAACGGGGGAGTATATCCCGTTGGTGTTACTCCAGTGACCTACGTTGTCACAGATGGTTCAGGGAACACACATCAATCTACATTCCAGATTGAGGTGGTTGATACAACTGCTCCAGGATTGATCGGGGTACCTGTCGGTTTTGAAGTCAGCAATGATCTCGGTGAATGCGGAGCAATCGTGAACTGGGCTGAGGTTACCGGAGATGACAATTGTGGAATCTTGAGCATCGTAACCACTCATGAACCTGGAAGTTTCTTTGAAAAAGGTACAACACAAGTTGATTACTTGATTACTGACCTGCATGAGAATCAGACTGCTGTATCATTTGATGTAATCGTACATGACAATGAAAATCCTGTTATCAATGGGATTGATTCCGGAATCGTTGTGTCCAATGATCTTGATCAATGTGGTGCTGTAGTGACATGGGAAGTTCCGGTACCTGCGGATAATTGTGCTGTGGATTCGATGTCAAGTACGCTTGTTCCTGGAACGTTTTTCAGTGTGGGTTCGACAATTGTCACCTACTCAGCGTTGGATACCAGTGGAAATGGAATCCAAAAGTCATTCACGGTGACTGTTGAGGATGCAGAAGTTCCGGCATTTATCGATCTTCCCGTTCTTGTCGTTGCAAATACTACCGCAGGAGTTTGTGACGGAATCGCATCTTGGTCCGAGATTACAGCAACAGACAACTGCCAGGTCGAAACGATTATCTCGTCCCATTCTTCTGGGGATACCTTCCCATTAGGCGACACAACAGTGACAACCACGATAAATGACATACATGGCAATCAGTTTGCCAGTGATTTCACAGTGAGAATTGAAGACACAGAAGCACCTCAGTTACTAAATATGCCAACGAGTTTGGTCACTACTACCGATCTTGGAGTCTGCGGAGCTGTTGTCGATTGGGTTGTGCCAACTCCGTCAGACAACTGTCAGATCAATGAGATTACAGGTTCTCACACACCAGGCACATACTTCGATCAAGGTACGACCTTGGTGAGTTACACCGTTACGGATCTGTCTGGTAATGCTCATACAGAGAGCTTTGAAGTCTCGGTAGTAGACTTGGAAGTACCTGTGATCGTCAGCGGTCCTCTGGATATTCAAGGCATTAGCGACCCCGGTTCATGCGGTACTCTAATCTCATGGACAGAGCCTATTGCTGAGGACAACTGTGCCATCCATGATTTCAAGCCTAATCATTATCCGGGTGAGTTTTTCGAAGTTGGAACGACAACAGTTTCTTACACTGCTGTCGATAGCACTGGTAACATTAGTACACACCAATTTAATGTGACGATTGAGGATGTTGAATCACCAACGATTTCCGTCATTCCAGGGGATATCACTATCGACACTGACTTTAATCAGTGTACTTCTCTAGTAACTTGGGAAGAGCCGTCATACGCAGATAATTGTGGGATCCTGAGTGTTCAATCCAGCATTTCTTCCGGAAGTATCTTCAACCTTGGAGATACTACTGTGACGTACACGGTAACAGATTTGTCAGGATTGGAATCCAGTGCGAGTTTCCAAGTAACAGTGATCGATCAGCAGCTACCTGTTTTCGATGCAGCTCCTTCAAATGCGGTGATTACAACAGACGCTGGTATATGTCAAAGTGTTCATCTTTGGGATGTACCTACGGTATCTGAAAATTGCCCTGGATTAGAAGTGACTTCCAGTCACCAGCCAGGTGACTTGTTCGATATAGGTTTGACGATCGTCAACTACACAGCAACAGATGCGGCTGGCAATGCGAGTAATCTGATGTTTACTGTGATTGTGCAAGATGAAGAACTACCTTTGATCACAGGATTACCAGGCAACTTGACTATTCCAGCCGATCAAGGTGCATGCGGAGCAATAGTAGACTGGCAGTCACCACAAGCATCGGATAATTGCACTATAAACAGTTTCACATCTGACGCCTCGCCGGGTGATTTCTTCCCTTTGGGTCCTTCTACAGTGACATACACTGCGACCGATTCTGCAGGATTGATAACCACTTCCAGTTTCATGATCACAGTTGAAGATCTTCAAAGCCCTGTGATTACAGGTGTTCCACAAAGTTTGACGATTAACACACAGAGCGGCCAATGTGGTTCTTTGCACGCATGGGATCAACCTACGGCCTCAGATAACTGTCCAGAATTTGAATACACCTCTTCACATCAACCGGGAGATTTCTTCGAGATCGGTTCCACTATGGTTTCATTCACGGCCATGGACACTTCAGGGAATATCACTATCGAAGAATTCCTACTGACTGTAGTGGATAATGAAAGCCCACTGATCACTGATCTTCCGTCTAACATTTCGATGAATACAGACTTTAACCAGTGCAATGCGGTTGTAAATTGGCCAGAGCCAACTTTCTCAGATAACTGCGCAGTCTCTAGTTCACAGATCAACATTCCAAGTGGAAGCACATTTGAAGTGGGTACAACGACTGTAACCTACAGTGTCATCGATACAGCGGGACATGAAACCACTGCAAGTTTTGAAGTTTCGATCACTGATCAACAAGTGCCCCTCATCGAAAATACACCACAGAATGCGGTACTGAGCACTGAGCCAGGGACTTGCCAGGTGGTTCATGAGTGGATACCTCCGACGGTAACAGACAATTGTCCGGGGGTCATCGTTACCTCTAGTCACCAGTCTGGGGATTCATTCCCATTAGGGCTAAACATAGTCACCTACCAGGCAACAGATGCTTATGGACAAAGCCGTGAAGCCATGTTTACGGTGGTTGTTCAGGATCACGAAAATCCAGTATTGAGTGGAATGCCTGAAGATATCGTACTTGAAAATGATCTCGATCAATGCGGGGCAATCTACGAGTGGGTTGAACCGATTACGACTGATAACTGTCCCAACTTTGGAGTATCAATTACACACCCCAGCGGGACATTCTTTGATCTTGGGATGACAACCGTGACTTATACGGTATCCGATTCTTCCGGCAATACTGTGTCTTCAAGCTTCAATGTGACAGTGGTAGACCTGCAATTACCACAGTTTATTAGTGTTCCGCAGACTGTTGCGATAAATACAGATCCAGGAGTTTGCGGTGCATCTCATTCATGGGATCAACCCCAAATCTTTGACAACTGTGAAGAGATTAACGTGGCATACAGTCATCAGCCTGGTTACGTGTTTCCCGTCGGAGAAACGCTGGTGACTTGCACAGCACAGGATTTGACCGGAAATGTAATCAGCACCAACTTTACGGTGACGGTATCGGATTTTGAAGATCCCGATTTTGAAAACATACCTCAGACCTTGGTCGTCAATACTGAGCCAGGTTTGTGCGATGCTGAGGTCAATTGGATTGCACCAGTGGCAGTAGATAATTGTGAAGTGCTGTCGCATTCCAGTAGCCACCAGCCGGGAGAAAGATTCTCGATCGGTGAAACTACTGTTACGCTTTACGCCAATGACATATACGGAAATGAGTTCAATACATCATTCGTAATCGTTGTCCAAGATCTAGAGGCGCCTGTCATCAGTCAGGTTCCTGAATCAGTTACGATTCAAAGTATTACTGGTTTCTGTGGAGGCGCTCATCACTGGTCTGTTCCAACAGTAACAGATAACTGTGATACCTTGGAGCCCACGTCAGATTTCCTTAGTGGGCACTTCTTCCCAATTGGTACAACAACAGTTGAATACTCCGCGACGGATGCTGCAGGAAATGCGACAACCAGTGCGTTCACTGTCACGGTTGAAGATGTCGAAGCTCCTGTATTCACGTCCATAAGTTCAGATTACACGGTTTCAGCTGATGCTGATCAGTGTGGAGCAGTGGTTACATGGCCAGAAGCAACTGCTTCTGACAATTGCGGTATTGAAAGCATTAGCTACGACCGCATAAATGGCCTTTTCTTGGAATTGGGTGAATACCCAGTAAACGTAGTTGTTGTTGATCTAAATGGATTGGAAAGCTCACATCAATTTGTAATAACCGTTGCGGATGATAGTCCTCCTACGATTCACGACATGCCTGCAAACATCGTGATCACTGCGAGCGAAGGACAATGTGGTGAAGTGGTGAGTTGGAACGAGCCAACAACCACTGACAACTGCCCAGGACGATTGCTTGCCAGCAATATTCCTTCAGGAAGTTTCTTCCTCTCAGGCACGACCATAGTTTCTTACGTTGCAACTGATCCTTCAGGAAATTCGACAACCGAAACATTTACTGTCACGGTTCTTGATGATCAATCTCCAACACTTTCCGGAATTCCCGCAGATATTACGGTGACCAATGATCTGGGTATGTGCGGTGCACAAGTTTCATGGACACCAGCTACTGCTTCAGATAATTGTTGGATACAGGATTACACTTCAAGCATGAATCCTGGAGACCTCTTCGGCCTTGGATCCACGGTTGTTGAAATGCAAGCATCAGATGCCAGCGGCAATATTGCTACTGGATCATTTGTGGTCACAGTTACTGAATCAGAGGGCCCTGAAATCGTAAACCTACCTGATACGGTAACAGTAAGTTCTGATCCGGGAATGTGCGGTGCAATTGCAACATGGCCAGAACCCTTTGCTGTTGACAATTGTGCAATGGATTCTCTTGTTTCAAATATTGCCAATGGTTCATATCTCAGTGTTGGGCAACATGAAATTACATACACTGCCACAGACAATGTAGCTAACTCCACAACGGCTTCTTTCATTGTGGAAGTAATCGACGTTGAAGATCCAGTGTTGCTCAGCGTACCTTCGTCAGTTCAACTCAATACTGAGGATGGCGCTTGCAATGCGATTGTGACTTGGAATCAAATCCAAGCAACGGACAACTGCGGTATACAGGAGATCACTTCAACTCATGAAAGTGGTTCCTACTTTGATAAAGGAACTACAGTTGTAGAACAGCAAGTCATCGATCTTTCTGGAAACAGCGTTGTCCACCAGTTTGAAGTAGTCGTAATTGATAATCAGCTCCCTCAGTTCACTTCTTCGATGACAGATTTGAGCATTGAAAGCAATAGCGGTGTGTGTGGAGCGATTTCAAGTTGGGTAGAGCCGGAAATCTCAGACAACTGCAGTATAAGCAGTGTGGTCAAATCCCATGAATCAGGATCCTTCTTCGACGTGGGTCAAACCATGGTGAACTACACTTTGACCGACAGCAGTGGTAACCAGTCGAATCTTGAGTTTATGGTTACCGTCACTGATACAGAAGCCCCCGTGATTGCAGGACTTTCGAATGTGATAACTGCCAACAATGATCCTGGTTCTTGTGGAGCATCAGTATTCTGGGACGCACCAATAGTGTCTGATAATTGCGCTGTTGATAACCTGGCCTCAACACATCAGCCAGGTGATGTTTTCCCGATTGGGAACACTGTAGTCACTTATAGTGCTTCAGATACCGCAGAAATAGTGTCCACATTCGAGTTCATGGTAACAGTCGTGGATAATGAAGCACCACAGTTTAGTAATCTTCCTGATCTTGGCATCATTGGAACAGATCCAGGTTCCTGTGGTGCGGTTGTTTCATGGAGTTCACCAACAGTCACTGATAATTGCCAAGTTACAGAACTCACTTCAAATACTCAAAATGGATCCTTCCTGGAGGCTGGAGATCATACGATTGTGTTCACAGCCACCGACGTTTATGGAAATCATTCGTCAGGTGAATTCTCAGTATCCATTGTTGATTCAGAACCACCGTTGATTACAGGTCTTCCTGTACTTGTTGAAGGTCAGACTGACATCGATAGTTGCACTGGATCAGTGACATGGGATGAGCCAGTCGTCAGTGATAATTGTCCGCAGCATTCTGTGGAGAGTACACATTTGAGTGGCGCAACATTTGATCTCGGTACAACACAGGTGACATACATCGCAACTGATCTGCAAGGTAACAACCAATCAGTCAGTTTCGAAGTAGTTATTACGGATGGGCATGGACCAGAGTTCAGCGGTGTCCCAACGGATGTATCAGTTAATACAGATACAGATTCATGCCTTGCCGTTGTCAGTTGGGCAGAGCCTTCGATTTTTGATCATTGTGGTGATTACTCATTAGAAAAATCCCATGAATCAGGTGCAGGATTCTCGGTTGGTACAACTCAAGTAACCTACACTGCCACAGATCTTGCGGGGAACATTACTCAAGTCGGATTCTCAATTAATGTTGCAGATCTGCAAGCGCCATTGATCACATCGATTCCTGAGAATCAATCGCTAGTTGCTCCTGTTAACGAATGCTCCGTGATTGCAAACTGGGCAGCGCCGACAGCGGAAGACAATTGCGAAGTGTCCTCCATTGTGACAAGCCACCAATCAGGGGCACTCTATCCAGCAGGAGTCAATAACGTGGAGATTGCGGTAACTGATTCGAATGGGAATGTCTCCACAGCATCATTCCAGATCACTGTGATTGATACTACGCTACCATTGATTACAGGCATGCCGACAGATATTAGTACAGTATCTGACCCAACAATTTGCGGTGCTGTGATTACCTGGGTTGAGCCTTCATTCATCGAAAACTGCGAGTTGATTCAAACAGAAAGCACCCATATTCCTGGAACTGTATTCCCTGTGGGGCTGACTGTTGTGACCTATGTTGCAACTGACCAGAGCGGTAACAGTAGTTCAGAATCATTCAATGTGACAGTGAGTGATATTGAGGCTCCGACGATTCAAATCCCTGTTCCAGTGGTTGTTGAAGCCCCGGTGGGGACATGCGAAACCTACGTTGAAGTTTCGCAACTGGATGTCTTTGATCGTTGTGGTGTTACAGAGATTACCAACAGTTTTAATGGAACCTCAGATGCATCAGGTGTATATCCGAGAGGTGATACCTTGATTGATTGGGTTGTCAGTGATGGTAGCGGTAATACATCTACCGTCACCGGAATCGTCACAGTTGTTGTGAATGGACCTGACTGTAACGAAAATGGCATTCCGGATGTTTGTGATATTTCAGAGGATACTTCCAGTGACTGTAATCTGGATGGTGTTCCTGACGATTGTCAGGCCGATTGCGACGGCGACGGAATACTGGACATTTGTGAAATCAATCAGGGCTTGGTACTGGATTGTGACAATGACGGAGTTCCCGACGATTGCCAGATTTCATCCGGAATCGCTGCTGACTGTGATAATGACGGTTTGATCGATTCTTGTGAGATAGCAACTGGCTCTGGAATCGATTGTGACGACAGCGGAGTTCTGGATTCTTGTGAGATCCTCCAAGGCACTGCGACCGATTGCAACTCTAATGGTCAACCTGATGTCTGTGATATCGCAATTGGTGTTGAAAGTGATTGCAACAGTGACGGAATCGTCGACTCTTGCCAGATTTCCAATGGATCGGAGCCTGACTGTAACAATGACGGAATCATCGATTCTTGTGAGCTGGCGAATGGGACTGCTTCTGATTGCAACGAGAATGGCTCTTTGGATGTCTGTGACCTTTTCAACGGAAATGCAAGCGACTGCAATCAAAACGAGATACCAGATTCCTGTGATCTTTCCTCAGGGATTGACTTTGATTGCAATACCAATGGCCAGTTGGATGTTTGTGACATTGAGGCTGGCTTGTTGGACGATTGTGATTTGAATAATGTTCCTGATGCCTGTGACGTTGCCAATGGCGGTGTACCTGACTGTAATGGCAATGGAATCCCAGATTCATGTGACTTAAGCAGCGGCTCATCGCAAGATTGTGATAACTCAGGAGTCGCGGATTCCTGCGAAGTCGCAAGTGGTGCAACGCCGGATTGTAACGGAAATGGTGTTCCGGATAGTTGTGATCTCGCAGCGGGAACTGTGGATTGTGATAGCAATGGAGTTCCTGACAGTTGCCAGATTGTGTCCGGTGAATCATCGGATTGCAACGGCAACGGTACTCCTGACGCCTGCGATATTGCATCCGGAACAACACTTGATTGCAATGAAAATGGAGTGCCCGACTCCTGTGAAGTCGCCAATGGCCAGGTATCAGATTGTAACGACAATGGAATTCCCGACAGTTGCGATGTCGAGTCTGGTCTCGAGGCCGATTGTAATTCTTCAGGTGTTCCCGACAGTTGCGAAGTCACCAGTGGCACTGCGTTGGATTGCAATAGTAATGGAATCCCTGACAGTTGCGATATTGCCTCTGGTGAATGGCCAGATTGCGATAGCGACGGAAACATTGATAGTTGCGAAATCCTTGTAGGCTCTGCCTTGGATTGCAATGGCACAGGAATCCCTGATTCTTGCGAAGTTCTTTCTGGTGCAGTCAATGATTGTGATGGAAATCTGATTCCAGACAGCTGTGATCTTGCCAGTGGGGTTCTTTCAGATTGTGATCAAAATGGCACGCCTGATTCTTGCGATATCCTTGCGGGTGGAGTTGAAGACTGTGATGGAAACCAGATTCCGGATAGTTGCGATCTCCAAAATGGGCTGCTAGAGGATTGTAACCAAAATTCGATCCCAGATTCTTGTGAGGTCGCTACTGGTCAAACAGCGGATTGTGACTTCAATGGTATCCCAGACTCTTGTGACATTGCTGATGGGACACTTCCCGATGAGAATGCGGATGGTGTACCTGATCAGTGCCAGTTGAATTTCCTCAGAGGCGATGGCAATGACGATGGAATCGTCAATATTGCTGATTGCATATTCCTTCTACAGGGCCTCTTTGCGAACGGACTTGATTCAACTTGTAAGGATGCTGCTGATACCAATGATGACGGTTCTGTGGATGTTTCAGACGTGATCAGCATTCTCGGTTTCCAGTTCAATGGCACTGCTCCTCCTCCTGCGCCTTACCCGAATTGCGGTGTGGATCCAGCAGCCGGAACTTCACTGGGATGTGACTCATATAACAGTTGTCCATAAACCCCCAGCCCCGGGGCTTGATAGAGCTTTGAGTGGGGATCGGCGTCGATGTCGTGTCATTCGTGACCACATCGGCGCCATTTTTTTATGACTGGACAACTAATCAATGTTAATAACGTTGGCAGTTTGGTTACCTTAGGCGTTTCTTGAACATTACTTTTTAGATATGTCCATAAGTCCTTATTATACATTGTGATAGATAGTTCATTCAGGTGAGCGAATTGGTTAAAAAGTGGTTCTGTATAGTTAACAAAGCCGGTATAAAATGCTCATAGGGATCTTGTAATTCGATCGGAGGTAGTACCTTCGTGAGCCGGGATTGGTCCGGATCTGAATTTCCCAATGAAATTCTTCAGTTACAGGATCAAGTGTTGATTGGTTCGCCGTGCATGGGGCCAGGGGGTTCCCTGAAATCGTCACGGTAACTATCCGGGGTTGAATATTTTGACAATTTTTATTCAGAGAGTGGGAGGGTTTCCCATGCGTATTCTAGTTGGTGCGATCACCGTACTTTTGATTCTTGCTGTTTCACCTGAGAGCCATGGCCAGTTCTGTGCGCCGACGGTGGACTGCAATGCCAATGGCCAAGCTGACTCCTGTGACATAACCCAAGGACTCAGCGATGACTGTAATTTCAATGGAGTTCCCGATGAATGTGATCTTGTCGCGGTGCTCAATTCAGATTGCAACATGAATGGAATACTGGATTCATGTGAACCATTGAATCCTGTCCAATTGATTGGTGGAGCCAGTACCGCTCATTCAGCAATGACTGCCAATTGGCTTCTAGTCTCAGATCCGGCTGAACCTCCCCCTCCTGATGAACCTCCTCCTCCTCCAGGTGAGATACATCCGCCAGTGGTCAGGCTTGTCGAAGTGTTCAAGAGATTGGGTACCCGTTGGATCCTGGATGGTTATCTCGCTCCAACTGATCCGACGGATCAGGACAATTTGGATGGATTCGCCTTCAGCATGGCGGTTTCAGGAAACACTGCAGTTATCGGCGCACCGATGAGCAATGGAAACACAGGAAAAGTATACGTATTCCAGCGCACTGAAAACGGCTGGATGCAGGCCCAGATTCTCGAAGCAGAACTTCCTGTATTCGGTGCACTTTACGGTTTCTCTGTAGATATTTCTGGAACAGAAATCGTTGTCGGTGCTCCACAAGCGCCCCTTGGAGACGACGCCGATGGTGACGCAGATCCTGTTGGCCCCACACCGGGTGGTTTCGCTGAAGTGTGGTCGCAGACGGGAACCGGTTGGGAGAGGTCTGTTCGCCTCGCACCAACAAATCCCACAACCGGTGGAGGTGAAGAGATTGGTACATCTGTATCGTTTGCCAGTGGTGGATGGGTATTCCTGGGTTCTCCCGGGGCCAATGCTCCTAACTCTTCGGGACGAGTGTTTGGCTACCGAAACTTTGGCGGTGGTTATGTCCTAATGGAAACCCTCCAGCCCTTTGACATATCTCAGGGTCACCGATTTGGAACCCAATTGGCAATTAGTGAAGATACTCTCGTTGTTGGTGCGGAACGGGCTCCGGTCGCCGGAAATGGAGGGCCTATAGGAGCGGTCTACACCTTTGATCGATCTGCTGCGGGTGGAGACTGGATCCCCAACGGAAGAACCACCAGTACGATTCCTGCCACAAATGGGTACGCCGACTCACTCGATCTGACCGGCGATATCATGATGGTTGGCGAACCGAGAGTAGATGCTGCTCGTGGTTTCGCCCACCTCTACAACAGGGCACCAGATGGTAGTTGGACATTGATAGAGTCAATTCGTCCGATTGGTACTGCTGCCGGAAATGCTGTTGGAAGCGGAGTCGCAACTAATGGTGAATGGATCTTTTACAGTGCTCCAGAAGTAATTGCGTTTGCAGATTTCCGCGAGGTAATGCCTGATTGCAATACAAATGGAATCGACGATCGCTGTGAAATCAATAGTCAGTTGCAGCCAGATTGCAATGGAAATCTCATCATCGATTCCTGTGATACAGCTTCTGGGTTTTCTGATGATTGCGATGGGAATGGAGTCCCCGATTCATGTGAGCTTGCGAGCGGCGCGTCCGACTGCAACAACAATGGAATCCTCGATTCATGCGACATTAGCACTGCTCTTAGTCTGGATTGCAATGCCAATGGAATCCCCGATGACTGCGAAGATGATTGCGATGGCAATGGTATCCCTGACAGTTGCGACCTTCAGGCGGGTGCCCAGGATTGCAATACCAACGGAATCATCGACAGCTGTGACATCGCCAGTCAGGCCGATTCTGACTGTGATTTGAATGGAACCCCTGACTCCTGTGACCTCGCTTCTGGTGCAGGAGATTGCAACAATAATGGCTTGATCGATAATTGCGAAATTGCCACGACCAGTGGTGATTGTGACAATGACGGCGTTCTGGATGCATGCCAGTTGGTGAATCAGCCCGCTCTGGATTGCAATGGAAACTTTGAGTTGGACACTTGCGATCTTGCCAGTGGCCTTTCATTGGACTGTGACAGCAATGCGGTTCCAGATGAGTGCCAATTGACTACCGGATTTTCTCGGGATTGCAATTCCAATGGTATCCCGGATGAATGTGAACCGGGTGATGCAGTAGATGTTACGCCTCCAGTTTTCGTAACCACGGTTGATAACATCGTCAGAGATACCGAGCCTGGATCATGCTCCGCTGCAGTCAGTTGGATAGCGGCGGTCGCAGAGGATGATTGTTCACCTCCACCAATTGTCAGTGGATCCCATATCAATGGTGGTACATACCCACTGGGTGTAACAACAGTGACTCTGACGGCAACCGATGAACATGGAAACTCCAGTTCGAGTTCATTCACAATCACAATCCTGGATCATGAAAGTCCGTCGATTTCGGGAGCCCCTCTCGATTTTACACTGACCAATGATGTAGGAGTGTGTGGAGCAGTGGTTAGCTGGACCGAGCCAAACAGTTCAGACAATTGTAATGTGGCCAGTTTCGAATCTGACATCCAGAGTGGCGCATCTCTTTCGACGGGTATGCACACAATTACATACACCGCCATGGATGATGCCAGCAACATGACAAGTGCTTCATTCACAGTCACCATTCTTGATGACGAAAACCCTCAGTTCCTCAATCCTCCTGCACCGATTTCGGTCACTAATGACTTGGATCATTGCGGAGCGGTGGTGACGTGGGACCCCGTACAAGTTTCTGATAACTGTGAAATCATCTCGTCAACGAGTAGTCATGGGTCCGGAGAAATGTTCCCCAAGGGGGATACGGTTGTCACTATGACGATTTTGGACAGCAGTAGTAATCAGTCCACTCATAGCTTCACTGTATCGGTGACTGATACGCAATCCCCTACTCTGGCTGGAATGAGTCCAAACATCTCCATCACCGCAGACCCCGGGATGTGTGGGGCCATCGTTACCTGGGAACCTCCATCCACATCTGACAACTGTCCTGGTGAAATGCTCTCCAGTACCAGTAACCCGGGGGATTTCTTTGAGGAAGGAAGTCACACCGTGACGTACACGGTGATGGACACCAGCGGATTGACATTGAGCAGCAGTTTTGCGATCACTGTATCCGATGATGAATCTCCGATTTTCCAGACAACTCCTTCATCGCAGATTCTCTCTACAGATCTTGGTGCATGCTCTACCGCAGCGATTTGGGATACACCATCGCTGACTGACAACTGTGGTATTCAGTCATTGGAGTCCACCTCTCAGTCAGGTGACACTTTCTCGATTGGGACCACGCTTGTAAGCATGCTTTTGACAGACATTCATGGAAATCAGAGTTCCCACCAGTTTGAGATCACCGTGATTGATGAAGAGGATCCTCAAATTCTCAACATGCCCCGGGATATTCAAATGAGCAATGATTTGGATGTCTGTGGTGCAACCGTTATGTGGGATCCTCCAATCCTGAGTGACAACTGTGCAGGCGCAACGATTCTGGGTAGTCATTCACCAGGAGAGTTGTTTGGCCTGGGAACCCATACGGTGACCTACACTGCTACAGACGCAAAGGGTGCTACAGTATCTAGTAGTTTTGATATCACGATCACCGATGACCAATTCCCAAGTTTCGACAGCGCTCCTGAGAATATGGTTACGACCACAGATCCAGGATTGTGTGGTGCACAAGTATTCTGGGATGTTCCTATGCTCTCGGACAACTGCGGAATATTGTCTTTCGCTTCCACATGGCAATCAGGAGAAACTTTCCCAAAGGGAGAGACAACAGTCTCCATGGTGCTTACCGATGTGAATTTAAACGTCAGTAATCACTCCTTTGTAGTCACCGTGATTGATAATGAAGCACCTAGTATTCAAGGATTGCCCGCCGAAGTTACGGTCTCCACTCTCGATGATCAGTGTTCAGCCGCAGCTTCCTGGGATCAGCCGAATGCTACTGACAACTGTGATGGAACAACTCTCACGAGCAGTCATGATATCGGCAGTACTTTTGGTCTGGGTTCAACATTGGTGACCTACACTGCGACTGATGCGGAAGGGAACTCCTCCCAGCAGTCATTCCTGGTGACAGTCTCTGATCATCAGGCTCCCGAGTTTGTTGATGCACCGGGAGAGATGACGGTAGATTCGAGCCCAGGGCTTTGCTCCGCAATAGCCAGCTGGGGTGATCCTGTCGTCACTGACAACTGTGGCAATACAGATCTGAGCGTTAGCCATCAATCCGGATCCATGTTCAACGTTGGTTCGACCTTCGTGACGATGTTCCTGACGGATGACAGCGGGAATAGCACCCAGCACTCCTTCATAGTGACCGTCATCGATACAGAGGCGCCACTTCTCAGTGGAATCCCTACGGATATGACTTTGACAACGGACCAGGGGCAGTGTGGTGCCACAGCCAATTGGTCACTGCCCAGTGGTAGTGATAACTGTGGATTAGGTGATCTGTTAGGTAGCCACCAACCCGGTGACTTCTTCCCATTGGGAACGACCACCGTGAGCTATTCCCTGGCTGATGCCAATGGAAATCTCGCAACCGGTTCCTTCTTGATCACAGTGGAAGATGAGGAGTCGCCGACGATCACAGGTGCAACAAATGTTGATATCACAGCACCTGATAGTCTCTGTAATGCCGACCTCACGATTCCTGAACCACAGGCCGAGGATAACTGCATCGTTGCGTCGCTTACCAACGACTTCAATGGTGGAGGCCCGATTACAGGGAATTTCGAGTATGGAACCACGATCATCACGTGGACTGCAACTGATATGGCTGGCAATGCTACATCTGTTCAGCAATCGGTAACCATTCTCGTGCCATTAACCGATTGCAATGGCAATGGAACTCCCGATGTATGCGACATCGAATCGGGACTTGCGATTGACTGCGATGGTAATGGTGTACCAGACAGTTGTGATCTCGATACCGGAGCGGGCCAGGATTGCAATGGCAGTGGAATCCTCGACAGTTGTGAGGTTTCCAGCGGTATTTCCGAGGATTGCGATGGGAATGGAATACCTGACGAATGCGATACTGATTGTAATGGCAATGGAATTCCGGATCCGTGCGATGTCAGCAGTGGCA
Organism: uncultured Planctomycetia bacterium; assembly: GCA_964422295.1. GTDB lineage: Bacteria > Planctomycetota > UBA8108 > UBA1146 > UBA1146 > UBA12191. The sequence continues at coordinate 38,730 of CAYRAM010000004.1, read as the reverse complement.
CCAGCCCTGACTGCAATGGCAATGGATCACCGGATGAGTGTGACCTCTCTGGAGGCTCGGCCTTGGATAGCAATGGCAATAACGTCCCGGATGAATGTGAAGTTCACTTCAGAAGGGGTGATGCCAATGAAGACGGTTCCGTCGATATTGGAGACGCCATTTTCATGCTTTACGCTCTCATGCTCGGTGGCCCCGGTTCGAACTGCAAAGACGCTGCAGATGCGAATGATAGTGGCACTCAGGACATTGCTGACATTATCTTTGTATTGAACTATCAGTTCACGGGTGGGCAGGAACCGCCGGCACCCGGAGTTAGCAGTTGTGGTGTAGATGGAACGCCATTTGACGGCTTGGATTGTGGAAGTTACGGCGGTTGCCCATAGTAGAAATATTGCGATACGTAGATATGTAAGTCTATATGTTATATGATTTTGTGTTTACATAGTCGCAGAGTTCAGATATAAACTGAGACAGGTGTTAAAAGGGTTGTTAGTCCGAAGAAAGTTCGGCTAGCAGCCCTTTTTTTAGGCTGTTTTTATCAATTTTTGGTTCTTATTTTTTTGGCCCTAGGGCACTTGAATCGGATTCTTTGTTCTATTGAGACGATTGTTTTCGTCCAACACGAGGTGGTGTGCGTTATGAAAAACCGCGAGGTTCTCTTATCAATTGTTTTTGTTCTTACTGGTTGGGTGACATCGTCAGCTCAAGATTGTACTCCAGTGACGGACTGCAATCTAAATAGCCAGGAAGATTCCTGCGATATCTCCCAAGGCCTAAGTGGAGATTGCGATCTTAATGGGATCCCTGACGAGTGTCAGATGGCAGATTCCCTATTGGCTGACTGCAACATGAATGGCTTATTGGACGCCTGCGAGCCGGTCCTTGCCGCTGCGACTTCGGGAACAGCGACAGTGATGGCTTTGATGGAAGGGGATACCCTCTTCATGGCGGATCCTGGTGCAACCAGAAGTATTGAGGTGTATAGGAGATTGGGAACTACCTGGATCTCCGATGGTACATTGGCTCCATCCGATGATGATCCTGACGATGGCTTCGGATCATCGATGGCAATGTCAGGTTCTACAGCTGCCATCGGTGCCCCCAATAAGAATGGCAATATCGGCGCGGTATACGTCTTTGAGAGACAAGAATTAGGTTGGGTCCAGACGCAACTATTAGAGCCAGAAGTTGCGGCCTTGGATGACTTGTATGGTTCTTCTGTAGATGTTCACGGGTCTACCATCGCCGTCGGTGCACCTCAGAGTCCTCCGGAAGAAGACGTCGTCGTCGATGGTGGAGGATTCACACCAGGTGGATACGTTGAAGTCTGGAGCCATGATGGCACAGCATTCGAAAGAACTTCAAATATCACCAATACCGATCCACTAAATGGGGGAGGTGAAGAGGTTGGTTCTGCACTCCAGTTGACAGATAACAATTGGTTGATGATCGGATCGCCTTCAGACGGTCCTCCCGGGGGATCTGGAAGAGTATACGGTTATCGTTTAAATGGTACAGAGTGGGAACTGACCGCCGAAATCTCCACAACCGACAGTCCAACTGGCGCTGCGTTTGGAAGCAAGCTCTCCTGGAATGGGGGGACCCTTGCGGTGACCTCCCAGAGGACACTGGCAGCCAATCCCGATGATCCGATGGTGGGTGCGGTTTACACCTTTGAAAATTCTGCGGATGGCTCCAGTTGGATTCAAACTGATCGCCTGATCAGTTCTGCTGCGGAAAGCCTCGATTATGGTGTCAGCGTTCAATTGAGTGGAGACATGCTCGTCGTCGGTGAGCCCAAAATCGATTCATCGCAAGGTTTTGTGCACTTGTACAACCGAATGGAAGACAGTACTTGGGCACTCGTCGATTTGATTCGTCCGATAGGCACGGTTAACGGTGACTCAGTTGGAACTGCGGTCGCGACTAATGGTGAATGGATTGCTTACACTGCTGACGGTGTGTTCGCAAGGGTCGATCACAGGGAGATTGTTCCAGATTGTAATGCAAATGGCGCTGACGATCGCTGCGAAATTCGCTCCGAAGTTGTTCCTGATTGCAATGGAAACATCATTCCCGACTCCTGCGACATCGCAGATGGAACCGAATTGGATTGTGATCTGGATGGAGTCCCCGATGCCTGCTTCCTTGCCAATGGTGGCCCCGATTGCAATGCCAACGGTGTGCCCGATTCCTGTGACATCGCTTCATTGCAAAGCAATGATTGCAACGCTAACGGGATTCCCGACGAGTGTGAGCCCGATTGCGATTTGAACGGAACTCCGGATGAATGTGACCTGGCATCAGGCGCACCGGACTGCAATACCAACGGTACCTTGGACAGTTGTGATATCGCCAGCGGCACTTCGGTCGATTGCGATTTGAACACTATCCCGGACAGTTGTGACCTTGCGAATGGTGCCGCGGACTGTGACACCGATCTTGTCCCGGACTCCTGTCAGATTGCTGCTAATCCAGCACTCGACTGTGATGTCAACGGTGCCATCGATTCCTGTGAAATACTGGCAAATGCGGGTCTTGACTGTAACGGGAATTCCCAGATCGATAGTTGTGACATCGCAGATTTGATTTCTGCTGATTGTAATGGAAACATCATTCCCGACTCTTGCGACATCGCAGATGGAACCGAATTGGATTGTGATCTGGATGGAGTCCCCGATGTCTGCTTCCTTGCCAATGGCGGCCCCGATTGCAATGTCAACGGTGTGCCCGACTCCTGTGACATCGCTTCATTGCAAAGCAATGATTGCAATGGAAACACCATTCCAGACTCCTGCGACATCGCAGATGGAACCGAATTGGATTGTGATCTGGATGGAGTCCCCGATGCCTGCTTCCTTGCCAATGGTGGCCCCGATTGCAATGCCAACGGTGTGCCCGATTCCTGTGACATCGCTTCATTGCAAAGCAATGATTGCAACGCTAACGGGATTCCCGACGAGTGTGAGCCCGATTGCGATTTGAACGGAACTCCGGATGAATGTGACCTGGCATCAGGCGCACCGGACTGCAATACCAACGGTACCTTGGACAGTTGTGATATCGCCAGCGGCACTTCGGTCGATTGCGATTTGAACACTATCCCGGACAGTTGTGACCTTGCGAATGGTGCCGCGGACTGTGACACCGATCTTGTCCCGGACTCCTGTCAGATTGCTGCTAATCCAGCACTCGACTGTGATGTCAACGGTGCCATCGATTCCTGTGAAATACTGGCAAATGCGGGTCTTGACTGTAACGGGAATTCCCAGATCGACAGTTGTGACATCGCAGATTTGATTTCTGCTGATTGTGATTTGAATGGCACCCCCGATGAGTGCCAGATCGAATCTGGTTTCTCCATCGACTGTAACTCCAACGGGATTCCGGATGAGTGTGAGGATCCTTTCCTCGAAAATACTCCTCCGACCTTCCTTGGGACTGTGCCCAACATCTCGCTTGATTCTGAAGCGGGACTTTGTACAGCTGCTGCATCGTGGACCGATCCTGCAGTGACGGACAATTGTACAGCGGCACCTGCACTGACTTCCAGTCACATGAATGGGTCTCAATTCCCCGTCGGAACGACAACGGTCACTCTGACTGCGACCGATGATCACGGTAACAGTTCAGACACTAGTTTCACCGTGACCGTTACAGATGTCGAAGATCCCACCATCACCAATGTTCCTGCGACGATCGAGGTCAACAACGATCCCGATCTGTGTGGAGCAGCAGTGTCATGGACCGAGCCTACTATCGCTGACAACTGTACAGTTGACAGCAGCGGCTCTGACTTCGCTATCGGGTCTACCTTTGCGGTCGGCACCCACTCGGTCACGTACACGGCGACAGATTCTGCAGGCAGATCCACTTCTGCAAGTTTCAGTATCGTTGTGACTGACGCTCAGCCGCCGGCCTTCACGAGCACACCGATGAGCATGACTCTTGACAATGATCTCGATGCTTGCGGTGCTTTGGCGATGTGGGATCCTGCTGCAACGAGTGACAACTGTGAAGTGCTTTCGACGAGCAGTACCCATAGCTCGGGGGATTTCTTCCCCACCGGTGACACAACGGTCACGATAACCACCACAGATACGGCAGGGCTCTCTGCACAGCATAGTTTCACAGTTACCGTGAATGATGCACAGGCACCCGCTCTGTCACAGATGCCACAAAGCATGACCCTTTCTGCTGAAGCGGGTCTCTGTGAAGCAAGTGTGCCCTGGGATCCTCCGTTAACCTCAGACAACTGTCCAGGTGAGCTCCTGGAGGGATCCCACATGCCTGGTTCTGCATTTGCGGTGGGCGCCCATACGGTGACCTACACAGTGACAGATACCAGCGGGAATCCAACTTCTGCGAGTTTCGATATTTTGATTGAGGATGGAGAGGCACCCCAATTTGATCAGGCTCCGATGACGATGACCCTGCAATCAGATTTGGGATTGTGTGATACCACTGCAGAGTGGGCCATGGTAGCCACCTCTGACAACTGTGATGTTCTCAGCCTGACTTCGACGCATCAATCCGGGGATACTTTCCCGGTGGGCACGACGACAGTTTCCATGACACTGGAAGACATTCATGGGAATCTGGCTTCTCACTCCTTCGATGTGATCGTTGAAGACAATGAGTTGCCGCTGATTTCAGGGATGCCTACACCCATTGCACAGAGCAATGACACAGGAGTCTGTGGTGCGACGATTTCCTGGGCCGATCCCAGTGCTTCCGACAATTGTTCACTGAGTGAGTTCACCAGTAGCCATGCGAATGGCAGTTTGTTCAATGTCGGCACAACGACCGTTACTTACACCGCGTCGGATATTCACGGAAACACCTCCAGCAGTTCCTTCGACATTGTGATCAGTGACGACGAATTGCCGACTATTTCGAGCCTCAGTGGGAATCTAACTTCCACCAATGATTTGGGTGCATGTGGTGCAATCATGGTGTGGTCTGAGCCGAGACCAGATGACAACTGCGAAATTCAATCCTTTACCAGCACCCACCAGAGTGGTGAGCAATTCCCTGTCGGAACAACGACAGTGACCTACACCGCAACCGACATCTATGGCAATGAGTTGTCAGGATCCTTCGACGTCAGTGTCTCTGATGACGAAGTCCCGACGATTGGTGGAGATCTCGGCAATCTTGAGGTATCCACGGATCCTGATCTTTGTTCCTCATTGGTCAGCTGGCCGGAGCCTGAGGCTCTGGACAATTGCCCAGGAGCATCTCTCAGCAGCACTATCGCCAACGGTAGTACTTTCGATCTTGGTGATACCCTGGTGACTTACACCGTGGTAGATGCCGCCGGTAATAGTTCCGAGACCTCTTTCACGGTGATGGTTCTGGACCAGCAGGATCCGAGTTTCGATTCTGCGCCGGAAAACGTATCTCTTTCCTCCGATCCAGGACTCTGTTCCGCAACCCACTCCTGGGAAGCACCTCAGACTTCTGATAACTGTGATGGATTGACGATGAATACGAGTCACCCTTCAGGTACCGCATTCGATGTAGGGTCCACGGATGTAACGATGTTCCTTACCGATGGATCTGGCAACACGGTTCAACACACGTTCTCTGTGGCAGTCCTCGATAATGAAGACCCACAGTTGAGTGGAGTTCCGACCGATATAACACAGACCAATGACCTCGGTGTTTGCGGGGCTTCGATCGATTGGGCATTACCTGAGGGTTCAGATAACTGTTCTCTCGGTGATCTTGCTGCAAGTCATCAGCCTGGAGACACTTTCGGAACTGGTACTACCGTTGTGTCGTACTCCCTGGCTGACGGCAGTGGCAACGTTGTGACGGCTTCCTTCACAGTGACCGTCACCGATGATGATGCACCGATCATCGCTACCTCTGGAGATATCTCCATCGAGGCTCCTGCAGGAAACTGCAGTGCTTTTGTGACGATTCCCGAAGCAACCGGCACTGATAATTGTCAACTGGTGAATTTGACCAATGACAGAAATGCCGGAGTCAATGCTAGTGGAACTTACGATTACGGTACGACGATTATTACCTGGACCGCCACTGACAGTTCCGGTAACACCAGCACAGCTGAACAGTCTGTTACTGTGACGGTGGATATGACCGACTGTAACAGCAACGGTACGCCCGACGTCTGCGAAATCGTCGATGGATCAGCACCGGATTGCAACGGCAATGGAGTTCCGGACAGTTGTGATCTTGCCAGTGGTGCTGCTGAAGACTGCAACAACAGCGGATTGCCGGATAGTTGTGAGGTCGCCAGCGGATCGGTTTCTGATTGCGATGGCAACGGAACACCGGATGAGTGTGATACGGATTGCGATGGCAATGGTTCACCTGACGCTTGTGATATCGCCAGCGGAGCTGCAGAGGATTGCAATGGCAACGAAGTTCCTGATTCGTGTGATCTCTCATCTGGAACCAGCGTCGATACCAATGGCAACAGCACTCCCGATGAATGCGAACCCAGTTTCCGTCGGGGTGATGCGAATGAGGATGGCGGAGTCGATATAGCAGATGCCATCTTCATGCTTTACACGCTGATGCTGAATGGACCTGCATCCGGATGTGCGGATACCACAGATTCAAACGACAGTGGAACTCATGACATTGCAGATGCGGTATTTATCCTCAGTTACCAATTTGCTGGTGGAAATGCACCTCCTTCGCCAGGTCCTAATACTTGTGGAGTGGATGCAACTCCCGATGACGGATTAAGCTGCGACAGTTACAATGCTTGCCCTTGATAACTGAACACTTACGGCGATAAAAAACCAGGGTCGAAGCGTTATTCCGCTTCGGCCCTGGTTCATTTTGCAGAACTAACTCTAGATATTAGTTTTCAGAATCTTCCTCTGCGGATACGGAGGGAGCAACGATTTCCAAAGTATCCAGAAGTATGTTGCTAATGGCATCAATGTCGTCGAGGCCGATTCGGTTTTGTTCTTCCAAATTTTCGAAGACGCTGACCAGCGCATCCTTGAAATCGGAGTCCAGCTGCTCTTTTGCTTCGTCAGAAGCCTCGTCAAATTCATGGGGATCTTCCATCACCTTGCCGAAGTGCTTCTCTTCCAGTTGACTTTGAAGTTGCTCGAAAGCTTCTACAAGTTGCACGAGGCAGTTTTGCAGTGAGTCGTTGGTCGACATGCCTATTTACCCTTCTCACAAAAGTACTCGTCAGTGCGTTGCTTCTCGTAATTTGCTGGTAGAATTGCAGCTCGTCCACAAAAAAAGCCCCGGAAGATCTGGATTTGATCTTCCGGGGAGGAATGTTTTCGTCGGTGAGGCGCCCCATCGATGATCTTCGGCAGCAGAGCTATTTCTTCTTTGCCGCTGCTTTCACCTTGGCAACGGCAGCTGCTGGGTTCTTGGTCACCGTTTTGACACAGCCTTTGCAGCAGACCCTCACAAGGGTGTTACTGACGATGATATCTTTGGGTTTGCCCATGCTACCCAAGGCTTCTTTGCTGACGATACAAGTGTTCAGGGGATAATTTGCCCCTTGCTTGGCGATGATCAGCTCGTCCAGCTTTTTCAATGTTGGTGTTGGGTCTTTATGCAGCTTTTTTGCACAACCGCCACAGCACACTCTCACAAGTCTGTTGTTGACGACAACGTCCTTGCTCTTGGGCCCCAGTTCTTCGTCAGAGAAAAGGCATTTGTTCGTCGGGTATGAGGGCTTCTGAGTTTTGATAATTTTATTGTTGACGTTGGCGACGTATTTGTCGGGATTCTTCTTGAACGTTGGAAGGCAACTCTTGCAACAGAACTTGACCTGGCGACCTTCATGGACGTACACGATCGGCTCACCCATCGAGCCCAGTTTTTTGCCAGCGACGGCGCAGGTATCGAGGGGATAAATTTCAGCCGCGGGAATCAACTTGGTTTTGCCTTTCGCATCGTCTTCGACGGGGGTTGAGTTGGGAATAGCGATCAAGGCAAGGGCAATAACAATTTTTAACATGAATGAGTTCCTTTCTGCTTCGCACCATATGCGAAATTAATTCAATCTGAAGTCTGGCCCGGCTTATCTGTAGACACAACAGTTATCTTGCATTTCACGGCAAAATGATCGCTGTATCCTTCCTCCCAGCGCCCTCTGAATTTGCGAAAGCGCGCCGGTCTGAAGGCATTTTTCTCCGTATCTCTCATGAAATCGGGAGCATGCACCTCAACGCTTTCAGCCAGGATTCGCAAACCGGAGTCATCGAGCATGCCGGATGAGACGATGATTTGATCAAAACAGTTCCAGCACCAGCCGTTCCAATAGTAGTAAGTGCCACTGTCTGGAGAGTTGGCAAATTTCCATGAAGGATTCCACAACCGGGGAGAGTAGGTTTTTTGGCCATCCCGGCGGGGAGATGTGTTGCTGGGGTGGGTCACCGATCGTAGCTCCCTGACCGCATTGAGGACCTCCCTGACCGAAGGGTCCCACGGGTCGTCATTCAAATCACCGAGGAGAATGATCTCTGCAGCATGATTGCGCGACAGATGTCCATCGATGATCGATCGAGCGACTGCAGCAGCAGCTTTTCGTTTTGGAGAGCTTTCTTCAGCCCCGCCGTAGCGAGACGGCCAATGATTGACAAGAAAAGTGACAGGGGTGCCGGAGAGAGCCATCGGAACTTCAAGGACTCCGCGGGTGGATGTGTTGCCCTCGCCGATATCGATGGGATGGAGGACGGATTCACCCACCATTTCAAAAGGTTTGCGGTAGATCAAAGCAAGGTCGATTCCTCGTCGGTCTGGTGAATCCTTATGCACGATGGACCAGTGATCCTTCACCAATTCAGGGTGAACGATCAGGTCTTCGAGCACTCTTTTGTTCTCCACTTCGCAAACAGCGAGCAAATCCGCTTCCAAAGTCACGATGGCTTTTGCGAGATGGTCGATCTTGCGCTCGTAGCGGGCTTGGTCCCATTCATTGTCGGGAAGATACTCATCGTCTCCGGGGTTCTCTGGATCGTCCTCAAAGTCGAACAGATTTTCCAGGTTCCAGAAGGCGACGGTGTAATTCGGGGACTCCGGGTTGGAAGAGGATAGATCCACTGAAGTGGAGGGATCTCGGGGGAATGAAATTTCTGCCGGGAGGGCAGAAGTTACAAGAGTCAGCGATAACAGCAGCAGCAATTGGCGATTCATGAAATCCTCAATTTCAAGTGAGAAACAGTGTTGATATCGTCGGTCCAAAGAGCACTCGCAGCAACCCCGGATCTGTCGTGGGATCTTTCACCACTGCTGTGGATCTGATTCAATGGAGCGGGCCTCGCTGTATGGATAAGTTTAGATTCAGGAGTCACATGAGTAATCAATCTGAAAACAGGCAAATGAACAACCAGGTAATCGTATCTATGCCGATCCTTGGGATCGGCGTGTTCGTATGTATCGTGCTGGGAAGTCTGGTGGGGGGGTCTGTGGTTTTCAGCCAAGTGTCCGATTCCGGATTTACGCGCTTATTTGGCGTTTGGCCCGCCGGTGTCGTCGAAGAGTCCCATGAGATGCCGCTTGGATATGATCTGAAGGGCAAGGACACTTCTCGCAAGGAGGTGAATGAGCTTCGCCAATTGCTCTCATTGCCATCCCATTATGGATCTCTGGTGGGGATCACGGGCAACAGCCGCCAGTCGGTCCTCTGGTATCAGGACAGCGCCGGGGTGATTCGCAATGTCATCATCGAAGCAGAACTGATGGAACCTCTTCGGATCGATCCGAAATTGACCTTCAAGAGGGAAGCAAAGATTTTGAGGGACTGATTTCAGGATTACTGACGTGAGTTCAAGGAAGCGGGGGCATCCTGACTCTGCAGGAAGGGGATCAACTCCGCTTCGCGGTCCCGGGCATCACTTTCACCCATGTCGATCAATGCTTGGATATATTCTGGTTGAAACATCAGCAGCGATAGCAGATCGCTGCTACTGGATTCCTGGGTTCCCAAACCTCGTTCCATAAAACGAAACGGACCTGGCAGGTTTGCTTCAAATTGCCCAGCAAGGGCACCGGGATCATCGGACGGCCTGGCGGTGAACATGTCGACCGGTCGCAATCCCATCCGCTCTTCTTCGGGTAACTTCTTCAAGAGTTGATTGAATCTCTCCACGTTGGCGGTGTCAAAGTCCATTGCATCAAGGAAGACGGCGTTCATCAACACACCGGCAACCTGGGCGGGAGGGGGATAGGTGCCTTCAGTTTTCAACTGCGGAAGAGTTCCGTTGGGAAGGAATCGGGTAGAAATCGCGAGGATCTTTTCTGCACCCAAGTGCATGGCAGGTGAAAGGGGGGTGGTTAAACGAACTCCACCATCGCCGTGCCAACAGCCTTCTACTTTGACCGCAGGAAACACCAGTGGAATGGCGCAGGAAGCCATGATGTGATCGAGACGAATTTTAGTTTCGATTCCTGATCGATAGGTTCTTTGCCATTCATGGGTGTGGTTGCCATGAATCCATGTGACCGATCTTCCACTGTCATAGTCGGTAGTGGTGATCGCGAGGGAATCGAGATTTCCCCTGAGAATGTTATCTTCGATTCCGGGTATCTTTCCGTTGTCGGGACATCCCGTTTGTTGAGTGAGGTACCTTCGTAGAGGAAGTGTGTCCACCAGACCACGGGTGGTCGGCGCAAGAGTGCTTCCTCCACTGAGCAGTTTCAGTCCCCAGCGGGTGACCATCGATCCCAGAGACCATGTGCTCGCCTCAAAAACCTGATCGACGGTGAGTTTGGACCAAAGTTTCTTGAGGTCTTTGGAAGCGTCTTCAAGCGTGCCGCAAAACCTGGCAAGATGAACCGCATTGATGGCTCCCGCTGAAGTTCCGCAGAGAATCGAGAAACGGAGATTTGGGATCCGTTTACCGATGTAACGCAAGTACCCGGCCTGATAAGCCGCCCGCGCGCCACCCCCTCCCAGAACTAATGCAATCTTCGGTCTATCTGACATTCCTCATCACTCCCGGTGGCTAAAAAACCAGACGAATTCCCTCATCCAAGGATTCCATCTTCTTGAGATTTGGGCACATCCCCATGACTAGGCTTGCTCCGGGGGAGGTGTCATGGCTTCATCGCCTTGAGGATTCGACCGGTAGTCAGGGGTCGTTCCCAGGCCCGGATTCAGGCAGGAGTCAATTTGCTATCGGTGGTGATTCCTGTCTGGAATGGCAGAAGCATGCTGGAAAGGGCAATCGGTGAGACCCTGGACTACTTGGGTACCCTCGATGACGAGGGGGAATTGCTGATCGTCTCTGACGGATGCACCGATGATCCGGAAGAGATTCTCGGCCCCTGGTCAGAGCGGGATTCCCGCCTTCGATTCTCCCGACTCGATCGACATCGGGGCAAAGGCGCCGCAGTCAGGCAGGGAGTCCTCGAGGCGAAGGGGGATCAGGTCGCCATGCTCGATGTAGACCTCTCCGCCGCTCCCGAATCACTGACAATTCTGCGGCGGGAGTTGGAGCCGGGAATCGACATCGTTTGTGGATCCCGATCACTTCCAGATTCGAATCTTCCCCGACCCCAGGGCCTTCCAAGAAGATGGGCAGGGAAAGCGTTTCGAGGATTGGTACGGAGCTTTACAGGGTTGCAGATCAAGGATACCCAGTGTGGTTGTAAATTATTTCGTACCGAAAAAATTCGACCCGTTTTTGAAAGCCTGAAGACGGAGGGTTGGGCATTCGATGTGGAGGTTTTGGCAAAAGCGCATAGTCTTGGGTTAGAAATCCGTGAAGTTCCGGTGACGTGGAATGACTCTGGAGAGAGCAGAGTTCGTCTATTCAAGGATGGCTTTCAGATGTTGTGGACAGTGGTGACCCTCCCACGTGGCAGTGAGTAGCCGCAACCTATTGCCCTGAGGTGGAATGAGTCTTCCGATGAAGATATATTTGTCATTGGGAGGCCTGCGAATTTGAATTTTTGATCACGCACATCGAAGTGCTGAGAGAATTCCCTGATGAGGTAAATGGATGCCGCAAGTCGGTCACACACTTCGCCTGTTCCTGAAGATCTTCCTGATTTCTGCACTCATGGGGATATCAGCCTGCGAGCCATCTACAGGTAAGCAGAGTTCCCATGGGGGCCAGATCGGTGGCCAGGGATCCGACACTTCAACTGGGGTCGGACAGGGGACAGAGGGCGATACAGGGGCCTCAGAAGGTTCCCAAAGTCCTCAGGGCCCGAAAGTAACTGCCACAGGGAACCCGGCTGGATCGAAGGAACCCATCATTCCTGCGATTGCTTTGCCTGACCTGACATTGATGTCTGATGAGGTGTTTCAAAGAAATGCCAAAATGGGCCGACTGGTGGCTCGTCAAAGGTGTATTTTGTGCCACAAAATCGAAGGACGGGGAGCGATACTGCAGCCCCCCCTGGTCCAGGTGTCGATGCGGCGCCTCAAGCGCATGCTGACCTACGACAAGTTTCTGGAAGAGCTGAAGATTTCGGATCCTGACAGGTTTCATGCCAACAATGACAAGTTCCTTGCCATAAAAGAGGAAGAGGACGTCCTGAAAAGCATGAAATTGTGGCTAAGGGGTTACCTCAAACAACCTACTTTTGACAACTCGCAGGCAAAAATGCCCTTGCAGGTTCTCAGACCTGCAGAAATCGAACAACTTGCCTGTTATGTCATTCAGTTGGCGGTGGAGGGGTACCAGACTGGTGAGACACCTCTGGAAGATTGACTAACATGTCCGTACTCCCCAGGACTTTACTGTCAACACTGGCTGATAGGTGAAGTCGTTCTCACGCGATTCTCTTCCAAATCCCACCTACCGTAAACTTCCATTGCCACGAAGCACTCCCACATTGGCAACACTAGGCGAATTTCTTACCCCGGATAACCTTGAATCAACAAGTTTCTCTTCGCTGTGTTTCGAATCTTCGGACTGACTTCGGGGGACGTCAACCGTGAGCTGATTTCAGCAGACCGGAACACTCACTGCGGTTCCTCACCGCAGATACTTCGCGGGAGAAGCGGGGGACACCAGTGACGATTCTATATCGTCACCTACCCTCTGGCCCACTCCTCGGGTCGGGGGGTTTTTTTATTGTTGAAGCAGTAAGAAGCTGGGCAGGCCTAGACGCCCGCGAGACCAAGATCACTTTCGTCCAATAGATTAAAACCGTCGTCCAGAAGCAAATTCCTGGAAGTTTCCGGTTCATCGACGTGGATGATCAATACCCCAAAGCCGTGGGGTCGGGTCAGCATCGGATAAGCGTAATGGATGTTGATTTCTGCTTGTAACAAGCTTCGGCAAATCATTCGAATCCCCGCACGCTCGTTGGGCACTTCTACGGCAAGGATTTGGCTGACGGATGTCGGGACATCGTTTTCTTCGAGAGCCTTGCAAGCAGTTCCTACCCTGTCCACGATGATCCTGACGATGGCGTGGTCTGCACTATCGACCACTGAGAGGGCATGAACCAGAATGTCTTCTGTAGTCAGGTGGCGGAGGACCTCGCGAAGTTTACCAACGCGATTATCCAAAAACAGGCTCAGTTGCCTGACGAAAGGATCGGTGTAATCCTTCTCGGTTTTGAGCATCGATCTGACTCCCCCTGGGTATCGACACGATCAGAACGGCTTCTGATCATTGGCCGCTGTTGCGACCCGGACCTCCACTGCTGCCACCCGTATTTCCATTATTGTTGCCTGAATTGTTGTTGTTTCCATTGTTGGAGGGAGGGCTTCCCCAGCCGCCTCCGCGACCGCCACGTCCCCAATCGTCCTGGGGAATTTCAAGGTACTGCTCATACTGACTGGTAGTCAGGATACCGGAGATTTCCTGGTTTTGCTCATCGCGGACCTGATTGAGGAGGTTCCGAGTTTCTCCCCTCGCCAGATCCATTTCCCAAGCCTCCATCATGACTTCCATGCGTTCCGATGAGTGATTGACCATCAAGGCTGAAAACTGTTCAGCGGTGCGGCCATCGAGACCCAATTGCTCAGCCATTCTGTTGGCTCGCTCTTCAGAGCGTTCGAGAGCTCTCTCCTGCATTCGCTGCATGCGCTCGGCGCGCTCTTCTTCTTCGATCGCTTCGAGGGTGTTGCGGACTTGACTGTCAAATTCCGAAGCACTGATCGATGCGAGTCCGCTATCGCTGCTCTGGCTGCGGGGGACTTCCCGGGCGATCGCCTGCATGCTGGCAGGGTCCTGGACGAGACGGCTCGCCAGTGCGGTGACCAACTCTTCGGGGATGTCTTCTGCGGAAGGGTTTGCTGATCCTGAGTAAGTGAAAATTTGGGTTTCGGCTTCTTCTTCAGCTTTGTTTTCCAGGACTTCGAGCCTGCTCCTTAAAACCTCGATGGTATTTTGCGAGCGCTCGATTTCATTTTGTGCTTTATCCAAATTGTCTAGGGTGTGGACTAATGCACCGATGGTGAAAGCACCCAGCAACCCGAGAATGGTGAGGTAAACCTTCATGATTTTCCTTTCACGAGGCTATTTTTTAGGCCCCTGTCATCAGAGCCTCAACTGTAAGAACCCCGCAAATTAGGGCCCGTTTCGCCATGTCACAGGATTCTATCGATTTGCTGACGCGAATCCCCCAACAATTGGTCCGCTCGAACTGAAATTTGCTGAGATTCCTCGATAATTGACGATTTCCATTGGGAATCCTGCAGTTCACCCAGATTGACACGAACATTGTAAAGGGCACTTTCCACCCCTGCTCTCGCCATCCAGCAGGCTGTTCCCGCATCCGTGACGCTGGCAGGCATCCCGTTCTCGACCGCATCGGTTGCCAATTCGAGTACTTCGACACAGAGGCGAGCAGTGCTCATCGGAACCTCGGTTGCATGCCTATAACCATCTTCGATCGCTTTTGAGCGCAGTTTTTCCTGTTCGGGATTTCCCTGGGGCAAGCGCATCGCCTCGATCACCATTTCGAAAGCTTTCGTGTCTTCATCGACTGCTCGTAATAGTTCGTCCTTCAATCTTTGGGCGGTCTTTGCCAACTCCTCCATCTGGGGTTGTCTTTTCCGGTACTTGCGCTTGGCGAAGGTCAAATTAGCGACCATCGAAGTGAGCGCTGCAGCGAGTGAACCGGCGAGAGCTGCGATCGATCCCCCCCCAGGAGCAGGGGAATCGCGGGAGACTTCGTCGGTGAAGGCGTGAATTTCCATCCCTGTCAAATCGCCCCGAGTCGTTGGCATTCCGAGGACGGTGGAATCCACATCGAACGGCACCAAGTCCTCGAGACCAAGAGATTGCACTGCTGTCGCAATGATGTCCCTGACAGGAATGCCGCCGCTGCTTCCCTGACTTTGCAGGTAGTGCTCCCCGCTCTCACGAATCGCACGGTAGGGTACGACACCGACCAGTTCCGAACCTGTGATGACCAGCCCTCGGGCTTCGGCAAGGTCTCGGCAAGTGTCGTAAACGTGGTGCATGTTGGTCACATTAAAATCAGTCAGGTTGATGGATATCTGTGCGCGACCATATTCAGGGATCACCCATCCCACAGCACGACAATGTTCAAAAGTCCCTCGCTTCATCACCATCTCGCCATCGAGTGCATCAGAGTCCTGACCAAAAAATGCAACTTCATCGGCGAGAGTTGTGCCGTTATCTCTCAGATGTTTGTCGAGGGCCTCTCTTGAATCAAAAATTTCTCCGGTCAGATTTGAAGGCCACTGCTGATTTGGCTGGGAGTAGCGCAATAGTTTTCCACTTGAGTAGTAGGGCGTCTTTTGATCGATGCGGACAGCCCGGCCCTTCTCCCGTATTTCCATAGCCAAATCATCCGCCTTGGGTTTGTCACGGGTATTCAGATTGACGTTGTAAGCAATCAGGAATTCTCGAGCTCCGACGGTGACTACCCCGGGTCCGGGCTTGAATTGAGCCGGACCGAAATCAGGTGCCCAATCCGGATCAGTCATTTTTTCTGCAAGAGCTTCATATTCACCCCTGCGAACATCTGCCAGGGACCTGCGATCCTCCCGAAGGGCGGCGCGATCATACATGTAGACCGGGATATTGAGTTCTTCTCCAATTCTCTGACCGACGCTTCGTGCGACTTTGATGCAATCTTCCATCGTCACGCCGCTGACAGGAATGAATGGGCAAACGTCGGTGGCTCCATGTCGGGCATGAGCACCGTGATGCTGGCTCATGTCGATCAACTCGGCTGCTTTGCGAACCAGTTGAAATGCCGCCTCAGCGATGGCTTCAGGGGGGCCGACTAATGTGATAACGGTTCTGTGGGTATCTGAACCCGGATCTACATCGAGACAACGAACCTCGGGAATGGCGGTTGCAGCAGCGACGATTTGATCGATCTTCTGCTGATCTCTGCCCTCAGAGATGTTGGGGACACACTCGATCAGGCCGGAACTGGGAGTGGTTTCAGTCATGGATTCCTCCTACTAAGCATGATGATCCAGAAGTGGGTACGCATCGAGGGATCTGGACACCTGGATAGGGATACAGGGCAAAGGAGTCGACACGAATCAGTAATAGTGGAGCCGCAGAGGCAGTTTTATTACCAAAAAAGGGAAGAAAAGTGTCATTTGAGGGAACCTTGCCTCTATGGGTGGGCGTTTTGATATCCCATGAGTACCGCTCCATCTTTACCGAAATGAGAAGCAAAATGTACCAAGAGAGAGAAATCCATCTTCGGAAGCGACTCCTCGGTGGGATATCGGATTCCCATGACGCAGACTCCTGCCAGTCCTTTGCTGGAGAAACTGAGTTCGGCTCTTGGTGCGAGAAGGCGCTATGAGCCAACAATATCAAGGATTGCGCTGCATTGTCATCGATGACGAGCAGGCAGTCAGGGAATACGTCGTAGAAGTTGTCAAGGAAACAGGGCTGGAGTGTACCGACATCAACTCCCCATTGAACATTGCGCCAATCGATGTGAGCCAATATGACCTGATGATCAGTGATATTCGATTGGGACAGAATGTTCCTTCGGGGGTTCAGTTTCTGGAATCCCTTAGAGAAAGCGGATTAGGGATTCCAACTTTGTTGATCTCTGGATTTGCTTTCGATAAAAAAGTCGAAGAGTGCCATGATCCTGAGCAGCCGACTTTATTCCTCAGTAAGCCATTTTCTCCAAGTGATCTGATCGAAAAGGTGAACCACTTGATTTCACTCAGTGGTTTGAGGTGATGTAATTCGGACAGCCGGATAATGCAGTTGAATCCGATTACAGTTCTTGTTGTTTGACTTTGCGAATGGTGATTTTAGGATCATCAATTGTACCCATCACCCTGAATCTCAGCAGGCGGTTTGCGATATCCGAAATCAGCGGAGTTCCGCCAAGTGTTTGAGGTTCAAACACCAAATCGATGGAAGTGTCAAATCCGAATCTGCCCTTGCCAAAGATTTCTCCGGTGGGGCTGTCCAATTTGAGAGAACCCATTCCATTGAATTCGAATGCAGAATTTGCAATGGTGAATTGGCCCTCAGCGGATTTGATTTTATTGTTTCGCCGATTAAGACCTTCAAATGGATTGATCAGTGCTCCGGCAACCAATGGGATTCGAGCGAGGTTTCCATTGGAGATGGTGAAGGATCCATTTCCCGTCGTAGAACCTTCGATGCCCACTGCTCCTGCAAACCGCGTATCGATTCTTGTGCTTCCGGCGATGTTTGATCTGCCGAAGAGACTGCCAGATCCCTTTTCGAGTTGAAGATCGTCCACCAGGATTTCTCCTGCATAAGTTCCTTCGTGATCACTGAGGTCGACAAAAAAGAAACCGTCGAGAGTGCCTCCGTATATCCCTGCAGGACCTATCTCCGCCTGGAATAAGCGAGTGCGATCAACGGGCAATCGGTCGAGTACCCATGGGGTTGGAAGATGGTATGCAGCAGATCCGCGGGGAGTCAGGCGAGGGTGTGTTTTTCCATAGGTAAAGTCGAGGGTGCGGTCTTCGGGAATCGTCGCCAGGAAGTTATTGAAATCGAGGGTGAATCTTCTCAGTTGGCCTGAAAAAGTGTGGCCGGTTCCCGGTTCTATCCCTCCGTGAACTTCAAAATCTGCTGCCAAGTCTCCTGCATTGATGCCGAAATCAAGACCTCCATTCCGCAGTTTTCCGCGGGCGTCATATCGCACAGACTGGATTTCAATTCCCGATGAATCCAGTCCATATTGATGGACGACATCAAGAGTCCCCGTGACATCCCCAGTGAGTTTCATTCGTTCAAGAAACGCTCGGGGATCTGCGGGAAGACTGGATACAAAGGTCTCGTCGGATAGGGAGAGACCGACACTGTCGAGCCCCTCATCGATGCTCAAGCGGATCGCCAGCAGGGTGGAATCAGCCCCGAGAGGTTCTGCAGAGTCGTCGGGGCCAATTTCACCAGAGACCCTGACGACAGGAGTGGCCCCCGGATCGGTATACAGATCATCGAGGCGAACCCGCTTTTCAGAACTGGAGTAAATCACCTGGCCTCCGTGAAAGATGAGCGGATACGGCAAGCGGTTGTACTTTAGTTGCAGCGGCTCCACGACCCTTGAGCGAACGTAGACTCCCAATTCGGAGTTATCCTTGCGAAACAGTTCGACCACTGTTTCCAGTGCTCCGCCGCCGTTCAGAATGTCCAGCGATCTCAATCGTGACTCGACATCGTTCGGCAATGCGGAGAGCAACTCTTCATCGGGGACCAAGCCAGGGCTTTCGATGGGGATTTCCATCTCTCCTGTGACGAGATCGATATAGCCTGCTTCGAGAGTGACAGGGCTTGCTCCGTGAAAGCCAGAGAGTTTGCGCAATAGCATTTTTCGATCGGAGATGTCAAAGATGATATCGCCACGAATGCCGTCAATTCGGTAGGGGAAAGAGCCATGTGAAACACTGGCGTGGGTGGGTTTGACGATGACCTTTAAATCGAGAGGTTCTTCAAGTTTCAATCGTTCCATCGTGATCGCCAGGTCCGTGGTTCCCCGGGGAGAGTACTTGTCGTAGTAGGCAGCAATTTTGTCTCCGAGGGCAGTTCTGAGCCGATCATCGATGGGGATGCTGAAACCTTCAATCAAGAGGTGTCTTTTTCCAAAGGGGATCATTTCAAATGTTCCCCGAGCGCGGACAGGAGTGTCAGCCAGTCCTCCCTCCAGGTCGATTTCCAGGAGCCCCGGGGTATATCGAATCTCCCCATCGATGTTTCTCAGGGGATAGGGGTAGAGTGAATAATTGCCGTCGGTGTTGTTCAGTGTCAGCAGTACTTGGCTGACCTTGGGAGGAAACTCATCGCCGATCGCCTCTATCTCAAAGTCAAACTTCCCCGAGGGATTGTACTGATCCCAAATTTTCCTGATTCCATCGGGCAGGACTTCGTAGATGCGTGGTTCAAACGCAAGACCTTTGAGTGAAGCGCGCAAATCGCTGGCACCTGGTTCGAGGGTTTCAAGTTGGATTTCCCCCTCCAGCTGTGCCTCTGCACCGAATACTTTTCCTGAAAGAGGATCTCTGAATGAGATGGCGTCGGGGGTAATCGTGAGTTCTCCGGTGAGTGACTCAAGGGTGACATCCGGATCCGACAATTGTAGTTTTCCCCTGGAGATATCAACCGTCATCGAATTGCGGATTTCACGGGCATCCCGGAAGAACAACTCGTGCTTGAGTGAGGCGATTCCGCTGGGGTTGTATTTATCCCAAACAGGACGCAATGCGGGGGGAATACGCTTTCGAAGATCATCATTCAACGTCAGTTCATCCACCTCCAGCACCAACTCGAAGTCTCCCATCGAAAGGCGACCTCCGCCGTCGAGCTTGATGCTTTTGACCGAGGTGTCGAAGGCAACTCCGTCCATGACCCAAAGTTCAGGATCTTCCGCTGAAACTTCCAAACGTAACTGACTGATATCAAGCCCTTCAGGGCTGTGAGCGACTGTTTCGGGGCAGGTGTGAACTTCCAGATTGCTGATGACCAACTCGGGAGGCTTGATCACAGAGTCCCTGACGACGGTCCGTGATTCTTCGTAGGTGAGAGGTCCTTGTAAGGGAGCGGTGGAACTTCTGAGGACAGCGAGCAGCGTCAGATCTCCAAAGGTGTCCCTTTCCAGAACGATGGTGGAATTGTCGATCTCAGCCCTGGAGACCTCCAAGTCTCCGGTGATGAGACCAAGAATTGAGAGATCCACAGCCAATTGGCCGATTCTGATCAATTCGGGGAGGCGGCTTCCCGAGGGTGAGTGAATGACCAAGTCTTCGACAAGGATGCTCGCAGGCCATTGCCACTCAACTTTGGCGACACTGAAACCAGTGGAGATGCTGTTTTGCAAAAAAGTCTGTGCGCGCAGATACAATTGTTCGGGACTGAGGACTCGTTCTGCAACCCAGAAGAGAACCCCGATAAATATCGCCGGCACAAGAATGAACAGGATGATCCGGTGTCGTCGGCGGGCAGTTTGTCGGGTCCGGGTCGGTTTCACCACACCCTTGGGCAGTGGGGCCGGTTCCGCAGACTCCGTTTCGGGTGACTTGTTCACCGCTCAGACCCTCTCTCCTTCGGGAATCCGGAGTTCTTCCTCCCCATCGATCCCCGGCGCAACTTTATCATTAGTAACCGGAATCCGCAGGATCCGCCTCCCGAGAAGGCAAGTGACCTCATAGGGGACCAGTCCACACCACGAAGCCATCTCGACAGCGTCGATCTCTTCAGCACCATCGTTGCCGAGCAAAGTGACAATATCACCGACAGAAACTCCCGGCACATCGGTTACGTCAACAGTGGTGTAATCCATGGTGACCCTGCCGACGACCGGTACCCTGTTTCCCTGAATCAACAACTCGCCCCTGTTGGAGAGGGTTGTGGGAAGACCATCGTGGTACCCGATACTGATCGTCGCCAAGCGTGACGGTCTTGCGGTTACAAAGGTCCCACCATAACCGATGGGGCGCCCTTCGGGATGATCCCGCAGATAAACGATTTGGCTGTGCAGGGACAAGACAGGACTCAGGCTGACGGTGTCATCCAGCTGGCCTGGAATGCCGTACAGCCAGCCGCCGAGTCGCACCATCGTGGTTGCTTCTGGAAGCTTTCCGAGTGCGGAATGACTGGAATCGACATGGATCAATGGCGGCCGAATGCGGCGTTTTTCAAGGTCCTTGGTGATGGTCTGAAAGAGGGATCGCTGTAACTGAACCTGGTTCTTGTCCCCGGGAGTGGCGAGATGGGTTCCCAAACCTTCCAGGTCAAGCCAGCGGCTGGAGTCGATCATCTCCGCATACTCGACAGCGTTTGTTGTGCTCACTCCCAGACGTGCCATCCCCGTGTCCACAAGCAGATGGACTTTGACCTGTTGTCCCCTGGTGCGAGCCAACGATTCCAACTCTTCGATCCTGCCGGGTGAGTGGATGGTGACGGTGATTTCGCGATCGATGACCTCTGGCAATTCGGTGGGGAGGAGTGCTCCAAGAATCAGGATCGGTGCGGTGATCCCAATATTGCGCAGATCGATCGCCTCCCGGGAAGTGCCCACCCCCAAATAGTCGATGCCTTCATCCTGCAGCCTTTTGCAAATCGCTGTTGCACCATGCCCGTAGGCATCAGCTTTGACGACTGCGAGGATCTTTTGATCGGGGAGTGACTTCCGCGCTTGGGACAGGTTTGAAGAAAGCCGATCGAGATCGATGCTGGCCCAGGCACGTTCACTTCTCATCGGTGATCCTGTTCTGCCAACTTTTGACGGCGAACCTCCTCGGCTCTGCTGACACGCAAGTATCTCGGTTGCAACTGATGGGGATTGTCCCAGCCCGCTTCGGCAGGAGAACCAGCACGCATCAATTCCAATTTGCGATGGGCAAGGACCAGTCCTGATCCAGCCGGAGGCTGATCCGCTTCGATGGGTGCGATGGGAGTTCCTTCAGGCCACTCCACATCCCGGCAGCCACTTCCGACAACCCCGGTCCCTTGTGAGATCAGTGGTGGCAAATCCTCGACACGCACGGCACGCTCGTCCTCGATGACGGTGATTTGACCAGCGGAGATTTCAAAGATACCCAGATCCCTGTCTCCGCCACTGGCATCGAGGATCGCTGCCCAGCGTCCCGAAATGTCGGGACCGAGACGATGAATAAGGCCATGAATCATGCACTCAAGGGAAGACAGGCCGATGGTGGGAATGCCGAGTCCCCAGCCGATGGCCTTGGCGGCTGCGACCCCGATACGAATCCCTGTAAATGAGCCGGGGCCACGACTGACAGCGACCACGCCCAATTGGGAACGGGAACCATGCGATGAGATGAGTTCATCAATTCTTGGCAGCAGTTCTTTGCCGTGCACGAGTCCCGGGCTGAAGGACAACTCGTCGATAAACTCCCCTCCGACACTTCCCAGAGCCACCGATCCCTGACGCTGACTGGTTTCGATCATCAGGATCCATCGATCTTCTGCGGGAAGCTCTTGTTCCATCGATTTGGTCATCGTTCCCCTATTCCATAGCGGCGATGAAAGTCGTGGGCGTTATTGGCGTACTTGCGAGCGGATCGGATGAAACTTTCCTTTTCTTCAAGGGTTACTTCCCGAACCACTTTGCCGGGGACACCGACGACCAGGGAATCATCGGGAATGTGACTTCCCGGGGGAATCACTGCGCCCGCAGCGATCAGGCAGTGGTCACCAATTTCCACATCTTCGAGGAGTACGGAACCCATTCCGATGAGGGTTTGGGAACCGATGTTGACACAATGAATGATTGCCCCGTGACCGATGGTGACGTCGTGACCGATGGTCAGTGGTTTACCGGGGTCTGCATGGACCATGCACAGGTCCTGAACATTGACTCTTTCTCCCATCGTAATCCGGGCGTCGTCCCCTCGCAGGACAGCGCCGTACCATATGCTGCAGTCATCTCCGAGGTGAACGTCGCCGACGATGGTTGCGCTCCCGGCGTGATACCAGTTTTCGTGGCGGTGGAAACTCTCACCGATGCGGAGATCCGCAGAGAGATCGTCAGAAGAACTATCGTTGTGGAAGTTGGCCATATTTTCGATCTCCTGATGCGCTTCGGTTTCAAGGTCCAGCCTCAACGGCCCTTCAGAAGTGTTTGAACTCGATGAAGTTTCAGTGGGGACACTTGCTCTGGGCGCGGTCCTGTCACGATAATCAACCTCGGGGGAGGCGGCAACGTCTACGGACGGAGGAGTTCTCATGCCACATGCAATTCTGCAGGGGCAACTGAGCCTCGACGAGATCTGGGGTGAGTTTGTCCCCCACAAGGAAGTCCACGGGGCGAAGATCCAGAATTATTGCGCCTGTTTCATGAGGAATGATCGGCAGCAATTGCTGTTTCGCTGCATCGCCATCGATCTCGGAGTGACCCAGTCCTTTTTTATCGTCGTCGAAGACAAGGGCAGTTCGCTGACAGTCAAGTGTGTGGGTGATCCCCACCTCGAAAAGGGGCCGGTGGTCCAGGAGATGATCGCAGTGATCAGCCAGCGATTGCTTGATCGGGGAATGACGCTGGTGAAAACCAATATTGCCCAGTTGCAAATCTGGCAGTCGGAGGAGGAATCATGTTGAGCATGACGTTGATTTGCGGACTTCTGACGGTAGCTGTCGCATCGGCGGATGAAAAGCCTTCCCCGGCAGATCCCGTAGAAGTGGTTACGCCCGATCTGATTTCTGGAAAGGTCCCGGAGCGCTTCCAAAAGATATCTTCGGCATTTGAGAAATCGATTTCAGTCTTCGGGATCCCCGTTCTCGCGGTTTCAGGTTTCGACTCGGAAAAGCATCGACATGTGGCCGCCGTGCTCGCCGAGTATCTGGACAATGATGAAGATGGGAAGCCGGATAATCCCAAAGTGGTGGAAGCGATGGCTTCACGTGCAATGGCGATGATCTTGTTCACTTCAGAAAGGGAAATGGAGCGACTGGATCGATCTGGGGCCGAGATGTACGACTATCGATATCTGCAGGGGCAGTTCGAGTCGGAAACTCTGCCAACCGGGGAGTTCGATGCGACCATCGAGGAAGTTCTGCATCTGGTCACCATGGGTTACGCCGAGGCGTATCCGAGAGTTTTTGGAACACTTCCGGGAACATCGCTGACCGATTGTCTCGATCGGGCCAGAGGAGGACACCTCCCCAGGGTGCCGCGCAGATATCCAAAGGAAGCCTGGTTTCACTACGATGATCGCAGTTGTGAATATGGTTGCATGGCGGTGGAGTATCTCTATTGGGGGCTGACTTCGCTCTTGGGAGCCCAAGCCGATCCCGAACGGGGAAGGGAAATTGCCAGGGAGTGGCAATTGAACACTGAGAAAAAGATGCGTGAAAAGGACCCTTGGCTCACAGCACTGCTAACCGATGCTGAGTATCGCTGGGCTTCGAATCTTCCCGATGGCAAATACGCACCCGCGGATTGAGAAGCAACTTTCCGATCGCTCGCCGATCAGGAGTTTGCCAGATCCACCAGTTTGCGAACCCGATTCTCTTCAACAGGAGCATCGATGCGCCCATCCTTCTTGAGGCTCGTTCCGACGATCACTGCGTCTGCGCAATTCAGAAGGGTTGCGATATTATCCGCATCGACTCCGGAACCGATCAGCAGAGGAGTTTGCGGAACTGCCTCCCGCACCTGCTGAAGTTCATCAAAATCGACGGCGGAACCGGTCGCTGCTCCGGTCACGATGACCGCACCCGCTTGACCCCGCAGCGCGACATCCCTGGCCGCCTGGCAAATATCAAATCCGGAGGGCCTGACCGCATGTTTGACTCCGACATCTGCGGCGATGGAGATGGATTCTGCATCCCAGGATTTTCTATCCCGCAAGGTTTGATGCGCTTGTCCCTCGATCCAGCCCTGATCGGTCAGCATTGCCGAGGTATGAACGTTGACTCGAATGAAACAAGCGTCGCTGGCGCTGGCAATTGCAAGGGCTGCGGATGCGTCATTGCGCAAAACGTTGACTCCCACTGGAATCGATGAGGACAGTTGGGTGATGGCTTTTACGATCACCGTCATTTCGGCGATGGTGGTAGGGGGAACCCTTGAGGGAAAAAAGGGAGCATCTCCGAAGTTCTCAACGATGATTCCGCTCGCTCCTCCGGCGATGAGGGTTTCTGCATCGGCGAGAGCGTGGTCAAAAATTTGATTCCTCGATTGCTGGTGAGCGGGGCTGCCAGGGAGAGGCTGCAAATGCACCACACCGATGATCGCTCTCGAGTCGGGGGCAAATGGAAAACTCATCGGGACTCCTCTCGTGGAATCTCCATGTTACCCTTGGCGAGGGGGGGAAACATGATCCGATCAGCATTTCGAGGAGGTTTGCGATTCCCCTCATGGTGAACCGGGAAGCGTGATTGAGAGGTGATTCGATGACCGAACCTGGATCCACAGATGCCGTCTGCCGGAGGGTGATCGTGACCGGTGCCAGTCGCGGATTGGGTCGGGTGATCGCCCGCCATCTGGCTGGAGCAGATTGGCGTGTCGGTGTCGTGGCTCGCAACCGGAAGGCCATCGGAGAGTTGTTGGACGGGAGCAGGGTTGAGGCCGCGGAAGTGGCCGATCTGACCGATGCGGTCGCCGCTCGCGCTGCGATCGATGCCCTCGCAGGAAAACTCGGGGGAATCGATGCCCTGGTCAATAATGCTGGCAAGGTGCACTTCGAGCCTTTCGAAGAGATGCAGTCGGATCAATTCCTGGCGGTTGTTCAACAGAACTTGATGACTGCGGTCAATTCGAGTTTGGCTGCACTGCCACACCTGAAGAGATCGAAAAAAGCCTCCCTAATACAGATTTCGTCGATCTCGGGGATTCGGCCCCTTCCTGGAGGAGCTGCATACGCCGCAGCAAAACACGCATTGGTGGGCTGGAGCCGGTCAGTATTCGGGGAATTGCGCCACCAGGGGATCCGGGTGAGCCTGATCCACCCCGGTTCGATCGCCGAGGAATCGACTTCAAATGCCGCTGAGACCGCATCTGCGGCGGATCCGCTCGATCCAGTGGAAATTGCACGGGTCATCGAACAGCAGTTGGAAGCCCCCCCGGGCACACTCCTCAGCGAGGTTGAAATCCGCCCTTTGCAGCCCCCGGCGCGGTGACGGAAATCCAATAATGGCAACAGGTTGACTCACTTTGGCAGCAACGGTACTCTGATCTGCTTGTGCCCGGTCCCACTTTGATTCCCCTTTCCACTGGATCCCGCTAGGATGTGGATCCCGGAGAAGGAACCGATAGGCCCATTTTCGGGGCTACGGATGCGGTTGTCCGGGCGGGTTGCAGGCCCACGGGAGAGATTTGATCAGACCGACCATTATCGCGGGGAACTGGAAGCACAACCCGGATCGTTCCACTGGCGAATCGCTTTGGCGGGAAGTCAGTGAAGGGGTCGAGGAACGTCGATCAAAGATGGATGGAGACCCCGGCGAAGTCGAGGTGCTCATCTTTCCGCCGCTGCCATGGCTCGGCTGGATCGCTTCCCTGGATGCGGATGCATCCGCAGTTGGCTGGGGATCACAGTGCGTGTCAGAGTGTTCCCGTGGAGCGTTCACCGGAGAGGTGGGCGCAGAACTGGTCAGAGACTTTGGAGCACAGTGGTGCCTGGTCGGTCATTCGGAGAGAAGAACCCTCTTCGGTGTTGACGATGACAGTGTCGCTCGCCGGGTTCGGCAGGCGTTGAATCATGATCTCAAACCGGTGCTGTGCATCGGTGAAACGCTTGCCCAACGGCAGAGCGAGGATACGAGCAAGGTCGTTGGCGAGCAATTGGAGAAGGGACTCTCTCTCTGCGAAGAGGGAGAAATTCCCGTCGTTGCTTACGAGCCGGTCTGGGCGATCGGTACAGGAGTGACGGCGACAGTGGAACAGGTGGCAGAGGTTCACGGTTTTCTCAGAAACCGTCTCTGCGAACTTCGGGGAGCAGGCGCAGAGGCAACTCCGCTGCTCTACGGTGGCAGCGTCAAGGCGGAAAACGCCGCAGACCTTTTGGGTCTCGACGATGTCGATGGTGCCCTTGTTGGTGGTGCCAGTCTGGAAGCGAAGAGCTTCTTGGAAATTGTGGATGCGGGTATTGCGTGTCGCGGAGATCGCGAGCCAAAAACTTCATGAATGAGGTGAAGTCGTGTTGATTTCGATTCTGTACGTTCTTCTAGGTTTCGTTTCGGTGCTGATGGGACTCGCCATCTTGCTCCAGGAACCGAAGCAGGCTGGCCTTTCCGGTGCCTTTGGTCTCGGGGGTGACAGTCAGATGCTGGGCACCAGCCCCACGAGCGGGATTGCAAAGTTGACCCGCTTTTTGGCGTTGATCTTTTTCGGGCTGTGTATCGGTGTGAGCATTCTCGCCAAGGAGGAAAGCTCCGGTTCGATGATGACGGAGGACGATCCCATGAATCCAGCGGTGACCTCTACGACCGGGGAAGATTCGGGCTTGGGGGACGCTCTCGGTGATGACACGGCCACCGATGACAACGCTGGCACCGATTCGGAGGGTGCGACCGATGGCGCTGGCTCTACTGAAGAGACGGCCACCGACGGTGCAGATGAAAGCAGCGACGGAGAAAACGGCACCGATGATGGCAGTACCGATAAAGGCGGTGCCGATGAAAGCAGTACCGATGAAAGCGCTGCCGGAGCAGAGCCATCGACGGATGCCGCTCCTGCAACAGAAACCGGTACTCCCGGTGACGAGACGGGACAGAGATAAGACTTTGGCTTCTCCAATGCGCAGTATGACCGGATTTGGTTCCGGAGATGTGAAGGGGAGCGACCTGCGGGTCAAGGTCGAGTTGAGATCGGTCAATCATCGCTATCTCAAATCGTCCTATCATCTCCCTGATTGCTTCGCCCCGCTCCAGGGCAAGGTCGATGCCTTGCTTCGTGAAAAGATCGGGAGGGGTGCGGTCCATCTCTCCGTCTTTGTTGAGGAATTGGGTGCTGTCGGTTCTCCCCTCGATGGCGACGCCATCGCCTCTCGCTATCAGCAGTTGTGTCGTCTCCGGGATGACATCGCCCCGGATCAAGAGGTGAGATTTATGGAGGTGGTCTCGCTGCATGAGGCTTCCTCTTCCAGAGCCAGCGTCAGTGAGGAGACTGATCAGCAGTTGTTGGAAGCGGTAGAGGCAGCCATCGCCGACCTGCGGAGGATGCAAGAAAATGAAGGCGAGCGACTTCGGGATGAATTTGCCCGAATCCTCAAAGAAACAGAATCTGCCCTCGATGAGATCGAATCATCGCTTCCGGAGGTGATGGAGTGGCTCCGCGATCGTTACAGCGATCGGATCCAGCAGTTGGTCGAATCCGCCGGAGGCGATATCGACTCCAAGGATCTCCTCCGTGAAGTCGGGGTTTTGACCGAGAGGTCAGATATCACCGAAGAGTTGTCGCGCTTGCGCGGACACCTGACTGAGTATCGCAAGGTGGTGGCAGATGGAGGCAGGGTCGGCAGAAGGCTCGATTTCCTGACCCAGGAGATGTTCAGGGAAGCGAATACGATGACGTCAAAACTTCCCCGGCATGATCTCGCCCACACCGTGGTGGGGATCAAGGTAAACGTGGATCGTCTGCGTGAGCAGACGCAAAACATCGAGTGAATTGAATGATGATTGATCCCGTCCTGATGGATCGATGCGGGATCGATGAGGATCGATTGGAAAGGGTGCCGCCACGATGGAACCGTCGCCGGCTCCCGGAGTTCTGGTAGTGCTCTCCGGCCCTTCGGGGGTCGGCAAGACTGCTGTCAGTGAGTGTGTTATCGCAAAGGGCAATTATGTCCGCGCGATCACCGCAACGACCCGGTCCCCTCGCAAAGGGGAACGG
Organism: uncultured Planctomycetia bacterium; assembly: GCA_964422295.1. Lineage (GTDB taxonomy): Bacteria > Planctomycetota > UBA8108 > UBA1146 > UBA1146 > UBA12191. The sequence continues at coordinate 10,029 of CAYRAM010000004.1, read as the reverse complement.
AACGGTATCGACTATCACTTCCTCGATCGGGAGGCGTTTGAAAAACGCATCGATGAGGGGGGATTTCTCGAGTACGCGGAGGTTCATGGCAACCTCTACGGCAGTCCTCGGGCGGATATCGAGAAGCAGCAACAGGAGGCGCGTGCCGTACTGCTGCTGATCGATGTCCAGGGTGCGGAAAATCTGCGCTTGCAGTCGGTGGATGCACTGCACGTCTTTCTTGAGCCCCTGGGGCTGGAAGAGTTGCGGCGGCGCCTCGCAGGACGTGGAGATGAAACGAACGAAGAAATGGAACTGCGCCTGGAAAATGCCCGGGTGGAGTTGGAACAGAAAAACAAATACGACCACAGCGTTGTCAATGATGACCTCGAGTCAGCCGCGGATCAGTTGATCCGGATCATCGAGGTGGAATGGCAGCGCAGAAATGGTCAGTAAATAATAAATGATGCGGAGAGGTCTTTCGCGGGACCTTTTCGAGGATGGAGGACATGATGCTGGACGTCGACATCGAGGACCAGCTGGTGGAAAAGACGGGCGGAAAACTGCAATTGACCGCCCTGATGCAAAAGCGCATGGTGGAACTCAAGCGCGGGGCGCGACCCCTCGTCGAGACCACCTCCACCGATCTTCAGGAAATTGTCATCCAGGAGATTCTCCAGGACAAAGTGGTCTTGGCAGAGCTTGAGGAGAAGGAAAAGAATTTCCTCTCCGAGGCGCGCAAACTCTCCGGCGAAGGCGATTCCAAAGAGGAGCGCGAGGTATTTGGTTCAGACCTCAAGAAGGTCAAGGAAGAGCGGATCAAGGAGCTTTCCGAGTTCCTCAATCCGACCAGCGAGTAGGAAAGTGGGCGAGGTGCGTCGGGGATGGACCTCGCCCGTATTATTTGAATCATGGCGGATCAAACTCACTGGCACGATAGGACACTTCTCCTCGGTGTGACCGGGGGTGTGGCCGCATACAAGGTTGCCGACCTGGCATCTCGCTGGACCCAGCGCGGGGCAAAGGTTCGGGTCAGAATGACACCATCTGCATGCAGGTTTGTTCAGCCACTCACCTTTGAGGCGGTGACACGCCAACCGGTAACCACCGAAATTTGGCAACCGCTGGGAGTGGACGATCGTCCTGAGCACATTGGATCAGGAGATGATGCAGATCTCTTTGTGATCGCCCCCGCCAGCGCAGATCATCTGGCGCGATTGGCTCAGGGTTTTGGCGATGATGCGGTTTGCCTGACCGCCCTTGCATGGGAAGGTCCCTTGGTGATCTGCCCGGCGATGAATGATCGCATGTGGCGAAATCCTGCGGTGCAGGCAAACGTCCAGACTCTTCGTGATCGTGGAGCAGAAATCATCGATCCCGGGGTCGGCCATCTCGCATGCGGTTCTGTCGGTCCCGGTCGTCTCGCCGATCTCGATGAGATCGATGCTTGTGTCGATCAGATCCTCGGTCACAGGGAGCTTTCGTGAATTCGCCGGTCCTGCTGATCACTGCGGGACCATCGCGGGAAGCCATCGATGATGTCCGTTTTTTGAGCAATGCCGCCAGCGGGCGTATGGGTCTGGAAGTGGCCAAGGCTGCGGTGCAATGCGGTTGGCAGGTCCATTTGGCTCTCGGGCCTGTGACCGCCTCCATCCCCCCCGGAGTGATCCACCACCCCTTTGAAACTGCCCGGGATCTCGATGCCTTGACTGCTCGATTGTGGCCACAAGTGGATGCGTTCGTCGCCACCGCTGCCGTATGTGATTACCGCCCAGAAGAGCGAATTGCGGGAAAAAGGAAGAAATCAGCAGAGGATTGGAATCTGTCGCTGGTTCGCAATCCGGACATCCTCAAAAATCGCTCCATCGACAAGGAAGACGAGCACGGTCCACGAATTTTAGTCGGATTCGCCCTTGAGGCCGATGCCGGAGAGGAAGAAGCTCGGCGAAAGGCCGTGAACAAAAGTCTGGATCTGGTACTTTGCAACTCGCCAGGCAACCTGGGTGTGGCCACGGGGGACTACATCTGGATCGAGCCGGGTCAGCCTTCCATCGATCTGCCCGCCATCTCCAAGGAGATGCTGGCGGCCAGAATGGTGGAGTTTATCGGCACTCAGGTGACGCTTCGCCGCAGTCACCGTGCCAGTATGGGGAATGATGAGTCGGAGTCGCAACAAGCGCAGTCGTAGCCAGGTCCCAATTGGGGGGAATCTCTCACAGGAAGCTTTCGCCATGGTGGTGGTGGGCTTCACCGCCTTCTTCATGATCGCCCTATACAGTCAGTACTTGGTCGCCACCGGTCAGAGCACAGAGAACGCTTGTGGATTTATCGGCGAATTTTTGGCGAGCACCCACTTCACCATCTTTGGCTTCGTATCGGGATTTCTCGCTGCATTGGCCATAGGAGTCTGGGCTGGATTTCGGCTCTTCAATTTCTCTATCGACAACGTTTGGCCGCGGGTTGCGGGGATGGCGATCATGTTCATCGCCATCTGTTCCCTGGAATATCGCTTCACCGAGGTCTCCCTGCTGCCAGGTTTTGATTATCGCGGAGGAGTCCTGGGTGCATTCATCGGCCGTTGGGCATTTGATGCCTTCGGGGTAACCGGTACCACCATCTTTGCCTTTCTCTCCCTCAGTCTCGGCCTGATGTTCATGACCGGAATACCGGTGGCCCATTTCCTACGCACGGTTCTGTCTGTGGGTGCTGGATTCGTCGGGCGCATCGGTGGAAAGACTCCCGACATCGCTCGCAAGGTGGCCGGTGGATTGGGCAGTGCGAGTGAGGTAACGCGCACGACCCTCTCAAAACTCTCCCCGTCCCGCGGCAACTCGGAAGTGACCGCAGAGGAGCGGGATCTTCTCCTCGGTGATTCTGATGATGAAGATGAAGAGGAGTACGAAGAGGAAGAGAGCGCCATCTACGACGAAGATGACGAATATGAGGAAGAGGAAGAAGAAGAGGAAGAAGAGGAGTACGAGGAAGATCCTCACGCGGAGTATGAGGAAGAGGAGGAAGAGGAAGAGGAGTACGACGAGGAAGAATACGAAGAGGATGAGGACGAAGAAGAGGAAGAAGAGATCCCCATCACACGGACGATTCGCCTTGGTCCCGAACAGAGCGAGCCAATGGTCAGCGCTTACGAGGAGCAGCTGACCTTCGACGGAGCGTATTCTCCTCCGCCATTGAACTTCCTCCATGGCCCCAAAGAGGTCAATCACGAGGAGGGCCGGGAAGAACTGAACCAGGTCGCCACCCAGATCGAAGAGACTTTGCGATCCTTCAAGATCGAGTCAAAGGTTGGCAATGTTCAGCGTGGGCCGGTGATTACCCAGTACGAATTAACCCTGGAGCCGGGAGTCAAGGTCAACAAGATCGTGGGGCTCTCCGATGACTTGGCGATGGCCTTGTCCGCGAAAAGCGTTCGAGTGGTTGCTCCTATCCCCGGAAAGCCGACGGTGGGAATCGAAGTTCCCAACAAGCAGCGGGAGTCTGTGGTTCTCAAAGAGTTGTTGCAATCGCGTGCCTTCGCCGAATCAGATTTCGGGCTACCCTTGCTCCTTGGCAAAGATGCGGCCGGTGTTCCCATCGTTGCCGATCTTACGAAGATGCCACATATGCTGATCGCCGGGTCGACCGGTTCGGGAAAATCTGTTTGCATCAACACGATCATCACTTCGCTGTTGATGACTCGCACTCCAGACGAACTGAAATTGATATTGGTCGACCCAAAGATGGTCGAACTATCCGCATTTGAAGAGATTCCCCACCTTTTGACTCCAGTGATTACTGACATGAAGAAGGCACCGGCTGCTCTTGAATGGCTCGTGCGCAAGATGGAGCAAAGGTACGAGTTGCTCTCAAAGGTCGGGGTCAGGGATCTCAAGAGCTACAACGATTTGGAACACGAGGAGAGATACGCCCGGCTGACCGAGAAGGTGACCCATGAAGAGGCGGATGAAGCTCCCAAGCAATTGCCCTATATGACGATCATCATCGATGAGTTGGCGGATCTGATGATGACCAGCTCCAAAGAGGTTGAAGCATCCATTATTCGTCTGGCACAAAAGTCACGCGCCGTGGGGATCCACGTGATTCTTGCAACACAGAGGCCATCGGTTGATGTGGTTACCGGCTTGATCAAGTCAAACTTGCCATCGCGGATCTGCTTCAAGGTGGCGAGCAAGATCGACTCGCGAACGGTGCTTGACCGCATCGGTGGAGACAAGTTGCTGGGGATGGGTGACATGCTCTATCTTCCCCCCGATACATCGACATTGGAGAGAGCGCAGTGCACCTATGTCTCCGACAAAGAGATCCGCAAGATCGTCAAACACCTGCGCAATGAGGCCAAGCCGCAGTTTTCCAAAGAGATCGACAACTTTCTCGAAGGGCGTCAGGACGGAGGGGGGAGTGGAACCCCTGGAACGGACGATGAACTCTTTGATGAAGCGGTCCGCATCGTCATCGAAACCGGCCGTGGATCGACGACCCTGCTGCAACGCCGTCTCAGCATCGGCTACACCCGCGCCTCGCGATTGATGGATCTGATGAGTGAGTACGGAATCGTCAGCTCCTTCAAGGGTTCGAAGGCCCGGGAGGTCAGGATCTCCCTTGAAGAGTGGGAAGAGATGTCGTCCCAGTCGTAGTCTGTTCTTGGAACATACATCTACGCTATTGGTTGCATGCCCATCTTTGTGTTATGCGCGGACAGTCTTGTTGAAGATGAACCGATTCAGTTCGTCGGTCAGCGCAAATGTCTGAGGGTGTGGCTCTTCAGGAAAGTTTCATAGTTCTGCGCACAGGCTTCCTGATCATAGGCGTGATCTTCTCCATCGCGCAGATAAGTGTATTCGTCAGCGAAGATATCTTGGTCATCCTTGCCGATGACTGGCAGGGAATAGCACATCACAGCCTCAAAGAACCGATACGACCAAGGGCAGTCACCGATGGGTGCGAGTCCGAAGCGTGTGGCACAGAGGGTTCGGTAGTAGTTTCCGTCGATCTGATACCTGGTTTTCTCATTTCTGGCGTAATCGGAAGGTTCAAATCCGGAATATTTTTTCAACCAATCCCGGTTTGATGAAACAAACCCCCGGAAGAAGTAGTCCTGGGTTTTTTCTTTCGCCAATTGCCCAACAAACCCAACGATCTTTTCTGGGAAAACCACCGGGATCCAATCAGTTTCCGGTGACCAGCAACGACCGTTGTAATGATCGATTTCGAGATTTTCAGTGGGCAGGCGCATCTCTTCCAGTGCGGTCACGAAGAAATACTCCTGCAGATGTTTGTATCTCCGGTTGCTCCTGAACAAGGAAAGAAACCGATCGAACATTTGCTCTCCTGTATCCTGATGATTCCTGCAGCTTATACGGCGTTAGTTGAAGAGATTTACGATCCAAATGAAAGGGTCATCAAATCCGATCGACAACACCGTTTCATTCTCGGAGGCGAAGTGTTGCAGCCCCAAGAGGTATTGATCTCCAAATCGGTAATGGACTCCGGCGATGAGAAATGGGCCGGAGTTGGAATCTGCATCAGATCCAAAAAGGTCCAGCTTGCCATAACTACCCACACCCAGTGTGGCACCAAAGTTTTCACCGAAACTGCGTGTGGCTCCAAATTGGGCTCCAAGTCTCACTTCCTCACCGGAGAAGCTGGAAGGCTCTTCAGTTTCCCTGCTGCCAAAGCCGGCAGTCCATCCCCAGTCATTGTCATTGTAGTTTACCCAGTTGATTCCCTTTGAGAATTCTCCAGCGTAGCCCTCCGTATAGAGAGTACGGGGGGTGGAACTGCAACCCGAAAGCAAGTAGATGAACAGCACGATCATGCAACTGTATTTCGGCATTTTGAACCCGCTTACAATTCGCTATAAGTGTTCGTCGTTGTTCCCCTTGGATCTTCTTGAGACCAATGATGCAGCCAGAGACAAAAATCCGGCGGTACCAGCTCCGATGATTCCAAATGATACCTGAACAAGTTCCAGCAGATCGCCATCGCCAGATCGGGCGACGAGTACTCCGATCAACCCACCAGCCACTACACCGACAGCGAGAGCAATTCCCCAGTGAAGATGTTTAAGGAAGAAGATCAATAGCAAAAGGGCGATCCCACCACCAATGACAGCAGTTATGTTGAGATTATAATTGAAAGAAGCAACGGTAATCAATGGTTGCAGGTTCATGGTTCGTCCTATTAATCACGTGAATAGAGGTGGTCGACAGCCACTACGATGCATTTTTAAAATAATACGGCTGTTCTTCTGCATACACTTCTTTCATATTTGTAGGGGGGGGATTACGTTGGCTGGTAGAACCATTAAACACTGTTTTATGAAGGCAGGCAAATATGGGGGCATTTGGCAGGAAAGAGGAGATGCATGCTACTTCAGCGGTTCGGGATCATGTTGTGTACTGGCGCAATTGCAGCCTCGTCACTTTCCGGCTGTGCCAATTCTACCCGCGTGATTCAAAACGTCGGACTGGGTGAAAATACCCTGTCACTGGGTTGGGCCGGATATCCCAAGGAGGGATATGGCATGATCGTCGATTTGCGATCCTATCGTTTTGACGACCCGATCACCGGTGAAAGAGATGGCGCGGGAGGCATGCACCTGGGGGTGACGCGAAAGTTGAATGACAAAGTCGGAGCTCACCTGGGTGTGGGATTCGGAGGAGGTTCCAATCCCCTTGTTCCGGATGGGGGATATGTCTTGGGTGTGCAGTATCTCACAGACAACAAGTTTTCATTCGGTCTCCAATATGATGGAGTCAAAGATGAACCCTTGGTCACCCTGGGGATCGATGACCCCTTGTGGTTCATAACCATCTTCGATGGCTTGGTCGACGGGATCTTTGATGACGACGACGACGACGAGGCCTGGCCCAGCCCGCACTGAGAAACTGGTAGATCAGTGTTTGGAGATTCTTTGCAAAGAAATGAAAAGCCTTATCTTTTTTATTGAAGAGAGGCTTCATGCGTTCTTCTCAGACTACAGAATTGGGGTTCCATGGACTATTCAGGTCAAGGTTCTATTTATTGTTCTCATGGGTGCATCGGTACTGATCACAGGCTGCGCCGGTTCCACTCAGGTCATCCAACAGGTGGGCATGCACATCGGTTTTGCGCTGTCAGGAAACACATCCAGCTTGGGGGGCTTTGAACCTCCTAATGGTGGATATGTTTTGGGCGCACAATATTTGATGGACAGCGGATTTTCAATCGGGATTCAGGTTGATGGGGTTGTTGATGAACCAGTTTTCACCGTTGGTCTCGATGACCCGTTATGGTTTATCACGATGTTTGAAATGTTGTTGGATTGGGATTGACTCTGATGAGTGTCCTTTGAATCTCAATCATGAACCCCTCCCGGGTGTACCCTGGAGGGGTTCATTTTTCATCGACGAAACAGAAGTCTCATCAAGGACAGGGAGATCCATTGCACTCTGCCAAAGGATCAGGGGTGCTGTCCGCCTTGCAGGTGTCTTCGAGAGTGAAACCGCCACCGAAAAGCCCGCTGAGAAGATTGACCGCATCCGCCAGATTGATGGAGCCGGAGTCGTCGAGGTCACAGGAATCGGGGCAATTGATTTCAAAGTTGCCGACGTAGAGGTAGTCGAGCAAATTAACAGCATCGGTCAGGTTGCAGGCACTATCCAAATTGACATCTCCACGCATCACTTTGGTGACCGACGGTGTCGGGTCGGCAATGGTTACCACGACATTTCCGGAAGAGCCTCCCATAGAGCCGGTGCTGAACCACGGAAGAAGCACTTCACCCGGGGTCATTCCAGCAGCGCAGGTGATTCGATAAATCTCATTCCCGCAAATTGAGCTCTGATAGGGCGCAGGAGCAAAGAACATGAGAGCCCATATGGAAAGAGGCGTGGTAACGACGTCGCACTGCCCTGGGGGAAGAGTTCCATAGATTGCCGAATAGGCATCGATGCCCGCACCGAGATTGGTTACCAGAAACTGGCAGTCCATCGGTGAGGTGGAATCCACATACAATTGAAAGTCGATGATCGGGTTGGGATTGTCGAGCTCAACGATGATTTCGAAGAGTTCCCCCGGCTCGACGGTGATATCATCGATCGTCATGCCGAGTTCCATACCAGTCCCTCCACCTCCTGGTGGAATCGGAATCGGGTTGGGTGTGTTCTGTGCGGAAACCATCGGGGCACTCAAGAAGCAGGCTGCCAAGACCAACAAAAATGGAATAGCACGAACATTCATGAAACGCATTCAGTACCTCTTTCACCATGGGCGTGCATAAAATTCATTCTACTAAATTTTCCTCATGGATCCAGTACCGACTTTGTGTGCATAAAATCGAACCAGTGTTTTGAATCAGTTCATCCGCAAATGGATCACTTCCATTGCAAAAGATGCCAACCAGTGACTGCCGGCGTAATGCTCTGGATGAATTCCCTGAAGGCCCGCCTCCTGATGAGTATGGGCATGTTGTTCAAGGGTTTGACAGAGGGTTGAGTCTTCGCTTTTGAAATGTAAAGCAAGGGTATGAAGTGCACGGGCTCGCGATAGATTAAGTCCATCGAGGTGGGCGAGTTTTCCATCGCTGGGATCGGGGCAGGTCACCGGTTCGGTCGGCCAGGTCCCATCGAGGAGAGCGGGAGCCGCCTGCTGCAGCCATGATTTCAGATCTGAGGGGGACAGGATCCGTCGCAGCAGATCTGCTGTTTCCAAAGTGGGCGACAGGAAGTCGTGATTGGATGGCTCGAGGTGCCAGGGCAGTTGCCGGTCCTCTCCATGATGACGCAGGGCGATTTCGCGGATGCGATCGGTGCTCGTAGTGTCGCCGGCGACGGCCGCCCAATCGAAGAAATGGCCCAGTGAATACATCGATTGATCATGCTGCCCTGAACGCACCGGCCGCTGCAGTTTCTTGCACCAGCGGATGATCGCTCCCAGCGCTTCACTCTCCAAGTCTTCCAAACGAGCCAGCAACGGATGTCGCATCTTTCGCAACTCTGCACACAGCGTCAGCAACCATGCTCTTCCGTATGGGACCTCGAATCGGGGATGCGCTTCGACGTAAGCCACTTCACGTGAGAGATCTTTAGCATTGAGGGATTCATCGAGATATTTTTCGATCTCTGCGGCGTGATCAGCATCCAATTGGGTTCGATCCGGATCGACATGCAGAGCACGCACCAGAGTCCAGTGCCCATGCACCGCAGAGTGCCAGTCGAAGGCGCCGCTGAACACCGGAGTCAACTCGCCCGGGATGTGCACGTCGGCGTTGCTGGTATAAACCTGCCCGTGAAAGAAGGGGTATCGTCTTTGGATACTGGCGAGAGCCATTTCCGTCAATTCTCGCAGATTTCCCTGCACAGCCATGGGAGCCTTTCCAGAGGTGAAACGGTCATTCTCAGGTGCGAATCTTCCCGGGGAAAGCCCCGGCGGCATGGTCCTTTTGACGGCAGGTGCTAGAATGCTCACTTGGAGAATGCTCCCCGAATTCGACAGCGGGGGGGGTTGGCTCTTGAGGAAAGGGAATGCAACACGTGGAACCGGTTGCGATCCATATGGTCAGCCTCGGCTGTCCCAAAAATCTGGTCGATTCCGAAGTGATTCTCGGTCGCCTCGGGGCGCAGGGCTTCGTGGTTTCCCAACAACCGGAAACCTCCGATATCCTGATGGTCAACACTTGCGGCTTTATCGAGAGCGCCAAGGAAGAATCGATCGATGCCATTCTCGATCTGGTCAAGCTCAAGGAGAATGATCCTGCCAAGCGCGTGGTGGTCGCCGGCTGCCTTGGCCAACGCTACCCGGAGGAATTGGCCAAGGAGATTCCCGAGATCGATGCTATCGTCGGCATGTCCGAGTATCCGAAGATGCCGGAGATCCTCAATAACCTGATGACCGAAGTGCGCGCAGCGCGCGATGCGGATCGGGTTCATCTGGGAGATATCTCCCACCCGGCGTATTCAGAAGATTCTCGCCTGCGTCTGACTCCCTCCCACAGTGCATACCTGAAAATCTCCGAAGGCTGTGACAATCCGTGCACCTTCTGTTCGATTCCCAGTT